>CALUFC010000006.1 GCA_944319885.1 uncultured Coriobacteriaceae bacterium
TAGCTATCGCTGAAAAGCACAAGGGCGTTTGGCTCAGGGGTAGAGCACTTCCTTCACACGGAAGGGGTCACAAGTTCAAATCTTGTAACGCCCACCAGAACTTGAACGGGGCCGGGGAGCAATCGCCGGCCCTTTTTCATATCGAACGCTTCACAGTGCGGTAAGCGCTGCGCGTTGGGTGCGGGGTGAGCAGATGATCCTCAACGTAGACAAGATCGAGAAGAGCTTCGGTGCGCGCACGCTCTTTTCCGGTGCGTCCTTCCAGGTGAACCCCGGCGACCGCTTCGCCCTTGTGGGTCCCAACGGTGCCGGCAAGACCACGCTTTTGAAGATCATCATGGGGCTCGACACCGCCGACGGCGGCACCATCACGTTCGCGAAGGACGTGAACGTGGGCTACCTCGAGCAGGAGACGAAGCTCGCGAGCGACGTCCCCGTGATCGAAGAGGTCATGGCCGCCGCGCACGAGATTCGCGCGTTCGGCGCGCGCGCCGAGGAGCTCCAGCTCAAGATCGCCGAGGCGGGGGAGACGGGCGAGGTGCCCCAAGCGCTCCTCGATGAGTATGGGCGCGTGCAGGACCGCTTCGAGGGGCTCGGCGGCTATGAACTCGAGAGCAACGCCCGCCAGATCCTCGCCGGCCTGGGCTTTCCCGTCGAGGACTTCGGCAAGCCCTGCGCCGAGTTCTCGGGCGGCTGGCAGATGCGCATCGCGCTCGCGAAGCTGTTCCTGCGCCACCCCGACCTGCTGCTCCTCGACGAGCCCACGAACCACCTCGACCTCGAGAGCGTCCAGTGGCTGCGGAGCTTCATCTCGAGCTACGAGGGCGCCGTGCTCATCGTCAGCCACGACCGCGCCTTCATGGATGCCTGCGTGGACCACGTGGCCGCGCTCGAGAACCGCCGCATCACGGTCTACACGGGCAACTACAGCTCCTACCTCAAGCAGCGCGAGGACAACCTCGAGCAGATGCGCGCCAAGCGCGCCGCCCAGGAACGCGAGATTGCGCACATGCAGGTCTTCGTCGACAAGTTCCGCTACAAGCCCACCAAGGCCGCTCAGGCGCAGGAGCGCATGCGCCGCATCGAGCAGATCAGAAGCGAGCTCGTGATCCTGCCTGAAGGCCATAAGCACGTGGACTTCAAGTTCCCCGACCCGCCGCGCTCCGGTGACATGGTGGTGAAGCTCGAGGGCGTGTCGAAGTCCTATGCAGACAAGCACGTCTACAGCGGCATCGACCTCACGCTCTACCGCGGCGACCACGTGGCGCTCGTGGGTCCCAACGGCGCGGGCAAGTCGACGCTCCTGAAGATGCTCGCCGGCATCGAGGCGCCGAGCTCGGGCACGCGCGACCTCGGCGTGAACGTGGGCGTGGCCTACTACGCCCAGCACCAGCTCGAAGGCCTCAAGGAGGCGAACACGGTCCTCCAGGAGATCGACTCCGTGGCGCCCACATGGACGGTGCCCCAGCAGCGAAGCCTTTTGGGCGCCTTCCTCTTCTCGGGTGACGACGTCGACAAGCGCGTGGGCGTGCTCTCGGGCGGCGAGCGGGCGCGTCTGGCGCTCGCCAAGATGCTCGTGGCGCCCGAGGCGCTGCTCTGCCTCGACGAGCCCACGAACCACCTCGATATCGACTCGGTGGACATGCTCGAGAACGCGCTCAGGAACTTTCCCGGCACGCTCGTCCTCATCTCCCACGACGAGCACCTCGTACGCGCCGTGGCGAACCGCGTGATCGACATCCGCGACGGCAAGATGACCGTCATCGACGGCGACTACGACTACTACCTCTTCAAGCGCGAGGACCTCCCGCAGCGCGCCCTCGCGGCGGATCAGGAGGCCAAGCCCACTGCCGCCGCCCCGGCGCCCGCCGAGGGCTCTCGCACGCTCAGGCGCCACCACGAGGGGGGAGAGGCCCCCGCGCGCGAGGGCAAGAAGACCCGTGAACAGCGGCGCGCCGAGGCCGAGGCGCGCGCGGCCTTGAACAAGCGCCTCAAGTCGAAGCGCGACCGCTTGAAGAAGGTCGAGGCCGAACTCGAGCGTAAGCGCGCCCGATATGATGAGCTCATGGAGCTCATGGCCTCCGAGGAGCTCTACGCCGACCAGGCGCGTTTCAACGAGGCGTTGGGGGAATATAACGGCCTGAAGCAGGCGTTGCCTGCGCTCGAGGACGAATGGCTCGAGTTGTCGACCGAGATCGAGGAAGAGGTTACCCATGGAGGCGCGTAAGGCGGGCGCGGTGGCGCTCAACATCCTGGCGTTCGTGCTCAGACTGTGCGGCATCGCGATGTGCCTCATCGTGATCGCGCTGTGCTTCAGCGGCATCGCAGCGAAGCTCAATATCGTGGGGCTCGTGGTGGATCTCTCACGCACCATTCCCGGCGCCATCGCGGGCTACGGGGTGATCGCCTCACCGTTTGGCGGTGTGTTCCGCTTTGATTTCGCACTCGTTGCCGCGGTGTGCTTCGTGCTCGATTACGTCTGCATGCGCGGCTCGCGCGCGCTTCGATAAAGCGGGGGATGCGCGATGGGCAACCTGCAGTACCTTCTCGCCAGTGCGCTTGCCATCATACTGGGTATTACGGTGCACGAGAGCGCGCATGCGTTGTGCGCCTACGCACTTGGCGACCATACGGCCCGTGCACGTGGGCGCGTCTCGCTCAACCCGCTCGCACATATCGATCCATTCGGCACCGTGATCCTGCCGCTCATCATGATCGCCTTGGGCGGACCGGTTTTCGCCTTTGCCAAGCCGGTGCCGGTGTATTTGGGAAACCTCAAGCATCCCAAGCGCGATGAGGTGCTGGTTGCCCTCGCCGGCCCCGCATCGAACATCGTGCTCGCTGTAATCGCAGCGGTGCTGGCGAGCACGCTCAATCCTGCCATCATGAACGGAGTACTCGACTATAGAACCGCCATGATCATACTGAACGTGCTGGTCACCGTGCTCTCGATAAATCTCTCCTTGGCGTTTTTCAACCTCATCCCCTTGCCACCGCTCGATGGCTCGTCTATCCTCGTGCCGTTTCTCAAAGGGGAGGCGCTGCGAACGTATTACCAGATTCAGCAGTATGCCATGCCTATCCTCATCATCGTGCTGTATCTGCTGCCGCAGCTCACCGGTATCGATCTTATCGGGCTCTACTTCAATGTCACGGTCTACCCCCTTGGAGATGCGCTGCTCTCGTGGGCGCTTGCGTGATGAAGCGCGACCTATGCGGTAAACTTTATAAGGTTAGATGCATACGAGGGGAGGGCGCGGCGTGTCATACAGGGTGACAACGCAGGCATACAGCGGGCCGTTCGATCTGCTGTTGCAGCTTGTCTCACGTCAGAAGGTCGATATCGGAGCTATCTCCATCAGCGAGGTTGCCGAGCAGTATCTCGCCGAGGTCGACCGTCTCGATACGCTTGACCTCGATGTGGCGAGCGACTTCCTCTTGGTCGCCGCCACCCTGCTCGATATCAAGGCCGCTTCGCTCGTCCCCGAGGACAAGCCCGTCTCTCAAGAGCTCGATGACGACTACGATGAATATGCCGGACTCGATGCGGACGCCCTGCGTGAGGTGCTCATCCAACGACTGATCGCCTATCGCCAGTTCAAAGGTGCGGCAGCTGCGTTGGGTGCGCGCATGGAGGCGGAGAGCCGCATGCACCCCCGCGTGGCGGGGCCCGATCCCGAGTTTTTGAATTTGATGCCTGATTATCTGGCAGGCATCACCTTGCGCGGCCTTGCTGTCATCTGCGCCGATCTTGATGGGCGCCGCGAGACGTTTCTTCTTGAGGCGGAACATGTGGCCCCTCATCGCGTGCCGCTTGAACTTACGGTTGCCTCGGTCGATCGCCTCACCATCGCACGCGGTCACTGCACGTTCCATGACCTCTTGGATAACGGCGCCACAACCGAGCAGATCGTCTCAACGTTTCTGGCCATCCTTGAGCTTGCGAAGCGCGGGTCGCTCACGCTTGCGCAGGATGAGAATTTTGGAGTTATCACCATCGATCGCGTTGAGGGCGCGCCGGAATATCGTCCTGGCGACGCGCTCTTTGTTGAAGAGGAGTAACCGTTGGAATCGCTGGAGCATCTTACGCCGCACTCGATCAAGGGGGCACTCGAGGCATTGCTGCTTGTGTCGAGCGATCCGGTGAGCGCGAGCGCGCTCGCGCAGGCGCTCGATGTGGCTCCTGGAGAGGTTGCATCGCTGCTCGCCGAGCTCAAGGTGGAATATGAGGAGGCAAATCGGGGGTTCCAGCTTCGCGAGGTTGCTGGCGGCTGGCGCCTCTTTACCCATCCCGCGTTTCACGACCAGGTCGAGGCGTTTGTGCTCTCCTGGGATACCCAGAAGCTCAGTCAGGCCGCGCTCGAGACGCTTGCGGTCATCGCCTACCATCAGCCCGCGACGCGTGAGATGGTGCGCGGTATTCGCGGCGTCAACTCCGATGGCGTGATCTCCTCTCTTGTCGACAAGGGCCTTGTTCGCGAACTTGGTCGCGATGCCGAACATGGCCAGGCCATCCTCTACGGCACCACGAATGCGTTTTTGGAAAAGTTTGGCTTGCGTTCGGTTCGCGATCTGCCCGATCTGGAGCAGTTCGCCCCTGATGAGCAGGCGCGCCAGTTTATCCGCGAGCGCCTTTCGGGCCGATCCATCCAGTCCACCCTCGAGGAGACCGAAGAGGATCTTGAGGAAGAGCGCGAGCTCGTCGATACCTATGAGGACGAAGACGATGATCTCATGATCGTCGGGAATGCGTCGGATGTGTACGATGAGTGAGTCGCACCCGCATACCATGCGCCTGCAGCGCTTCTTGGCGCGCGCGGGCGTGGCGAGCCGCCGCGGTTCCGAGGCAATCATGACCGCGGGTCGCGTCACGGTGAACGGCAGGGTTGCCACTGAGCTGGGTACCAAGGTCGATACCGATCTCGATGTGGTCGAGGTCGATGGAAAGCGCGTGGTATGGGGCGACACGCCGGTGTACCTCATGCTGCATAAGCCTGCGGGCTTCATCACTACCATGAGTGATCCGCAAGGGAGGCGCTGTGTGGCGGAACTCGTGCCCACCGAGCGCTATCCGGGTCTCTTTCCCGTGGGGAGGCTCGATTACGATACGACGGGGCTGCTTCTCTTCACGACCGACGGCGATCTGGCGCAGGCGCTCCTGCATCCTTCGCGCCATGTCGCGAAGCGCTACGTGGCGCTTGTTGATGGCGTTATGACCGATGCCGAGCTTGAGCCGCTCCGGCAGGGTATCATGCTCGACGATGGACCCTGCAAGCCCGCTCCCAGCCGCATCGTGAGCGCTCGTGCAGCACGTCGCATCTGGTCGGAGCCCGCACCGCCTCATAGCTCGGTGGTCGAGATAGAGTTGAGCGAGGGTCGCAAAAACCAGGTAAAGCGCATGCTGGGTCGCGTCCATCATCCGGTGCTGAGGCTTCATCGACCGGCATTTGGACCGCTTGAGCTTGGTCAGCTGAAGCCAGGGACATGGCGATGCTTGACAGAGGAAGAAATTGGGCGCTTGCGCGCGGCTGCAGATGTGCGAGAGCCATATACGAGCGAGGAAGGAACGCGATGATCGTTGCGATAGACGGGCCGGCTGGCTCGGGTAAGTCTACGATTGCGGGGCAGCTGGCTGCGCGTCTGGGCTTTGAGAAGCTCGATACCGGTGCGATGTACCGCGCGGTTGCACTGGCAGCCCTCGAGCGCGCGGCAAACCTGGATGACGAGGCGGCCATCGATGAGCTTGCACGCACGGTCCGCATCGACGTTGCGCGCCGTGCCGGCGCACGGGCACGCGTCCTGCTCGACGGTGTTGACGTCACCGACGAGATCCGTACCCCTGCCGTCGATGCCTGCGTATCCAAGGTTTCCGCATACCCGGGCGTGCGCCGTGCGATGCTCGATGTTCAGCGTCGTGCCGCCGATGGCCATGATGTGGTAGCCGAGGGTCGCGACATCGGGACGGTGGTGTTCCCCGCAGCCGAGGTCAAGGTGTTTCTTACCGCGGACCCTGCCGAGCGCGCACGTCGCCGCGTCGCGCAGCGCCATGAGGCGGACGTTGATTCGCCAAGCAAAGAGGAGCTTGAGCAGGAGTTCACGCGTACGCTCGACGCCATCGAACGTCGCGACCAGCTTGATTCAAGCCGTGAGGTCGCTCCGCTTGTGCCGGCTGCCGACGCCGTGCATATCGATTCCACTGCCGCTTCCATCGACGAGGTGGTTGCACGCATCGCTGCGTTGATCAAAGAGAGGCGGTAGCGCATGAGCATGTCGTTCACCAAGCCAACGGATTTCTACTACGACACCGCGATGCGTGCATATCCTTTGCCGCTCAGGCTGTTCTATTGGGTCGTCATCATGATCTTGTTCGTGTTCTCCAAGATCATGTGGCGCTGGAAGATGGAAGACGCCGAGAAGCTCATGCCGCGCGGCGAACATGGCTCGGTCATCATCTGCAACCACACCTCGATGGCAGAGGTCATCGCTATCGTGACCCATGTCTATGTGTCGGGTCGTCGCATGCGCCCCATCATGAAGTCGGAGTTCAACAAGAACAAGATTATTGAGTGGTTCTTCGGGCGCGTGGGCGCCATTCCGGTGAATCGCGGCACGGCCGATATGAAGGCGCTGCGTCGGGCAAGCAAAGCGCTGCAGCGCGGCGAGGACATTCTCATTTTCCCCGAGGGCACGCGGATCCGTTCGGATGATCAGCCCGTCGAGGTGCATGGTGGATTCGCCATCATGGCGCAGATGGGCAAAGCGGATGTTATCCCCATGGCCGTCTGCGGTTTTCGCGACATCACGCCGCTTGGCAAGAAGATCATGCGCCCGGTGAAGACGTGGATGCGTGCGGGCGATCGCGTTTCATTTGATGATGCGCCGTCCGATATCAAGCGCCGCGCGCGCACCGACTGGGTTGAGCGCGAGGCCATCGAGCGCATGTACGCCATTCGCGACGAGCTCCGCGATGAGCATCCCGGGAGGCGGTAGCGGTGCCGCGCGTCATCATCGCCGAGCATGCGGGTGCCTGCTATGGAGTTGAGCGGGCGCTTTCGATGGCTCTCAAGGCCGCCCACGACGCACGCCAGCCCGTTCATACGCTCGGTCCCTTGATCCATAACCCCCTGGTTGTCGCCGATCTCGAGCAGCGGGGTGTCTCACCTGCGGCAACGCCCGAAGAGGCCGGTACCGGTACGCTGGTGGTACGCGCCCATGGCGTCACCCCGCAGGTTTCGGCCCATGCGCGGGAGTTGGGACTCGATGTGATCGATGCCACGTGCCCGTATGTGAAACGCGTGCACCATGCCGCCGAGAAACTCGCGCGCGAGGGGTATCAGGTGCTCGTGATCGGTGAGAGCGGACACCCCGAGGTTCAGGGCATCATGGGCCATGCCGGTGAGGACGCGCTCGTGGTTTCGAGCGAGGCGGAGATCGATGATATTGCGCTTAGCAAGCGCGTAGGCATCGTGGTGCAGACGACCCAGACCATCGAACTGCTTCGCCGTATCGTTGCGCGCCTGGTGGGTCGCGTCGAGGAGCTGCGCGTGGTGAACACCATCTGCGAGGCAACCTCCGAGCGTCAGAACGCGGCGCGTGCAACGGCCCGCGAGGCTGACTGCATGATCGTCGTGGGCGGACGTGAGAGCGGTAACACGCAGCGCCTTGCGCAGATCTGCCATGAGGCCTGCTCCCAAACGTATCATATTGAGGATGCGGACGAACTTGATCCGGCTTGGTTTGCCGGCGTAGAAACCATCGGCATCACGGCCGGTGCCTCGACGCCCGCCGAGCATATCGAGCGGGTGCGCGTGCGCATTCACGAGATCGTGGGTGCCTGATGAGCGGCACCGTTCCGCCCTATGCAGCCGCGCGTGCCGACTACGGCGGCTCGCACACGACAGGCAATCCCGGTGGCGCCGTCGTTACCTCCGTACGCGTAGACTCACCCGCGTGGGACGCAGGTATCGAGGCCGGCATGGTTGTCACCTCGGTCGATGGCGTGGCGCTGACCGACATGATCGAGTGGCTCTGGCATGCCGATGGCGATTCCGTGGCGCTCGAGGTCTTCGACCCCGCCGATGCCACCACCTCAGCCTGCGAGCTCGAGCGATTCCCCGGCGAGGACTGGGGGCTCGAGTTTGCCGGTGCGGTGTTCGACGGCATGCGCACCTGCGTGAACGCCTGCTCGTTCTGCTTCATGGCGATGCTGCCGCCCCATATGCGCGGAACGCTCTACATTCGCGATGATGACTATCGCCTGAGCTTTTTGCAGGGAAACTTCGTCACGCTCACCAACATGAGCGAGGCGGATGTGGCGAACGTCATCGAAAAGCAGCTGAGCCCCATGAACGTCTCGGTGCACGCGGTCTCACCCGAGGTGCGGCGCCGCCTCATGGGCAAAAACGCTCAGCGCGGGATGGATGTGCTCGAGCAGCTGCTGGCTGCGGGTATCGAAGTCCACGCGCAGATCGTGCTCTGCCCGGGCATCAACGACGGCGAAGAGCTAACGCGCACGCTCAGGTATTTCGAGGAGCATCCGCTCATCACAAGCGTCGGGATCGTTCCGTTGGGCTACACGCGCTTTCAGAAGCGCTTCAGCTCGTCATATTCGGATGATCCGGCGGCAGCGCGCCGTGTTATCGATCAGGTGGCGCCGTTTCAGATGCGTGCCCGCACTCGTACGGGCCGGAGCATCTTCCAGCTCTCTGACGAGTTCTACCTCGACGCGCAGCTTACCGTGCCGCCTGCAGGGGAATACGATGGGTATCCGCAGTTCTATGACGGCATCGGGATGATTCGCTCGTTTCTCGACGAGACGGATGCCCTGCTTGCGACCGATGCCGCACGGCTGCGGTGCATCCGCGACGAGCTTGCCGAGCGGGGCAGGCATCTGCTCGTTGTTTCCGGCTGCGCCGCTCGTGAGACCGTGGCGCGACTGGTTGCGCATCCCGCACTCGGCGGTGAGGTCATAGCCATCGAGAACCGCTATTTCGGTGGCAACGTCGATGTGACGGGACTCATCTGCGGCTGTGATCTGCTCGAGCAGCTTCCTGCTGCACTCGATGATGTTATGCTCTTTCTACCGGACATCATCTTCAACGCCGACGCGTGTACCCTCGACGGTTATCATCGAGATGATATCGAGCGCGAGCTCGGCGCTCGGGGTGCGCATGTCGTCGTGTGCCCCACGACGCCGTATTCGCTTGTGGAGCGCATCGAGGATGGGCTTCACGCATTTGATTTACCTCACGAGTCGCTTTAGGAGCACGCTCAATGAAACCTATTGTTGCCGTTGTCGGTCGCCCCAACGTGGGTAAGTCCACGTTGGTGAACCGCCTCGCCCAAACCCAAGATGCCATCGTGCACGAGAGCCGCGGCGTCACGCGCGATCGCTCGTATCACGACGCCGACTGGAACGGACGCACGTTCACGCTCGTCGATACCGGCGGTATCGAACCCATGAAGAGCGACGACGTCTTTGCCACGTCCATCCGCGATCAGGCGCTCGCCGCCGCGGAAGAAGCCGACGCGATCCTCTTCGTCGTCGACGGCACGGTGGGTGTCACCGAGGAAGATGAGACGGTGGCGCGGCTGCTCAAGCGCGTGAAGAAGCCCACGTTCCTCTTGGTGAACAAGCTCGATAACCCCGAGCGCGAGGAGGAGCGCCTCTGGGAGTTCTACTCGCTCGGCGTGGGCGACCCGCGTCCGGTCTCGGCGGTGCACGGTCATGGCACGGGCGATCTGCTCGATGAGGTGGTCGCGGTTCTGCCCGAGGAGGTCGAGGAGGACGATCCGTATGGGGACCTCTTGAGCATCGCGATCATTGGCCGTCCGAACGCTGGCAAGTCATCGCTGTTCAACAAGGTGATCGGCTCAGATCGCTCGATCGTCTCCGATGTCGCCGGCACCACGCGCGACGCCATCGACACCATTATCGAGCGCGATGGCAAACACTATCGCCTGGTCGATACGGCGGGCATCCGCAAAAAGAGCACCGTTTATGAGAACATCGAGTATTATTCGATGGTGCGCGGTCTTCGCGCCATCGACCGTGCCGACGTCGCGCTGCTCGTGGTCGATTCGAGTATCGGCGTGACCGAGCAAGATCAGAAGGTTGCCGGCCTCGCCATCGAGCGCGGGTGCGCGCTCATCGTCCTGCTCAACAAGTGGGACCTGCTCAAGGACGACCGCGCCCGCGAGCAGGTTATGGAGACCGTCGCGCGTCGCCTCACCATGGCGCCCTGGGCGCCGCAGCTGCGCATCTCGGCGCTTACCGGTCGTTCAGTTGAGAAGATCTGGAACCTCGTGGAGAAGGCCGCTGCCTCACGAGCCTCCAAGGTCTCGACCTCGCGTCTCAACCAGTTCCTGACCGAGCTGCGCGAGTTCGGTCATACCATCGTCGATGGCAAGCGTCGTCTTCGCATGCACTATGTCACGCAGACGGGTGTGAAGCCGCCAACGTTCACGTTCTTCGTCAACCATGCCGACATGGTCGACGATACCTATCAGCGCTATATCGAGAACCGTATGCGCGGCGCCTTTGATTTCGAAGGCACACCCATTCGCCTGCGGTTCCGCAATAAGAGCTCACGCGACGAAGGGAGGTAGACCGTGCTGGGATCTGAGCTTATCGTGTCGCTTATCGCGTGCATGGTCGCGACGTACTTCATCTGCGGTATCCCCTTCGGACTCATCATCGGAGAGCTCTTTGGCAAGGGCGATATCCGTAAATCCGGTTCGGGCAACATCGGAACTACGAACGCGTTGCGCGTAGGTGGCAAGCTCGTGGGAGCGCTCACGCTGCTATGCGATGTGCTCAAGGGCCTCATCTGCGTGATCGTGTCGCATGTGGTGCTCTCGTGGTTCTGCGATCCGTTGCCCTCGTTGTTGCTGCCCGGCGGAGGGTGCGATTGGGCGCTCTCGCTCGTCACGTTCGCCGGCCTCGCCGGCCACATGTTCACGCCGTATCTGCATTTCAAAGGTGGTAAGGGCATCGCGGTCGGTTTCGGCGTGTGCCTAGGGTGGATCTGGCCTGTGGGGCTCGCGCTCTGGATTCCGTTTTTAATCGGCGTCATCGCAACCCGCTATGTCTCGGTGGGCTCTATCGCGGCGGCCATCTCGCTGCCGTTCTGGACCATGGCGTTCTATCCCACCTCGTCGCTTGCCATGCGCATCATCTACGCAGTTATGGCGATCCTTGTGGTCTGGGCGCATCGCTCGAATATCAAGAAGCTTATGCACGGCAACGAGTCGAAGCTCTCGTTTTCAAGCAAGAAAGGGGAGAAGTAGATGAACATCACCGTCATCGGTGCCGGCTCCTGGGGCACCGCCATTGCAGGCGTGGCGGCGCGGCGCTCTGATAGGGTTACGCTCTGGTCGCACGATATCGAGTCATGCGAGGGCATCAATGAGCGCCATGTCAACCCGCTCTACCTCTCCGATTACACGCTGCCCGATAACGTTGTCGCCAGCTGCGATTATGCCGAGGCACTCGATGGGGCGGACGGCATCATCGTGGTGGTTCCCTCGCCGTTTCTGCGCTCAACGATCCATGAGGCGGCGAGCTCTATTGCTCCAACCACGCCCGTGCTCTGCCTTACGAAGGGCATCGAGGCAAACTCCGGCAAGCTTATGAGCGAAGTGGTCTCGGAGGAGATCGGGCATCCCGAGCGCGTCGCGGCGCTCTCTGGCCCCAACCATGCCGAGGAGATCTGCAAGGGAAGCCTTTCGGCCGCGGTTATCGCCTCCGAGCAAGCCGAGATCGCCGAGTTCTTCAAGACGCTGCTCATCTCGCCGGAATTCAGGATCTACACCACGAACGATATGGTGGGTATCGAGACCTGCGCTGCCGTGAAGAACGTTATCGCTATCGTATGCGGTATCGCCGCGGGGATGGGATACGGCGACAACACGCTCGCGCTCATCATGACGCGCGGCCTTGCCGAGATCAGCCGTGTTGTCTCGGCGCGCGGAGGTGACCCTATGACCTGCATGGGCCTTGCCGGCATGGGCGACTTGGTGGCAACCTGCACCTCGCCGCATTCTCGCAACCGCTCCTTCGGCGTGGCGTTCGCAGGCGGTGAGTCCCTCGACGCATACCAAGCTCGAACCCATATGGTGGTCGAGGGTGCGGCTGCCGCACTGTCCTGTGCCCAGCTGGCATGCACGCTCGGCGTCGACGTGCCCATCACCTTCGCGCTCGAATCGGCGCTTTATAAGGGCGTGGACAAGTTGCAAGCTATGAAGGTTCTTCTTGAACGGTTCCCCACCGAGGAGTTCTACGGAATCAATCGTTAGAAAGGAAATATACATGGCAGCTCAGGCTCGAATCGCCCCGTCCATCCTCTCCGCTGATCTTGCTCATATGGCTCGTGATCTCGACGCCATCTCGGGCGCCGACCTCATCCATATCGACGTGATGGACGGTCACTTTACCGGCAACCTCACCTTTGGCGTGGAGATGGTGCGCATGTGCAAGCGCATCTCGAACGTTCCGCTCGATGTGCACATGATGGTTACGAACCCCGATGAGACAGCGCTGTGGTATGCCGATGCCGGCGCAGATTACGTCACCGTGCACATCGAAGCCGCTACCCACCTGCATCGCATCATCAAGAACCTTCAAGATCGCGGCGTGAAGGCGGGCGTCGTGCTGAACCCCGCAACGCCGGTATGCTCACTTGAGAGCATCATCGAAGATGTCGACATGGTGCTCGTGATGAGCGTCGATCCGGGCTTCGGTGGTCAGTCGTACATTCCGGGCACGGATGCAAAGCTGCGTCAACTTCGTGCGCTCTGCGCCGAGCACGGCGTATCGCCGCTCATCGAGGTGGACGGCGGCGTCTCCGCGAAAAACGTTCGCCGCGTGTGTGCCGCCGGCGCCGATGTCGTTGTCGCCGGTTCGGCGGTCTTCGGCTCGGCCGATCCCGCTGCCGAGATCGTGACCATGCGCGAGCTGGGCACCCAGGGCATCGTCGATCGCGATGCATAGCTGCCTTCCACGCGAACAGGATCGCATCAACCTCGATTATGCTGCCTCCACACCCTTGCGCTCAGAGGCGCTTGAGGCGATGCGCGCCTATGATGTCTCTGCCATCGCCGGTGCGAACCCCAATTCGCTCCACACATTGGGACGTGCTGCCGCGCAGGAACTTGAGCGCGCGCGCGGCATGGTTGCCGCATCGCTCGGCGCACGCGTGCGCTCGAACGAGATCATCTTCACCGGCGGCGGTACCGAGGCAAATGCCATGGCGCTATTCGGCATTGCCGAGGGCGTGCGAACGCGTACGAAGCGCTCCAGAATCCTTGTTTCGGCTATCGAGCACGACTCGGTGCTCGACAACATCGCCTCCTTGCGTAGCCGCGGATTCACGGTCGAGACGGTTCCGGTGTGTGCTCAGGGCTACGTGGAGCCCCAGACGCTTGCCGCGCTGATGGATGACGACGTGGCGCTCGTCTCGATCATGCTTGCCAATAACGAGACCGGCGTGGTGCAGCCTATTCGCGAGCTGTCCGATGTGGCGCACGCGCACGGCGCCTGTTTCCACACCGATGCCATCCAGGGCTATCTCCACATTCCGTTCGATGTCGGTGAACTCGGCGTCGATGCGCTTTCGGTTGCCGCGCACAAGGTAGGCGGGCCGGTTTGTGTTGGTGCGTTGTACCTGAAAGGGCGAACTCCGTTTGCGCCGCTCATCAAAGGCGGCGGTCAAGAATTCGGAAAGCGGCCTGGCACGCAGGATCTCCGGTCCATTGTTGCCTTCGCTGCCGTTGCCGAGCTGCTCGCATCCCAGGTGGCTACGCAGCGCGCCCGCGTCGAGGCTGTGCGCGATGAGCTGTATGCCCAGCTGCTCACTTCATCGCATATCGCTCCGACCGTAGATTCGCTTGACGAGGTAGAGCGCTTGCCGGGCATCGTTTCGATTGTCGTTGCCGGCATGGACTCGGAGGAGCTCATCTTGCAACTCGACGCGGCGGGGTTCGAGGTCTCTGCAGGCTCAGCGTGCTCAAGTGCCTCGCTCGACCCGAGCCATGTGTTGCGCGCCATGGGGATTCCCGCCCGTCTCGCCTTTGGTTCGCTGCGTATCTCGTTCGACGATCGCGTTGCTCCCGATGACGTGCGTGCCTGCGGGCAGGCATTGCTCGATATCGTAGAGAGGGGAGAGCGGTGATAGTCGAGGAACTTGAGCGCGCACTCTTCACAGCCTTTCCCGCCGAGGATGCGGAAAGCTGGGACCATGTCGGCCTTTCGGTGGGCGATCGCGCGGCGAAGGTGACGGGTGTCTTTGTGACACTCGATGCTACGGTCGATGATGTGCTCCGCGCGCATGAGGCGGGCGCCAACGTCCTTGTGACGCATCATCCCGTCTACATCAAGGCGCCTTCATGCTTCTCTCCTACGCCCGGAGTCGCCACGCCTCAGGCCGCCGCAGCCGTCTACGAGGCCGCACGCGTAGGCATGGCGGTCATCTCGATGCATACGAATCTCGATCGCTCGGTTGCCGCTCGCGATATGCTCGCACAGCGGTTGGAGCTGCAGTCAATCGGGTCGTTGGAACATCCTGACCTGCGAGATGTGACAGGGTTTGGCTGTATTTTCGATACGTATGACGGAACCTTGCATGATCTTGCCGTGCATGCGTCACATGTCTTTGACACCGAGCCACGCGTCTGGGGTGACCCGCATCGACGCGTGAGGCGCGTGGGGATGTTGGGGGGATCGCTCGGCGACCTTGGTGAGCTTGCCGTGAAGGCGGGTCTTGATGCCGTGCTGTGCGGCGAATGTGGATACCATATCTGTCAAGATTTGAACGCGCGCGGGGTAAGTGTTGTGCTGTTGGGTCACGATGCGTCAGAGGTAGCCTTTGTTGAGGTGCTTGCGCACGCGCTCATCGAAGCGGGTGTGGCACCCGAGTCCATGACAATCAATGTTCCGCCACGCGGTTGGTGGACGTGCAGGTAAGGAGAGCACTATGAACGTAGGCGAGGCCTTGCACGACCTTCAGTCGATCGACCTTGCGCTCAATCGCAGCAAGCAGGCGTTGCACGACATTCCACAGATCAAGGATCTTGCCAAGCGCCGTAAGCAGCTCATGCGCCTGAAGGCAGACCATACCGATCTCGTGGCGCGCCGCAAGGATCTCGAGCTGGAACTCATCGATCTCGAGGACGATGAGCGTCTTGCCCAGGCGGCTGTCGAGGAGGCGCAGGCATCTTCGGAGGATATGAGCGATTACCGTCGCGTCCAAGAGCTCGAGCAGCGTCTGAGCGACCTTGCCAAACAGCTTGACAAAGCTGCGTATGGCCAGCGTGAGAAGCGCGCTCAGATCGACCAGCTGCTTGCCGACGAGCACGCGCTCGAGGGTCGTATCAAGCGGGTCGAGCAAGCCATTCTCGACCTTGCCAAAGAGGCACGCGCCTCGGCGGAGAGCATTCAGGACGAGGTTACCACGCTTGAGGCTAAACGGGAGCGCGCCGCCGGCTCGCTTTCCGACGATGCGCTCAAAGCATATGCGGTGGCATCCAAGCGATTCAAAGGGCTCGCTGTCGAGAAGCTTGAGGGCAGGGTACCCAGCATCTGCCGCATGACGCTTACCGAGTCGTCGCTATCCGATCTCGAACGCAAGGGCGGCATCACCACCTGCCCGTACTGCCATCGTATTCTCGTGCGCGATACGGAAGCGCTGTAATGGGCAGGAGAGCGGAGCGGCGCACGATCCTGCTGTGCGTCACGGGCTGCATCGCCGCATATAAGTCATGTGAGATCTTGCGCGCGCTGCAGAAACAGGGCTATCGGGTGAAGGTGCTCATGACCGAGCACGCTGCACAGTTCGTCGGTCCCACCACCTTCCGAGCGCTTACCCACGAGAAGGTCGCGATTGGCCTGTTTGACGATCCGGAGGATCCGATTCATCATATCTCGCTCGCCCAGGAAGCCGATGCCGTGCTGGTGGCGCCCGCCACGGCGAACATCATTGCAAAGATGGCGCATGGCATCGCCGACGACCTCATGTCCACCACGCTATTGGCCACGGACGCCCCGGTGTTCGTGGCCCCTGCCATGAATGCAGGCATGTTGCGAGCCGCAGCGACGCAGGAGAACCTCGAGTGCCTTGGCCAGCGCGGCGTCACCCTCATCGCGCCCGGCACCGGATATCTCGCATGCGGTACGGTTGATGCCGGTAGATTGGAAGACCCTGAGGTCATCGCAGATGTTGTTATTGACGCACTCGAGGCGAGCGAGGACCTTGCCGGTTTGCACGTGCTGGTAACGGCGGGACCCACGCACGAACCCATCGATCCCGTGCGCTATATCGCGAATCGATCCTCGGGCAAGATGGGATACGCCATCGCCCGCGAGGCGCGACGCATGGGGGCCCAGGTCACGCTTGTCACAGGGCCGACCGAGCTCGAGGCTCCTCGTGACGTTGATGTTCGCCATGTTGAGACGGCGGCGCAAATGTATGAAGCTGCCGCAGCGGCATTCGATGCTGCCGATGTGGCCATCTGCGCGGCCGCCGTTGCAGACTATACGCCCACTCGCGTCGCGTCTCGCAAGCTTAAGAAGCGCGATGGCAAGCTCGATGCGATTGCGCTCACGGAAACGGTCGATATCCTTGCGTCGCTCAGCTCGTGCAAGGGAAGACGCGTGGTTATCGGTTTTGCCGCCGAGACGAACAGCCTGCTCGATAACGCACGCGCGAAACTTGCTTCAAAGGGTTGTGACGCCATCGTTGCCAATGATGTCTCGCGAGCCGATTCGGGTTTTGGTAGCGATACCAACAAGGCATGGTGGCTTGATGCATGCGGCGTCGACGAACTTCCTTTGCTTGAAAAACACGAGCTTGCACGTGAGATCTTACGTCGTGCAGGCGCTATGGCACGAAAAGATTTTTCGCAGTCGTGATTTTTTACTTGCACTGAGCGTCGGAGTTGAGTAAAGTATCTTGTGCTGTCCGAGAGGATAGCCGTTTCGGGACGTGGCGCAGCTTGGTAGCGCACTTGACTGGGGGTCAAGGGGTCGCTGGTTCGAATCCAGTCGTCCCGACCAGAATGTTCAGGGCATCGGGCAACCGGTGCCCTTTTGTTTACATATTGATGTTGTTAAGGTGATGCAAGCTGGGTATCATCCCTGTCAGTGCATCTTGTTGGCGATAGGATCTGAGGAACATCGTGGGCCTGAAACAGAAGATCAAACGGGAGCTCATAGGCACCCCAGATTACCCGTCGAATCAGATCTTCACCATCTCGAATTTCATCACCGCACTGCGCCTCGTGTTGACGTTCGTCTTTCTGTATCTCTTCGTCACCGATTTCAATCGCTATGTCGCGCTCGTTATCTACGCTGTGGCCGCCTCAACCGACTGGCTGGATGGCCAGATCGCCCGTATGACCAAAACGGTGAGCTGGCTTGGCAAGATGATGGATCCCGTGGTCGATCGCGCTTTGCTCTTTACCGGCGTCGTGGGTCTGGTAGTTCGCCACGAGCTGCCCATGTGGATCTGCCTCGTGATCATCCTGCGCGATGTCTATCTCGCGGCGGGAAACATCGTTGTTCGCCGTTATCACAAGCGTCCCATCGATGTGGTGTACACGGGCAAGGCTGCCACGGCCCTGCTTATGACCGGCTTCTCCTTCATGCTGCTCGGCATGCCTGTTATTCCCGGCCCCGCGCTCGTGGACGGACCTTCGCCCATGCTTCCCGGTCTTGATGGAACGGCTGCCCCGCTTGGCATCTATCTTGTGTATCTCGGTGTCGTGTTTTCGCTCATCACCGCCGTCGTCTACACCGTCAAGGGCGCGTGGGCAATCAAGCGGGCGCTCGACCACCCCGAAGAGGAGGATGAGGACTTCCTCAATCCCGAAATCGTGGAGTCCTAAGTTACGGAGTGCGGCATGCCGCGCATATCGGTGGGCAGTGGGGTAGAATAGAACGCAGTATGTAACCTGCTATCCACAAGCTACGATAGGGGAGTTCATGGCAGATATGACGCATGACATGCACGATGGTGCCCAGGGAACCGACGCGACGCGCGTCTTCCGCATCCCCTTCGACGATGCAACGGCGCCCGACCTTATGAAGAGCATGCCCATTGTTCAGCCCGTTGTCACCATCATCAAGGGCCCGCAAACCGGCAATACCTTCGAGCTCGACGCGAACGAGACCACCATCGGACGCGATCCGTCGAATTCGATTTTCCTGAACGACATGACGGTTTCGCGTGCCCATGCGAAGATTGTTCGCGGTCCGCAGGGCATGGTGATCGAGGACCTCGGTTCGCTCAATGGCACGTGGGTCGATGGCGCCATCGTCAACTCAGCACCGCTGCATGATGGCTCTTCGATTCAAGTCGGCACGTTTACGTTGATCTATCACGAAAGCAAGCCGGAGCGCATCGAAACGGGTGAATAGCTTGGCCGAACGCAGTTTCCTCAGTATCGGCCAGGTCGTCAACCTTCTGCGCGGTTCCTATCCCGATCTTTCCAACTCGAAGATTCGCTTCCTCGAAGACGAGGGGCTCATCACACCGCATCGCACGCCTAAGGGGTATCGACAGTACTCAAAAGAGGATGTTGATCGCCTTGAGGTCATCTTGCATCTGCAGAAGACCCGCTATATGCCGTTAAACGTAATCAAGCAGCGCCTCGATAACGCCGAGGATCTCTCAACGCTCGCCTATGAGGTGGGGTTGCTTTCTGATGTACCGCTTAAGGCGGAGCCAAAAGAAACCAAGCAGAAGCTACATCCCATCGAGGACATTCCCGATCTCTTGGGTGTGAACATCTCGTTCGTGCGCCAACTTGCCGAGAACGATCTGGTGCGCATCATCCGCAGCCCCCAGAATCGTGAACTTATCGATGGTCGCGATTTCGAGATCATCCGGTATTGCTCGGAGCTTGCGCGTTTCCATATCGAGCCGCGCAACCTGCGTCAGTATGTCCTTTCGGCCAATCGCGAGTCCACGATGTTCGAACAAGTGCTCATAGGCATGCTCGGCAACGACAACAGCGATGAAGACCGCGATGCCAAGCTCGAACGGGCCTTCAAGAAGTTGCACGATCTCACCGACGGCGTGCACACCGCGCTGCTGAAAAACCGTGTCTTCGAATCGCTCCATGCCATTGTTGAGGACGCTGATGTCGATGTCATCGATGCCGAGCTCGCAAAAAGCGAGCAGCGCAAGCACGCTCTGGAGCACGAGGGCGCATCGTCGAATGCAGCGACGAAGCAACCGGCCAAACGCACGCGTTCCACGCGCGGCACGCGTCGATCTTAGTTCTGTCGATACTTCTACATGAGGAGAACCCATGGCTCAATTCCCGTTTGAATCGTATATTGCGAGCATTCCCGACTACCCTGAGCCCGGTGTTGTCTTCAAGGACATCACGCCGCTGTTTGCCGACGCCGATGCGCTGAAGCACGCTATCCAAGAGATTGCCGATGCGTTCCGGTCCTATGGCATCACCAAGGTCATCGGGCCAGAGGCGCGTGGCTTCATGGTTGGCGTTCCCGTAGCGATCGAGCTCGGTGCAGGCTTTGTACCGGCTCGCAAGCCCGGCAAGTTGCCGCGTAAGACCATTTCGATGAGCTACGAGCTTGAGTACGGTACCGATACGCTCGAGATCCATGAAGACGCGCTCAATCCTGAGGACCGCGTGCTCATCATCGATGATCTCATTGCAACAGGCGGAACGGTACGTGCTGCCGGCAAGCTCGTTCATGAAACCGGTGCCCAGCTCATCGGTTTCGGCTGCATCCTTGAACTTGCCTTTCTGAATCCGCGAACCGCGCTCACCGAGCTTGGCGATCTTGCCTTTAAGAGCCTTGTGGTGGTCGATTAGCCCGTGCTTCTCGGTGCTCAGCAAAACTTTGAGGGTTATTCGATGATGCAGGCGGCTGTCTGGCGCGCAGTCGATGCGCTGGCTATACTTGTTGTACGAACATGTACGCGTCGAACCTTACACGGGGGGACGATTCGATGATTTCTAGTCCTTGCGCGCGCAAGGCGCTTTCTTTTGTTTCTGCCGGCTTGGTGTCTGCCTCGCTCATCTGCTCGGCGCTTCCGGTTACCGCGGTAGCCGATCCTCAATCTGAGCTTGATGCGGCGCGCGCCCGGCTTGAGGAGATCGGCACGCAGACCGATTCGATTATGGGCACCTTGGCTGAGTTGAATGATCAACTCGAGCAGACCGATTACCAAATCGCTGAGAAGCAGACGCAGCTCTCCGATTATCAAGTGCAGCTGTCCAACTATGTTGCGAACGAATATAAGCACGGGAGCAACGGGCTCGTTCGCGCCGTTGTGGGCGTCGACACGCTCGATGACATGGTGAATCAGCTGTTCTATTTCTCGAAGGTCGCAGATTCCCAGGCCGATGCCATCGAGAACATCAAAACCATCAAGGCTGATCTCGAGGAGCAGCGCTCGCAGCACCAGCAGGCTATCACGGATACGCAGTCCCAGATCGATAGCCTGAACGCCCAGCAGTCCGAGGCTTCCGCATTGGTTGACTCGCTCAGCGCCGAGGTACGTGCGCAGCTCGAGCAAGAGGCCGAGGAGAATGCTGCGCTCCAGGCTGCTATCGAGGCGAGCCAGGCCGAAGAGACGCCGCAGCCCGAGGTCGATGAGCCCCAGGTGGTCGAAGAGCAGCCAGCTCCTTCAGAGCCAGCCCGTGACGAGCAGGAGGATACTTCCCAGACGCCGTCGAACGATGACAAGCCTTCGCACCAGGAGCCTTCGTATAGCCCCTCAACCGGCAACGCTATCGTCGATCGTGCCTATAGTTGCCTTGGTATCCCGTATGAATACGGTGCCGTTGGCCCCGGTTCCTATGACTGCTCTGGTCTGGTGAGCTACTGCGTGACGGGCCGCCACACGCGTGCCTTCACCTCGTCTAGCCTATGCGGATATCCCTCGGTTTCCAATCCGCAGCCCGGTGATATCTGCGTACGCCCCGGACACGTTGGCGTCTATATTGGCAACGGCCAGATGATCCATGCCCCGTCGCCCGGCAAGTCCGTCTGCATCACATCGGTACAGAGCGGCATGTGGTACGTCCGCGTGTAGCTTCAGGCCGCTAATTCATAGGTTGAGAATAAAGGACCGCTCGTTGGCGGTCCTTTTTCTTGTGCACGACAATGCGAAAGCAGCAATTACTTCGCGTGTACACATCATTGGCTATGAGGCATCACCCTCATAGCCAATATAGTGAAGATATCCGACGAGATATGCCTTGGCAGCGAAGGCGATCACGGCATTGCGGACGAGGAGCGATTCTCTCGTCACTAAGCGGGCGGTATCGTTCGGTAGGCTTCCATTGGGCCCAAAGGTACCATGGAGCGCATTCTCCATCTCGGTTGCGACATAGTTGAACGCGGTATCAACCTCGTATGTCATGCGTTGAATCTTGAAGAGCGATGCTATCGCTGAAATGGAAAGCACCTGTTTGAAAAAGCAGATGACGAGCAGTCGTGCAATATGCTCGCGTCCATAGAGCTTTTTACGTGGTGACGGAACGAGGCCGACCTTAACGTAATTGTTGATCATGGAAGGGGAGAGCCAGGGGCCTTCGGTGCATTGCTCAAGCGGGCGCAACACCGCATCGATAAACGATACGACTTGGTCGCGATAGAGCTCAACATCCGGTAGCTCCTCATAACGCGGAATATGAATCGCATGAACGGCGTTGCAGATATCCGATTGTAAAAACGCATCCGGCAATAAGGTGGGTGTCACATCTTGTGGTGTGATCGGCTTGGAGGAATCAGACATCGGAATAACTTTAGGAGCCTGCATATGAGCACCTTCTCGGTCAAGCACGAAACGACATCCTAGCGGAATATCCTGTATCATATCATCTAGTAATTAATACTATCTATGGAATATACTGCTATCAGGTGGTAGATCATGTTGGAAAGGTTAAACCATGAGCTGGGCAATCGTTGCTGATTCAAGTTGCAATCTGCGCGGATTCACCCCGACGGCACCAGACACTGTCTACGCCATCGCACCCCTTAAGGTGCTTGTTGGATCTCAGGAGTATGTTGATGACGAGCAACTGGATGTGAGTGCTCTTAACAAAGCGGTAGCCGCTGAAAGCACGGCATCGTCGAGCGCATGCCCCAGCGCGGGGGAGTGGGCTGAGCGTTTTCGACTGGCAGACAATGTCATCGTCATAACGATATCTGCGAACCTTTCCGGCAGTTACGAAGCCGCGGTCATGGCCAAAGGGTTGGTTGAAGAAGATGGCCCTCGGAACATCCATATCGTCAATTCCCGTGCTGCGGGCGGCAAGCTTGAGTATCTCGTCATGCAATTAGATAGGTACCTTACGAAGAATCCTTCCTTTGCAGATGCATGTGCGTTCATCGATCAAGCCGAGCAAGCGTCTCAGGTGCTCTTCTCGTTAAGCAGCTACGACAACCTTATCAAGTCAGGTCGTATGCCTAAAGCCGCGGGCCTCATCGCCAATAAGCTCAGCATCCGCATCTTGGGTATTGCGAGCAACGAGGGAACGATTAAGATCGTTGCCCCAACACGAGGTTCAAAGAAGACCATAGCCAAAATCGTGCAGGCCATGCAGGGCGATGGCTATCAAGGCGGTCTGGTCTGCATCGATCATGTTGAGAATGAAAAAGGTGCGCAAGAGCTCGCCGACAAAATACGCGAGACATGGCCGACGGCAGAGATCAAGATACTGCCATGCGGCGGTCTTTGCTCATATTATGCCGAGCAATCAGGTTTGATCATCGGCTACGGAAGATCGAGCGCGTAAGGCATAAGACAAAAAGGGCGGTATCACAACCGCCCTTTCTTCTTATTGATAATAACTTTACATAAGATATATTATCGTGAATATGAAGCTGAATGATTTCGACTTTAGGATTCTAGAGTGCCTTGATGTACTCATAGGCCGATGTAGCAGCTATAGCACCATCGGATGCCGCGGTAATAACTTGACGCAATCGCTTTGACCGAACATCGCCCGCGGCAAACAGTCCGGGCGTCTTCGTTGCCATCGATTCATCGGTTTGAATACCGCCGTCTCGACCGAGGTCGACAAAATCGGTCACGAGGCATGTCACTGGATCTGTTCCGGCGAATACGAAGATACCGAACGAACCCGGTTTAAACTCCTCGTTATAGCATGTTCCCGTCGCATTGTTTCTAAACGTGATTGTCGATGGCAACGCATCACCCGAGAGCTCAACGATCGAGGTTTCGTATTTTACCGAGATCTTTTCATGTGCGAGTACGCGGTTCACAACGCCCTGTGGCGCACGAAAATCATTGCGTCGAATGACCATGCAAACATGGCTTGCAAAGTTCGTAAGGAATAACCCCTCTTCACAGGCGGCATTTCCGCCACCGATAACGAACACCTGTTTGTCTTTATAGAACATGCCATCGCAAGTTGCGCAATATGAAACGCCGCGCCCTTTATACGTATCCTCGCCCTTGAAGCCAACAGGTCGAGGCACGGCACCCGACGCGACAATCAATGCCTTCGCAGTGAGCTTAGTTCCAGCATCGTAGGACAAGTTGAAGGAACCGTCTTCGTTATGAGAAACAGCCTCGACAGAAACATACCGCGTTTCGGCACCTGTAGCTTCTGCATGCTCCTGGAAGCGCATACCCAGTTCTGCACCGGAGATACTCGTGATGCCCGGATAGTTCTCTATGATATCCGTGGTCGTAATCTGCCCACCGGGCATAGCCTGCTCGAACACTACGGTGGAAAGATTTGCACGCGCCGCATAGATGGCGGCGGAATACCCGGCAGCGCCGCCTCCGAGAATGGCAAGATCAACATCGGTCTGCATGGCCATCGACACCTTTCAAACGTTTGAATCGAACTTGTACGTTCTCTTAATATATCGACTGAGCGTTGCTGGCAGCCTGAGCAGATGACGTACAATATCTATTCGTGTACCCGTCTGAGGAGAACCTATGTCAGACAAGTTGGAAGATGATGCCGCGCCATCTCAGCGCCCTGTCATCACCATCATGCATGCCTCGGTTGGCTCTGGCCATAAAGCCGCAGCGAACGCCGTTGCACAGGCATTTGATCGACTTCGTGGGCAACTTGGGGTACCCGAGGATGTAGAGATTGATGTTTTAGACATCCTAGATTTCGGTCGCATCAAATTCGATGGCAATAAGACGGCTGCATCATTTACCGGCGCTACGCGACCCATCTATGACATCACCTGGCGCTATACCTTGACGGGCAGAATTCTATGGGGCGGAGGGACCGGTTGGTCGCGCATCATGTTCCCCAGCTTCAATGAGTATGTTGAGAAGCGGAGACCCCGAGCGATTATCGCAACGCACATTACCGCCGCAAATGTCGCGGTTGGCGCACGTATGATCTGCGATATCGACTACCCTATCGTCTGCGTGCCCACCGACTATGAGATCGAGGGGTGGTGGCCCCATCTCGAAACCGATCTATTCTGTGTTGGCACTGAGTTTATGGCCGAGACCTTGCGTCCCCGCAAAGTGCCGGAATCCTGCATCAAGATCACGGGCATTCCTGTTCGTCATGGCTTCGAGGTTTCTGAGTCTGCTGACGTATGCCGCAACACATTTGGATTGCCTCAGGATAAGACGATCGTCCTCGTGCTTGCAGGTGCAAGTCTCCCCCAGCCCTATGTTAGATTCCGTACGGCAATCGAGCAGACGATTCCGTTTTTGCGCGGGCTTGAAGATATGTACTTCCTATTCTTGCCGGGTAAAGATGCGGATTATTCGAACCGCCTCAAGACGCTCTTCGACGCCATGAAACTTGAAAATGTGCGCGTCATGGATTATGTCGAAGACATGGCTACGCTTATGCACGCTTCAGACCTCGCGATCCTCAAACCCGGAGGTCTTTCGGTTACAGAATGCCTGTGCGCGCAGCTGCCCATGATTCTTTTAGGCAAATCATATGGCCAGGAGAAGGCAAATACCACGATGCTTACGTCGTTTGGCGCGGCCATGCATGCCACAACCGCTCGAGAGCTCATCATCGCGTTAAAGCATCTCCACAAGAATCCTGAGTCGATTCGAGCGATGCTAATCAATGCGAACGCGCTGCGTAGGCCAACCGCTGCAGACGATATCGTAGCGGCGACGATGCAGCTCGTCGGAACAACGAAAGAGCGTGAGAAACATTTTGCCGAGTTTTACCTTGGTGGTAAACCGGCCCACACGCGCTAACCGAAAACGAATGAGGGGCCCGCATGGGCCCCTCAAATCGAAACGATAGCAGAGCTCCGTTGTTTAGAGCATCAAGAAGTACACCAAGAACGCGACGCCCGCAACCCACATGAGCGGACGAATCTCCTTGACCTTGCCGGTCACCACCGCAACGATGATGTAGGTGATGAACCCGAGGCCAATGCCGTTCGAAATGGAATACGTGAACGGGATACCGGCGATGATCATGAACGTCGGGAAGCCCTCGAGCACATCGCTCCAGTCGATATCAACGACATCGCTCATCATCAAGAAGCCAACGAACACGAGTGCTCCGCAGGTCGCAGCAGAAGGAATGCAGCTGATAACCGGCGAGAGGAACGCAGCGAGCAGGAAGAGCACACCGGTGACGACCGAGGTGAGGCCCGTGCGACCGCCGTCAGCGGCGCCCGAAGAGCTCTCGACGAACGTGGTGATGGAAGATGCACCGAAGAAGCCGCCCACAGCAGCAGCAATCGAGTCGACGATGAGGATAGGACGAATGTCCTCGACCTTACCGTCCTCAGTCAGGAACTCACCCTGCTTCGCCACGGCCATAGCGGTGCCCATGGTGTCGAAGAAGTCGCTCATCATAAGCGAGAACGCGAACAGCAGCAGCGAGGGCGTTGTCGCTGCCTCGATGATGCCCATGACACCGTTGCCATTGTCCTGCATGGGTGCGGCAAACGTCGCAAAATCAAGCGGAGCGACCACACCGGTTGGAATCGGCGTAACCTGAAGCGGAATACCGATGATGGCTGCGATGACGATGCCCCACAGCAAGGCACCCTTAACCTTCATCGAGTACAGAATGACCGAAAGCACGATCGAGATGACGCCAACGATGAATGCGCCGGAGGTGACATCGCCGAGCGCGACCATCGTGGACTCATTGGCCACGATGATGCCTGCATCCTTCAGGCCGATCATGGCAATGAAGAGACCGAGACCGATCGAGATGCCATGACGCAAGGAAACCGGAATCGCATCCATGATCGCTTCGCGCAAGCCGCACAACACCAAGATGAGGATTGCAATACCCTCGATGAAGATGACAGCCATGGCGGTCTGCCAGCCATATCCCATAGCGCCGCACAGCGTGAAGGCTACGATCGAGTTGATGCCCATGCCGGAAGCGCAGGCGAGCGGTCGATTCGAGAAGACGCCCATGGCGATCGTCATAATCGCCGCGCCGATGCATGTTGCCGTAACGGCGGCACCGCTCGGAATACCCGCAGCAGCAAGAATGCTCGGGTTGACCACGATGATGTAGGCCATGGCCAAGAACGTGGTCAGGCCGGCGCGCACCTCAGTTGCTGAGCTCGATCCGCGCTCGGATAATTTGAAGAACGTATCCATCTACTCCCCTTTTCCTTGATGTTTGTTCTTCGATCTATGTTCCGGCGTCTACGAAACGCCGCTGGAACCAAAGCCTCCCGTACCACGATCGGTCTCGTCGAGCTCATTGACCTCGACGAGGGTGACCGTCGGTACCGCCTGAATCACAAGCTGCGCGATCCGTTCACCGCGCTCGATGTGAATCGTGGTATGGGCATCGAGATTGATTGCGATGATCTTGAGCTCACCGCGGTAATGCGCATCGATCAGACCCGGCGTATTGACAATAGAAAGGCCTTGTTTGAGCGCCATACCGCTACGCGGCTGCACGAACCCGGCATAGCCGTCAGGCAGCGCTATCGCAATACCGGTCGGAATGAGCACGCGTTCGAACGGCAGGATGTCAACTGTTGCATTCGATCGCAGATCAAGACCGGCATCGCCGGCGTAGGCATAGCTCGGAAGCTCGACGGCTTCATCGAGACGTTGAATGCGCACATTGATAGCAGTCATAGGTCACCTTAACTTATCGAGTTCATCAAGAAACTCATCAATGTCTTTAAAATCGCGATAGACCGATGCGAACCGGATGTATGCAACCTTATCCAGCCGTTCAAGACGCTTGAGGACCATATCGCCGATATCGTGTGAAGACACAGCTCGAAGCGTGCGACCTCGAAGCTCAAGCTCGATGTCGTCAATCAGCGCGTTGAGCTCAGTAAGATCGATATCGCGCTTTGACGTGGCTCGCATGAGACCAACCAATAATTTATTTCGGTCGAACGGCTGGGTCGAACCATCGCTCTTAATGACCTCAATAGGGTCCTCGCAACGTTCGAACGTGGTAAACCGGTATCCGCAAGAACGGCATTCGCGCCGACGTTTGATAGCGTTCGTTGTGTCCTGCATGCGGGAATCGATGACTCTCGTATCCTCATGTCCACATTTAGGACAGCGCATCAAACCTCCTCGCCGGAAATGAACTCGTCAAGGATAGCACAGGTTGATTCGATTGCGCTGAATTTCACTACATATTGTGCTCAGTAGAAACAATGGCCTTATGAAACAGGAACGTTCAACACCATACCAGGCTGCAGCGTACCCGAATCAAGTGCATTGATTGCCTGGATAGCGTCTGCCACAGCAGCCGTATCGAGGCCTTCGAGAGGATGGGCGGCGGCAATCGACCAGAGGGAATCACCGGGAGCAACCGTAACAGCTTCAAGCTGCTCGCTCGTTACCGCTGCATGATATGCAGTCTGCTCGCTCTGAAGAACCGTATACGCTGTGAAGATGCAACTAACAACAATGCCAATCGCAATCGCAACGGCAAGGATGCGCGGTAGATGCAGATGCGGACATGACGGAGCCTGTACGTGCTCCAGATGCGGCGCAGCGGCCGATCCGTTGATAACGGTAAAACGAGATACAGGTTCGACGGGTTTAAGGGCAAGATTGCCGTGAACGGTTGGATATGACATGGACATGCGATGCTCCTTTCATCAGTGATATGAGGTATATCGCACCGTCCGGACAAATTCTTCTAGCGCGAGAACGAGTGTTCGTATATTATTATGCTCGAACAGTTGTTCCTGTCAAGAAAAAACGAACAAATGTTTTGTTCGAGTGAGAGGAGTCACCATGGCCCGCAAGATCACCAAGCGCCAGCAGCAGATCTATGACTTCATACGCTCGTATCAACTTGAAAAGGGTTATCCGCCAAGCGTACGCGAGATGGCTGCAGCAGTTGGCCTCTCCTCCCCTTCCACGGTTCACGCGCATCTATCCGCCCTGGAAGCACGTGGCCTGATCAAGCGCGACGCCACGAAGCCACGCGCTCTCGAGCTCTTCAACGAGGACGGCACATCGGCCACGCTTGCCGAGGTCAAAGAATCCCCTGACCGCGGTACCGTTTCATTGCCCCTTGTTGGGAGGGTTGCCGCGGGCATGCCAATCCTTGCCGAGCAGAATGTAGAGGACACCTTCACCCTACCGACCGAGATCACGACCGACGCTTGTTCGTTTGTACTCGAAGTCCATGGTAATTCAATGGTCAACGTCGGTATCTATAATGGTGATTACATCGTAGTCCGCGAGCAAAAGAGCGCAATGACCGGAGAGATCGTCGTCGCGATGATCGATGGCGAGGCAACGGTTAAAACCTTTTATAAAGAGCAGGGCGTCGTTCGCCTGCAGCCGGAAAATGACACGATGGAGCCGATCTATGTCAAGAATCCGGTCATCTTGGGCAAGGTCGTTGCCCTCATGAGGCGTTTTTCATAATGGCAGGCACTGTCGCTGATTCACCCAGGAGCTTCGATACGCGGCGCATCGTATTTTTCGATGCGCTGCGTGGCTTTACCATCATCTCGATGGTGCTCTTTCATCTTTGTTATGACCTTGCCTATCTGTATGGGATAGCGATGCCATGGTTTACCGGGACCGTGCTGCAATCGATATGGCGTGCGTCGATTAGCTGGATGTTTCTCTTGCTCGCCGGTTGGATGACATCGCTCTCACGCAACAACCTGAAGCGAGGCTTACTGTACGGCGCGGCCGCGCTGCTGGTCTTTTGTGTTACATCGGTCGCAAGTGTCGATACGGCGGTGAACTTCGGGATTCTCTTTTGCATGTGTGCCTGCACGCTGCTGTGGTGCCTGCTCGAACGGCCATTGGGACATCTTGACGCTCGCATACTTGTCGCGGTATGTCTCATCCTGTTCGTGGCGACTTACACCATCCCGCTCGGCCGTTATGATTTTGACGGCTTTGCGTGGCTTGGATTTCCCTCAGCTACATTTCGGTCGGGAGATTATTACCCTCTGATCCCCTATTGCTTTCTCTATCTTGCAGGAGCGCTGTCAGCTCGTTGGCATCATGAACGAGGCAGCGGCTATCCTGCATGGATGTACAACGACGTCATTCCACCCCTTGCGGGTATCGGTCGTCACAGCTTGGCCATCTACCTTCTCCATCAACCGCTTCTACTTCTGTTATGCACCGTCCTCTTGAGCTGAACGGACTCCGAATGAAGTGAGCTGCGCCGCGATGCGTTGCGGAGCGCGGGCTATGATATGGTAGCCATCAGCTTCGAACGTCTCCACCATAACGGTGCCTTGGTCGTGAAGCATCGTCCGGAGCGCGCCTTCACGGTACGGCAAGAGCACGTCGAGTGCCACGTCTGACGCTGTCGCGGTACATGCGATCTGTTCACAGAGACCATCGATTCCAAATCCGGTTGCAGCGGAAACGAAGCAAGCCTCTCGATAGCGCATCTGAAGCAACGCAAGCTCGTCTGGAGGAAGAAGATCAACCTTGTTAAAGACGATAACAAGGGGAATATCGTGCGCATCGATTTCACGGAGCACATGGTCGACCGCGTTGATATGACGTTGATAATCATCATCTGAGGCATCGACCACAGAAAGAATGAGATCGGCATCGCAAACCTCAGAAAGCGTCGATTTAAACGCCTCGACTAAACCGTGCGGTAGCTTTTGAATGAAACCAACCGTATCGGTGATGGTGATCATTCTGCCACCAGGCAGTTTGAATGCGCGCGTTGTGGGGTCAAGCGTTGCGAAAAGCTTGTCCTGTGCAAGGACAGAAGATCCAGTCAGCCTGTTGAGTAGGGAAGATTTCCCAGCATTCGTATAGCCAGCGAGCGCAACGCGGAAAGCAGGCGATGCCACGCGGCGTTTCGATTGAACTGATCGGCGCTTCTCCAATGCTCGTAATTCGCGCCTCAGCGAAGCGATGCGATTTCGAATTAAGCGGCGATCGACCTCGAGCTGGCTTTCACCCTGTCCAAAGCGCGAACCGATACCGCCGCGCGTCTGCTCTTTTGCAAGATGACTCCACATGCCACGCAAACGAGGCAGAAGATATTGCAGCTGGGCAAGCTGAACCTGGAGGCGCCCCTCGCGCGTCATAGCGTGCAAGCCAAAAATATCGAGAATCAGCGCCGTGCGGTCGATGATTTTGACCGGTTCCCCTACCGTGCGCTCGAGATTGGACTGTTGAGAAGGAGTAAGATCGTCATCGAAGATAACGACATCCGCTTCAAGTTGACGAACCAACCTGCAAAGCTCCTCGACCTTCCCCGAGCCAATGAGCGTACGGGGATGAGGCCGATCTAATCGCTGCGTGATGCGCGCCACCTCACGTGCCCCAGCGGTCTCGGCAAGTCGACATAGCTCATCGAGCGAGCGCTCAGATGGCCACGTATCATCGTTGCGTTCAACACCAACAAGAACCGCCCGCTCTTCTTTTGGCGTAGTAGATACAAGCGGAAATCGAGACATGTCCTTACACCTCGATTCCAGCAAGGATGGCCTGTGCAGCAGCATCGATGGAGCACGCATCCATATCGATCCACGTGATGCGCTCATCACGGCGAAACCACGAAAGCTGGCGTTTTGCATAGCGGCGCGAGCGCATCTTAATGAGGTCAACCGCCGCTTCGAAGGATATCAAGCCATTGAGATAGTCGATGAGCTCCTTATAACCGATTGCCTGCTGCGCCGTGAGCGCCTCTGCGAGCCCCCGGCCAACAAGGCAACGGACCTCATCAAGCAGGCCGCGCTCCATCATGAGATCAACGCGCTCGTCGATGCGCTGGTAGAGCACCGCGCGATCCATGGTTAGACCGAAATAACGCGTGGTATACCAAGGTTTGGGAGCAGAAAAACCCCGTTTCTGCTGAGCGTATGACACGCCTTCGTCATGCATCTCGAGTGCGCGGATCGTGCGCTTGACATTGTGCGGATGAATCTCAGCGGCGCTCGCGGGATCACGTTGAGCCAACAGGTCATGTAGGCCCTGTGCCCCGAGTTTTCGAGCCAGCTTATCATAGTGTCGGCGAGATGAGGAATCGACCTCGCCTGACGGGAAGGACATATCATCAAGCGCGGCACGGAGATACAAACCGGTTCCGCCGCAGACAACAGGAAGCTTCCCGTCATGGATCAAGCTGTCGATGCATAGCCTGGCATCATGCTGAAAGAGCGCGGCAGAATACGGGGTACCGGGATCGACAACATCGACCATGAGCAAAGGTACGGGACGCTCTTCCTGCGGGGTCTTTGCGGTACCGATGTCCATACCCCGATAGACCTGCATCGAATCGGCGGAAACAACACTTGTATCAAGCTGAAGCGCTACGCAATCGGCAACGGCACTTTTACCAACTGCCGTGGGACCAACGATGGCAACAGCATCGATCATCGTGGGTCGCTCGCCAACTGACCGGAAAGATACCATGTACGAGCCGTATCGATATCGACGTCTACGATACGACCAAGATATGCATCAACGGAAACGCCATCGGGCAAAGGCGCGTGAACGGTCTGGTTCTTAGGACTCTTGCCTTGCAGCATATGAGGGTTCTTTTTCGACGTTCCCTCAACCAGCACAGGAACACGCCGCCCACGCTCGATTTGATTGAACGCATAGGCGGTATCTTCGATCACGGAAACGAGCCGATCGAAGCGATCGAGAATGACATCACGCGGGGTGTCATCGGGAATGCGTGCGGCAGGCGTACCTTCGCGACGCGAGTAGATGAAGGTGAATGCCTGGGCATAGCCCACCTCGCGCGCAAGCGAGAGCGTTTCCAAAAAGTCTTCCTCGGTCTCACCGGGAAATCCAACGATGATGTCGGTAGTCAGAGCGATTTCGGGTATACGCTCGCGCACGCTACGAACGAGCGCAAGGTAGTCCTCGCGCGTGTAGCGCCGGTTCATCTCACGAAGAATTCTCGTCGACCCCGATTGAACGGCGAGGTGCAGATGAGGCATGACGGCAGGTACGTCTGCCATGGCAGCAATGGTTTCGGGCAGCAAATCCTTGGGATGAGACGATGTGAAACGGATTCGTTCGACACCGGTGTCGCCAACGGCTCGTAAGAGCTCAGCGAACCGCGGAGCTCCGTAGCGATCGCGTCCATAGGAGTTGACGTTCTGGCCAAGGAGCGTGACTTCGCGCACGCCGGAACGAGCCAGACCAGTCACCTCATCGACGATCTCCTCGAACACGCGGCTCTTCTCCCTGCCGCGCACATAGGGAACGATGCAGTAGCTGCAAAAGTTATTGCATCCCGTCATGATGGGAACCCAAGCATGATAGGACGTGGCACGATGCCAAGGCATGGTTGTCGCAGAACCCGTTGCATCCTCGGCGGTCAAAACATGCCGCTCATCATCTTCGAACGCAGCCTCGATCAGCTCGGATACATGCGCTATCGCATGCGTACCGAAGATCACATCGACGTTATCTACATTTACGAGCAGGCCATCGCCGTCGCGCTGCGCGATGCACCCGCCAACAGCGATGACGCGCTTGCCCGATGGAGGTTGCGGGAGGCTTTTACAGGAGTTGCACTGGCCATAGAGCCGCTGGTCCGCCGCTTCGCGAACACAGCAGGTCATGAATATGACGATATCCGCATCCGCCGGATCTGAAACCGAGAGACATCCGCATGCATCAAGTTCGCCGCTCACTCGTTCGGAGTCATGAAGGTTCATCTGACAACCGAACGTACGGATGAAATAGGTTTTTCCCTGCAGGGCGCGCGTGGACATATGCTCTCCCCTCCTATGCTGCAGGGTAGGCATCGTCGATGTGCTCGATACGATCCGAGCCGGACATCGAAAGCGGATGGACATAGACCGCGAGCCGGATCGCGGTTCGCGACTCGCCGTTGATGAGAATATCGGAGAACGTGGGGGCACAGGAGATGTCAAAGCCCGTGGGGATGAGGAAGCCGCGCGCGATGGCCATGGCCTTGATCGCCTGATTGACGGCACCCGCACCCACGCATTGCATGTTGACGGGCACGCCATCTTTCACCATACCGGCGATGGCTCCAGCAACCGATGCCGGAGACGACTTACTCGAGACCTTCAGATATTCCATGATACTCCTGCGAATATAGTTCAGATAATGTGCAGCTCTTTGAGCTTACCGTAAGGTTGAGACCGGCACAAGAAATCATTCTTCCTTGGCTACCTCGAAGGTAATAGTGATCCGATCATGGCCCACACGGACCTTTGGATCAGCGGTTGTAGATAAGTAATACTTCGAGGCGAGCTCGGAAAAGTCGCGCTCAACAGCTCGTGAGAATGCAGCGATATCTTCACGCGAGATCTTGAGTCCGCGACGATCACGGGCAAGATCAACCGGTTTTTGCGAAGACGGCTTGGTGCGCTCGCGCAACAGGCGCGCCGACACGCTGCGCAGCGGCTTGATCGTACCGCTGAGAATGCGATGGGCGGTACGCTCGGAGATCTCTATACCGATCGAGCGGGCGATATCGATAAAATCCTGAGCGTCGGTGGCAAGTCCAAGGCGATCAACGACCGGTAACACAGAAGGGTCATCCACGAACAGCATCTGCGTGGCGTCTACCGCGGTATTCGCATGGGAATAGAGCGTCGCGGCGATTTCGGTCGGTGTGCCCAGATAGACATCGCACCCATGAAGCTCATCGAGTGCGACGGCGCAAGCAGCGCGAATGATGTTATGGGGCCCGCGAACAAGGTGAAAGGCGCCCGCATCATCTTTTTCAACCTCGGGCCAGGTGGATTGATCGGCACGCTCGGGGAGCACCGAGACATCGGCGCGAACGACAAATGCCGAGCCAAGTCCAGTATCCGAGGAGACCACGCGCGCTTCACGCACATTCTGGCGAATCGAAAAGAGGGCCATACCACGACCGTGCACGCCCCATCGATCCATCTTCATGCTCTCAAGCTTCGACGTGACGCGGGCCTCGAAGATCGCATCATGCATATCGACGGGAACTCCGCAGCCATCATCAAAAAAAAGGAGCGTACGCTCAGAATCGCTGCGGCTCGTTGCGAGGTACAGGCGTTTTGCACCGGCATCGCGCGCGTTGCGCAGCATCTCGATCACAATATCCTCTACATGCTGGATATCATGCTTGGCCTGACGACGCTCCGCCTCCGAGACACGCAAACGAACATATCCTTCACCAAGGTTCTCCTCAACTCTGAGGTTACCCTCGCCGGTCATGGAAGCGATGAAGGATATGAGTTCGTTTGCGTCGGACATAGAAGCTACTTCGCGATATCGACCGCGCGACTCTCGCGGATAACAACGACGCGAACCTGACCGGGATACTCCATCTCTTCCTCGATCTGGTGCGCGATGTCATGCGCGAGGACGGTGGATTGGGCGTCGGAGATCTTATCGGGCTGCACCATAACGTGGATCTCGCGACCCGCCTGCATGGCATAGGTCCGCTCGACACCGTCGTGAGCGTTTGCGATCTCCTCAAGTTTCTCAAGGCGCTTGATGTAGTTCTCGGCAGATTCACGCCGCGCGCCCGGACGAGACGCGGAGATGGCATCGGCAGCCATCACGAGCACGGCAAGCACGGAGTCGGGGTCGACATCGCCATGATGGGCTTCGATTGCATGGACGATGAAGGGCTTTTCACCATATCGACGGGCAAGGTCGGCGCCAATCACCGCATGCGGGCCCTCAACATCATGGTCGATGGCCTTGCCGAGGTCGTGAAGCAGGCCGGCACGACGGGCGATCTTGGCATCGAGTCCCAGCTCGGAGGCCATGATGCCGCAAAGCTCGGCAACCTCGCGGGAATGATTGAGGACGTTCTGTCCGAACGAGGTACGGTACCGGAGCGCACCAAGCGTCTTGATGATCTCGGGATGGAGGTCATGAATGCCCGTATCAAACGCCGCCTGCTCGCCGGCTTCGCGCACGCGCTGCTGCACGAGATCGGAAGCCTTTTGATACATCTCCTCGATGCGCGCGGGATGAATGCGGCCGTCGGCGATGAGATTCTCGAGCGCGACGCGCGCCGTCTCGCGACGAACGGGATCGAAGCTCGAGAGCACCACCGTTTCAGGCGTATCGTCGATAACGAGGTTCACGCCCGACACCTGCTCGAACGTGCGGATGTTGCGCCCCTCGCGGCCGATGATGCGGCCCTTCAAATCATCCGACGGGATATGCACCGAGGTAACAGTGACCTCAGCGGTATGATCTGCCGCGCAACGCTGGATGGCTAGCGAGATGATCTCCTGGGCAGTCTTATGGCACTCAGCCTTAACCTGTTGCTCGGACTCGCGAATAATAGCCGCTGCCTCGTGCGTCACCTCGCCACGAACCTTGTCGAGAAGCTCTTGATGTGCGTCCTCACGCGTGAGGTCGGAGATGCGCTCGAGTTCGGCGGTCTGCTTGCTTACGAGTTCCTCGAGTTCACGGCTGCGCTTCTCAACCTGACCTGCTTGGCTCGAAAGCTGATGCTCGCGCTTGTCGAGCGCATCGTTACGACGGTCAAGCGACTCCTCGCGCTGCATCATCCTGTTCTCAAGCGTGCGAAGCTCGCGCTTGCGCTGCTTCTCTTCCGCCTCGGCGGCCTGCTTGCTTTGGATGATCTCCTCTTTCGCTTCGAGAAGCGCTTCTTTCTTCAAGGTCTCTGCCTGTCGCTGCGCGTCGCCGAGCAGTTGATCGGCCTGTGCGCGCGCCGACTCAAGACGCGAGTCGGCTTCACGAAGGCTTCCCTGCTTAGCGGTGCGCATAGCGATCACGGCAGCGATGGCACCGACAACCAGGCCAACGATACCGATTACGATCTCCATGTCCACTCCTTATCAATGCTCAAGACAAAAAAGACTGCTCGACATAGTCGAGCAGGACATTTGCGTGGTATGGTCCCCGCAATGAATATCTCATGTGTTATATCGATCTCATCTACGATGAGCGCATATCACAAAACAAATGACATATTCATCCTACGTGGAAGATTCACGGGTGTCAATTGTAAGGAGCACATCAAACCACCAGCTTCGTGCCTATGAATCGGCATCGATTCGATCACGCGCAGCTTGAGAGGCAATTGCGTACTCAAATCCCTTTCCCATAAGAAATCGCATGAGCTTAGGATACGGATCGCGCTCGGGAATCCGTTTTCGCTCGAGCAGCGCCCGCGCCCGTTGAAGATCGTCTTCATGGGAAAAGTATGATTCAGGATAACCGGCGATCGTCGTAGGATCGATGCCTTTTCGCCGCAATTCAAGCTCGATCTTGCGCCTCCCCCAACCGCGCTGCAGGCGCTCTCGGATGAAGTACTCGCAAAAACGTTCGTTATTCAAGAAGCGATGCTGTCGTGCTTGCGCTATGGCCGATTCGATCGAGGCGCGACGGAATCCTGACCGAGCAAGCTTTTGCTCGACTTCACGTTCCGCATGATCGCGACGAGCCAGCATCTCAAGCGTTGCGGCATAGCATATCTGTTCGTCGAGTCCGAGGAGCCACTCCGAAAGCTCATGGAGCTCACATGGCACATCTGGAAGCTCCTTTCGAGCTGCACGCGCAACTCTGGGCGGAACCGAGTAGGCATGATCGACACCGGATGGCTCTATGAACCGAACGGTTGCAAGCGGCTTCTTTGATCGATACTGAGCAGCGAGTGATTCTGCGCGCTGGGGTAGCTCGATGGCGATGTCGGCAATACGCGGCATGGCCTACTCGGCATCAAGGTTGGCGATATCCCCAACCGGTTCGTCTGAAAGCTCGAGCCCGCAGGCAACGCGCACCTGATGCTCGATCTCCTGAGACAGATCCGGGTGTTTGCGAAGGTTTTCCTTGGCTGCCTCGCGACCCTGACCGAGACGCTCGGTACCGTAGGTATACCAGGCACCTGATTTCTTCACGATGCCGTACTCTACACCCATATCGAGGATCGATCCCTCTTTTGAGATGCCAGTGCCGTACATGATGTCGAATTCAGCCGTCTTGAACGGTGCCGCGACCTTATTCTTAACAACTTTGGCGCGCACGCGGTTGCCGACGACCTCGGAGCCGTTTTTGATGCTATCGACGCGACGGATGTCGATGCGCACCGTCGAGAAGAACTTAAGGGCTCGACCGCCGGTGGTGGTCTCTGGGTTGCCAAACATGACGCCGATCTTCTCGCGAAGCTGGTTGATGAAAATGCAGGTGGTGTTCGACTTTGCAAGCGAACCGGCAAGCTTGCGCAGCGCCTGGCTCATCAGGCGCGCCTGCAAGCCAACGGTGGTGTCGCCGATTTCGCCCTCGATCTCGGCGCGGGGAACAAGCGCGGCAACGGAGTCGATCACGACGGCGTCGATTGCCCCGGAACGAACGAGCATATCGCAGATTTCAAGCGCCTGCTCGCCCGTATCGGGCTGAGAGATCAGCACCTCATCGATATCTACGCCAATCCGCGCGGCATATGAGGGATCGAGCGCATGCTCGGCATCGATGAACGCAACAACGCCGCCGGCTGCCTGTGCCTCGGCAAGAATCTCAAGCGACAGCGTGGTCTTGCCCGAAGATTCTGGTCCATAGATCTCGATAATGCGCCCGCGCGGAACACCGCCGATACCAAGCGCCGCATCCAACGCGAGGGCACCGGTAGGGATCGCTTCGACCTCGAGCTGGGGCCCGCCATCGCCGAACTTCATGATCGAGCCAGTCCCGAACTTCTTCTCGATTTCGGCCTTGGTGGCCTCGATCATCTTATCGCGCTCCTCGCCCGTGGTGCGCTCGTGAACCTGCTTGACGGGACCGGAATTCTTAGCCATCTGCTTCCTCCTTGAACTGCGTTGATTTGATACTAAACGAACAGCTGTTCGCGGTCAAGAACGATATTGGAAGCATACAGCGCCCATCTCACACATCGACAAGGACATCCAACACAGCAAGCAGTGAAGCTCACAAGGGATTCCGGCTCATCTAACACGGCGTGGCGCACGGAGAGCTTTTACGCCTTAATGCAGGTAGAAAGCGTGCGCTTAACATGGATACTCTGGCGAGAACCAAACCGGTGCAGCACGCCCTCCATAGAAGCCGCATGAAAAGAAGCGACGCATCATGAAGATTGCACACACGCGTCGATCATAAGCTGGAGCGCGGCGCAGGTTGCGGCCTCTCGAACGTCGTCCCGCGAACCGGAAAACACGAACCGTTGCACGGTGACGCCCTGAAGCATCGCTCGTCCGAGGTACACCGTTCCCACAGGGTCGTCTTCGGTGCCGCCATCGGGCCCCGCGTAACCGGTAAGGCTCACCGCGATATCGGCGCCAAACAAGCGCCGAGCACCCTGCGCCATCTCATACGCGGTCTGTCGCGACACGGCGGTATATGTAGAAAGCGTTGCTTCGGAAACTCCGAGCACCCGATGCTTCACGGTGTCGGTATAGGTGACCGCCCCACCGTTCAATACCATGGATGCCCCCGGAATCGAGGCGATGGTCGCTGAAACCATACCGGCGGTAAGTGATTCGGCGGTTGCCAGAGACAGACCTCGTGCACGCGCCGCATAAACGAGGCTGCTCGCGAGCTCGATACGGTTTTCCATGCCTGCTACACCCGAAACACGATCTCGCGGCAGTTCCAGAAGTACTGGACGCCCGATACCACGGTGAGCACGACAGCGGCGATCATGAGCGCCTGACCGAGAATCCAGAGCTCATACGCCACACCGAAAAATGCCGCAGCGCGAACGAACAGCAGCGTGCAGAGGGCGACCATGGTCACCGCGGTCTTCGCCTTGCCGAGAGAATCGGCAGCGATCACGCAGCCATTGGCGCTGGCAACCATGCGCAGCGCGCTCACCAAAAACTCTCGTAGCAAGATGATGAACACGACCCACACGTCAACCATACCCTGAGCAAGGAAGACAAGCAGAGCCGAGAAAACGAGCAGCTTATCGGCGATGGGATCAAGAAACTTGCCAAAATCGGTGATCTCGTTGCGGCTTCGGGCGAGCGAGCCGTCCACTTTGTCGGTGAGACTCAGCACCACGTAGACGATGAAGGCAACGATGGCCTGCACATGGGCGGGCATGCCGAACGCCGAGAACGCGTCGGTGGCAAAGAGCATGAAAATGGGAATGAAGAGGATGCGAACGCAGGTGACGATATTCGCCGGCGTCCAGATGCTGGTGAGCTCTCCCTGCTCGTTACGAGAAGACACGGTGCTATCTCACAACCTTTCCGATCAGCTCATAGCAAAAGCTGTCCGTGAACTCGACCTCAAGGATATCGCCCACGCTCGCCTCGTCAATATCAAGGTGGACGGCACCGTCTGAATCAGGTGCCTGGAACCATGCATGACCAATGAGCTCGGGACCATCCTCGGTTTCCTCGATACCGTCGACGATCACCTCGGCGGTCTTCCCCACATGCTCCGCCGTCGCGGCAAAACCGAGCGCTTCGGCAAGATCGGTCGCAGCCTGGGCGCGTTCAAGCTTGATGTCTTCAGGAACCTGCCCGTCCATACGCGCGGCACGCGTACCATCTTCCTGAGAATACGCGAACACGCTCGTGTAATCGAAGCCGATGCGATCCATGAACGAGAGCAGTTCCTCGAACTCTTCATCGGTCTCGCCGGGGAAACCGACAAGTGCGGTGGAGCGAATCACCATACCGGGGATCTGCTCACGAAGCCGTGCAAAGAGCTCCTCGTATTCCTCGGGCGAACCCTCGCGGCGCATCTGCTTGAGCACGCGCGACGAGCAATGCTGGATGGGGATATCGATATAGGGCAGGACCTCAGGTGTGTCGCGAATGGCGGCGACCAGCTCGTCGGTCATGCCCTCAGGCTGGAGATAGAGCACGCGAATCCACACGTGATGCGGGCGAAGGGCGCCCGCTACAGCCTGCAGAAGCTGAGCCAGGTTGCCTGGACCCGAGCCGCGCTGCTCGTCGGTGAAATCGGTGCCCCACACGCCGGTATCCTGTCCGATGAGCACGATCTCCGATACGCCGCCGGCAACGAGTTCGCACGCCTCGGCGATGATGTCCTCTGCAAAGCGGGAATGGTAACGGCCGCGAATATAGGGAATGGCGCAGAAGCTGCACATGCGATCGCAGCCATCGGAGATCTTCACATAGGCAACCGCGCCTTCAACGGTGCGCTTCACCTGGGGAACGTGAGCGGGCTCGGCACGCGAAACCCCAAGCAGCTTATCGACCACGCCAACGATGCCATCCTCCTCATCGGTCTTCACGAAGGCGGCCACCTCGGGAAGCTCGGGAGGGAGATCGTCACCATAGCGCGAGGGAACGCATCCGCACATGACGATCGGCGTCGTGCGGACGCCTTCGCTCACCTCGTCTGCAAGCTCGAGCGTGCATTCGATGCTCTCCGAGGTTGCCGACGCAAGGAACGAGCACGTATTGATGATGGCGAGATCCGCCTCGTCAGCGGAGGTTGCCTCGGTATAGCCCGACGAAGCGAGCAGAGAACGCATGCGGTCGGTATCGACTTCGTTTTTCGCACAACCCAGCGTTACATAGAGTATCGAGCCCAGGCTCGTTTCCATCGAAGATCCTTTCACACAACGCTCTTAGCGGTAATTGGTGAATTGCAGCGGCTGTCCGTAGTCTTGGTCGCGCAAAAAGGCGATGACGCTTTGCAACGCATCTTTCGACGCGGAGGACACGCGCAGTTTATCGGCCTCGATCGTAACCTTCACCTTCAGCTTGAGATCCTTGACGTCCTTATTGATCTTCTTCGCTGTCGGCTGGTCGATGCCCTCGACGATATGTCCCACCACGCGCACGGTGCCGCCCGACGCAGCTTGCGGGGCATCCCAGGTAAGCGCCTTGATATCGATGCCGCGCTTGATGAGCTTGGTATTCAAGATATCGCTTACTTGCTTCGCTACAAAATCAGCCGGCGCGTTAATCGTCACCATACGGTCGGCCTTCGAGAGCTCGATCGTGGCGCCCGAGCCCTTAAGGTCATAGCGCTGAGAGAGCTCGCGAGCAGTTTGCTGATAGGCGTTATCGACCTCCTGCATGTCGACCTGCGAGACGACATCGAAGCTTGATTCCTTAGCCATGACGTATCCTTTCCGTATCAACCCTCGGTCGTCGACGCGTCATCCGAGGTGCTATCCGTTCCTGTCGCGTCTCCAGAAGCGTCCTGTGCATTGGCATCCGATGCGTTCTGGTCGTCGGTTGCGGTCGGTGCCGGCTCGGGCGCGGTGATGCTGATCCGCGCAACGCCCGACGTGCTGGTATCCCAGCGAACCTTCTCGCCGTTATGGGTCACCGTCACCTTATTGGGATCGGTCACGGTGATCCGAATAGAATCGGTCACCGTATATGCCTCCTCGAACGGACCGATCGCATCGTCCGCATAGACCGATTTGCCATCGAGCATAATCTCGATCCACGTCGATTCGCCATCGGCAACGGAAACGGTCACGATGGTTTCCTGCGGCTCAGTAGGTTCAGTTGTCGCGTTAGAATCGTTGGCAGCAGGATCGGACGCATCGGGGTCGGCGGCCGCATCATCATTCGTAGTGTCATCGGTATCGTCCTGCGATTGCACAACGGTTGCAGACGGGTTCTGCGTGACAGGCTGCTCCTCTTGGGGGGCGCAGCCGCGCATAGTGATCACAATCAGCGCAATGAGCAGAACGGCGATGATGCCGAGACCCCCGAGCAGGATGCGATTATCAATTCCGATCGTGGGCGAAGATCCAGATCTGTTTGAACCTTGGCCGCGCGGCGGACGTGATGTCCCCCGACGGTCGCGCGTCGCCTGCGGCGAACGCCGCGCATCCGCAGGGCGGCGGGATGCGCTTCGATCGCGAGCGGGCCTATCGCCTGCCTGTCGAGGGCGCCGGTCGATCCGAGTCCTATCGAGCTGCGAGGTTACGGCCGGGTGATCGCCGCGCCCTCCGAACGATTCTCCGGTGCGCCGCGGCGCACCGCGCCGCGCAGCCGCCGATGGGGCGAGCGCCGCAGAGCTCCGACGCGTCGCGAGGCCGCGCTGCGGTTCATGGGGCGATGCTGATTCTGAGACATAGCCCGCTTGCGGGGGGCGCTGGCCGTAACGCGAGGGGGGCTTCGGATTGTTGACCATCATGAATCGGCCGGTTACAGAGGAAGACCGAGGGTTCACATAGCCCGCGGCATCCTGAAGGCGGCCGCCGGGTCGATCGTTCGCCTGCTCGTAGGCATAGAGATCGTCGAAATAGGCGTTTACCACCTCGCGCGGATTCAGCCCCAGATAGCGCGCATAGCTCGAAATCATGCCCTGGGCATAGCCGCGCGGCGGCATGGCGGCGAAGTCGCCCATCTCGAAGAACTCGATGATCTGGGGGCGAATCTTGATGACGTTCGCGACCTGCTGAATCGACATGCCGAGCTCGCGCCGTCTGTTCAACAGCATTTCGCCAAAGCGCGCAGCCATCAGATGCCTCCTAACCCATCTTCGCGAGCTTGCTGCTCAAAGGATTGAAGCTCGGCAAGCCCCTCTTCATCGAGCAGGACCTCGCGAGGCTTCGAACCATCCGGCGGACCAACGATACCCTTCTCTTCGAGCATATCCATAATCCTACCAGCACGAGCATACCCGACCTTGAGCCTGCGCTGCAAACCGGAGGTCGACCCAAGCCCGGATTCCACCACGATATGGGCAGCCTCCCACACCAGAGGATCATCATCGGAAGACTCACGGCCTCCCCCACCGCCCGCCATGGCAGCGGGAGCCACCGCAGATAGAATCTCCTCATGGTATTCGGCCTCGCCTTGGCTCTTAACGAACTCGACGATCTCGTTGATCTCCTCGTCTGAGACGAAGCAGCCCTGGATGCGCTTGGGCTTGCCCCAATCAACCTTGGAGAACAGCATGTCGCCATAGCCGGTGAGCTTCTCGGCACCAACTTGATCGATGATCACGCGGCTATCGATACCGGTTGCGACATTGAACGCGATACGGTTGGTGATGTTCGCCTTGATGAGACCCGTGACCACGTTGGAACTGGGGCGCTGCGTAGCCACGATGAGGTGGATGCCGGCGGCGCGACCGAGCTGGGCGATGCGAACGATCGACGCCTCGACATCTTTTCCCGCCACCATCATGAGGTCCGAGAGCTCGTCGATAATGATCACCAGGTAGGGCATCTTAGCAGGTGGATTGTCGTAGTGCTCGAATGCGCCGGCCTGCTGCTTGGCATTGAACGTCGCGATGTTGCGCACGCCGATGCGCTCGAAGACCTTGAGACGGCGCTCCATCTCGGATACGCCCCACTGCAGCGCGCTCGCCGCCTGCTTGGGCTCGGTAACCACCGGAACATAGAGGTGCGGTAATCCGTTGTAGCCTGCCAGCTCGACGCGCTTGGGATCCACCATGATCAGGCGCACGTCGTCGGGGCGCGTCCGCATAAGCAGCGTCGTGACGATCGTGTTGATCATCACCGATTTACCCGAGCCGGTGGTGCCCGCGATAAGCAGGTGTGGCATCTTCGCAAGATCCGCCACGATGGGAGAACCTTCGGCGTCGCGGCCGATGGCGAGCTCGAGCGGACCGCCCTTCACATACGGCAGCACATCGCCCAAATAGACGTTTTGGCGCTTGCGGTTGGGAATCTCGATGCCGACAAGCGAGGTCCCCGGAATGGGGGCGAAGATACGCACCGACTGCGCCGCCAACGTGAGGGCGATATCGTCCTCGAGGCTCGAGATGCGGCTTACGCGCTCGCCCTCGCCGGGCTGCACCTTGAAGGTGGTCACCGTGGGGCCGGAGATCCAGCCAACCACACGCGAATGCAGGTTGAACTCCGCAAGCGTGGACTGGAGCGATTCGGCGGTTTGAGCAAGCTCGCTATCGGAAGAGGCCGATGTAGCGGACTGCGGATTATGGCGAAGCATCGTCACTGGCGGCAGCTTGAGCGCGGCATCGTCTTCGTCGCACGCCGTCGACGCATCGGGCTGCACAAGCGGCTCCCGAGATGCTGCAGTCGCCTCTTCCGGCTTATCTGCGTCGGACTCAGACAGGGGGCGAGCGTCTTCATCCACAGGCGAGGACGCGCCTGCCGCTTTGCGCAGAAACGCTGGGATGGGCGGCTCTTCGGCACGCTCGATACGCGTGGTGGGGGCAGCCTCAGCATCGTTCCCAAGCACCGTGGTGGGAGCGGCGGAGGCGGCAGGGTAGCGATCTTCGACGGGGATGAGCGTCGTCTTCGCACACTCCCGCTCAACCTGTTCAGAGACATCTACGAAGGGGTCTTCGTCCTCGTCTTCCACCTCGAGATCATCCAGCAGCGTCGTAGGGGCATCGTCGAGTACGGTCGTCCCTGCAGCATCTTCAGCATGTGTGAACGGACGATGCGGCAGATGCACCGAGAAACCCCGGCGCGGAGCCTCCTTGGGAGGTTCATCGCCCCAGGGCCGTTCGTTGACATCGATATGCCAGCGATCGGAGAGCCCGCGCAACCGCTCGCCAACGCTGCGCGCGCATGAGGTCAGCGAGAACCCGATGAGCATCGCACCGGCGAGCAAGGTGCCGATGAGCACCACGATTGCAATCGGCTTGCCGACCGCGCCCGCCAGCGCGGCAGCAATGAAAAAGCCGACGTATCCCCCGCTTGTCGCGATCTCCCCCTCTGCGACTGTCATGGCGAGCGAGAGCTCTCCCGGCACGAGCAGAAGCGCGAGCAGCGCGATAACCGAGAGAAAGATGATGAGCACGCCGACGGTCGTACGGAGCGTTAAGGCCGATTCGTGACGTGCGAATACGAGCGCGGCAACGAACAGCAGCGCAATAGGCAGCACAAAACCGCCTAAACCGAATCCCAGATGATAGAACGATGCGATGGCGCTGGTAACCGGTGCCGTCGACGGCGCCACCACGGCGATCAGAGAGGCGACGGCAAAGACCGCCATCACAAGACCGGCGATATCGCGGCCAAAGGTCGCATCGACAAGCGGCTCCGCATCGACAGCATGCTTGGGCTGCTGTGCATTCGCACGCAGCTTGTTCGAAGCACTCGCTCCGTTCCGTTTCGCTTGTCCGGAAGCCGTGTTCTTGCGCTGCGCCACCCTAGACCTCCATGACGACCGGAATGATCATGGGACGCGTATGCGTACGATTCCAGATGAAATTCGACACCGAATCGCGCACCGCCTTGCGGAGCGCGTCCGTACCGCTGCTGGTGAAGTTGAAGGAGCCCTTGGCAACCATCTTCTGAATCGCAGCTGTGGCATCGCTTGAGAAATCGTCGTCGATGATGAAGGAGACGCCGCGCCCGGAGAACTCGACCGCATCGATCTTCTTGTGCTTCTGGGAAACCGTGGCGACGACGGTGACCATGCCGTCGTTCGCAAGCTTCTGACGATCGCGCAGCACGATGGGATCGGTATCGCCGATGCGCAGGCCGTCGACATACACCACGCCGGACTCCACAGCCGGTCCGAGCTTCACGACACCGCCGCGCATCTCGAGCGTATCGCCGTTATCGAGGATGAAGATGTGATCGGCGGGGATGCCCATCTTGCGGCCGAGCGCGGCATGCGCACGCAGGTGCACGGCCTCGCCGTGCACGGGCATGAAGTACGTGGGCTTCGCCATGGCGAGCATGAGCTTGAGCTCCTCCTGGCTGCCGTGTCCCGAGACATGTACGAGCGTCCGGCTCTTATCGTAGACATCGCAGCCGATCTTCGCGAGGCTGTTGATCACCTGCTGGACGCCCTTCTCATTGCCCGGAATGGGGGTCGCGGAGATGATCACGGTATCGCCCTCATGCATGGAGAGCGTCTTATGCTCGCCGTTCGCCATGCGTGAGAGCGCCGAGAGCGGCTCGCCCTGCGAACCGGTGCACATAACAACGATCTGATCTTCGGGAATATTGTTGATCTCGTAAGCGTCGATGAGATCCTTCTCATCGATCTTGAGGTATCCCAGCTCGCGCGCGACGCGCGTGTTCGTGAGCATCGAACGGCCCGTCACGACAACCTTGCGTCCGCAGCGCTTCGCGGCATCGCAGATCTGCTGCAGGCGATGGATATGGCTTGAGAAGCTCGCGACGAACACGCGACCCGGCGCGTTTTTAATGGCAGCGTACAGCGATGGGCCAACCTCGGCCTCCGACTTCGTGAACCCGGGAACCGTTGCGTTCGTGGAATCGGAAAGCAACAGGTCGACGCCTTGCTTGGCAAAACGATTGATGGCGGCGTAGTTGGGGCGCACGCCGTCGATGGGCGTCTGATCGAGCTTGAAGTCGCCCGTATGCATCACGGTGCCCTGCGGTGTCTTGATATAGACGCCCAAGGCGCCGGGGATGGAATGCGTCATCGAGAAGAAATCGAGCGAGATCTGCCCCAAGGAGATATGCGATCCGTCTTTGACCTCACGGAACTTGGGTGCCTTGATGCGGAACTCGGATAATTTGCCCTCGATGAAGCCCAAGGTGAGCTTGCTGGAGAAGATGGGCACCTTGTTGTTCAGATCCTGCAGCAGATACGGCAGGGCGCCGGTATGGTCCTCATGGCCATGCGTCACCACGATGCCGCGAAGCTTGTCCTCGTGCTCGAGCACATACGTGTAATCCGGCAGCACCAGGTCGATGCCGGGCTGAGAATCATCGGGGAACATAAGACCGGCATCGATGAGCACCATATCGGGACCGCATTCGATCACGGTCATATTCTTGCCGATGCCGTCCAAGCCACCAAGGGGAATAACGCGCAACGGCGGATTCTTTTTTGCCATGGGTTCTGGTAGTCCTTTCGTTTGATCTACGATACGCACACGGGAACAGCCCGTGAATCAATGCAAATAAGCAGCACAGGTGTTCTTATTCTATCCATGTTGACGCCACCGAATCATACGACGAGCGTTGTACCACAGGATTAGCGTATGAAACGCACGAGAAAAGGCAGCTGTACGCCTTCGCATACAGCTGCCTTCAACGCATGGTGGATGGCTGCACACCGCAACCTACATGCGGCGCTTACCCCTCGTGATGCCGACGCGGAGCGCGATTGCCGTTATCGCCCGGGCGACGGCGGGGACGGTGCTCACGGTCCTTGGAATCGCGGCGCGGGCGGCCGCCGAAGCCGCGTCCATCGTCGCGAGCGGAGCCGTGGCCGGACCCGGCGGGAGCGGCGGGCTTGTCGAGGCGATCAAGCGAGACCTTGCCATCATCGTTGACCTCGATGACCTTCACCTTGACCTCGTCGCCGACATTGAGGACGTCCTCGACGCGATCGACGCGGCCCTCGGCGACGCGGGAGATGTGCAAGAGGCCGTCCTTGTCGCCAAAGAGGCGCACGAAGGCACCGAACTTCTCAACCGTCACCACGCGGCCGTCGAAGACCTCGCCCACCTCGGGCTCGCGGACGATCTCCTTGATGCGCGCGATGGCAAGATCGGCGGCCTCGCCGACGCCGCCAACGACAACGGTGCCGTCCTGCTCGACGTTGATCGTCGCACCCGTCTCATCCTGGATGCTGCGAATCGTGTCGCCGCCCTTGCCGATGATGTCGCGGATCTTGCCCACCGGGACGGTCATGGTCTCGATGCGCGGCGCGCTCGAGCGGAGCTGCTCGCGCGGCGCGGGAATCACGTCGAGCATCTTGCCCAAGATGAAGGCGCGGCCCTCCTTGGCCTGCTGGAGCGCAGCCTTGAGAATGTCGAACGTGAGGCCGGTTGCCTTGTTGTCCATCTGGAGCGCCGTGATGCCGCGCTCGGTACCGGTCACCTTGAAGTCCATGTCACCGAGGAAGTCCTCGATGCCCTGGATATCGGAGAGGACGACGGTCTTGCCCTCCTCCTGGATGAGGCCCATGGCGATGCCGGAGACGGGGCGCTTGATGGGCACGCCGCCGTCCATGAGCGCCAGGCAGCTCGCGCACGTGGACGCCATGGAGGAGGAGCCGTTGGACTCCATGACCTCGGAGACCACGCGGATGGCGTAGGGGAACTCGTTCTCATCGGGGAGAACGGGCAGCAGCGCGCGCTCAGCGAGATTGCCATGGCCGATTTCGCGGCGCTTGGGAGCGCCGATGCGACCGGTCTCGCCGGTGCAGAACGGCGGGAAGTTGTACTGATGCATATAGCGCTTGCCATCGACCGGCTCGATGGTGTCGAGGCGCTGGCCCTCGTTCAGCATGCCGAGGGAGAGCACCGAGAGCACCTGTGTCTGACCGCGCTGGAACAGACCGGATCCATGGACGAGCGGCAGGTACGAATCTTTCACCATGATGGGGCGAATCTCGTTCGCGGCACGGCCGTCCACGCGCTCACCGGTCTCGACGACCATGGTGCGCATGGCCTTCTTCTCGAGCTTCTTGAGGTTCACCGGAATCTCGCGCTCCCATGCGAGCTGCTCCTCCTCGGTGAACTCGGCGCGGATGCGCTCTTTGAGCTCTTCGACATGAGCTATGCGGGAGAGCTTGTCGGCATCGGAGAGCGCGGCGTACATCTCGTCGTAATGGGCGAAGATGCGCTCCTCGACCTCGGGTACGGGCTCGTCGAGGATATACTCCTTGGCCTGAATGGGGCCGTTCACGCGCTCCCACTCCTCCACGAACGCGAGCTGCGCATCGCAGAAGGCGCCAATGGCCTCCTGGCCAAAACTCATGGCAGCGAGCATGTCATCCTCGGTGACCTCCTTGGCGCCGGCCTCGACCATGGAGATGAAGTCACGCGTACCAGCGAGCTCGAGATCGAGATCCGAGGCCTCGCGCTCCTCGTAGGTGGGGTTCACGATGAACTCGCCCGTCTCGATGTTGCGCGCGATGCGGACGCACGCGAGCGGGCCCTCGAACGGCACGCCGCCGAGTGTGAGCGACAGCGATGCGCCCATCGTGCAGATGACGTCGATGGGGTTCACCTGATCGGCTACGAGCGAGGTCGCGACGATCTGCACCTCGTTGCGAAAGCCGTCGGGGAAGCTCGGGCGGATGGGTCGGTCGATCATGCGCGCGGTGAGCGTCGCCTTCTCGGACGGACGGCCCTCGCGCTTGAGATAGCCGCCGGGAATGCGGCCGACCGCATACATCTTCTCGTTGAAATCGACCGTGAGCGGGAAGAAGTCGTAGTTCTTACGCTCCTTGGACACCACGACGGTGACGAGTGCCGTGGTGTCGCCCTGCTTCACGAGCGTGGCGCCGGTTGCCTGCTTGGCCAGCTCGCCCGCCTCGAGCGTATAGGTCTTGCCGTAGAGCTCGAATGTTTTGCTTACACGTGACATTTTTCTCCTTCATCTCCGTGCGCCCCGTTGCGCACGGGCTTCTTCGGGCCCGGCAACAGAACCGGGCGGTGTAGGGCCGGTCATTCCGGCCCTTACATGAAAAGGAGCCCCGTGGGGCTCCTGCATGCACGACTTACTGGATGTTGTCGCGGATACCGAGCTTCGCGATGAGTTCACGATACTCGATGATGTCGTTCTTCTTGATGTAGGACAGAAGACGACGACGGCGACCAACGATCATGAGCAGACCGCGGCGGGTGTGGAAGTCCTTCGGGTGGGTCTTCATGTGCTCGGTGAGCTCGCGAATGCGCTCGGTGGCGATGGCAACCTGAACCTTGGGGTTGCCGGTGTCCTGGGCGTTCTTGCCGAACTCGGCGGTGAGCTCCGCCTTGCGCTCCTTGGATACGGTCATCTGTACACCTTTCTCTCGTATCCGCCCGTCACTGGGAAGCCGCCGGTGCAGCGAACCTCTAAGTGCGGGTAAACCAACAGCTCGATATAGTATCACAACGCACGTCGTTCTCGTAACCTGCACATATTCCTAAAAACCCAGGAGAAATTCGAACGCGCGCAGATGGGCATCGAGATGGGTGGCGCTCCAGGTATGAGCGAACGCGAGCAGCAAGGTTGCCTGCGCGGCATCGATCGAGCACGTTGCGAGCTCATCGAACCGATATCCAATCAGGGCACGCAACCAGGCGACCGTTGAGACATCGATCTCTTCGGCCCCGGGCACGCTTGTGGCGCACGATGCGCACAAAAGACCTCCCGCCGCAGGCGAGAAATAGGTCACCGCCTCGTCGCCGCACGCAACGCAGCACGAAAGATCGGGGCGATACCCCATATGCGACAGCAACTTGAATGCATAGGCAGCAACGACGAGGTCGAGATGCGCGCTATCAAGCACACCGCATACACTGCCCCCCAGCACTTCGAGCGCACGAGCCGTGATGGGATAGACGAATGGATCTTGTGCATCCTCAAACGAGCAGATGCGCGCGATCTCGAGCACGGCGCTGGCTGCCGAAAGCAGCGCAAACGACGGCGCGGCACCGAGCGGAGCGGCAACCAGTTCAGCTTGCGAAACGATATCCAGGCTTTTGCCATGAGCGAACAGTATGTCGGCAGAGCATCCGAGCTCGAGCCTGGCCGCCAAGCGACTTCCCGGCTTGCGCGCGCCCTTACCCACGGCACGAATCTGCTCGCCCGAATCGGCAAGCAACGTGAAGATGAGATCGCTCTCCCCCAACTTCGTCTTGTCGAGAACGAGCGCCTCGCAGCGATACGTCTTACTTGCCATGATCAATCATCGGCGCTATAGCCAAACCGGCGGATCTCACGTGCATCCTGGCGCCAATCGGGTTTGACGCGCACCTCGAGCTCGAGTGAGACCGTGCAGTTAAAGAGGCGTTCCAGATCGCGGCGCGCGTCGATGCCGATCGATTTCAGCACGTGCCCGCGCTTACCGATGATGATGCCCTTCTGGCCCTCGCGCTCCACATAGATGGTTGCACGCGCCACGAGCACACGGCCGCCCTTCTTGAACGACAGCTCGTCGCAGGCGACACCGACCGCGTGGGGCACCTCTTCCTTCGTGCGCAGCAGCACTTTTTCGCGCACGAACTCCGCCACAATGGACTCATCGCTTGCATCGGTTGCCATGCCCACGGGGAACCAGTGCGGTCCATACGGCAGGTACTTCGCAACGACATCGGCAAAGACATCGACGTTGAACCCGGCAACCGAGGACGTGGCGATCTCGTCGTCGAACTCCATGAGCTCGCGAGCGGCATCGAGCTGCCGCGCCACCATATCGGGCGTCGCAAGATCGATCTTAGTTAGCACCAAGACCTTGGCGGCGGGGCTATGCGCGACGCGCTCGGCAACCCAGGTGTCGCCGCGTCCGATTGGCTTCGTGGCATCGATGAGCAGCGCCACCACATCGACATCGCCGAGTTCGGCAAGAGCGCTGCGGTTGAGCTCGCTCCCGAGCGAATCCTTGGGTTTATGCAGACCGGGCGTATCGACGAAAACGATCTGGCAGTCGTCGCGATTGATGACGCCGCGCATGCGGCGACGCGTGGTCTGCGCCACCGGCGAGGTGATGGCAACCTTCTCACCGAGCAACGCGTTCAGCAGGGTCGATTTACCCGAATTCGGCCTGCCTACGAGCGCGACGAAGCCGCTGCGAAAACCGGTCGCGTCGTCCGGCGCGAAGCACGGGACCTCCGCCTCTGAAGCCATGGCATCGATCTCGTCGTCGCTCATGCCCTCAAACGGATCGAACTCGATCATCTCGTCCACGGTGTTCTCCTCATCTGCTAGCACAGGCCAAGCGCATGGCCAAACACGATCACACCTACAATCGCCGCCATGATGGCAAGCATGAACACGCTCGCAGCCGCGATATCCTTGGCCCGCTTCGCCAACGGATGGATTTTCTGCGTTGCCAAGTCGACAATCGCCTCGATCGCGGTGTTCACCAGCTCGGCAAAAAGCACCAAGCCGATGCACAGCGTGATAAGCACCCACGACAACGCATCGATCTTGAGCACGATGCCCGCGATGACGGCACACGCGCCCACGAGCAGCTGAACCTTGATGTTTCGCTCGGTTGCAACCGCAGTGACAAAGCCTTCGAGCGCATAGCGAAACGATTCGAGAAATCCTGGGTGGTCTTTATTCGATCCGGGAATCATGACGTCTCCCCACCTTAATCATGCGCATGATTCGTTGTTGGACCCACGCGCACCGTATCCATATCGACACCTCGTCGGGTTGCCAGCTCACGCAAGAGCGCGTCCTCACGAGCCTCCATGACAGCAGCATCATCATCTTCGATATGGTCGTAGCCCAAGAGGTGCAGCAATCCATGTACGAGCATAAGGCGGCATTCATCGGCCGGCGTGTTGCCAAACCCGGGTGCCTGGCGGGAAATCTGTGCCGGCGCGAGGATGATATCGCCGAGCTCGATGGGCTCGTCGGCGGGAACCGTCGGATCGTCCACGGCGTCGCACTCGAAGGACAAGACATCCGTCACGCGATCGATGCCGCGCCAAGTACGGTTAAGCTCATGGATGACGTCGTCGACCACGAAGCTCACCGAGATCTCAACGGGGCGCTCAACCTGTTCAGCCACTAAAACCTGTGCGCAGATATCGCGCACCTCGACATCTTCCAGCAAGAGCTCGGTATCTTCATCGCGTGCGATGAGCACGTTCATGACGTCCCTCCTCTGCGGTCGCCTCAAATGCATCATAGGCCTCGACGATGCGCCCCACGAGCGCATGGCGCACCACATCGGCGCGGTCGAGATGTATAAAGGCAATATCGCGAACGCCATCGAGAATGCGCTCGATATCGGTCAGCCCGCCCTTGCGGCCCATCAGATCGCGTTGGCTGGAGTCGCCGGTGATGATAAAGGTCGAATTGAAGCCGAGCCGCGTGAGGAACATCTTCATCTGCTCCGGCGTCGTGTTCTGCGCCTCGTCGAGCACGACGAAGGCGTCGTTCAGGGTGCGGCCGCGCATATACGCCAGCGGTGCGATCTCGATGATGCCCTGCTCTATAAGCTCACCGGCTCGCTCCATGTCGGTCATATCGAAGAGCGCATCGAAGAGCGGGCGCACATAGGGGTCGATTTTTTCCTGAAGCGTACCCGGTAGATACCCCAGGTTCTCCCCCGCCTCAACGACCGGACGCGTGAGCACGATACGCCCCACCTCATGTCGCTTGAGGGCGGCAACCGCCATGGCCATCGCAAGATAGGTTTTTCCCGTACCGGCCGGACCCATGCAAAACGTGACCGTGTTGTGCCGAATCGCGTCGATATAGCGTTGCTGGCCGACGGTTTTGGGTCGAATCGCCTTGCCGCGATACGTGAGCAGGATGTCATCGCGCAGCCCGGCAAGACCCTGCTCGCGCTCACGGAGGGTATCGAGCAGGCGCAGGCAATCATCCTCAGACACAGCGTCTCCCGTTGCCGCCGCCTTCATGATGTAGGTAAACACCCTGGTCAGCAGCTCGACTTCATCAGGGGTTCCGCTGATGGAGATGGCATCGCCGCGAACAACGACCGACGCAGCAGAAGCACGTTCTATGGCGCGCAGCAGGACGTCGCCGCTCCCCGTCACATCGACGGCGTTGAGATCGGACGGAATGCTCAGACGCACCTTGGCCTGCTCCATCTATCGCCTCCCGCTCTTGTTGGCATCGCACATCCGTGCATGCAGCAACCCATCATCATCAATACCGATGATAGCAACATCTACGATACGCGGACGCTCGAATGCAGGCGCATCATCAATCCGTACCTTGTGAAAGGATGCAAGCGTGCCGATGGCACCCTGCTCGATAACCGCCCGCTCGCAGGTTCCCACACGCGCACGGGCATCACTCTTCGCAAGCTCTAAGGCAAGTGCGCGCAGGCGCTGCGAACGCGCCGCCATTATCTCGGGCGGTACCTGGTTCGGCATGGCCGCCGCCGGAGTCCCGGGACGCGCGCTGTAGCGGAAGACATGGATGCGCGAGAAGCCCACGGCACGAGCCACTTCGAGCGTCGCCTCAAACTCATCATCGGTCTCACCCGGAAACCCGACGATCATATCGGACGAGAGCGAGGCGCCGGGAACCTTGGCGCGAATGCGCGCGGCAAGGTTCATCACGTCGTCCGCCGTATAGGGCCGTCCCATGCGCGCCAGCACCGATGAGCTGCCCGATTGGACCGGAAGATGCAAAAACGGCGCGACGCGCCCAGGATGCGCCGCCATCTGATCGAGCAGACGCTCGGATACATCCATGGGTTCGATCGAAGAAAGGCGCACGTGCTCGATGTCGGTCGCCTCGAGGATGATGCGCAAGAGCTCATCGATCTCGACGTGCATGTCCGAAGCACTGGTGCCATCATAGGCGCCAAGGTTCACGCCCGTCAGCACAACCTCGGGAATACCGGCGGCATGAGCCTCGCGCACCTGATCGAGGACCGCGTCAACCGGCACCGAGCGCTCTGGGCCGCGCGCCTTCCACACGATGCAGTACGTGCAGCGGTTGTTGCAGCCATCCTGGATTTTCACACCCCAGCGCGACCTGCCCAGCAGCTCGGCGACATCATGTGCATCGAGCTCGGCCTCCTCGCCATCTGAGGTATAACCCAAGAGCTCCAGAGCGCGCGACGCGATATCGGTTTTAAGCGGCTCAACACGTACGCGCGGGGAAAGCTCGCTGAGCATCTCGGGGTGAAGGTTCGCTGCGCACCCGGTTGCGATCACATACGGCTCGCGCGCACGACCGAGCGCATGGCGAACGGCCTTGCGCGTCTTCGCCTCGGCTTCGCCGGTAACTGCGCACGTGTTGACAACGATCAAGTCGGCTTCATCGGCATCAACCAAGGTGAGACCCGCACGTGCGAGCGCCTCGGAGATGCGATCGCTCTCCACGCGGTTCACACGGCAGCCGAGGTTGACGACGCAAACAAATGGGCGTGCCACGGGCTAGTCCAAGATATCGTCGATCGCGTCGCGGATCTTTTCGCCCACGCTGCGCTTGGTGTCGGAGACCTGCTCGCCCGCAGTCTTAGCATACCTCGTGAGCAGCTCGCGCTGCTCGCCTGTCAGGCGTCGCGGAATCACAACCTTGACGCTGCCGAGTGCGCGCCCGCGCGATCCACCGCCGCCCATGCGCGGCATGCCGCAGCCATCGACCGCGATGGTGTCTCCAAACTGGGTGCCGGCAGGGACGGTGAACTCGATGCGCTCATCGGGCATGATGCCGGCAACCTCGACCGTGCAGCCCAGCGCAGCCTGAACCATCGAGATCTCGAGCGTGCAGATGAGGTCGTCGCCCGCGCGCTCGAAGCGCTCATGCGGCTCGACGCTCACCGAAACGATCAGGTCACCCGAAGCGGCGCCACGGTATCCCGCCTCGCCATAACCGCGCACTCGCAGCTGCCTGCCGCTTGAGATGCCGGCGGGAATCTTCACGTCAACCTTCTCGTGGGTTGGTGTGCGACCCTGGCCGTCGCACATCTCGCACGGCGTATCGATGACCGTACCCTCACCGCCGCAATCGGGGCATGGCGCAGACGACTGCACCTGGCCGAAGATGGAGCGCTGCACGGTGGTAACGAATCCAGTACCGTGGCAACGCGGACACGGCTTCTCAGACGAGCCTTCGGGACTGCCGGTTCCATGGCAATCCTCGCACGGCGCCAAGCGGTCATAGCTGATGGTCTTGGTGCAGCCGAGCGCAGCCTCCTCGAGCGTAACCGACATGCTGATGGCCATATCGCGACCCTGGCGGCGTGCCTGACGCCCGCGCGATCCCCCGCTGGCAGCACCGCCGCCGAAGAACGAGGAGAAGATGTCGTCCATACCCATGCCGCCGAAGATGTCGCTGAAGTCGACATATCCCGAGCCCATGGGACCGTCGGCCGTGCCGTAGCGGTCGTAGTTGGCGCGCTTCTGCTCATCAGAGAGCACGGAATACGCCTCGTTCAGCTCCTTGAACTTCTCCTCAGCGTGAGGATCATCCGAAACATCCGGATGAACCGTGCGCGCCTTCTTGAGAAATGCGCGCTTGATCGTACGCTGATCGGCATCGCGATCGACGCCGAGTACCTCGTAGTAATCTCGCTTATCAGGCACCGTTGGAACCTTCCCCCACCAATCATCTTGCTATCGTCCACGCGCGCCACCGCGCATGCGGACCATCTGTGATGGTACCCCGACCAGAATCGCTGAAACAGGTCGTGTACGCTAGAACAGATACGGTCGATACAGCAAACCGGAGCTGCAGCTGATGAACCACACCGCGATCAGCGCGTAGAACAGCGCTTGCGTGAAGCCGTTGAGAAACCGGGCGCCGCCGCGCTTCCACCACAGCGACGTGCGATGGCGAATGTCGGCCGTGATGACGAGATAGGCTCCAAAGACGAACGGCACGAGACAGATGAGCGCCATGATGGAAAAGACACCCGATAATGCCGCGAGTGCCAGAAACGGCGTCATGAAGCCCATGATATGAAATCCTTGCGCCGGCTTGCCCTCGAGGCGCTCGGCAGCCACCCGCGCGCGCCCCACAAGATCGCCCGCGGCAGCGCCGTTGGTGCCCGCATGCCCCATGCCGCGCACGCGAACGGTATCCCCATCATGCGTGCCCGCGGGGAACTCGATCACAGCTTCGGACATAACCTGGCTGCGCCCCGAGCCGCCGCACGAGGGGCACGGGTCGGCGACGACCTTGCCGCTGCCCCCGCATTCGGGACACACCATCTGAAACATGCCGCCCCCGAAGAGGAATGACATATCGACGCCGATGGCGCCGGTGCCGCCGCAGCTCGGACAGGTGTGGGCATGCTCGGAGGAAACCGAACCAGAACCCCCGCACCGCGTGCACGCCTCGTACCGACGATATTTGACGCCCTTGCGCGCACCCTCCTTAACCTGATCTGCCGTGAGCTCGACATCGACGATGATGTCGGAACCTTCCTCCGGGTTATACGCAGAGCTGCCCTGGCGCCCCTGACGGCGCGTCGACCACGCCCCGCCGAAGGGAAAGCCATCGAACGGCACACCGCCATAGCCGCCCGCATACCCACCGCCGTACGGAGCGGTGCTCGGGCCGGACGCGCCCGCAAAGGGATTGCCCGAACGCATCGCATCGTAGCGTGCGCGCTTCTGCTCGTCGGAGAGCACCGCGTAGGCCTCGGAAACCTCTTTGAACTTCTCCTCGGCATCGGGCGCTTTGTTCACGTCGGGGTGCAGCTTTCGCGCTTTCTGCTGGAAGGCTTTTTGTATCTCTTTAGCGGTGGCGTCTTTGGATACGCCGAGAATGGCGTAGTAATCTTTCTCGTTCATCGTCGCCATAACGCGATGTTCCTCCCATGGAGTCTCAAAATCAGCCGTGGGCTATTGTACCCAACGCACCGACGCGCACATCAATCTCGACTGATTCCCCAGATGATGCCTTACGATGGGTCGGCGAGACCCCAGAAGATCCCGTAGAGCTCGTTTCCGAGCAACCAGCCCCGCTCCGTAGGCGCCAGACATCGCGCGCCGCCGTCTTCGTCCACCCACCGCGCAAGCCCAAGATCACGCGACGCCCGCACCGCCTCGTCAACGGCATGCGAGCCGCATAGATGCGTGGCGTGCTCGAGATCGACTGCTGCGACGCCGCGCGAGAGACGCATGCCAAGCATGAGATCCTCTGCCACGGCTTCACGCTCCGTGAGGCACTCGAAATCAAACCGCTCGGCAGCATCGTCGCGCTGGACAAACCGCACGCGCGCCGCATCGGGTTCGGCTTCAAGGCGTCCGGCGAGCCCGGGAAACAGACCCGCCAGGCGATCGGCGCAGGCGCGGTCAACCATACCGGCTGACGACCGACCGATGCCGAGATACCCGCGCCCGGTCCAATAGGCCAGATTATGACGGCACGCATGCCCGGGCTGCGCATAGCTGGCGACCTCGTAGCGATGAAATCCAGCGCAGACAAGCTGACGCTCGGATTCTTCCATGCAATCAGCCTGGAAGTCCTCGCTGGGAACGAGCGCGGGCTCACGTTCCGCGCGACGCGCGAGCGGCGTCCCCTCCTCGAGGGTGAGCGGATACACCGACACATGGCACGGCCGCTCCGCGATGAGTCGCTGCAGCGTTTCCCGCCAGCTTGCACGCGTCTGCCCGGGCAGTCCGCACATGAGATCGCACGACACGTCGAATCCCGCGTCCCGCGCACAGCGCAGCGCCTCGAGCGCCCGCGCACTGGTGTGCAGCCGTCCTATCCCAACGAGCTCCGTATCGTCGAGGCTTTGGACACCCAGCGAGATCCGCGTCACGCCGGCGCACGCCAGCGCATCCGCCAACGAGCCATCGAATGATTCCGGATTCGCCTCGCAGGTAACCTCGACAGGATCGCACCACGAGCGCACACGTGCCACGATATCCGCAAGCGCCCATCCGAGCACCGTAGGCGTACCGCCCCCGATATACACCGTATCAACGAAACGAAGCGCGCCCGCGCAACCGAAGGCATCGATCCGGTCGATGAGCCGGGGGACGTAGTCAGCGAGCGCGCGCTCGAGCGCAGATCCGCGCAAGCCGCGCGAATCGAAATCACAGTACGCGCATTTTGCATGGCAGAAGGGAATATGCAGATAGAGCGCGCTTATCGACATGTCGAGACATCCGCCTCGATCTCATCGATGAGAGCCATGAACTCCTCGTACGTGCTGCAGCGCACCACACTTCCACGCCATGCAGCGGCATGCGGCATCCCTTTGAGATACCACGTGGCGTAGGTGCGAGCGCGCGACATGAGCGGCAGGTAGCGATGCGTGAGACCCAAATGTTCGCGCAGGGCACCAAGGCGCTCGGCATAGCTTCTCACGACCGGCGGCATGCCTTCGCACGCGAGCGCACGGGCATCGTCGAAGATCCACGGATTGCCGTAGGTGCCGCGCGCGATGAAGACGCCCGAGGCGGCGGTCTCATCAAGCATGCGAACCGCATCGGCCGCGGAGAACACGTCGCCCGAACCGATCACCGGGATATCCACCGCATGCGCAACGTCGTCGATAATCGACCAGTCCGCCTGCCCGGTATAGAGCTGCTTGGCGCTCCTGCCATGAACCGCCACGGCCGCAGCCCCCTGGGCCTCGAGACGGCGCGCGAAATCAGGCGCGGTGCGCTCGCCCGTCGTGAACGACGTGCGCATCTTCACCGTCACGGGAACCCGCGCCTCGCCCACACAGGCGCGCACGATCTGCTCGGCGCGTTCCGGCGCTTCCATGAGGGCGCAGCCCTCGCCTTTCGTGATGACCTTGCGGGCGGGGCACGCCATATTGATATCGATGAGCGTGAGCCGATCACCCACCCGCTCCTGCACCGCCGCAACGGCGGCGGCAAATTGCTCGGGTTTGGAGCCGAAGAGCTGCACGCATATCTGCGGCTCCTCGTCTTCGGGCAGCACGAGACGCCATGTCTTGTTGCTCGCATAGGCAAGTCCCGCGACGCTCACCATCTCAGAATAGGCCAAGCGAGCGCCGCGCCGACGGCACATGATGCGATACGCGGCGTCGGTGACGCCCGCCATGGGAGCGAGCAAGAACGGCTGCTCAGCGAGCAATCCGCGGATCGTATCGGCAAAGTCCATGAACACCTCGTATCGAATGCCTGGGACGGATCGGGAACGCGCCGTCGTTATTTGTCGACCTTAAGGATGGCGAGGAACGCCTCTTGGGGCACCTCGACCGATCCCACCGCCTTCATGCGCTTCTTGCCTTCTTTTTGCTTCTCAAGCAGCTTGCGCTTACGGGAGATATCACCGCCGTAGCATTTCGCGAGCACGTCCTTGCGCACCGCCTTCACCGTCGAGCGCGCGATGATCTTATTGCCGATCGCACCCTGGATGGGCACCTCGAACTGCTGACGCGGGATGATCTCCTTGAGCTTGTCGCACAGGCCGCGGGCCAACGGATACGCCTTGTCTTTGTGCACGATGAAGGAGAGCGCGTCGACCTCGTCGCCCGAGAGCAGGATATCAAGTTTGACAAGTTCAGAGGCACGATAATCGGCAAACTCGTAATCAAGGCTCGCATACCCCTTGGTGCGGCTCTTGAGCTGGTCGAAGAAGTCCAAGATGAGCTCGGCGAGCGGGATATCGAAGCGCATCTCAACCGATTTCTCCGAGAGATGGATCATATCGGTCATCATGGCGCGGTGCTCGATGGCGAGCTGCATCACCGCTCCCGTGTAGGCGGGCGGCACGATGATCTTCGCCTTGAGATACGGCTCCTCGATGTGGTCGATACGCGTGACATCGGGAAGATCCTGCGGGCTGCGGACGCAGATCATCTCCCCATCGGTTTTGTAGACGTGATAGTCGACCGAGGGGCTCGTCGCGATGAGATCGAGATCGAACTCCCGCTCGAGGCGCTCTTTCACAACCTCCATATGCAACAGGCCCAGGAAGCCCACCCGGAAACCGAAGCCGAGCGCCACGCTCGTCTCGGGACTCCATACGAGCGATGGGTCGTTCACGCGAAGCTTCTCGAGCGCATCGCGCAGGTTCTCATAGTCCTTGTTGTCGATGGGAAAGATGCCTGTGTAGACCATGGGCTTGGCCTCGCGATAACCGGGAAGCGCCTCGTCGCACGGGCGATCGCGGTAGGTCAGCGTATCGCCCACGCGCACGGCGGCGGGATCCTTGAGACCGGTCACGACGAAGCCGACCTCTCCCACGGTGAGCTCGTCGAGCAAGACCTCGGCAGGCCGCTTGACGCCCACGCCGTCCACCAAGAACGACTGACCCGCCTGCATCATCGTAAGCTGATCGCCTTTCTTGATGGCGCCGTCGAAGATGCGCACCGTCGCCACGACGCCGCGGTACTCGTCGAAATACGAGTCGAGAATGAGCGCTTTGAGCGGTGCGGCGGCATCGCCTTTGGGCGGCGAGATGAGATAGACGATTGCCTCGAGCAGATCATGGATGCCCTCGCCCGTCTTGCCCGACACGCATACCGCGTCATCGGCGGGAATCGCGAGTTCGTCCTCGATCTCGGTTTTGACCTCCTCGGGATGCGCGGAGGGCAGGTCGATCTTGTTGATCGCCGGTACGATGTCAAGGTTCGCGTTCATGGCGAGGTTGGCGTTCGAGACCGTCTGAGCCTCGACGCCCTGCGTGGCATCGACCACGAGCACCGCGCCCTCGCATGCGGCGAGCGAGCGGGACACCTCGTAGGTGAAGTCGACGTGGCCCGGCGTGTCGATGAGGTTGAACTGATAGGTATCGCCATCATCGGCTTGGTACATGACGCGCACGGCGTTCGACTTGATCGTGATGCCGCGCTCGCGCTCGATGTCCATCGAGTCGAGAAGCTGCGAGGCCATGTCGCGCTCTTCGACCGTATGGGTGAGCTCGAGGATGCGGTCGGAGATGGTCGACTTACCGTGGTCGATGTGCGCAACGATCGAGAAGTTGCGGATATGTGAGGTGTCTTGTGTATTCATGGGCGCTATTGTACCGGATTCAAACGAAAAGAGCCCGCATAAGCGGGCTCTCAAACAACACGTATTCGATCGTGCTTAGGCGTTCATGCCATTGACCAGATGAGCCACGCCGGACTTGCGGTTCGAAGCCTGATTCTTATGGATGATGCCCTTGGAAGCAGCCTGATCGAGGCGCTTGTAAGCACGGCTGGCAGCAGCCTGAGCAGCCTCGACGTTGCCCTCCTCGACAGCCTCGTGCACGCGACGAACGAGCGTCTTGAGCTCAGAGCGGACAGCGCGATTGCGGACGCGAGCCTTCTCGCTGGTGCGGATGCGTTTCTTCTGCGACTTGATGTTTGCCACTTGCGGTGTTCCTTTCATAAGATAGCTATCAACTATCCGGCCTCTGAGACACGGTGAGGTCACGATTGCCTAGTGTAGCACGTTGCCTGCAACAGATAAAGTGCAGATGATGTGAAGAATTACCTGGTTTGCATGGTGCGTGACCCACCGGCGATCTGGGCGATCCACACCGTGAGGGCGTTCTGAGAATCGCGCGATCCCTTGAGGGCCTGTTCGACCTCTACCGCGCTCCTCAGCGCTTCCTCGAGCTCCTCAGCAGAAAACCGCCGCGCCCAGGTAAGATGGTTGCGCACTTGCCATTGCTGCATGCCGAGATGCGCGGCGAGCTCGCGCCCTCTCCCACGTGCATCGAGGGCCTTTGCACACATGAGCTCCCGCACACGGGTGAGCAGCAGCGCATAGATGCGCACCTCGCTGCGCGCGGGCTGCAGGCGCAGCAACTCGAGCGCACGCGGCAGGTCGCGGGCGCTGACCGCATTCAGCAGATCCCACGGCTTCACCTCGGCCGTGCGCACGACATGACGCTCGACATCTGCCTTGTGGATGGTATCCGCAGCGACCATGCTCGCAAGCTTCTTGAGCTCGTTATCGAGCATCCGGGTGCCCTCGCCCGCGCGCGAGATAAGCTCCTCGGCGGCGTCAAGCGTGATAGCTCGCCCATATCTGCGCGCCATCCCCTGCACGAGCACGGGCAGGTCGCGGCGCTTCTTAGCAGAGCAGTCGATTACGGCCTTCGCCCCGAGGCTCGCGACGGCCTTGTAGAGCTTCGTGCTCTTTGCGAGCGTCGTCGCCGTGAGCAACGCCACCGTGGCGGGAGCAGGGTTTGCAAGATACGCTACGAGCGCGGTGCGCACCGGCTCGGGCAACCGATCGCATCCGTCGAGGATGACGAGCCGAAAGTCCGCTCCCATGGGAAAGGTGTTGAGCGACGAGACGAGCGCATCGACATCCTGGTCGCGCGTCATGTCGCGCACGTCGAGGTTGAAATCCGCCATACCCGACGCCTCAAGGCGTTTGATCAAGCGGTCGCGCGCAGCATCGCGCTTCACCTCATCGGCGCCGACCGCAAGATATGCAGGAAGCAAGGCACCCTGCGCCACAGCAACCTCCCCATAGCTCAGACAGTAATCTGCTTCATTCTAACGTTCCACGATGCTGTGTCGACACCCCAACGCCCCGCGGGGCAGCACGCAGCGTGATGTCGCCGCATGCGATCGTGCACATGAAGCGCGCCCCGGATCGCTGGACCGCCTCGATGCATGCTGGATCGGGGTGCCCGTAGTTATTGCCCTCCCCCGCGCTCGCAATGGCGACTGCAGGGTCAAGCACCTTGAGCACCTCATCATCGACCGATGCGGCAGAACCATGGTGGCCGAGCTTCAGCACCTCGATGCGCCCCACGTCGTCAGCGAACAGCGCAGCCTCGGGAGCTTCGGCGTCGCCGGTGAGCAGCATATCGAATGATCCTGCAGCACCACTGCAATGCGCTTCGAGCACGAGCGAATCGGCGTTCTCGGTACCCACGACCTCATCGCGCGGCCAGATGGCGACAAGCTCGATCGAACCGACCTTGAAGGTATCGCCGCGGGCGAGCTCTGCGGTCGACGCGATGTCGAGCTCCCGGACCTCGTCGGGCATCGCATCGAGCGCGCCCGCGGCGACAACCAGCTGCCGAACCGGGATGGTCTCGCAGATACGTGCAAGGCCGCCCCAATGGTCGCGATCCCAATGCGTAACGATCACCGCATCGAGGCTCAGGACGTTGTTGCGCGCCAGGGCGCTCACCACGGCATTGTCGACGCCCGCGTCGACGAGCACGCATCGCGATCCGCTTCTCACGAGGATCGCATCGCCTTGCCCCACATCGAGCACCGTGATCGACGTGGGCGCAAACCACGTCCACCGAATAACATGGCCGCCGGCGAGCACCGCGAGCAGAACGGCTGCCACCATGATCGAGCGTGGCGGTGGCGGACGCCAGATACGGTAGACCACCGCTGCCGCAGCAAGCGCAATGAGCGCAAGCGGTGCCCACAGGCTCGTGCCGTCAACGGCAACGGAAGCAAACGGAAGACCTGCGAGCACCTCAACGGTGAACAGGCACAGCTGGGCATATGCGCCCAGTGCCGTCATGCATACGGGCCCCAGCAAAGGAACGAGCGCCATACCGGCGCCTACCACGCCCACGACCAACAGACCGGTCATCAGCGGACCCAGCAAGAGATTGGCCACGGGCGCAACAAGTGAGAACTCGCCGAATATCGGAACCGTGATGGGAAGCGTGGCCCATTGCGCGCACAGGGTAAGCGCAAGCGCTTGCGCGATCGCCGCAGGCACCCGCAGCGACTGGAGGACATACTCGATATAGGAGCTGAACAGCAGGATAAAGCAGACGCTTGCCGCCGAAAGTTGGAAGCCGAGATCATACACCACGCCCGCATCAAGCATGATGAGGACGACGACGGTGATCGCAAGTGCCGACAAAGCATGCGACCTTCTTCCAAGCAAGTCCACACCCGTTGCGATGCACACCATGATGAGGGATCTCAGCGCCGAGGCGGAGCCGCCGGTTAGTATCGCATAGCATCCCATGGCAGCAGCCAGCACGAGGCATCGCGCCACACGGGGCAACCGCATGACATCGAGCAGGCGTGCCAAGAGCGCCGATACCAAAGCAAGATGGCTGCCCGAAACGGCAACAAGATGGCTGGTACCGGTAGCGGCGAACAGGTCTGCAAAACGCCCAGCGTTGAGCTCGGTTGTCCTTCCCAGCGCGATGCCTGCAACAAGCGCCCGCGCATCGCTTGCCGCAGGATCAATAACGTCAAGTATGTGCGAACGGACGGTCGTGAGCGGATCGGAACTGGGCTCGCGCGACGTCACGCGCACCACGGAAACCTCTGCGACGCATCCTTTCATGAACAGCGATCGCGCCCATGCATCGTCTGGCGCCAGCTCCTTCGTTCGCCCTATCACACGATAGCGGTAGCCAGGTTCAAGCGCCGTATCTGACGTAAGCTGCACCAGCGCCACCTCACAGCCCGCATCGTCGCGCACCACGGCCGTGGTCCGAGCACCAAATGACGACAGCGAGGGATCACCTTGTGGCTGCACCGTATAGGAGCTCACCGGGTGCTCGAACAATGCTGCCGTCTGGGTTGCCCGCACCCCGAGCGCCGCCATCGCCGCAGAGGCGCCGAGCACACACCCTATCGCAATCGCGAAGACCGCGCGACTCCACGTCGTCGTCCCCGCCGCGCGGCGCACGGCAACGCCAATCACCCCAACAACCGCACACCCCGCAAGACACGGATACGGCATCGCCGGGCGCATGCGCCACCCAAGCTCAAGCACCGTTATCGCCGTGGCTACCATGCCCACCGCGCACCACGCGCTCTGCGGCACCAGCGGACGCGGGGGAAACTCGCATGCGACGCGCCGTTTTCTCATATGCAGATCGCGTCTTTGAGCTTCTCGAACTTCTTCTCGCCGATACCCGAGACCCGCATGATGTCCGCAACCGACGTGAAGGGTCCGCCCTGCTCTCGCTCATCGATGATGGCCTGCGCCGTCGACGGACCGACGCCCGGCAGCTCATCAAGCTCATCAGCGCCCGCGGTATTGATATTCACCGGCGCGTCTGCCGAGGTCCCAGATGCCGCCTCGCCCCCTTCGACAGGCGCGGCCGGCGCTTCGCCAACACAGGGGATATGAACCTTCTCGCCATCGGCCAGCTTTGCCGCGCGATTCACCGATGAAAGGTCGGCATCCGCCGTCAGGCCTCCTGACGCCTCGATGGCATCGATCACGCGCGCATCGGCTGCAAGCTCGACCACACCGGGAGTCGTCACCGCGCCCGTAACATCCACCGTGATCGATTCCTGCAAAGCCGATGCGGAGGGTTCAGATAGCTCTTCTGGATCTTGCTCACCGTCGGCAGGCTGAATCTCACCAAGCTCAACGGTTTCGTCATGCGCCTCGATGATCAAGGGCTCCTGGCGGGCAAACGACGCCCCGAGAACCACCACGACAAGCAGCAGCACCGCCCCCGCAACCGATGCAGCGGGGTGGGCGCCCACGATTTGAGCGATACGCCCTTGCTGCACATCAGAATCAAGTTGCGCCATATGCAATCACCCCTTGTCAGCATCGTCTCATGCAGCACAAGGGGTGATCGCATCAAATCAAAAAACTGAAACGCGGTCTCACAGATATCTAACAGCCGGTTAACAACGCACCGTTTCGTGCGGGTTCGCAGCGGCGAGCGTGTCATAATGGCGCTCGCGCCAGCAACGCGGAGGGCGATACGACGCGCTCTCGAAATCTCGATACTCGACCGCCTGGACAAGCTCATCGATCATCGCCTCATGATCGAAGGCATCCCACGCCTCATGAACATCATCGAGCTTGGCATGGGTCTCGGGGCGACGGGGCATGAACAGCGTACAGCAATCCGGTGCATCCTGGCACGAGATGTCATACGTTCCGATGCGTTGCGCGCGCTCGATGATCTCGATCTTGTCGGAACCGATGAGCGGTCGGAACACGGGAATATCGACGACCTCGTTGACCGCCATGATGTTCTCAAGCGTTTGCGAGGCAACTTGACCGAGCGATTCGCCGGTTACGATCGCCTTCGCACCCTCGATGCGGGCGATGCGCTCCGCCACCGCATACATGATGCGGCGGTACATAATGACCCGCAGCGCACTGGGGCATGCAAGCGAGATCTGGCGCTGGGCGTCGCCAAAGGGGACAACGTAGAGTCGTCCGATCTGAATGGCTGGCGCAAGCTGTTCGATAATATCCTGGCACAGATACTCGCTTGTATCCGATGTCTGGGGACGACCGGAGAAGTGCACCGGAACGCAAACCGCGCCGCGGCGGGCGTGCTGCCAGGTTGCGACCGGAGAATCGATACCCGACGAAAGCAGCGTGACGACCTTGCCCGCGCTCCCCACGGGAAGCCCGCCGACGCCCCGCACCGAGCGCGCATACACGTAGACGCTCCCCTGAACCACGTGCACGTACACGGTAACGTCGGGGTCGTGCATGCGCACGATCTTATCGGGGAACGCCTCGCACAGTACCTCCCCTACCTGACGATTCAGATCAAGCGAAGAGAGCTCGTAATCGGTATTCGAACGACGAGCGTGCACCTTGAATGTCGAGAACTGGCCCGCCTCGCCGAGGGCACGGACAGCCGCATCGCAGTACTCGTGAGGATCGCGATTGGTGTGGTAGGCAAGAGACACACGTGCCACACCGGGCACGCGCTGCAGCACCTCGAGCGCCCGCTCCGCCTCACCGGGAACAGAAAACGAAATAAGGATATGTCCCGAGATACGGACGCACGCCGCAACGGAAAAGGCGGCAAGCGCCGCCTTACAAGCATCCATGAGTATGCGCTCGAAGCGAGATCTGTTGCGCCCCTTGAGGCCCACCTCGTGGTAGTGGACCAGACAGACTCTGCTCGCCATGCTAGAGCTCAGCTACCTTGTGCCCCAATGCGGTTTCAAACCGATCGTGGTCATAGGAGATATCGCCGTCGACGATCTCCTCCATGGCCATGGAGATGCTGTCCTTGCCCGACAACGCGATCGTGATGTCATCGACATCCTGAACAGCGAGCACGCGGCTGTGCTGGCCGCGAAGCATGCTGTTGATATCGCAGGCGCGCTTCGAAGCGAGCGCGGCAAGCAGGAACCGGTTGTTATCGGTCTTCTTGAGAAGGTCGTCGATAGGCGGCTTGACTACAGACATGCCTCAGTTCCTTTCGTATGTATCAATAATGCGCAATAAGCCTGAACAGGCGGTTTCCAGATCATCGTTCACGAGGACTTCGTCGTAGCGGTCGGCAAGCGCAAGCTCACCGCGCGCATTCTCAAGTCGGATCGCAAGCGACGCCGGCGTCTCGGTGCCGCGGCCGGAAAGGCGCTGCTCGAGCACGGCGAGCGACGGCGGCTTGATGAAGATCAGAATCGCCTCGGGAAACTTCTCCTTAACCTGAAGCGCCCCTTGGACGTCGATCTCGAGAATGAGCGATGATCCCGCTTGAAGATTGCGCCGCACCTCGCTCACGGGCGTTCCGTAGCAATTGCCATGAACATGGGCCCATTCGACGAACTCGTTGGCGTCGACGCGGCGTTTGAATTCCTCGGGCGAGAGAAAGAAGTAGCTTACGCCATCGACTTCGCCCTCGCGCGGCTTCCTTGTAGTAGCGGAAACCGTCAAGCCCAGAGACGGACGCCTTTTACGCGCAAGCGCTACGAGCGTTCCCTTCCCTGCGCCTGACGGCCCGGAAACTACAAAGAGTTTTGGCTCGATGCGCGACACTATTTGGTAAGCGCCTCGAGAAGCTGCTCGCGCTGACGGACACCGAGGCCCTGAACGCGACGGGTGGCGGAGATACCCAGCTCGTCCATGATCTTGGCAGCCTTCGCCTTGCCATAGCCGGGAAGCGACTCGATGAGGGTGGAAACCTTCATACGGGAAGCGATGGGATCATCGGAGTTAAGAACGGACTCGAGGGAAACCTCGCCCTTCTTGATCTTCTCACGAAGCTCGGCACGAGCGTGACGGGCGGCAGCGGCCTTCTCGAGAGCGGCCTTGCGCTGCTCATCAGTGAGCTGAGGAAGCGCCATTAGAACCTCCAAATACTAGGTCTTACTTACACGGTTGTACAAAAAGCGCGATTGACCTTGGAAAATGTAGGCAACCGCATATAACCGGATAACTACCTTAGTCGAAGTACGGGCAAAGTTCAAGCAAAATAACCCCTGATAGCAGGACTAATCTGTCGAACTCCATAGAACGTTCGCGAACGGCAGATCGAAATCCGCAGGTCAATGCGCGGGCTACGCGTCGCGCACGAGCTCGTCGACAATCGCAGAAAACGCCTCGACGGGGTCGTTTGCGCCGGTAATGGGCCTGCCGATCACCAAATGGCTCGCACCGGCGCGAATGGCGGCGGCAGGGGTGGCAACACGGCTTTGGTCGCCCAGCGCCGCTCCCGCGGGGCGAACGCCCGGGGTGACGATCAGCGCCTCCTCACCCAGGAGTTGACGCATGGCGGAGGCCTCCTGAGGGGAGCAGACGATACCATCGGCACCATGCGAGCACGCAAGCTGCGCGAGCAAGGCAGCCTCGGAGGCGACGTCGCGATCGACGCCGACACTCGAGAGCGCCGCTTGATCCATGCTCGTAAGCACCGTGACAGCGATTACGCGGGCGCGCTCGGCGCCGGCGGCCGCCACCGATGACACGCCCTCGATAGCGGCGGCGGCCATGGGGCCGGAACCCAAACCATGGATGGTGATGAGATCGGCCCCGGTGCGCGCCGCAGATGCGGCGGCACCGCGTACCTGATGGGGAATGTCGTGCAGCTTGAGATCGAGAAAGACCTTGAATCCGTGCTCCTTGAAGGCATGCACAATCGCAGGGCCCTCGGCATAGAAGAGCGTCATGCCGATCTTCACCCACGTCGCCTTGCCCGCAAGCGCATCGGCAAGCTCCAACGCGCGCGCCCGATCGCAGTCGAGCGCAACCATGATCCGTGAGGCGGCATCGTGCACTAGCATTCGAACGCTCCAATCAACTCGCTGATGTTCGACACGCCCTGCGACGCAGCCCACGCCTCGAGCTCATCGAGAATACGTGCGGCAGCATCGGGCTCGGCGAAGCTGGCCATGCCAACCGAGACGGCCGATGCACCCGCGAGGATGAACTCAGCCGCATCCTCTCCGCTCATGACGCCACCGACACCGCAGACCGGAATATCGACCGCCTGGCAAACCTCCCACACCATACGCACCGCGATGGGATGGAGCAACGGGCCCGATAAACCACCGGTGGGCTTAGAAAGCTTCGAGCGACGCGTGTGCACGTCGATCGCCATGCCGGGAATGGAATTGATCACCGTGAGGCCATCGGCGCCTTCGGCCTCAAGAGCGCGAGCGATCTCGGGGAGACGAACCGGAGCCATCTTGACGAGCAGGGGGCGTTTCGTGACCGGACGGCAGGCGCGCATCACCTCAGCGGCACCCTCGGGGGTGGAGCCGCAGGCAGCACCGCCCGCAGCGATGTTGGGGCAGCTCACGTTGAGCTCAAACGCACTCGCCCACGGGCAAAGCTCCTCGAAGAGCTCGAGCGCGGCGACGTACTCCTCAGTTGAATGCCCTGCGACCTGACAGATGACCGCAGTGCCTTTCGAGGCGAGATCGGCGAGATACGCCCCCGACTCCTCGACCATGCCGCGGACACCGGGGTTCTGCAGACCCACCGAGTTCATCATGCCGCCGCGAACCTCGGTCATGCGAGGCTTGGGGTTCCCGGGCCACGGCTCGGCGGCGGAGCCCTTCGTGGTGATGGCACCCAAACGGGACACATCGAAGAAATTCTGGAACTGCCAGCCGAATCCAAAGGTGCCCGACGCGGTGTTGATAGGGTTCTTGAGCTTCATGCCGGCGAAATCGACGGCCATATCGACGGTGCTCACCAGACGACCTCCTTCGCATCAAAGACCGGGCCGCACATGCAGGCGCCCTTCATACCGTGAACGGTCTCGACGGCGCACGTGGCGCACGCACCGAATCCGCAGCTCATCATACGCTCCACAGAAGCCTCGCAGTACGCGCCGGCATCGTCTGCGAGCGCGGCGACCGTAGCCATCATGGGCTCGGGGCCGCACGTGGCGACGTAGTCATAGCTGCGATCGGCATCGCGCAGGAGCTGCTCGGCGGGAACGGTGCAGAACCCGTAATGGCCGAGCGAACCGTCATCGGTCGCGAGCAGCACAGCGCCGGCGCCCGCATCCTTGAACGCATCGGCGCCAACGAGCGTGGCGGCCGTGGCCGATCCGATGCAGACATCGAACGGAATGCCCGCCGCGCCCAGCATGCGCGCCAAGCAGAGCACCGGGGGCACGCCGATGCCTCCGGCAACGAGCAGCGCACGCGCGCACCCATCGGGAACAGTCCAACCATGGCCGCCCGGGCCGAGAACCGTGCTGGTATCCCCTGGCGCCATATGGGAAAGCCGCTCGGTACCCTCGCCCACCACGGCGTACCAGATATCGATGGTCCCCTCATCTGGATCCGTTGCGGCAAACGAAAGCGGGATGCGCAGCAGGCTCATCGCATTACCGGGTACGGCGAGATTGAGGAACTGGCCGGGCACAAGCTGCCGCGCAAGCTCCGGCGCGTTGATGCGCAGGGCATAGATATCCTGCGCGATGGGCTCATTCTCCACGACGGTGAAGTCGTGGATGCGAGCGGGAGAAGGCGTTGGCATAAGACTCCCTTCAAAACGATGATGCACGGCCCACGCAAGCGGGCCGTGCATTCAGCATACCATGACACGAAGAATGCAAGATTGCTAGAGGACGACTCCGTCGCGCAAGGTCTGCTTGCCACCAACGAAGACATCGGTTGCACGACCGGTCACCGCCGTACCGTCGAAACCGCAGTTTTCGGCCTTCGACTCATAGCCGTCCTCGCCGACCGTCCAGGCAACGCTCGGATCGAACACGGTGAGATCGGCAAGCGAGCCGGCGACGACGCCCACAGGCTCGAGACCGAGGATGCGACGCGGATTGATGCTCATGAGCTCAACCATGCGCGCATAATCGATGGTGCCCGTGGCAACGAGGTTGGTGAGCACGAGCGCCAGCGAAGCCTCGATGCCGGTCATGCCGAACGGCGCGAGCTCGAACTCGCGGGACTTCTCCCAGGCTGCGTGCGGAGCATGATCGGTTACGATCGCATCGACCGTCCCATCGACCACGCCTGCGATCACAGCCGCGGCATCGGCGGCCGTGCGCAGCGGCGGGTTGACCTTCAGGCGCGTGTCGAACGTGCCGGTGATGGCGTCATCGGTGAGGAACATGTGGTGCGGGGTCGCCTCGCAGGTAACGGGCAGGCCCTCCGCCTTCGCCGCGCGTACGAGCTCGATGCCGCGCGCCGTGGAGATATGCTGAACATGCAGCTTTGCCCCGGTCAAGCGTGCAAGCGCGATATCGCGGGCAATCTGGATCTCCTCGCCCTCGGCAGGCCATCCGAGAAGGCCGAGGCGGGTCGAGCACACGCCCTCGTTCACCTGGCCCTCGCCCACAAGGTCCTCGTCCTGCGCGTGGATCATGAACGTCTTGCCGAACATCTTGCCGTAATCCATGCAACGGCGCATCATGCCGGCGCCCTGGACGCCACGGCCGTCATCGGTGAAGGCGACGGCACCATGAGCCACCATATCGCCCATCTCGGAAAGGATCTCGCCCTTGAGGCCCTTCGAGCAGGCGCCTGCGGGGAAGACGCGGCAATGTCCCTCGCGAGCGGCAACGGACTTCACGTACTCGACCACCGTGCCGTTATCGGTCACGGGATCGGTGTTGGGCATGGAGCATACGCCGGTCATGCCGCCCTTGGCAGCCGCACGGGTCTCGCTCTCAATCGTGCCCTTGTGCTCGTAGCCGGGCTCGCGCAGATGCACGTGCATGTCAACCAGGCCGGGAACAAGGTACTTGCCCGCGAGATCGATGACCTCGCAGCCATCCTGGGAGAGGTTCTCCCCCACCTCGACGATGCGCTCGCCATCGATCTTTACATCCAAGCTGCCGTCGAGACCATGGGCGGGATCGACGACGTGGGCACCTTTAAGCAGAAAGGCCATTGTCAGCACCTCCAAGAAGCAGATACAAAGCAGCCATGCGGACGCAGATGCCCGCGTACACCTGGTCGAGAATCACGGAGCGCTCCGGATGATCGGCCATATAGGAATCGAACTCGACGCCGCGGTTGATGGGACCCGGATGGCAAACGATCGCATCGGGCTTCATGAGCTTCTCGCGGCTCTTGGTGAGACCGAACAGCTGATGGTACTCGCGCAGGCTCGGGAAGGGCGCACCCTCCAGGCGCTCGCGCTGGATGCGCAGCATATAGACCACATCGAGCTCAGGCAGCACATCATCGAGCGAGTAGCTCACGTGATCGGCACCGAGCACCTCGGGCGCGGCGGGGATGAGCGTGCCGGGTGCGACAACCGTCACCTCGGCACCCATAATCTTGAGCGCGGGAATGAGCGAGCCGCAAACGCGCGAGTGCGCGATGTCGCCCACGATACCCACCTTGAGCCCCTCGAAGCTCTGCTTGCGCTCCCAAATGGAGTACAGGTCGAGCAGGGCCTGCGTGGGATGGCCGTGCTTGCCGTCACCGGCGTCGATAACGTGCGCCGGGCTGTGCTGCGTGATGATGTAGGGCGCGCCGGCATGCTTGTCGCGCACGATGATCATATCGATCTTGTAGGCATTCAGCGTCATGACGGTATCGATGAGGCTCTCGCCCTTCACCGTGGAGGTCGAGGAGCCACCGAAGTTCAAGCTATCAGCCGAAAGGCGCTTCTCGGCGAGCTCGAACGAGGAGCGGGTGCGCGTCGAGGGCTCGTTGAACATGTTCACGATGGTCTTGCCCTTGAGCGTGGGCACCTTCTTGATGGCGCGCTCGTTGACCGACGAGAACGCCTTGGCGGTCTCGAGGATGGTCATGATATCGGTATCGGAATACTCCGAGATATCGATGAGGTGCTTATGGTTGAACGACATGGGCTACTCCCCTCCCAGCGGTGCGGAGCCCACGCGCGAGCCCTGCACGACATCCGTGATTTCGACGGACGAGCGCCCATCGACGTCTTTGAGATACAGGCGGACGTTCTCATCGTGCGACGAGGGAACGTTCTTGCCCACGAAATCGGGGCAGATGGGGAGTTCGCGATGGCCGCGATCAACCAGCACGGCGAGTTCGATGCGGCTGGGACGGCCGAGGTCCATGACGGCATCGAGCGCGGCGCGGATGGTGCGGCCGGTGTAGAGGATATCGTCCACAAGCACGATGCGCTTGCCATCGACATCGAAGGGGATGCGCGTGGCGTGGATCTCGGGCGCAATGCCTACGAGATAGTCATCGCGATAGAAGCTGATATCGAGGCTGCCCAGCGGCACGCGGACCCCCTCGATCTCCTCGATCCTGTCTGCGAGCTGCTTAGCCAGCAAATCGCCACGGGTCACGATGCCCACAAGCGCGAGATTCTCGCAACCCTCGTTGCGCTCGAGAATCTCATGCGCGATACGCGTGATCGCGCGGTTGATCGCGGCCTCATCCATGATGACCGCTTTTGGCGTGGTGCTCATCGATCTCCTTCCTCATGCCCGCCGGAAGCTCACTCCGGCAAAAAATAGATGCCTAACCGCAGCGCGGCAAGACATCGGCAAGAGGCTCGCGAGATCGCGATATGGAGCGTCCTTGCGGTATCTCGTACGCGCTTAAAGGTCGCTTTTGATTATACACGTTGACGCATTGTTCTATACGGCCAAGATGGCGGCGCATGAAGCGCACACAGGGCCTCTTAGGAGAACTGGTGCTTATACGCCTCGCAGACCTCCGCCACCGGACCATCCATGCGCAGATCGCCCTTCTCAATCCAGATGGCGCGATTGCAGATGCGCTCGACCTGATCGATTGAATGGCTCACGAAGAGCACCGTGACCTTGCCGGAATCGATGAAATGCTGGATGCGCTCCTCGCATTTGTTCTGGAAGAAGACATCGCCCACCGAAAGCGTCTCGTCGACGATAAGAACATCCGGCTCGGTGACCGTCGCGATGGCGAAGGCGATGCGCGCCACCATGCCCGACGAGTAGTTTTTGAGCGGCATGTCCATGAAGTCGGCAAGCTCGGCGAAATCGATGATCTCCTGCAGATGCTCGTTGATGAAGTCCTTTGAGTATCCCAGCAGCGATCCGTTGAGGTAGATGTTCTCGCGTGCCGTGAGCTCCGGATCGAAGCCCGCGCCGAGCTCGATGAGCGGCGCGATGTTGCCACGGACCACGATCTCGCCCTCGGAAGGCTCGAGCACGCCCGCGATGCATTTGAGCATCGTCGACTTTCCCGAGCCGTTCGTGCCCACAAGGCCCACGACTTCGCCCGGCCGAATCTTGAACGAAACATGCTTGAGCGCCTTGAACTCCTTGAAGAACAGCTCATGACGCATGATCTTGATGAAGTACTCCTTCAAGTTGTTGAGCTGCTCGCTCGCGATGTTGAAGATCATCGAGACGTCATTGACCTCGATTGCGAACTCGGATTCATGAGCCATGGGAATCGTTTCCTGTTCTGTGGGATCAGACTTAGATGTAAAGGATGAACTTGTGCTCGGTCTTGCGGAACACAATGAGGCCGAGCACGAGCGCCACGAGCGCCCAAGCCACGGCGAGGATGAGAACGGTCGTGCTCGGCGTCGACTGGTACACGATCGCGCAGCGCATCATCTCGAGGTAGTTATACATGGGGTTGGCCTTCACGACCCAGATCACGATCTGCGGGGCATTCGAGTTAGTGAGCAGCGAGAGATCCCAGAAGATCGGCGTGAGATACGTCCACGCGGTGAGCGCGACGCTCCAAAGATGGATCATATCGCGGAAGAAGACCGCGAGCGCGCCGATGAGCAGGCTGATACCGATGCAGAACACCATGAGCAGCAGCAGCGCCGGAATCATCCAGACGAGATGCCACGTGGGAACAACCCGGAAAAACAGCATGACAACGACGACCGCGATGAGCGAGAAGCCGAAGTTCACCATGGCGGAGAAGACTTTTTGCACCGGAAACACCCAGCGATCGACCTTGACCTTCTTGAGGAGGGGCGCAGCAGAGATGATGGAGGTGAGGCCGCCGTTCGTCGCCTCGCTCATGAGCGAGAACGTGATGTTGCCCACGATCAGGTAGAGCGGGTAGTTCTCGACATTCGAACCACGCAGGAAGTACGAGAACACGAAGCTCATGATCATCATCATGAGCAAGGGATTGAGCACGCTCCAGATAACGCCGAGCACCGAGCGGCGATAGCGCAGCTTGAAATCTTTGGTCACAAGCTGCTGAAGAATGTACCCGTCTTTGTGAAGGCCCGTTTTAGCGGGAGATGCCGACGTGGCTGACGTTGCGTTTGACACCAAAGCTCCTCATGAGATTGCTGCTGTACGCCGATAGGAACGTGGGACATTCTATCACAGCAAATTTTTTCACATTCCTCCTTGCGCATCGTCACGAGTTTTGTATACTAGTTTCTGTTGCTTGCAAGCACCTACATTCCTCGGTAGCTCAATGGTAGAGCACGCGGCTGTTAACCGCGCTGTTGTAGGTTCGAGTCCTACCCGGGGAGCCAGACATTTCACCCGCCATCCGGCGGGTTTTTTCTTATCTATGCCCATTCGCTGCTCCGCTCGCTGGCACTCGCCGTTACGCGAGTGCCATGCCGTGCCGTGGCAACCTGCCAAATAATGCGAAATTGACCGCTAAGCGCCGAAATAAGGGCTGCTTAGCGGTCAATAAGGCATAAAACGCTCGATTGGACGAGTGTGCAGGGGCACAGCGCCGAAAACTAGCTCTCCACGTAATCCTTCAGCTTGCTCGAACGAGAGGGATGACGAAGCTTCGCAAGCGTCTTGGACTCGATCTGACGGATGCGCTCGCGCGTGACGCCAAACTCGCGGCCGACTTCCTCAAGCGTCCGAGGATGCCCGTCAACAAGACCAAAGCGGAGCTCGATCACCTTGCGCTCGCGATCGGCCAGAGAATCGAGAACCTGTGAGAGCTGCTCTTTGAGCATGGAGAAGCTCGCTGCATCCGGCGGAACAACCGCCTGGGAATCCTCGATGAAGTCGCCGAGCTGGGAGTCCTCCTCCTCACCGATGGGCGTCTCAAGGGAAACGGGCTCCTGGCTGATCTTTTGAATCTCGCGCACGCGATCGGCGCTCATATCCATCTCGGCACCGATCTCCTCGGGAGTCGGATCGCGACCAAGATCCTGCAGCAGCTGGCGCTGAACGCGCACGAGCTTGTTGATGGTCTCAACCATGTGAACCGGGATGCGGATCGTACGGGCCTGGTCGGCGATGGCGCGCGTGATGGCCTGTCGAATCCACCAGGTGGCATAAGTCGAGAATTTGAAGCCCTTCTCGTAGTCGAACTTCTCGACCGCGCGAATGAGACCGAGGTTGCCCTCCTGGATAAGATCGAGGAAGAGCATGCCGCGACCAACATAGCGCTTGGCAATGGAGACCACGAGGCGGAGGTTGGCGGAGATAAGCGCCTGCTTGGCCTCAAGACCAACCTGCTCCACGCGCATAAGGCGGCGCATCTCGGCACGCGTGAGCGACATATCGCCGCGCTCGGCAGCTTCGAGCTTATCCGTTGCCTCGAGACCGGCCTCGATCTTCATAGCAAGATCGACCTCGTCGGACGCCGTCAGCAGATCGACCTTGCCGATCTCCTTGAGATACATACGCACCGGATCGCCGGTGAGCATGACGGTCGAAGCGTCGATGCCGCGCATACGGGACCGGGATCGCGAGGTGCGAACGCGAGACTTCTTCTTAGGACGCGCTGCCGCCATCTCGACATCGGCGTTCTTAGCGATCTTGATATCGTGATCTTCGGTGCTCTCGTCGTCGAGGTCGTCATTCAAATCATCGTCGACCACGATGTCCGCGGCATCCGCGTCCTCCGACTGCGAAATGACGTCGACGCCCTGATCGCGAAGCGCCTGATAAATGGAACCAAGCTGAGAATCGGTAACATCGACATCCTTGAGCACGATCTGGATCTCGTCTTCGGTCACGGAACCGGACTTCGAACCGCGGTCGACGAGCTTCTCAACGTAGGAGTCGAGTTCAAGTGCATTATGCTCCGTCTTTTTTGGCACAGAGTCTCCCTTCACAGCCCACAGGACTCATCACTGTAACACATCTGTCTATACCCACCGCCGAGGTCCACAAGCACACCAAAAACGTCGAAACGCATCTACAACCAATCATCCGCCGTCAGGTACCCGGCACCTCGACGGAAAAGGGATCGGCTACGCCCTCGACGCTCCGCTCGAGCTCGCGACGGCGTGCTGCGAGCTGCGTGGCCTCGATGGCAAGCGATCGGCGCTCGTCCGCTCCAAGCGAGCGGTTGCTGCGCAGCTGAGCCTGCACAGCGCGCATGCGGCGGCGCACCGTAAGCAGCTCGAGCGTATCAAGCATAAAGCGAATGTTCACCTCGGTCGGATGCGCACTCGTACTCGAGATGGTCCCCGCGCTCACCAACTGGGCAGCCTCGGGGCATACGGCGCGCGCAGCCGCCATGGCCTCGGCGGGAGCGGTTCCCTCGGGTGTGGCGAGCACGGCCCAGGCGATCGATTCGTGGCGCGGATCGACCCAATCGATCCCGACGATGCGATCGGCAAAGGGCCTGAACTGATCGGGATGCCCCGTCAAAAGCGTCAGCAGCTCCCGCTCACTTGCAACCGATCTCCGCTCAAGATCGGTGAGCACCACCTGGCTCGGAGCGGCGGTGCTTGCATCGTGCGCGCTCCCCTCTTCGGGTGCTACGGGAATCGCTCCGTACGCCTCGAGCGGCACCTCATCGACGTCATCCGGCGAGTCGTTCGCAGCAGAAGGTGCCTCCTCATGGCGCCGCCTCGATTGCCCTGCCTCGGCGCGCGCCCGTTCGCGGCGTTCGCGCTGAGCCTCTTCATCGCGCACCGCGCGGAACACGCGCGCAGCGGATGCACGAACGCTCTCCACATCGAGCCCGAGGCGATCGGCGATCTCGATGTAATACGTGTCGATCATATAGCTGGCGCGCAAGGGATAGATGAGCCGACACGCATCCTCAAGCGCCTTGGTTCTGCCGCCGGGTGTCGAGGTGTCGCTGCGCTCCTCGAGTTTGGCGAATACGAAATCCATCAACGGAATCGCCGTATCGAGCAGCGCCTTGAGCGCATCGCCCCCACGCGCCGCGAGGAACTCCGCCGGATCGTTGCCGTCCGGCAGCACCACACACCGCAAGTCCATCGCGTCGTTCTCGATAAACTGAATGGCACGTTCCGCCGCCTTTTGACCGGCCGCATCGCCATCGAACAGATAGATGATGCGTTTCGCGAAGCGCGTAAGCGTCTTCACATGCTGCTCGGTGAGCGCCGTGCCCAGCGTCGCGACCACGTTGGAGATCCCCGCCTCGTAGCACGCGATGGCGTCGGTATAGCCTTCAACCACCACCGCCGCGCCCTCGGCGACGATATGCTCCTTTGCCCAGTTGAACCCATAGAGGTTGCGCTTCTTATGAAAGACCGAGGTCTCTGCAGTATTGAGATACTTCGGCTGGCCCGCATCCATCACGCGCCCACCGAATGCGATGCATCGGCCCAGCTCGTCGAAGATGGGGAACATGACGCGGTCAAAGAAGCGATCGGCGAGGTTTCCACGGTCGCGGCGAATCGCGACATTGGCCTCGACCATCTCCTGCGGTGTGAACCCGGCGCGCGAAAGGTGAGCCACGAGAGCGCCTCTCCCCGGCGCGAACCCGAGCTTATAGCGCCGACACACCGCACCGCCCATGCCGCGAGCGGCAAAATAGGCGCGCGGGCGATCGTCCTTGCCGCGCATGAGCATGGTGTGATAAAACTCCGCCGTCGCTTCGCAGACGTCGATGATGCGCGAGCGGGACGCACCGCGCGGACGGCCGCCGCGCTCCTCAACGATCTCGATGCCAGCGCGATCGGCGAGATAGCGAATCGCCTCGGGGAATGAGAGGTTCTCGCGCTTCATGATGTAGGTGAAGCAGTCCCCTCCCTCGCCGCATCCAAAACAATGCCAAACCTGGGTCGCCGGGATGATATGAAACGAGGGCGTCTTCTCGCCGTGGAAGGGACAGCACCCCCAGAACTCCTGCCCGCGGGGCTTAAGCTGCACCGTTTCCTGCACGAGCTGCACCAAGTCGGTCGCCGCGCGCACCCGATCCTTATCCTCATCGGAAATCACGAGATGCTCACCCCCTCATGGCCAAAGCGCTCCCCCACATGTGCAATATCGCGCTGCACGGTATCAATCAGGTCATGGATGTCATCGAACTTGAACGACGGTCGCAAATGCTCGTCAAACAGCAGGTCGATCCGGTCGCCGTAGATGTCACCGGAAAACCCGATGAGATTCGCCTCGAGCGACGCCGATCCGCAGCGATCCTCGAACGTCGGCGGGAGCCCGACATTGATCGCGGCGGGCCAGACGGTGCCATCGACACAGGCAAGCCCGGCGTACACGCCGGCAGCCGGAAGCTGAAGGCTCGCATCATACGCGATGTTGGCGGTGGGAAATCCCAATGCGGTTCCCTGCCCGCGACCCGTGATAATCCGACCGCACACGAGATACCGGCGCCCGAGCTCATCGTTCGCATGCTCGATCGATCCGTCTGCCAAGAGCGTCCTGATACGCGTAGCAGACACCGGAGCGCCTCCATCGAGTACGAGATCATGGCCGTGCACGTCGATACCGCGCGCGATGCCCCATGCGCGCATCACGGCTACATCCGAGGCGCCGTGAGCACCGAGGCGAAAATCACTGCCCACATGGATAGCGTGCATGCGGCAGCACGGCTGCAGCACGTCGCCGAAAAAGCGTTCATGGTCAAATGCAGCGAGCTCACGCGTGAAGGGCACGACGATGACGCCATCGACACCGGTAGCCGCCAGCGCATGAAGGCGATCTTCGACCGTCATGAGGTGACGGGCCGGCGCGGGAGAAACGATCGTATCGGGGTCGGGGTCGAACGTGACCGCATAGGCACGCATGCCCCGTGCACGGGCATCGGAGACGGTACGTCGCATGAGCTCGCCATGGCCCCGATGCACGCCGTCGAAAGCACCGATGGCGATCACCGCATCGCCGAGCTCGAGCGCGCGGGATCCATCCAGATACCATACCGGAGCCACGTCGCCGGCCATCAAAAGGTCGCGACGAAGCTCATCGACCAACGGCATCATAGGCGCACACCTTCGATCCCCTGCGGGAAAACATCGGACGGCGCGATGCGGCCATCGCGCAGCGCGCCGATGGCGCGAAGCTCACCGGAGATGATCACACCGATGCGGGCGCCGGCGGACACCTCGCACGCCGTCAGCGAGCTTGATAGGGACAGACGCTTTCCGCAGAGCACATCGGGCAGTGAGGCGGCATCGAAAACCACCGGACACAAGCCCAGTAGCGCAACGGGATCGAGCGCATGGGCGCGCGCAGTATCGCGATCGAGCTCCTCGATATCGATGCAGGAGCCGATTCCTACCGCACCGGACGACGTGCGCCGCAGCGCACCGAGGTGGGCAGCGCTCTCGACCGCACGGCCCAGATCGCGGGCGAGCGCTCGGATGTAGGTTCCCTTGCTCACCGTACACGAGACGGTCCAGGAAACGGCATCATCATCGGCCGTGATCGATATGAGATATGCGGAGCGAACCGTGATGCGCCGCGCCTCGAGCTCGACCGCCTCCCCGCGGCGCGCACGCGCATAGGAGCGCACGCCGTCTACAGAAATAGCCGAATATGCCGGAGGAACCTGATCGTGCTCCCCCACCATGGCGGAAAGGACGGTCCGGGCATACGTCTCATCGTGCAGCGCAGCGGGAACGCGCGCCGTGCGCGTGCGCTCGCCCTCCGCATCGTCGGTTGTGGTTTCATATCCAAAATCAATCTGGGCGAGATAACTCTTGGCGTCGAGGGTCGCCATGCCCAGCAGGCGGGTGGCCTGCCCGATGCCAACAACCATGACGCCTGAAGCGAGCGGATCGAGCGTGCCGGCATGACCCACCCGGCGCTCGCCCACCGCGCGCCGCACCCGCGCAACGATATCGTGCGAGGTGCAGCCCGTCGGCTTATCGATGCCGATCAAGAGATTGATGTCACTGGGACGACGCTTCGCCATAGACGTCGCCTACCGCGTAAGATCGAGCTGCGAAACGTCGCCGCCCACGAGCTCGACGAGCAGCGGCACCGCGGCGAGCATCGTGTCCTCGATCGTCCCGTGATACGTGAATCCCGCCGCAGCAGCATGACCGCCGCCGCCGAAGATCTGCGCGATGCCCGAGACGTCGAGGTCGCCCTTGGATCGAAGGTTGCCGCGCACGCAACCGCCCTCGACCTCCTTGAGGAACACGCAGACCTCGACACCCATCACGGAGCGCACCACGTCAACCAGGCCATCGCATTCATCATGCGAGACATGGAGGCTCGTCAGGTCCTCTAGGGTGGCGTAGCTATAGGCGACCCGTCCGCTCGCCACCGTCTTGATGCGCGCCATAACCAGCGATTCGAGTCTGAGATATTCAAGCCGTTGGCTCTGATAGACCTCGAGCGCGATGCGTGCCGGCTCGGCACCGCAGGAGACAAGATGCGATGCAACGCAGAACGCGGCTGGATCGGCGTTCTGGTACTGAAAGCGCCCGGTGTCCGTCACGATACCCGTCAACAGCGCGGTCGCGATGCCGGAATCGATGTCGACATGGGCGTACATCAGAAACTCGCTGATCAAGACCGCGGTCGCGGCGCACGAAACACGGCGCACCGCAACCTCGGCAAACTCTTCGCGCGCCGGATGGTGGTCAAACACCACGACATGACGCGACCTGCGGGCTACCGCCGCGGCATCGGCGAGGCGCTCGATAACGGGGCTGTCGACCGCGATGAAGAGATCGGGATCCCCCTCATAGCGCGCCGCCGACATCAGTTCGTCGGAGCCCTCCAGGAACCGGTAGATGCGCGGCACACAGGCATCGTCGGCGAGCAGGAACACCACCTGCTTGTCGGGATGCCGATCGCGTATCGCCCTGCCCAGCCCCAGGCACGAACCAAGCGCATCGCCATCGGGCGAGGTGTGGCCCGAGATGGCGATGACCTCGGCGGCGCGAATCAATTCGACGATACGGCGAAACTCGTCATCGAACTCGCACGTAGATGAATCGGTATCCGTGTGCATCGCAAGAACCTCCCGGCTATGCGCAGTCCCCTGCAGCAGCCTCTTCGGCGTGCTCGATGGGATATCCGTACTCGTCCTTTTCGACCGCCAGGGTCTCGGGGACATCGGCAAGCGCCCGTGCGATGCGCTGGGCCTCGTCGGTCGAGCGATCGATACGGAAATCAAGCTCGGGAACCTGCCGCCAATCTAGCGAATGGGCTAGCAGGCTCCTGATACGGCCCTTGGCCGCGCCGAGCGCCTCCATGACCTCGTCGTAGCGGGCCTCGTCGGCAGCGACGAAGATGCGCGCAAACGAGCGATCGATGGAGACCTCGGCGCCGGTCAGGGTGATCATATCGAGCCGCGGATCGGAGATCTCGAAGAGCAGGATGTACCCGAGCTTCTCGATGAGCTGCTGGGAGAGCCTGCGTGTTGCGTTGTTCTGCTTCACCGCTCCAGCCTTTCCTACTCCGTACGGGCGACCTCGATGATCTTGTACGCCTCGAGCATGTCGCCCACCTTGATGTCCTGGAACTTCTCGATGCCCAGGCCGCACTCGTAACCGCTCTTGACGCTCTTGACATCATCTTTGAAGCGGCGCATGGAGCCGAAGACACCATCGAACACGACGACGCCGTCGCGCACAACGCGCACCTTGTCGTCGCGGCTGATCTCGCCCTCGGTAACCATGCAGCCCGCGATGAGGCCGGCCTTGGGGACGCGGAAGGTGTCGCGAACCTCTGCGACGCCGGTCTGGACCTCCTCCTCGGTGGGGTTCAACATACCGATGCGGGCGGCATCGATATCCTCGATCGCCTTGTAGATGATCGAGTAGGTCTTGATCTGCACGTTCTCGCGCTCCGCCATATCGCGCGCCTTTGCCTGCGGACGCACGCCGAAGCCGACGATGATGGCGTTCGAGGCTGCGGCCAAGATGACGTCCGTCTCGGAGATGGCACCCACCGCGGAGTGGATGATGTTGATGCGAACCTCGGACTGGTCCATCTTGCTGAGCGCATCGGCAAGGGCCTCGATGGAGCCCTGAACATCGGCCTTGACAACGAGGTTGAGCTCCTTGAGCTCGTTCTCGCTCATCTCGGAGAACAGGGTCTCGAGCGTAACGTGCTTGACCTTGGACTGCTCCTCGATGCGGGCCTTGAGCGCGCGCTCGTCGGCCAGCTTCTTCGCATCGCGCTCATCCTCGAAGACGCGGAACTCGTCGCCGGCGTTGGGCACCGAATCGAGGCCCAGGATCTCGACGGCGTCGGACGGACGCGCCTCGGCCTTGTGCTCACCGTGCTGGTCGAGCATGGCGCGCACGCGGCCATGGCTCATACCTGCGACGATGGCGTCGCCCACGTGCAGCGTACCGCGGTTCACCAGCACCGTTGCCACCGCGCCGCGGCCGCGATCGAGCTTGCCCTCGATGATATAGCCGGATGCGAAGGTGTCGGGGTTGGCCTTGAGTTCGAGCACGTCGGCCTGCAGCAGGATCGTCTCGAGCAGGTCGTCGATACCGGTCTTGGTCTTGGCCGAGACGTTCACGAACATGTTCTGGCCGCCCCACTCCTCGGGGATGACGCCATGCTCGACGAGCTCCTGGCGCACGCGATCGGGGTTCGCATCGGGCTTGTCGCACTTGTTGACGGCGACCACGATCGGCACGCCCGCCGCCTTGGAGTGGTTGATGGCCTCGATGGTCTGCGGCATGACGCCGTCATCGGCAGCAACCACGAGCACGACGACGTCGGTGATCTTCGCACCGCGGGCACGCATGGCGGTGAACGCCTCGTGGCCGGGCGTATCGACGAAGGTGATCTGGCGGCCGTTGATCATCACCTGCGACGCGCCGATGTGCTGGGTGATGCCACCCGCCTCGTGCGCGGCGATACCGGTGTGGCGAATCGCGTCGAGCAAGCTCGTCTTGCCGTGGTCGACATGGCCCATGACGGTCACCACAGGCGGACGCGGCTTGAGGTCGGCAGGATCATCGTAGAAGGTGAAGGAGTTCTCCTCCTCCGGGCTGATGATTCTGATCTGACGACCAAGGTCGTCGGCGACGAGCTCGACGAGCTCGTTCGACATGGACTGCGTCATGGTGAGCGGCGTGCCAAGCAAGAAGAGGCGCTTGATGATGTCGTTCGCAGGCACGTCGAGGGCCTCGGCGAGCTCGGCGACGGTCACACCTTCGGAGACGCGCACGGCATCGAGCTCCTCGACCGAGACGCCCTGCGCCTTAGCCTCCTCGAGCTTCTTCTCCTGGCGCGCTGCCTCGGCCTCGCGCTCACGCTTCTCCTTGCGCTTCTTGCGGCGACCGGTACTCTCACGGCTCGCCTCCTCGACGGCGGCGCGAGCCTCCTCGAGCACCTTTTCACGGCTGTACTCTTCCGCCTCGCGCGCCATGCGGCTGTAGCGGTCCTCTTCGGCGTGCCCGCCGCGACGGCGCTTGCCCTTGCCGCCCTTATCCGGCGACGGGAAATCGACGCCCGCGGGAACAGCCGGAGCGGCGGCGGTGCGACGCGAACGGCTCTTGGGAGCGTCCTCGTTGCGACCAGCGCCCTGAGCACCGCGGCGCTCGCCGCCGCGGCGATGCGGCTTCTCGTTCGCGGTGGCACGATGGGCCTCCTCGGCCTCCTTCTTCTCCTTGAGGACGACTTCCTGTGCGGCGATCTGATCGAGCAGCGAGCGGAAGCGCGAACCCGAATCGCTCGCGGGAACGGCGCGGCGCTTGGCCTCGAGCTCTGCCTCGCGCGCCTCGCGCTCGGCACGCTCCTTGGCTTCGCGCTCGGCAGCGGCTGCTGCGACACGCGCGGTCTCCTCAGCGGCGAGCGCGGCCATGGAGAGACGGCGCTCCTCCTCGCGGCGGGCCTCCGCGGCAAGGCGCTGGGCCTCGGCCTCGCGGGCGCGGGCCACCTCCTCGGCGGCAGCAGCCTCCTCCTCGGCGCGACGCGCTGCCTCGATCTCGGCCTCGCGGGCGGCAATGACCGGCGCGAGCTTCTTCTTCACCATGGCGACGTAGGCGTCCTCAAGTGCCGAGGAAGCCGACGACGCGGGGATCTTCATCTCCTGCAAATGCCCAAGGAGCTCCTTAGACGTCATTCCAAACTGCTTGGCAAGGGTGGAAACACGAGTTTTCGCCATTTGCCTCATCACCTACCTCTCGGGCGCCCCGGCGAGCGCCTCAAGTCACGACTGGGATCTGCGGACGGGGTCGCGCAAGCGGAGCCCCACGAGCCTAGATCAGATCCTCCGCAGCATCGATGGCATCCTGCTCATGGACACCGCAGAAACGCGAACCGGGACGGGCCTGGTTGCGGCAGCGGATACCGTTTTCGCTCACGTACTCGCAGCGCATGGAGTCACCGGCGTCAATGAGATCATCGGTGGGCTGCGGGCGCACAGGAATGTTCTTCAAAATATCAGCTGCGAGCGTCTCGCTCTTGATATCGATATGCCAGCCGGTCAGGCGTGCCGCCAAGCGGGCATTCTGGCCCTTCTGGCCGATGGCGAGCGAGAGCTGGTCGTCGGGGACGATGACGCCGGCATAGCCCTTCTCCTCGTCGATGAGCACGCGCGTCACCTTGGCCGGCGACAGCGCGTTGGCAACATAGGCCGCCGGATCCTCATCCCAAAGGATCACGTCGACGCGCTCGCCGCGCAGCTCAGAGACGACGGTGCGTACGCGGCTGCCCTTGGGGCCTACGCACGCGCCCACCGGATCGAGCCGGTCATCGAGCGAATGGACCGCGACCTTGGAACGCTGGCCGGGCTCGCGGGCGATCGACTTCACCTCGACGGTGCCCTCATAGATCTCCGGCACCTCGAGCTCGAAGAGACGACGGATGAGCGCCGGATGCGTACGGGAGATCACGATCGGCGGACGCGAGTGCTCGCCGCGCACCGGCTGCATGGTGGAATTGGGATCGCGCACGTCGATGATCACGGCCTTGATGCGCTGGTTGTGCATATAGCGCTCGCCAGCAGGGCGCTCGTTGCGCTCGGTGGGATTGCCGTCCTCATCGACATAGCGGCGCTGGTCGAAATGCGGAAGCTCGGCCTCGACGCCCTCGCGAATCTTCACGATCGTGAAATCGGGGGTGGACTGCAGCACGGTACCGGTGATGATGTCGCCGATACGGCTCGAGAACTCCTCGTAGATCTGCTGGCGCGCGGAATTGCGCACGATGGCGTTGATCTCGGCCTTCGCATGCTGGGCCGCCGTGCGCGAGGTGCCCTTGGGCGTCACATCGCGCTTCGTGAACTCGGTGTACTCATCGGTCTCCTCGTCGTAGGACTCCTCGACGGGAACGAGTTCGTACACGTATACCTTGCCCGTGGCGCGATCGATGGTGACCTCGGCGCCAAACGGCAGATGCAAAAGATCGGTGTAGCTCTTAGCGAGCGACTGCTCGAGCCTGTCGAGCAGGTACAGCTGGTCGATATGCTTCTCCTGACAAAGCTCCATCAACGCTTCCATCATCTGGGACGCCATCTTACCTTTTCCCTTCCTTCAAGCCCTTGAAGCTATAATCGGGCTTCAAGGTGCACTTCTTCACATCATCGTAGGCGATCTCAACCTGCTCGCCGCCCTCAAGCTCGAGGGTGACCGAGGTGTCTCCAGCCACGGCGATAGCGCCCTTGAACTTGCGGCGACCTTCGGTGGCCGTGGTCGTGAGCTCGACATTCTCGCCAACAAAACGCTTGAAATCGCACGGGCGCCGCAGCGGACGCGCCATACCGGGCGTCGAGACCTCGAGGGTATAGGAACCCGCGACGGGATCGATCGCCTCGACGAGGTCGCTCACCCAACTGGTATGCTCGGCAACCTCGTCGAGTGTGAGCGCACTCCCGTCGGCACCCTCGATGCGCACGCGCACGCACGGGGCCTTGGTAGCACCGGTCATCTCGACATCGACGATATCGATGGCATGCTCGGCAGCATGTTCCTCAAGCGCATCGATGATGCGCTGTTCGAGCTCGGTCTTGACCATGCGGCACCTCCTCAATAAAAAAGAAGCGGGGCCAAGACCCCACTCCTCATGGATACCGGTTCGATTACGTTGCTTAGCATAGCACATGCAGATCAGATATGCTAAGCATGTATGAAATGAAGCTGTCCTGCCGAGGTTGAGGCCGTGCCGCTCCAAAAAATGCACACAATTCAATTCGGTAGACGGGCGCACTGCATCATGTCGAGCACAGCGCGACCACCCAGCTCCATCAATAGTCGCCTCATGGGATGAACAGGCGGCGAAGGACGGGGAGAAGCAACGCCGCCCTATGCCGTACGGCATAGGGCGGCAGCATGTTACCGAGTCGAAAACCCAGTCCCCTACTTCACAACCAGGTTCACAAGACGTCCGGGAACGCAGATCGCTTTGACGACCGTCTTATCGCCGATCCATTTCGCGGCAGCCTGCTCGGCGACGGCGCGCATCTCGTCTTGCGTTGCCGTTGCCGAAACATCCACGCGGCAGCGCATCTTCCCCAGCACCTGCACGGCGATCTCAACCGTATCGCTCTTCGCCTCGGAGGCATCGAACACGGGCCAGGGCGCGGTGTAGGCGTTGTCCGTATGACCGAGGGCCTCATGCCAGAGTTCATCGGCCCAGAACGGGCAGATCGGCGCCATGAGCGAGACGATATCGGTTGCAACGAGCCACGAAAGAGCCGCATCGCGGGACGCGGGATCAGCCTCGGTGGCGTTGAGGTAGGCGCTCGCCGCGTTCACGAGCTCCATGATGGCGGAGATGGCCGTGTTGAACTGCTGGCGATCGAAATCCTCGGTGCATTTGGCGATCGTGCGATGGCGCTCGCGGTAGAGCTTCAGCGCCTCCGCGTCGAGCGCGACCTTGTTGAGCGTCGCCGCGGCATCGCCAGCGTTCGCGAGCTGCCAGACGATGCGCCAAGCGCGGCGAATGAAGCGGTTCGCACCGGCAACGGCGTCCTCGTCCCAGTCGAAATCCTTCTCGGGCGGCGCGATAAAGAGAATCGCAAGGCGCATGGTGTCGGCGCCATATGGCCCGATCACCGAACTCGGCGGCACGACGTTGCCCTTCGACTTGGACATCGTCTCGCCGTTGGCATCTTTTACCATGCCCTGGCACAGCAGATTGGTGAACGGCTCATCCACATCGAGCATGCCCATGTCGCGCAGCGCCTTGGTGAAAAAGCGCGAATACAGCAGGTGGAGAATGGCATGCTCGATGCCACCGATATAGTTATCGACCGGCATCCAGCGATCCGCCGCCTCCTTGGAGAACGGCAGCTCCGTGTTATGCGGGTCGCAGTAGCGCAGGTAGTACCAGCTGGAGCACGTGAAGGTGTCCATGGTATCCGTTTCGCGGCGTGCAGGGCGACCGCACACCGGGCACGTGGTCTCGTAGAACTCTGCGCACTCGGCGAGCGTCTCGCCCGCGCCCAGGTCGAGGTTATCGGGCAGCATGACGGGCAGCTGGTCCTCGGGAACCGGAACGATGCCGCAATGCTCGCAGTGCACGACGGGGATGGGATTGCCCCAATAGCGCTGACGGCTGATGAGCCAATCGCGCAGACGGAACTGAACGCTGCGACGACCCGTGCCGGCTGCCTCGAGATCGGCGACGATCGCCGCCTCGCCCTCGGAGTGCTTGCCGCCGCGCATACCGGTGTACTTGCCCGATTGCACGAGCGTGCCCTCGGCGACATGTGCCGAATCCCAGTCGACAGTCTCGGCGTGATACGTGTCGATCGACTCGCCCGCCGCCTCGAGCTCGGCGCGCTCGTCGTCCATAAGGATGATGGGCACGATGGGCAGATCGTACTTGCGGGCGAACTCGAAGTCGCGCTGGTCGCCGCAGGGTACCGCCATGACGGCGCCCGTGCCGTAATCGGAGACGATGTAGTCGGCAACCCACACCGGCACCTTCTGACCGGAAACGGGGTTCACGACATAGCGACCGGTAAAGGCGCCATGCTTCTCGAGCGTACCCTGCGCGCGCTCCACGGCGGAAATCTTCTCGGCGCCCTCGATCACGGCGCGCACATCGCGCTCGTACTCGGTACCCGCAACAAGATCGATCAGGCCCTTGTACTCGGGAGCGAGCAAAAAGAACGTGCAGCCGAAAAGCGTGTCGGCGCGCGTCGTGAACACGGTGATCCTGCCCTCGTCGCCCGCAATGGGCTCGCCCGCCTCGTCGCAGAGCGTGAAGTCGACTTCGGCGCCCTCGGAACGGCCGATCCAATTGGCCTGCATCTGCTTCACGCGCTCTGGCCAGCCAGGCAGCTTCTCGAGGTCGTCGAGGAGCTCCTGAGCGTAGTCGGTGATCTTGAAGTACCACTGCTCGAGCTCGCGCTTCTCGGGCACCGACCCGCAGCGCCAGCAATGCCCCTCGGTCACCTGCTCGTTCGCGAGCACCGTGTTGCACCCGGGGCACCAGTTGACGGGGCTCTTCTTGCGATACACGAGCCCGCGCTCCATCATCTTGAGGAAAATCCACTGGCCCCAGCGGTAGTATTCGGGATCGCAGGTCTTCTGCAACCGGTCCATATCGTAGGAGAAGCCCATGCGACGCATGGTGGCGAGCGCCTGGTCCATGTTCTTGTAGGTCCACTCGCCCGCCTGCGTGTTGTGCTTGATGGCGGCGTTCTCGGCCGGAAGACCAAACGCATCGAATCCGATGGGATGCAGCACATCGAATCCACGCATGCGCGCCTGACGAGCCATGGCGTCGCCGATGGTGTAGTTGCGCGCATGGCCCATATGAAGATCGCCCGAGGGATACGGGAACATCTCGAGCACGTACTTTTTGGGTTTCGAGGGATCCTCGTCGACGGCGAAGAGGTTCTCCTTATCCCACGCCTCCATCCATTTAGCCTCGATGGCCTGGGCATCATAGGCAGGAATTCCCCCGCGGGCTTGCGTTTCGCTGCAATGGTCGCACATACGAGCGCTCCTTGAATCAGATACGGTAACGCTCGGAATTCTAGCAGGTTTTGGCAACCCGGGCGAGCACGCGCGGTTACGAAACGTACGATGAACCGCGCGCTTGCTCGACGGAGCGGATGGTCTCGGAATTCGCGATCTCGGTATCGTTCAAGATGCCGGTCTGCGCATCGAACTCATCCGGATCGTATTGGCGCGTATACCAGTCCTTGCTATCGAAATAGCTTTGCAGCTCCTCGCTCGCGAATCCGCGCCCATGGCGCGCGAAGATCTCATTGCGCGCGATATACAGCTCGTAGTCGCTGAGACCCTCGAGCTCCGATGCGCTGTAGCGGTGCGTGGCGCTGTCGGGCAGGATATAGTCGCCGCCTGCATCGCCGGCGCTCTCGGGCACGTCGAAGCGAATATGCGCGCTGCCGGAGCAGCCGCTCGCGGCATCGAGCTCGATCTTGAGGGTATGCGCCGTGCCGGCGTCGAACGGCGTGGTGTACTCGAGCGTGCATCCATCGGCAGAAACAACGAACGACGAAGCGTCAACGGATGCGGTATCGCCCGCGGCGCTTTCCTCGGTAAGCTGGAAATCGTCTTTCGAGATAGCGGACAGCTCATCGGAGTCAGCGCCCTCGACGCTCATGCTCAGCACGAGCTTGGGGAAGTCCTCCGTCGAGATGGAGTGCACCGTGATGGTGACCGCCGTGGCGTCAGCAGAGGTTGCATCCGCGCCTTCCGGCTTGGCAGCGGCGGCGGAATCGCCCTCGACCGGCTCGACCGTGGATGCAGGACGGCTGAGGACGAGCGTCCATATGGCAAACGCCGCGACAACGACCACCGCAAGCGCGCACACGACGCCGGCTATGATTTTGCCCTTCTTGCCATAGCGATCGGATTGGGGCTGCTCGTAACCTGAGGCCGGCGCGGCCTGAGAGGGTTCAGTCGCATCGGCCATGGGATTGGGCGCGGTATCGGACGGCGCTGTGGACGCGATGCGCGTGGCGCCCATATCAACCGGCGCATCTAGCCCCGTGCCGCTCGGCGGCGCGACAGCGCCCGGCTCCTGGGGCGCGACCTGCGCCGTATGGGCGGCGGGTTGTGCAACCCGAGCCCCGCAATGGGGGCAGAACTGCGTATCCTGTGGCAGCTCGGTGCCGCATTTCGTGCAAAACATCCCCGTCACTCCCCTGTACCGTCGTGCGTGCGACTCGTCTGATAGTTCTTCAAATATACCGCGAACTCGGGCGAGGTGTCCGAGTTTCCACTTCGCCATGCCTTGTGATCGATGATCTCGCTCTCGAACCCGTAATGCGCATCGATGAGCGCGATGAGGCGATCGAGCGCCTCGAGTTGCTCTTTGGGATAGCCCCCTTGACCGCCCACGTGAACGAGCTCGATACCCACCGAGTAAGAGTTCATGCCGTAATCGCGTGCCCATGAACCGATGGGCGTGGCACCGACCTTGTCATCGCGCGATTCGTCAGTCGTACCGTAGAGCTCGTTATGACCGGAGTCGCCGAAACCGGCATGATGCGCGATGGCATCAAGCGGCACGCACTGCACCACCGACCCGTCCTGAGCGATCACGAAATGCGCTGCGATGCCGCGATCATTCCCGTCCCAATACTCAACGATCGAGGAGGCAGAGCCCAGGCTCTCGGTATCATGCAGCACGATATAGCGCTGAAACGCCGCGCCCTTCTCCCCATGAACGAACTCGTCGCGATAGTCCTCGACGATACCGAGCTGCGCGCGCAGCCGCGCCTCCTGCGAGGAGCTCCATGCGTCGCGCGCCGATTGCGTCGACGTGTCGAGTATCGCCTCGAGTGCGCGTGCCGCGTGCATCTCCGGCGCAGCAGACCCGGCCACGCGCCCCGATCCCGCATCGCCCGATGGCGCAGCGGGTGTACAGCCAGACAGCACCATACCCGCCGCAAGGCAGACGCTAGCGAGCGCCGTCATACCGTTGATACGTTTCATCGCGCGCATGACCCCCCTGTCGGTTGGCCCCATTGTACCGAAGCATCCCATGGCTCGCATGCGGAGTAAAGCGGCGCCCGCATGCCTTTGCGTGCGAGCGCCGTACGTCTCAAATATCCTGCAAAAGGGAAAACGATTCGCTTACTGATAGCTCACCGTCTGGTGGCTGCGATCCTTGACCACGACGTCGTGCGCGCCGCCCTCGACGATCGACGTCGAGGAAACGAGCGTGAGCCGCGCCTTGTCTTGCAGCTCCTTGATGGAAAGCGCGCCGCAGTTGCACATCGTCGACTTGATCTTATAGAGCGTGGCCGAGACGCCCTCCTTGAGCGCGCCGGCATAGGGCACGTAGGAGTCGACGCCCTCCTCGAAGGCAAGCTTGCTCGCACCGCCGAGATCGTAACGCTGCCAGTTGCGCGCACGCGCGGAACCCTCGCCCCAGTACTCCTTCATGTACTGGCCGTTCACATTCACGCGCGAGGTCGGGCTCTCATCGAAGCGGGCGAAATATCGGCCGAGCATCATGAAGTCGGCACCCATGGCGAGCGCGAGCGTCATGTGGTAGTCGTATACGATACCGCCGTCGGAGCACACCGGCACATAGATACCGGTCTCCTCGAAGTACTC
>CALUFC010000007.1 GCA_944319885.1 uncultured Coriobacteriaceae bacterium
TTGCCCCTGTCCGCGTGGGCGGGTATCCTAGTCACTCCAACATCGAATGGTCTGGAGTCATCGCATGGACATAACCCTCATGCTCGCAGAAGAGCTGAACCTCTAGCCCGCCGCCGTTCAGGCCGCCATCGACCTCATCGACGAGGGCAACACGATTCCCTTCATCGCTCGCTACCGCAAGGAAGCCATGGGCGGTATGGATGACGTCGCGCTCCGCACGCTGGGCGACCGCCTCACCTACCTGCGCAATCTCGAACAGCGCAAAGAGGACGTGATCATCCTCATCAACGCCCAGGGCAAGCTCACACCCGAGCTCGAGGCCGAGATTCGCTCTGCCACGCAGCTCCAGCGCGTGGAGGACCTCTACAAGCCCTACCGCAAGAAGCGACAGACGCGCGCGCAGAAGGCTCGCGAGGCCGGCCTGGAGCCGCTCGCCAAAGATCCGGAGAACGTCGCCGACCTGCGCTCCTTCACCGAGGGCACGGGCGAGGTCGTGGCAGTCGCGGTCGATGCGGGCGAGAAGACGCCGTACGAGCCCTACTACGACTTCTCCGAGCCCGCACGCAAGATCCCCGACCATCGCATCCTCGCCATCGATCGCGGCGAGCGTGAGGGCAAGCTCCGCGCGCGCGTGGGTGTGGACACCGAGGCCGCCGTCGCGCGACTCGGCTCCCGCTGGCCGCGCCGCCAGGGCCCGTTCGCCTCGGTGCTCGACGCCGCCATCGCCGACGGCTACAAGCGCCTCATGGCACCCTCGCTCGAGCGCGAGCTACGCGCCAAGCTCACGGTCCGCGCGCAGACGGATGCCATCAAGGTCTTCGGCAAGAACCTCGAGAGCCTGCTCTCGGCCCGTCCGGTGCGCGGCGCGCGCGTGATCGCGTTCGATCCGGGCTTCCGCACGGGCTGCAAGGTGGCTGTGCTCGACGAGACGGGCAAGTTGCTCGACCACGGCGTCGTGTACCCCACCAAGCCGCGCCATGACGTGGCAGGCACCAAGCGCGAGCTGGCCCGTCTGGTGAAGAAGCACCGCATCAACACCATCGTGATCGGCAACGGCACGGCGAGCCGCGAGACCGAGGAGGTCGTGTCGGAGTTCATCGCCGAGCAGGCACCCGAGCTTCGCTACACCATCGTGAACGAGGCGGGCGCGTCTGTGTACTCGGCGAGCGAGCTGGCGAGTGCGGAGTACCCGGAGCTCGATGTGACCACGCGCGGCGCCATGAGCCTGGGCCGCCGACTGCAAGACCCGCTGGCCGAGCTCGTGAAGATCCCGCCGCAGTCCATCGGCGTGGGCCAGTACCAGCACGACCTTGACCAGGCGGAGCTTTCGCGCGCGCTCGGCAACGTGGTGGAGGACGTGGTGAACCGCGCGGGCGTGGACGTGAACACGGCGAGCGCGAGCCTGCTGGGCTATGTCTCCGGCATCACGCAACCGGTGGCCAAGAACATCGTGGCGTACCGCAAGGAGAACGGCGTGTTCACCGATCGCAACCAGCTCAAGAAGGTGCCCAAGCTGGGTCCGAAGGCCTTTGAGCAGTGCGCGGGGTTCCTCCGCATCTCGGGCGGCAAGAACTCGCTCGATGCGACGAGTGTGCACCCGGAGAGCTATGTCGTGGCCACGCAGGTGCTCGAGCGCGCCGGCGTGACGGCGGCCGACCTTGCCTCGGGCGGCATCCCGGACATCGGCAAGCGCGTGGGCAACGTGGCAACGCTCGCAGGTGAGCTGGGTTGCGGCTTCATGACGCTCATCGATATCGTCGACGAGCTCAAGAAGCCCGGCCGCGACCCGCGCGACGATGCTCCCGAGGTCGTGTTCAGCCGCGCGGCGCTCTCCATCGACGACCTGCAGCCGGGCATGGAGCTCACCAGCACCGTGTACAACGTGGTCGACTACAGCGCCTTCGTGGACGTGGTCGTGCGCCAGGACGGCCTCGTGCACACCTCCAAGCTGGTCGTCCTCAGCCAAGCCGCAGGGAGACTAGAGGCGACCGTTCGACCCTTTGCGGCTGTTGGCGCCAAATCCGCAAGGTATGATGGGGCAACGGAGGGTATCTGGGCGAGGACGGAGGTTCGATATGCCTACGACGGAATGGATGGGCCAGTTCGAGGCGGTCAAGGGCAAGCTGGACTGCAAAGCCGACCTTGACGCGTATTTCTCCGAGAAAACCATCGGCTGCATGCCAGTTGACGTGCTGGACATCGGCAGCATCAACATCCCCACCGGCACGGTGTTCGCATGCGACCCGCTGGTGTGGCTCGAGGACGCACGGCCCTTCATCCAAACCATTCCCGCGGGGACGTACCCTGTGAAGCTCTGCGTGGTCGTAGACGAGCGGCTCGGTGATCGCTATGCCTGCATCAAAGTTGAGGTGAGCGATCAGAAGCCCGTGCGCTACGAGCTGGGCATGATCGGCGACGAGGACTTGGGGGAGGAGTTGGAGGACGGCTCGTTCTTCGGGTTCGGCGTCGACGCCGGCATGGGTTGCATCGCGGACATCCAGACCCAGAAGGCGTTCCAGGCCTACTGGGCAAAGCGGCTGGAGGAAGACGAGGACATCAACCCGTATGATGACCTCTTCTTCGGGCTGCTGGAGGAAAACGCCCGGCTGAACCCCCAGTACCAGACCGAGGGCGGTGACTGGCTCAACTGGACGGTGCCCGGGACGGACTGCAACCTTGCTATGTGCACGGCAGGTTGGGGTGACGGAGCCTACCCGGTCTACTTCGGGCGCGATGCGCAAGGCGAGATCTGCGGCGTGTACGTGCACTTCATCGACATCGTAGAGTGCTACAGCGCGTAGGTAGCGCGTGCGAAGGAAGACCAAGGTGCCCAAGGCGCAGGAAGTTCCAGCTCGGTTCTAAGCAGCTTACGGCGATGCTACACCGCCCAAACCGGGAACGCCCACGCTCGTTCGCTTACGGGGAATGTATCCTGAGCCATGCAGATGACAGTACCTGTCCCAATTTCGCGTTTGAACATAGAGAGCTCGGGTTCCACATCAGGTGCATTGACCGGGTCTAAGACGCTTAGGTTGCGCGCGTCCTTGCGCGAAGGCGATGCCGTTTTCTTCACCTCGATAGGGAAGAGCGTCCCATCGCGCTCCATAAGCAGATCGATTTCCTTCTTGTCGTTGTTGCGGAAGAAGTAGAGCGGTGCTCGTTGACCTGCGTTGAGGAAGCTCTTGTAGACCTCTCCAAAAACATGGGTTTCGAAGATCTGCTCGCTCATGGCACCGGCTTCAAGAGCCTGCGGACTGGTCCATCCCGTGAGATACGCCGCCAACCCAGTGTCGAGAAAATGCATGATCGGCTGCTTGGAGAGGCGCTTCAGCAGGTTGTTCGCGTATGGTTCGACGATCTTAACGATGTATGAGCTCGCGAGCAGGGAGAGCCATGTCTTAGCCGTTTTCTCGTCGATGTCCGCGATGCGTGCGAGTTCCGCATAGACCACGGGCTTCGAGGTGAGCGCGGCGCAGGCTGTCATGAAGCGGCGAAACTTCAGTTCGTCGCCAATCTGCGAGAGGTCGCGGATGTCGCGCATGATGTATGTATCGAGGTAGGACTCGTACGCGCCGGCGCGCAGGTCTTTCGGTAGGGAGCGGATGCCTGGAAGCGAGCCGGCGCAGATGCGGTTGTATGCTTCTACAACGTCGTATGGTTTGGATACGCTCACGCGGCGAACGAAGTAATCCCGTCCAGGGGAGAAGGGCTCAGAGGGGATGTCAGAAATCTCAGCGCCGGAGAGGCCGAGCAATTCGATGATGCCGACGCGCCCTGCAAGCGATTCCGAGACCTCCTTCATGAGGTGGAATGGCTGGGAACCGGTAAGCCAGACGGTTCCAGGTTCATCAGACGCGTCGACGATTTCCTTGATGTAGGGGAGAAGTTCGGGCGCTTTCTGGATCTCATCGATGAGAACGGGTGGACGGTAGCGCTGGAGAAAGAGCGCGGGGTCTTCCTTCGCAGTCTGCAGGATGGCGGTATTGTCGAGAGTCACGTAGGCGCGTTCGATGCCTGCTGACGCATCTTCTTCCATAAGGTGCTTGAGCATAGTGGTCTTGCCAGCTTGGCGAGGACCGGTTACGACAACGACCTTGAAGTGTTCGGAATATCTTCGAACTACGGGCTCCAACGCGCGGGTGATGTACATGGCAACCTCTAATCTTCTCAAATCCGGAATCGATTCCGGATTTGAGAAGATTATAGCAAGATAGTAGGTGTATCGCTAATTGGCGGATCCAGAGTGTCGTTTGACAAAGCACAAGATGACAGGTCAAGATCCTATCTCTACCGCCTGCCGGACTTATCGCTGGTCTATTTCCACCGTGCCGGTACAAGATTGCCAACCTTACTCAGCCCGCCGATCCATCCAATCGAGCTGTTGCCCCTTGTCGACTATCCATTTGATCCAACCATTTTGACTTCTACATATCTGTATAAACGTGTTGAAGACTCTTCGGTAGGAAAGCGGCTGCGGGTAAGATGCGAAGCAGAGAAAATAAAAAACATTTGAGATAAGCGCGCCTCCGGTCGTGCAGGCGGGCGTGTCAAACAGGGGGGGCACCGTGAGCGACGACATTACGGTCTTCGTGCCGAAAGGCTTTTCGCTGTTCATATGGGGTTGCTCGGCGCTGCTCGCCCTCGTGCCCATCGGGTTTGCGCTTGCAGGTGAGCTGCCCCTGGTCGGAGCGGCGATTTTCGCCTGCCTGATTGGCCCGTTCGTGCTTGCCGGTGCTCTTTGGCGTCGCTTTAGGGTCACGGTGCGACAAGGTGTTATCGCTGTCCAGCCGTGCTTTGGGCGCGCATGGAGCTTCTCGGTTGTCGACGTAATGCGCGTGGTGCGCCGCGTGAACCCAAGCGGTAGCTCGGGGGAGCTTGCCAAGATGACCGTCTGGTCTGGTCGGCGTCGCGTGTCCGTGGAGGCGTTCATGCAGGGAAGCGAGGCGTTCTGGACGTACATCGAGCGAAACGTGTCGCCTAACATCATCATCACCAAAGGGCACGGGAGGCGTGATGCCCATGAAGCTCGTTGAGCGCACCGACACCTACCTTATCGTTGGGCTCGCGGATGAAGACCTAGCGGAGGTTGCGGAGGATTTCGGCCTCGTGCTTCCCGGACGCTTCGTTCGAATTCCCGGATGCCAGGTACATGATGGCTTTTGCGCGCATGCGGACGAGATGCAGGCGGCCCCGCGTGCGGCGGGTCCCTTCTGTCTGCTCGATATGTGTGATGAGTCGCGGTTGTTAATCGCCAAGGCGGTCTGCGCGTTTTGGCCGAGCTTCGGGATGGACGGCGCTCTCCGCTTCTACAGTGCGGATGGCGAGCTCTGGTGTCGGAACGACCACGGGTTTTCTATCGAAGTTGCTGCACCGCGTTCAACTGCCGTTTTGTGGACCCTGCTCGCGGTGATGATCGGCGCGGCGGAGGTGTTCCTCACGGTGGTGCTGTCTTGGCTTGAGGGCGTGTACGGGGCGCTCTTCATCAACATCATGCTCGTACCGTTTCTGGTCGTTTGCGCTGCTCGTGCTTTGCATTGTTGGCGCTTCAGGGTATCCGCAAGCCTGCGCGGCATAACGGTGCAGCCCGTCTTCGGGAGGGAATTGCGCTTTGCGCTCTCTGATATCGAGAGCGTCGAGCGCACGATTGACCGCCAGGCAGGAGATGCCGTACGCAGACTCGTGATTCGTACGGATGCGGGCAAGGTGACGATGAACGATGCCCTCGCGGGAATCGCGGAACTCGACGCGTTTCTCATCACGGTGCGTAAGATTTCACGCTGAACCCCTGAGCAGCTGCCGTGCAATCGGCCGCTTGCCCCTGTCCGCGCGGGCGGGTATTCTAGTTCAGCTTTGATTGAGTTGTGCACAAAATGACGCGCAGGAGGCTCGCGCATGGATATCATCGCAACACTTGCCGAGGAACTCGGCTTGAAGCGCGCTGCCGTTGAGGCGGCGGTTGCCTTAATCGACGAAGGGAATACCATCCCGTTCATTGCCCGGTATCGTAAAGAGGCTACGGGTGGCATGGACGATGTTGCGCTGCGCGCACTCGACGATCGCCTGAGCTACCTTCGCAATCTTGAGCAGCGCAAGGAAGACGTCATCGCGCTTATCGCGGCGCAGGGCAAGCTTACGCCCGAGCTTGAACGTGACATCCGCGATGCCATGCAGCTGCAGCGTGTGGAAGACCTGTACAAGCCGTATCGCAAAAAGCGCCAGACGCGGGCGCAGAAAGCGCGCGAGGCGGGGCTCGAGCCGCTGGCGAACATGATCATTATGCAGGTCACGCCCAAGCGGGGTACGGTGCTCGACGCAGCTGCAGAGTTCGCAACGCCCGAGGCTGCCGAGGCGGGATACGACACACCGGAGAAGGTGCTCGCCGGCGCTTCGGACATCGTGGCGGAGACGGTGGCGGAAGATGCGGAGAACGTGGCGGATCTGCGTGCGTTCACCGCGGCAACCGGCGCGATCGCCTCGGTTGCCGTCGATGTCGACGAGAAGACCCCCTACGAGCCGTATTACGACTTTACCGAGCCGGTGGCGAAGATTCCCAACCATCGCATTCTCGCCATCGATCGAGGCGAGCGCGAGGGCAAGTTGCGCGTGCATGTGCAGGTGGATGCCGCCGCGGCGCTGGCGCGCCTGGGTTCGCGCTGGCCGCGCCGGCAGGGGCCGTTCGCCCCGGTGCTCGACGCCGCCATCGCCGACGGCTATAAGCGCCTGATGGCGCCGTCGCTGGAGCGCGAGGCGCGCGCCAAGCTGACCGTGCGCGCCCAGATGGACGCCATCAAGGTGTTCGCGAAGAACCTCGAGGGGCTGCTTTCGGCGCGACCGGTGCGCGGCGCGCGCATCATCTCGCTCGATCCGGGATATCGCACCGGCTGCAAGGTGGCGGTGCTCGACGAGACGGGCAAGCTGCTCGATCACGGCGTGGTCTATCCCACGCCGCCGCGCCGCGATATCGCCGGCACCAAGCGCGAGCTGGCGCGGCTCGTGGGCCGGTATGGCATCAACACCATCGTCATCGGCAACGGCACGGCGAGCCGTGAGACCGAGGAGGTTGTCTCGGAGTTCATTGCCGAGCAGGCGCCGGATCTGCGCTACACCATCGTGAACGAGGCGGGCGCCTCGGTGTACTCCGCCTCCGAGCTGGCGAGCCAGGAGTATCCTGAGCTCGACGTCACCACACGCGGCGCCATGAGCCTGGGGCGTCGTCTGCAAGATCCGCTCGCCGAGCTCGTGAAGATCCCACCGCAGTCCATCGGTGTGGGGCAGTACCAGCACGATCTAGACCAGACCGAGCTCGCCCGCGCGCTCGGGCACGTGGTGGAGGACGTGGTGAACCGCGTGGGTGTCGACGTGAACACCGCGAGTGCGAGCCTGCTCTCCTATGTCTCGGGCATCACGCCTGCGGTGGCGAAGAACATCGTGGCGTATCGCGAGGAGATGGGCCCGTTTACCAATCGCGCGCAGCTCAAGAAGGTGCCCAAGTTGGGGCCCAAGGCATACGAGCAGAGCGCCGGCTTCTTGCGCATCACAGGTGGGGCGAATCCGCTCGATGCGACGGCCGTGCATCCCGAGAGCTACGAGGTGGCGCGTGCCGTGCTCGATCGCGCCGGTGTCGCTGCGGGCGAGCTGGCGCGCGGCGGGGTTCCCGACATCAACCAGCGGGTGGGGAGCGTGGCCACGCTTGCCGGCGAGCTGGGTTGCGGCATCCTCACGCTGATCGATATCATCGCCGAGCTCGAGAAGCCGGGTCGCGATCCGCGTGACGACGCGCCCGAGGTGGTGTTCAGCCGCGCCGCGCTCTCCATCGACGACCTCGAGGCGGGCATGGAGCTCACCGGCACGGTGCGCAACGTGGTCGACTTCGGCGCGTTCGTGGATATCGGCGTGCACCAGGATGGCCTGGTGCACATTTCGAAACTCGCCAAGCGCTTCGTGAAGCATCCGAGCGATGTGGTGGCGGTTGGCGATACGGTGAAGGTCTGGGTTGAGCAGGTCGATCGCGCCCGTGGGCGCATCTCGCTCACCATGGTTCAGGACTAGCGAAGTGGGGACGGGCCGCGCGTGGTCATGCGGCACGGTCGCGGCCGTCCCCATCTGTTCGCTTGCTACCAGGGATGCGAGGTGAGGTGCCAGCCGCCGCAATAGGAGCACTTGTAGCAGCTCAGGCCGCGCCTGCCATGCTTCTCGCACCGCGCGATCGCCTCGAGCGCGTCGCTTTTGCAGGTATATCGTTGCTTCGACGCGCAGGACTTCTCGCGAAACGCCTGATCGCGCTTCGCATCCAGGTTATCGAGATGCTGGTGCTCGCGTTCAAAGGCGTCGCCCGCGTCGAAGAAATCCGCTTTGAACGCGGCGACGCGCTTGGCACGCGCCGAGGGCTTATGGCTTGCCATGGTGCTAGGCGACGAGCTTGACGATGTTGGCGATGATGAAGAGCACCGGCACGAACAGGCAGAGCAGGATACCGATGACCGAGGATACGATGCCAATCGAGGAGAACATATCGGCGCGGTAGTCCATCTTCTTCGAGCGGCGCGAGCACCAGACGCCGCCCGCGCCCACGGCCGCCCCAACCAGCTGGAGGGGGATGAGCGGTAGAAGCGACATCGCAACAGAGACGAGCCCCAAGGCGACAGATACCATACCCATTTGCTTGGCGTTCATGGAACCTCCTGATGTGTGCGCGTCCATTCGCGCGTCGAGCTTCCATCATACCAGTCTCGGGCGCGTGCGGCGTGGGGGCATGGCGCTTACGCGCGGCGGCGCATCCCGCCTCGTGCCCGAGTGAGAGCGAAGGTTTTCTGCGGCATCTCACCGCAGCCGCGTCGTCTCTGCACGGTATGGCATCATGGGAGCGCAAGGAGGGCTGAGATGCGTCTACGAGTCCATGGATTTGTTCTGCATATGCGCACATGGTGCGCTGTTGCGCTGGTTGCGCTTGCGTGCGCGCTTTCGGGCTGCAACGTACATGGCGCAGGTACGGTTGAGCCGCGTGAATACCGCGCTGATGTCGTTTCGATCCTCGAGAGCGGCGACAACACCATCGAGCAGGTCAACGGCGGCGAGCCGCTGTTCACCGAGGAAGAGGTGGCTCATGCCGAGGAGAACCTCGGCTTCGAGCGTTATAGCGAGCTCGACGCGCTGGGTCGCTGCGGCGTCGCCGAGGCGTGCCTGGGCCCCGAGAACATGCCGGGACCGCACGAGGAACGGGGCGACATCTCGGACATCCACCCGTCGGGCTGGCAGAGCGCACGCTATCGCTTTGTGGAAGGCGAGAGCCTCTACAATCGCAGCCACCTTATCGCATGGTCGCTGAGCTCGGAGAACGCCAACGAGGGCAATCTCGTTACCGGTACGCGCTACATGAACGCCGAGTCCATGCTTGGCTACGAGAACCAGGTGGCACGCTATATCGACCGCACGGGTAACCACGTGCTCTACCGCGTGACGCCGCTGTTCGAGGGCGACGAGCTCGTGTGCCGCGCGGTGCAGATGGAAGCACGCTCGATCGAGGACGATGGCGTGGGCGTTTCGTTCGATGTGCTCTGCCGCAACGTGCAGCCCGGCGTGGAGATCGACTACGCCACGGGCGACAACTGGCTCGCCCAGCCGGATACTGCCGAGAACGCGGACGGCGGACAGGACGAGGAAGCGGCGCGCAGCTATGTGCTCAACACGAGCTCGCGCAAGTTCCATCTGCCCGCATGCAGCGGTGCGGCTGCGATGGATGCTTCCAACCGACGCGACGTCACGGCAACGAGAAGCGAGCTCATTGCCGAGGGGTACCAACCCTGCGGCTCGTGCAACCCGTAGACGCGGTGTCGACAGGCTCTATGGATTCAAAGCGTTGCGCGCCCGTGTGCACAGCGCACGCGATACCATCAACAGGTGCCGCGCGGTATGCGCGGCGATGCCCAAGGAGGATGCAGGTATGGAGAAGATCGAGATCAACCGCGCGAACGGCCGCGCCGCCAACGAGCTGCGCCCTGTAGCGCTCACCCGCGATGTCATGAAGCATGCGCTGGGCTCGTGCCTCGTCGAATATGGCGATACGCGTGTGCTGTGCGCTGCAACCATCGAGGAGGGCTTGCCGGTGTGGCGCCGTGCGAGCCGCCAGGGATGGGTGACGGCGGAGTACGCCATGCTGCCGGCTGCCACAAACCGCCGCTCCAAGCGCGAGGTTGGCCAGCGCAAAGGGCGCAGCCAAGAGATCGAGCGCCTGATTGGTCGGAGCCTGCGCACCGTGGTGAACATGCGCGCGCTCGGCGAGTACACCGTCACGGTTGACTGCGATGTCATTCAGGCAGACGGTGGTACGCGCACCGCCTCCATTACTGGTGCGTGGGTGGCGCTGCACGACGCCCTCATGGCCTGGGTCGATGCGGGCAAGATTCCTCGTCTGCCGCTCGTAGGTCAGGTGGCGGCTGTTTCGATGGGCGTCGTCGACGGTGCGTGCCTGCTCGACCTCGATTATCGCGAGGACAGCCATGCCGAAGTGGACATGAACCTCGTCGCCACCGACACCGGCGATATCGTGGAGATCCAGGGCACGGGAGAGCGCACGCCGTTTTCCCGCGAGCGTCTCAACACGCTGCTCGACCTGGGCGATGTCGGCATCAAGAAGCTCATCGAGCTGCAGAACGAGGTCACGGCGTTTCGGGAGTAAGTCGGCCGCGGCGGCAATGAGGTTGCGCGGCGCCGTGCGCAACAAGAGGAGGGCACATGGCGGATAACGCAAGCGAGATCGTGGCGGTTGCCACGGGAAACGCTCACAAGCTGGTGGAAATCGAGACGATTCTGGGGGCTGCGCTGCCGGGGGTGCGGTTTGCCTCGTGGAAAGAGTTCGGCGATTTCGAAGATCCGGAGGAGACGGGGACCACGTTTGCCGAGAACGCGCTCATCAAAGCGCGCGCGTCGGTTGCCGCCACCGGCTATGCCTCGGTGGCAGACGATTCCGGTCTCGTGGTCGACGCGCTCGACGGCGCGCCGGGGGTGTACTCCGCCCGCTATGCCGGGGTGCACGGCGACGATGCCGCGAACAACGAGAAGCTGCTGGCCAACCTCGACGGCGTGGAGGAGACCCGGCGCACAGCGCGCTTTGTGAGCGTGGTGGCGCTCGTGTATCCCGATGGGCGCGAGCTTGTGGGCGAAGGCACCTGCGAGGGCATGATTGGCTTTGCGGGGCGAGGCAGCCATGGCTTTGGCTACGATCCGCTGTTCCTTCCCAGCGATACGCCGGGCAAGACCATGGCCGAGCTCATGCCCGAGGAGAAGAACGCCATCAGCCACCGCTTCCATGCGCTCGAGAGCCTGTGCGCGCAGCTCGCCGCGAGCAGCGACGGCGAGGTATAGCATGCGTGCTGTGGTCCAGCGCGTTCGGCGCGCACATATCGTCATCGATGGCGAGCCGGGCGGCTCCATCGGCGCGGGCTATGTCATCCTGCTCGGTGTGGGGCACGAAGACACGCTGGCAGATGCCGAGCGGCTGTGGAACAAGATCTTCTCTTTGCGCATCATGCAGGACGAGCAGGGAAAAACCAACCGCGCCCTCGCCGATGTGGACGGTGCGGTGCTCGTGGTATCCCAGTTCACGCTGTATGCCGATTGTCGGCGCGGCCGAAGGCCCTCGTTCACCGCTGCCGGTGATCCTGCGTTGGCAAGCGAGCTGTACGAGCAGTTCGTCTCGCTGGCGCGCCGCGATGTGCCGCATGTCGAGACAGGCTCGTTCGGCGCCGATATGCAGATCGAGCTGGTCAACGACGGCCCGTTCACCATTGTGCTCGATACCGTCGATCTCGCCCGGTAGGCATGGACGCCTGTGCGCTACGTCGCGCGTGCACATTGCGGCGGTGCGCCCGCGCCGCGGGCCCTCTCTCGCGCCGCCATATGAAAAACAGTTGATATCGCATCAAGCCCTATGGGGCATACCGGCAAGGCTGCTATACTTAGTCCGTTTTGACTAATTTGGGGGTAGTCTACCCGTTTTGAACATGCCTGCAGGAGGCTTTGCAGATGGATGAGATGCCGGTCAACCACGTTGAGGAAATTCAGGAGAAGCTTGGCCAGATGGTTGGCGAGCGCGTGCGCGTGAAGGCGAATATGGGCCGCACGCGCGTGATCGAGCGCATGGGCACCATCAAGACCGTGCATCCTTCCGTCTTCGTGGTCGAGGTCACCGAGCGCCGTGGCCGCACCTCTCGCCAGTCGTATCAGTATGTCGACGTGCTCACCGGCACCGTCGAGCTGTTCGATCCGGCAACGGGTGAGCATATCTTCACGCCCATGGGCAACCAGTCCGAGGAGCATTAAGCATGACGAGCGCGTTTTTGCTTGTCACGGCGCCGGCGAAGATCAACTTGTATCTCGGCGTGCACGATGAGAAGGACGAGCGCGGCTACCATCGCGTCGATTCGGTCATGACCACGCTCGATCTCGCCGACGTGCTGGCGATTGCTCCCGCCGAGGAGCTCAGCGTCCGCACTGTGCCCGAGAGCGATTTTCCGCAGGAGGAGAACACCGCATACCGTGCCGCCGTTGCCATGGGCGAGGCGTTTGGGCGCACGCCGGCCTTCACCATCCTCATCGACAAGCACATTCCCGTGCGCGCCGGGCTGGGCGGTCCCTCGTCAGACGCTGCGGCAACCATCTTCGGCATCTGTCGCTTCTGGAACATCGATCCGTCGGATCCGCGCATCGAGGCGGTCGCGCGTTCCATTGGCGCAGACGTCCCGTTTTTCCTCTACGGCCCGCCGGCATACCTCGACGGCGCGGGCGACACGGTGCGCGAGCTGTTCCGCCCGCTTACGGGTACGCCGGTTGCGCTGGTGAAGCCCGCATCTGGCGGCGTCTCGACGCCCGAGGCATATCGTGCGTTCGATGCGGATCCTCAGCTGCTGCCCCCGCTTGAGCCGCTGTTGGAGGGCCTGCGCGCGCACGACGAGACGAAGATCTTCGCGCATGTGGCGAACAATCTGGCGCCGGCATCGTGCTCGCTCAATCCCGAGATGGCCGAGATTCTGGCATGGATGCGCACGCAGCCAGATGTGCGTGCGGCAAACATCTGCGGATCGGGGGCTACGGTCTTCGCCGTGTGCAACACGCAGATGGCGGCGAACGCCATCGCGAAGGCGGCGCTCGCGCGCGGTTGGTGGGCGAATGCGGCAAAGATGGAGAAGTCGGGACCGTATGTCGCTGCGGGCTAGCATCGCGGCGAGCATTCTGCTACTATAGCTTTCGCTTCGGGTTGTGGCTCAGTTTGGTAGAGCACCGCGTTCGGGACGCGGGGGTCGCTGGTTCAAATCCAGTCAACCCGACCATTGCAAAGATACAGGCCAGAGTGGTTATCCGCTCTGGCCTGTTTTGCTATCGAGCGTTCGTACCGAGGCGCAGACAGCGCCTGTGACGCCTTGGGCCGCCATAGTATGCCAAATTGACCTCTAAGCACGCTCAATAGGGGCGCTTAGAGGTCAATTTGGCATACTATGGCAGTTTGTATGGCAGGCTGGCGCATGCGCGCGCATGTGCAAGCGCCCGGGCCGGTGGCGCGGCCGGGCCGGGCGCGTTGCTGCAATGGCTAGAGCTCTTCGGCGAGGTAGCCGCCCATGAGATGGCCCATGACGCTCGCCATCATGAGACCGCGCGTCCAGCCGCTCGAGTCACCCAGGCAGTGCAGGCCGCGCACGTTGGTGTTGAAGCGCTCGTCCATGCGCACGCGGTTGCTGTAGAACTTGAGCTCGGGTGCGTAGAGCAGCGTCTCGGCGGAAGCGAAGCCGGGGATGGCCTCGTCGACGGCGAGCATGAAGTTCACAATCGAGGTCATGGTGCGGTAGGGCAGAGCGCTCGTGATGTCGCCTGCAACGGCGTCGACGAGTGTGGGGCGCACGTTGGAACGCGAAAGCTCCTTTTGCCAGGTGCGCTTGCCATCCAGGATGTCGCCGAAGCGCTGGACCAGGATCTGCCCGTCGCCGAGCATGTTGCACAGCCGCCCCACGTTCAGGGCGTAGGCGATGGGCTGGTCGAAGGGCTCGCGGAAGTTGTGCGTCACGAGCACCGCGAGGTTCGTGTTGTCGGATTTCCGCTCCTTGTAGGAGTGGCCGTTCACCACCGCGAGGCCGCCGTCGTAGTTCTCCTGGGAGACGAAGCCTCCAGGGTTCTGGCAGAAGGTGCGCACCTTGTTGCGGAACGGGTTGGGATAGCCGATGAGCTTGCTCTCGTACAGCACGTCGTTCACGCGCTCCATGACCTCGTTGCGCACCTCAACGCGCACGCCCATGTCCACGGGGCCGGGGAGGTGCGAGATGCCGTGCGCCGAGCAGAGATGCTCGAGCCAGTCGGCGCCGCGTCGCCCGGTGGCCACGATGACGCGCTCGGCGTTAATCGTCACCGGACCTTCGGGGCCTTCGGCGATAATGCCGCGGCACACATCGTCCTCGATGATGAGATCGCGGCAGTCGGTCGAGAAGAGCATCTCGACGCCGTGCTCCTGCAGATGCTGCTCGATGCGGAGATAGATCTCCTGCGCCTTCTCGGTTCCCAGGTGGCGAATGGGGCAGTCGACTAGCTTGAGGCCGGCTTGGATGGCGCGAAGCCTGATGGTGCGGATCGCTTCGGGCGCCTCGAGGCCCTCGACATGCTCGTCGGCACCAAAGGCGAGGTAGATCTGGTCGACCTCGTTGATCATCGCCTGCGCGAGATCGGTGCCGATGAGCTCGGGCAAATCGCCACCCACCTCATGGGAAAGCGAGAGCTTGCCGTCTGAGAACGCGCCGGCGCCCGAGAAGCCCGTGGTGATGCGGCACGGCGTGCATCCCACGCAGCGGCCGGTTTTTTCCTTGGGGCAGCTGCGGCGCTCGACCGGTAGGCCCTTCTCGACGATGACGATGCGCTTGTCCGGGCACAGCTCGGTGAGGCGCAGCGCGGTGAAGATGCCCGACGGGCCCGCGCCAACGATGACGACGTCTGCGTTCATGAGGACGTTCCTTTCTGAACGGTTGCATGAGCATCACCAATTATAGGAACTGCCGCCTGCACGGCCCCTGCATCCATTAGTTCGAATCTTGCCGTCTGCGCGGCAATCGCGCTCGTTGAGAGGTGCCGTACCGTTCCATATAGTGGAAGATGCGAAGGGGGTGATTCACATGCAGTCGACCAAGCTTGTCAAGCAGCTGCGCGAGCGCGCATCCATGTCGCTCGACGAGGTTGCGCGGCTGCTGGATGTGAGCACCCGCACCGCACGCGCCTATATCCACGACACCAACGCGTCTATGGAGGGCATCGCGACCATTCGCTTTTCGCGCCGGGATGCCGGCTATCGTTTGGAGATCGCCGATGCGGAAGCGCTCGATAGCTGGTTGGCGCGCATGGCCCAGCTGGAGGGCGTCGACGGTGCCGAGGCAACGCGGGAGCGCGTCTCGTACCTTCTAAACGACCTGCTGTGTCGCAACGACTGGGTCACGATTGCCGATCTGGCTTCGGTGCTCTTCGTGACGCCGCAGCGCGTCTCGCGCGATTTGAAGCAGGTCGAGGAAAAACTCGCTCGTTTTGGTCTTGCGATCGAGAAGCGCCCGCGGTACGGCATCCGCGTGACGGGCGATGAGTTCGCGCGGCGCCTTTGCCTGGCAAGCCTGTCCTCGCACGAGCAGGTCGCACGCGTGCTGGGCGCAGACGACGATGCGTCGCAGCACCTGCTCGAGCAGATCACGCACTGTCTTGAGGATGTCGTGCAAGCCGAGGGGTTCCCCTTGAGCGGCATGGCGTTTCAGAATCTCGTGGTTCATATCTACGTGGCGCTCGTGCGCATTCGTGAGAACTGCTATGTGCCCATGGACGCGCTCAACGCGCAGCGCATCCAGGCGTCGCCAGAGTACACCGTTGCTTGCAAGGTCGCGGCTGCGGTCGAGGGTATCGCCGGCGTCGAGCTGCCCGAGGAGGAGATCGTCTACATCGCGATTCACCTCGCGGGCAAAAAGACGCTCAACGGGCTCATGTTCGGTGGCGACGCCGATGCATCAGAAGACGATGACATCGCCTCGCCGGTTATCTCGGACAACGTCTGGAACGTGGTGGGCGAGATCCTCGACAAGGTCTACGAGCTCTTCAAGTTCGATTTCCGCTCCGATCTCGAGCTGCGCATGAACCTCGCGCGCCATCTCGTGCCGTTGTCGGTGCGCCTGAAATACAACATGCGGGTCGACAACCCGATTCTGAACGACATCAAGACGCGGTTCCCGCTGGCATATTCCATGGCGCTCGAATCTGCCGAGATTCTCGAGCGCACCTGGGGCAACCGTCCCTCCGAGGAGGAGACCGGTTTTATCGCCATGGCGTTCGCGCTCGCGCTTGATCGCCAGAAGACCGAGCCGCCCAAGAAGAACATCCTGGTGGTGTGCGCCTCGGGGCAGGGGAGCGCCCGCATGCTCGAGATGCGCTACCGCAAGGAGTTCGGCAAGCTCATCGGCAATTGCATCGCCTGCGACGTCGCAAGTATTGGCAACGTCGATTTCTCGAATATCGACTACGTGTTCACCACCGTGCCCATCACCCGGCCCCTCCCGGTGCCGGTGTGCGAGGTCACCTATTTTTTGGGGTCATCCGAGACCGCCCACATCAAGCAGGTCTTGAGTGGCGTGCGCGACGCCGCCGGCCAGGTGCGCGAGCTCGATCCCCATTTGTTCTTTACGCACCTCGACCTGCCAAGCAAGCAGGCTGTGATCGATTACCTGTGCGATCGCGTCGAGGAGTCGCGCACGGTGGATGCGAACTTCCGCGAGAAGATCGCGCGCCGCGAGCAGGCGGCGACCACCTCGTTTGGCAATCTCGTTGCCATGCCGCATCCGCTCGAGGCGGCGAGCGACGACGCGTTCGTCTGCATCGGCCTGCTCGACCATCCCGTTGCGTGGGACGAGCACGGCACGCAGGTGCAGGCCGTGTTCCTCGTCTTCTTCCCGCGCGGCGGCTGGCACGAGCACGGGAGCTTCTTCAGCATGCTTGCCGATCTGTTCATGGATGAGCAAGCCATACTGCGCATCTTGCACCACCAAGACTGGGAGACATTCGTTGCTGAATTTGAGGGAGGACGATGATGGCTGAGGAAATCAACGCAACCATGACCGAGGAGGAGCGCGAGGCGGCCCAGATGATTTCGTTCGGGATCATCGCCGCAGCCGGCCAGGCGCGCAGCCTCGCGTTCGAAGCGCTCAAGGCGGCGCGCGAGGGAAACTTCGAACAGGCCGAGGGTCTCCTGACGCAATCCGGAGACGCGGCGCTCGAGGCGCATCACCAGCAGACTAAGCTGCTCTCGAAGGAGGCGGCTGGCGACCACACCCCGGTCGACGTGATGCTCGTGCATGCGCAAGACCACCTTATGACGGCGATGCTCGCTCAGGAGCTTATCGGCGAGCTTGTCAATCTCTATAAGACCAAACAGGACAAAGGGGAGCTATAGGGAGACGAACGCCGTAGACGGGACCGTGCATCGGGTGCACGGAAAAGGATCTACAGGGAAACGAAGAGAAGGAGGGAAGCGATGAAGGTATTGCTAGTATGCGCTGGCGGTATGTCGACGAGCATGGTGATGAAGAAGCTCGAGAAGTATGCCGCCGCCAACGGCATCGAGGGTTTCGAGGTCTCTGCGGTGGGCGTTGGCGCGTTCCGCGACGTCGTGGACAACTATGACGTGGTCCTGCTGGGCCCGCAGATTAGCTACAAGAAGGACGACGTTGTCGAGGGCTCCAACGGCAAGCCGGTCGGCGTGATCGCCCCGGCAGACTACGCCATTGGCAACTGCGAGCACATTTTTGCTCAAATCGACTCACTGATGGCTTAGGCCATCCCGTACTCTGAAAGGAGGCTCGTATGGAAGCGCTTCAGAAGTTTCTGGAGAAGTGGCTCATGCCCATCGCGGCGAAGCTCGAGAAGCAGCGTCATCTGCAGTCCATCAAGGACGGCATGATCGGCGTCATCCCGTTCGTCGTGGTTGGTTCCATGTGCCTGCTGCCAACCGCCTTCATGAACCTCATCGGTTCCGGCCCGGTATACGATGCTCTCAACACGGTGAATCCGTTCTTCTCGAAGATCGCCGGCTTCACCAACGACTGGGTGTCCATCTACGCCGCCTACCTCATTGCGCGCTCGCTGGCGAAGCGCTATGACATCGACGGCCCGATGCTCGGCATCTCCGCCATCGCCGTGCAGCTCATCCTCGTGGGCTACACCGTCGATGCCGGTGACGGCGTCACCGCCTTCGGCACGGGCTACATCGGCGCGACCGGCCTGTTCTGCTCCATCGTGGGCGGCCTCATGACGGCCGAGATCACGAACGCCCTCATCAAGCACAAGATCGTCATCACGCTGCCCGACAGCGTGCCGTCGATGGTTGCCGAGAGCTTCTCCGCCCTCATCCCGCTGTTCGCCACCGCCGGTGCCGCCTCGCTCATCGCGACGCTGTGCAGCACGTTCGCCGGCGTCACCTTCCCGCAGCTCATCATGAATGTGCTGGCGCCCGCCATCAGCACCATGGACTCGCTGCCCGCCGTGCTCATCGTGATGTTCCTCACCCAGCTGCTGTGGTTCTTCGGTCTGCATGGCCCCAGCATCACGCAGGCGGTGTGGGCGCCGTTCGCCCTCACCTACACGGCTGAGAACGCCGCCGCCTTCGCCGCCGGCGAGGCTGCGACCCACGTGTTCACCTACGGCTTCTACTACAACATCATGCAGGTCACCGGTTCGGGCCTCACGCTCTTCCTGGTCATCTTCATGGTGTTCTCGAAGTCCGAGACCTACAAGGCCATCGGCCGCGCCGCCATCGTGCCGTCGTTCTTCGGAATCAACGAGCCGGTTATCTACGGTGCCCCCATCATGCTGAACCCGTTCCTGTTCATCCCGTTCGTGTTCGGTCCGGTTATCTGCACCGCCATCGCCTACCTGTCGATGGCGAACGGCCTGGTGGGCATGCCGGTCATCAATCCTCCCGGATTCCTCCCGCCCGGCGTGAGCGCCTACCTCATGACGCTCGACTGGAAGTCGGTCGCGCTCGTGTTCATCCTGCTCATCATCATGGGCATCCTGTACTACCCGTTCTTCAAGGCCATGGAAAAGAACCAGGTCGAGGAAGAGCAGGCCGCAGCAGCGTAAGCTCCCGCATGCTGCATCTGGCGGCGGGCAGGTTCGCCCGAGCGCGCCGCCGAGACGGGGTACCGCGCCTCGATACGTTCGCGCCGCCCCGTTCACGATCCACAAGCAGGGGTCGCTCCCCGGCCCCTGCTGTGAGATAGGCTTCCGGCCCGTTGGGAGACATGCCACGGGCTTTCCGCCGAACCGTGTCGTTTGAGTGAGAGAAAGGAAGTTTCATGTCTCAGAAGAAGAAGTTCTCCGTCGTCATCGCCGGTGGTGGCAGCACGTACACCCCCGAGATCATCCTCATGCTGCTGGATAACCTCGATCGTCTGCCGCTGCGCGCCATCAAGATGTACGACAACGACGGCGAGCGCCAGGACAAGCTCGCCCGTGCCTGCGAGATCCTCATCCACGAGAAGGATCCCGAGATCGAGTTCATCGCCACGACCGACCCCGAGACCGCCTACACCGACGTCGACTTCTGCCTCGCGCACATCCGCGTTGGCCAGCTGCCCATGCGCGTGCTCGACGAGCAGATCCCGATGAAGTACGGTGTGGTGGGCCAGGAGACCTGCGGGCCTGGTGGCATCGCCTACGGCATGCGCTCCATCCCCGGCGTGCTCGAGAACATCGACTACATGGAGAAGTACTCGCCCAACTGCTGGATGCTCAACTACTCCAACCCGGCTTCCATCGTGGCCGAGGCCTGCCGTCGCGAGCGTCCCAACTCCCGTGTGATCAACATCTGCGACATGCCGATCGGTCTTGAGAACGGCTATGCGCGCATCCTCGGTTTCAACAACCGCAAGGAGATGGACATCCGCTACTTCGGCCTCAACCACTTTGGCTGGTACACCTCCATCAAGAACGCCGCTGGCGAGGAGCTGCTGCCGAAGCTGCTCGAGCACGAGAAGCTCTACGGCAACACCATGCCCGAGGACGGCGCCGAGGCGTACACCGACGACTCCTGGCGTCAGACCGCCCTCAAGGCGCGCGATCTCGTGGCGATCGAGCCCACCATGGCAACGAACACCTACCTGCAGTACTACCTGTACGGTGACGACATGGTGGCGCACACCGATCCGCACTACACCCGCGCCAACCAGGTGATCGACGGCCGCGAGAAGCGCGTCTTCGGCGAGTGCGCCCGCATCGCCGAGGCCGGTACCGGTGAGGGCACCTCGCTCGAGATCGGTATCCACGCCGAGTTCATCGTCGACCTGGCGACGGCGCTCGCGTTCAACACGCACGAGCGCATGCTGCTCATCGTTCCCAACAACGGCGCCATCGAGAACTTCGACGACGACGCCATGGTTGAGATCCCCTGCATCGTGGGCAAGGACGGCTACGAGCCGCTCTCCATCGGCAAGATCCCCACGTTCCAGAAGGGTCTCATGGAGGAGCAGGTTGCCGTCGAGAAGCTCGTCGTCGACGCGTGGCAGCAGCACAGCTACCTCAAGATGTGGCAGGCGCTCACGCTCTCCAAGACGGTGCCCAGCGCCAACGTCGCGAAGAAGATCCTCGACGACTTCATCGAGGTCAACAAGGACTACTGGCCCGAGCTCTCCTAAGCTCGCCGCGTAGCACCTGCGCTGCGGCACCGTAGGCGCTGCAGCGCAACCGGTCCTCTGCGAGGACCTGCGGCACATCGCCGTTCCGCCCGGATCGGGCTTCGCGGGGCGGTGCACCCACTCCCCGGGCTTGCACCGCCCCCAGGCTAAACGCCTCACCGTTCCGCCCTGCTCCGGGCTCGTCTCGAAGCAGGGCGGACGTTTTTTTCCGGCGGACGTGGCGGACAAGAAGGGACGTGCGCGGGGATGCCGCGTGGCGTGTCTCTTCTTTTCCGGTACGTTCACGGCCGCGACGCGGCCTGAGAGAAAGGAGCTCAGATGAGCTATTCCATGTGGGAGCATGCCACCACCAAGCACGGAATCGAGGTGGACGAGGCCGTCTCCGCGCTGCAGAAGTGCATTCGCCGTTCCAAGGAGGAGGATGCCGTTCGCTTTGCGTACGAGCTCTACATCACGAGCCCCGTGCTGCTCGAGAAGGTGTGGAGCCGCTTGGTCTCGATCTCGGTTGAGGATATCGGGTTTGGCAACCTCAACGCCGCCGTCTATATCAACACGCTCAACCAGATGCGTAAGGGCTATGCCTACGACGACGTCGACCAGCCCATGTTCTTCGTGCACGCCATCCGCATCCTGTGCGCGAGCGAGAAGGACCGCTCGACGGACTTCCTCAAGAACATCGTGATCAAGACCGCCGCGATGGGCCAGGTGCCCGAGGTGCCCGATATCGCCCTCGACAAGCACACCCGCCGCGGTCGTGAGATGGGTCGCGATTCCCGCCACTTCTACGAGGAGGGCTGCCTGGTGTTCCCGCAGGCCGAGGTCGACAACGACTATCGCGCCCGCTATGGCAAGGTGATCGAGGAGTACAGCCCCGATAAGGTGGAGCCCGACGCGTTCCAGTATGCGGTGGGCCGCTTCTAGCAGACGCTTGTCGCACGCGGGTGGCTGCCGGGTGGCGCGTTGCGCGCCCGGCGGCGCCCGCGTGCGCATGAGATGGCACGGGCTGCGTGTGCGCAGCCGCATCGCGCGGATCCCCGATACGAAACTCCGCGCCAGAAAGGAGACACGTTGTCAGACGCGATGAACCAGCAGGCGAAGACGGTGCCGTTCGAGCGCGTGCTCGACGGCAAGCTGATCGCCTCCATCGTGGCAGCGGGAAGCCTGTCTTTCTCGGCCGTGGTGTTCGAGACGGCCATGAACGTTGCGCTTCCCGCCCTCATGGGGGAGTTCGCCGTCGATACCGCCACCATCCAGTGGATCACCTCGGGCTATCTGCTCATGCTCTCGGTGATGATTCCCACCTTCTCGTTCTTGAAAGCGCGCTTTCCGCTCAAGCGCCTGTTCGTAACGGCGGTGCTGCTCTTTTTGTGCGGCACGCTCTTGTGTGCCTTCGCCCCGATGTTCCCCGTGCTGTTGCTCGGTCGTGTGATCCAGGGTGTTGGCACCGGCATTGCCATCCCACTCATGTTCAGCATCGTGGTCGATCAGGTGCCCTATGACAAGATGGGCCTCATGATGGGCGTTGCCTCGCTCATTACGTCGTTCGCGCCCGCCGTTGGCCCCTCCTACGGCGGCATCGTGATGGAGATCGCCAACTGGCGCTGGGTGTTTCTGTGCCTCGTGCCGCTGGCGGCGCTCTCGTTCGTGATCGGCGCGCTGTGCATTCGCCAGGCGACGCCGCTCAGCCGCCCGCGGTTCGACATCGTGGGCTTCGGGCTCATCGCGGTGAGCTTCTTCTCGCTCATCTTCGGCATCAACACCGCCTCGCGCGAGGGGGCGAGCGCGCTCGTGACCGCTATCTTCGCGGTGTTTGTGATCGGCCTGATGCTGTTTGCCGTGCATGCGCGCCGCTGCGACCATGCGCTCATCAACCCGCGCGTGTTCCGGCACCCGGCGTTTGTGTGCTCGGTTGTGGTGGTCGCTGCCGTGGCCTTCGCTATCTTGGCGTTCGCCTACCTCGTGCCCAATTACGCGCAGCTGGCGCTGGGCGCGTCGGCGTCGCTTTCGGGTACGTTGCTGCTGCCCGGCTGCGCGCTCGTGATGATCTCGCCCATCGGTGGGCGCATCCTCGACCGCGCGGGCGCTGCGGTGCCCATCACCATCGGCATGGGGCTCATGCTGCTTTCCTGCGTGCTGTACATGCTGTTCGCTCATGTGCTGACGCCGATGATGATGCTCGTGTTCTATATCTTCTTCGGCCTGGGCCAGGGTCTTGGCTTCAGCACCACGATGACGCACGGCTTGCAGTGCCTGCCCGAGGAGCTGCGCACCGATGGCAACTCGGTGTTCAACACGCTGCAGCAGCTTGGCGGCTCGGTGGGCGTGAGCGCTGTGACGGCGGTGGTTGGCGCCGCGCAGGCGGGCGCCTCCGACATGGCTGCGGCGACAGCGCTCGGCGGTTACGAGGCGTTTATCCTGCTCGTGGGGATTATCGGCGTGGCCTGCCTGAGCAACTTCGCGGCCTTTAGGCTCAAGCGCAAGCGTCAGTGACGTCGACGTTGGCCGATTGCCGTGGCGCCCGGTACGTAGCAGATACGTGCCGGGCACCGTGCGTTGTATGCGTAATCGCTGCCAAAAAGCGCCCGATACGTGCTGCGCAGGCACATACCGGGCGCCTGAGTTCGCGTGCGTGTGCAGCGGGCCTAGCGCACGGCGTCCAGGAAGCTCGTGCCCTCGCCCATGCTCGCAACGCAGAAGTTGTCGAGCACGGTGGCACCCAAGTCCGAGCAGGTGCTGCGCAGACCAAGATCGCAGCCAGGCGATGCCATCGCGGGCGACCATGCCAGAAGCGGTACGAGCTCTCGGGTGTGGTCGGTCCCGGTGTGGGTGGGGTCGTTGCCGTGGTCGGCGGTGACGAGCAGCAGGTCGTCGTCGCGCATGGCGTCCATGACGCGCCCTAGACGTTCATCGAACGCTTCGAGCGCTTCGCCGTAGCCCTGGGCGTTGCGGCGATGGCCGTAGACGGTGTCGAAGTCCACGAGGTTGGTGAAGCACATGCCGCACCAATCGCCGGCCATGACCTCGTCGACATGGTCCATGCCGTCCATGTTGCTCTCGTTGTGGTAGCTGCGGCTAAAGCCGTGGCCGCAGAGCAGGTCGTAGGTCTTGCCCACGGCGATGGTATCGTAGCCGGCCTCGTGCAGGCGGTCGATAACGGTGGGACCGTACGGCTCGAGACCGTAGTCGCGGCGATTCGCGGTGCGGGTGAAGTCGCTTGCGCAGGTGCCCACGAAGGGCCGTGCGATCACGCGGCCCATGGTGATCTCGGGCCCGTCGATGAGCGTGCGGGCGTACTCGCAGATGCGGTAGAGCTCGTCGATAGGGACGACGTCCTCGTGCGCGGCGATCTGCAGCACCGAGTCACCGGAGGTGTAGATGATGAGCTCGCCGGTTTCCAGCTGCCGCTCGCCGTAGTCGCGGATGACCTCGGTACCGGAGTAGGGTTTGTTGCAGATAACCTTGCGCCCCGAGAACGCCTCGATCTTCTCGAGCAGGCTCGTGGGGAACCCGTCTGGGAAGTAGTCCACGTGGAAGCGGGCGGGCAGGCACACCATTTCCCAGTGGCCGTCGAGCGAATCGTTGCCATAGCTGATGACCTGCATCCGTCCGAAGGCGCCGCGCGGTGCTTGGGGCTTCGCGATGCCGGCGAGACCGCCGGGATGCGTCTTGGTGATGCCGAGCGACACGAGGTTGGGAATGGCGAGCGGGCGGTTCATCTCGGATACGAAATACTCGGCGATGTGCCCCAGCGTATCGGCGCCGGCGCTGCGGTAGCGATCGGCGTCGGGAGCATGGCCCACGCCCACCGAGTCGATCACGATGGCGAGGATGCGTTGATATCGCTTGTAGTTCATAGCTGCTCCCTGCGCTATGCCCATGCGTGCGCCGTCTCGAGCGCGATCTTGATCATCTCGTTGAAGCTCGTCTGGCGCTCCTCGGCGGGCAGGCCCTCGCCGGTTGCGGGGATGTCGGAGACCGTGAGCAGGCACAGCGCGCGCTTGCCCGCGGCGGCGGCGTTCATGTAGAGGGCTGCCGATTCCATCTCGCAGGCAAGGACGCCCATGGGCTTCCAGGCGCGCGTGTTGGCGCCGCCGTCGTAGAAGACGTCGCTCGAGAGGACGTTGCCCACATGGATGGGCAGCTCGAGCCGGCGGGCGGCATCGACGGCGGTCGAGAGCAGGCCGTAGTCGGCGATGGGGGCAAAGGTGCCCGGCAGGTTGTACTGGTAGGCGTAGTTGGAATCGGTGCAGGCGCCCTGGGCGGCAATGACGTCGCGCAGCTTCACGTCGTCGGCATATCCGCCGGCTGAGCCCACGCGGATGATCGACTCGACGCCATAGTTGTGGAAGAGCTCGTAGGAGTAGATGCCAATGGACGGCATGCCCATGCCGTGGCCCATCACCGAGACGGCCTTGCCGTTGTAGGTGCCGGTGAAGCCGGCCATGGCGCGCACGTTGGTGACCTGGCGGGCGTCCTCGAGGAAGTTTTCGGCGATATAGCGGGCGCGCAGCGGGTCGCCCGGCATGAGCACGACCTTGGCGAAATCGCCTTCATGAGCGGCGTTGTGAGGGGTGGGGGTCTTCGGCATAATGGCTCCAATCATAACGACGGACTGATGCTAGCTTGATTGTCGCTCGTTCGTGCCATCTGCAACGCGTCGTTCTTTGCCATGTAGGCGGCATGATGGGGTGACAAGACGAGGCAGGCTGCGTTGTGTCATGCTGTGGTGCAAGGGTTCGCCCCCGTCCGCTGCATTTTGGCATATCCCCACCGTGTCAACACATTTCAGCCCTTTGCTGGACGCGTTTCCGGCATATTGCGCGCACACGTGTAAAATATGGCGAAGTTGTTCACGCCGCGCAGGCGCGGTATACTCGTTCGAGCTTGATTTTCAGCATTGTTATGATTGCAACCGGAGGGAACACATGGGTTTCTTGCCAAAGGGTTTTGAGTGGATCGTCATCCTGGTCGTGGTTCTGGTCATCTTCGGGCCCAAGAACCTCCCGAAGCTCGGTAAGTCGCTGGGCGCTACCGTGAAGAACCTGCGCGAAGGCATGCAGGGCGAGGACGAGGCCGGCGAGACCGTCGAGGAGGAGAGCGACGAGGATCGCGAGATTCGCGAGCTCGAGGCCAAGCTTGCAGAGGCAAAGAAGAAGAAAGAGGAGTCCGAGGACGCTGAGTAGTCCGGCTCCATCTGTGGGGTAATGTGGCGACCGGCGATGCGCATGCGCTCCCGGTCGCTTTCGTATCAAGCGTGGATGCAAGGAGTTTTTGCATGACAACGACGGAAATCGTACTGACTGCCGAGGGGCGCCAGAAGCTCATCGATGAGCTCGAGTGGCGCGAGGGCGACCTGACCAAGCAGATTGTTGAGCGCATCAAGACCGCGCGCGACTTCGGCGACCTTTCGGAGAACTCCGAGTACGACGATGCCAAGGAAGAGCAGGCTAAAAACGCTGCCCGCATCGCAGAGATCCAGGCTATCCTCGCCAACGCGAAGGATGCCGAGTCGCTCGACCACACGCTGACCGTCTCCATTGGCTGCACCGTGTCGCTGGTCGATGGCGACGGCGCGGTGACCGATGTCACGCTCGTCGGTACCACCGAGACCAACTCGCTCGAGCACAAGATCTCCAACGAGTCGCCTGTTGGCCGCGCCATCATCGGTCATGCCGAGGGCGAGACCGTCGAGGTTGTCACGCCGTCGGGCAAGTCGCGCATCTACACCATCGCCAAGATCACGCGCTAAGTTTCGGTTCTCTGGCGCATCAACAAACCGCATGCTCCCCGGGACCGCACAGGCCTCTGGGGAGCTTTCTTGTTAGAAACCCGTTCAAGGAGCACACATGTCGACCAATCCCACCACCGATTCGCAGGCCGCTGCTGCGGATACCCTGAACGACGAGCGCGCGCATCGTCTCGCGAAGCGCGCGGCGCTCATGGATGCCGGTGCGAACCCGTATCCCGAGCATTCCGAGGTCACGCATCACATCGCTGGGCTCGATGCCGCCTATGCCGAGCTCGAGGCGGGTGTTGACACCACCGACGAGGTGAAGATTGCCGGTCGCGTGATGGCCAAGCGCGGGCAGGGCAAGATCGCCTTCATCGTGGTGCGCGATGCCACCGGCGAGATTCAGCTGTTCTGCCGCATCAACGACATGAGCGAAGCGGATTGGGCGTTTATCGGCGAGGTCGACCTGGGCGACATCATCGGTGCGACCGGTGCGGTGGTGCGCACGCGCCGCGGCCAGCTTTCGATTGCACCCTCGCAGCTCACGCTGCTCTCGAAGGCGGTGCGCCCGCTGCCCGAGAAGTTCCACGGCCTCTCGGACAAGGAGACCCGTTATCGCCAGCGCTATGTCGACCTCATCATGAACGATGACGTGCGCTCCACCTTCGCTAAGCGCTCGCGCATCATCTCCGCCTTCCGTCGCTATATGGAAGACAACGGCTACATGGAGGTCGAGACGCCCATTTTGCAGACCATCCAGGGCGGCGCCACGGCCAAGCCGTTCATCACGCATTTCAATGCGCTCAACCAGGAGTGCTATCTGCGCATCGCCACCGAGCTGCATTTGAAGCGCCTGCTCGTGGGTGGTTATGAGCGCGTGTTCGAGATTGGCCGCATCTTCCGCAACGAGGGCATGGACCTCACGCACAATCCCGAGTTCACCACGATGGAGGCCTACCGCGCCTTCTCCGACCTCGACGGCATGAAGGAGCTCGCCGAGGGCGTCATCAAGGCGGCGAACGCCGCGGTGAACGATACCGAGCAGCTCGAGTACCAGGGACAGGTGATCGATCTTTCCGGCACGTGGCCCTCGAAGCCCATGACGCAGGTGGTCTCGGATGCGCTCGGTGTCGCCGTCGATCTCGATACGCCGCTCGACGAGCTGCGTGCGCACGCCGCGAAGGCGGGCATTGAGGTCAAGGCCGAGTGGGGTGCCGGCAAGCTCATCGCCGAGCTGTACGACGAGATCGGCGAGCCCACGCTCGTGAACCCCACGTTTGTGACGGACTATCCGGTTGAGGTGTCGCCGCTCGCCAAGCGCCGCGCGGATGATCCGCGTCTCACGCATCGCTTTGAGCTCGTGATTGCCGGCCACGAGTATGCCAATGCGTTCTCCGAGCTCAACGATCCGGTCGACCAGGCCGAGCGCTTCCAGCGCCAGATGGAGGAGAAGGCCGGCGGCGACGACGAGGCGATGGAGTACGACGAGGACTATGTGCGCGCGCTCGAGTACGGCATGCCGCCCGCCGGCGGTATCGGTATCGGCATGGATCGCGTGATCATGCTGCTCACCAACTCCGCCAACATTCGCGACGTGCTGCTGTTCCCGCATATGCGCCCCGAGAAGGGGAGCGCTTCCGGTGCTGCCGCTGCGCGCGCGAGCCAGGAGGCTGCGGCGAATGCAGAGCCCGGCGCCGCCCATGCGGTTGCCATCGCCGCCAACAAGGTGCCCACCATCGATCGCGATAAGGTTGTTGTCGAGCCGCTGTTCGAGGATTTTGTCGACTTCGAGACCTTCTCTCGCTCGGATTTCCGCGCCGTTAAGGTGAAGGCATGCTCCGCTGTGCCCAAGAGCAAGAAGCTGCTGCAATTCACGCTCGACGACGGATCGGGCACCGACCGGATTATTCTCTCTGGTATCCACGCATACTATGAGCCGGAGGACCTGGTGGGCAAGACACTGGTTGCCATCACGAATCTGCCGCCGCGCAAGATGATGGGCATCGATTCTTGCGGCATGATCATCTCTGCGGTGCACGCCGAGGGCGAGGGCGACGGTGCCGCCGAGCGTCTGAATGTGCTGATTATCGACGACGCTATCCCGGCGGGCGCGAAGCTCTACTAAAGATTCCTCGCGTTGCGCAAAGCGCGCCGGGCGATTGCGCTCTGCAGGCTGCTTATTGACTCCGGTCGGACCTTCTGGGCGTTCGATCGGAGTCGATTTCTGTTCCGTGTGCCATTTTTTCAGGCACGCAATGGATTGAGGCGAACTCAATGAGTAGCCCGTTCCGAACGACAGCGTTTGCACAGGATATGCCGTTCGGATTTCGTCATCTACTTTGATGATCCCGGTATAACCATTGCGTGGCTGAAAAAACTCGCAGGGCGGGTGCGGGATCAAGCGCGTTTGGCGCGTTTGCGTGCGAATGAGGCGCTACCGTACGCCTATAATGTGCGACGGAGGCGATTTGTTTGTCTAAAACGATCGAAGCATCTTATCAGGGCGCTGTTCAGCGCTCCGGCATATCCACCTCGCAGCTTCATGTTGTCATGACACTGGGGTTTTGCGGCTTGGTGTCCGCTGCCGACAACTGGTTTGTCTCACCGGCGCTTCCCGCTATCGCGCACACGCTTGCGGTGGCGCCAACGGCCGCGGCGATTATCCTCACGGCGTATCTCCTTCCCTATGGTGCCCTGCAACCTGCGTGCGGACGCATCGGAGACGGTGTGGGCAGATTGCGATTGCTGCGGATCATCGTGTTGGGTCTCGCTGTGGGAACATTGCTGTGCGCCATCGCGCCGTGTCTCGGCATGCTCGTGGTGGCGCGCGTGATAACCGGCTGTTTCGCGGCGGGTATCATCTCGGTCTCTCAGGCGTTTGTGGGGGATGTCGTTGGTCCCAAGCAACGTGCCGGTGCCGTGGGCATCCTTATGGGCATCACGTTCACTGGACAGGGGCTCTCAGCCGGATTGGGTGGCATCCTTACCGATCTTGTAGGCTGGCGTGCGGCGTTTGCCGTGTTCGGCGTGCTTGCATGTATCGCGTGGCTGGGGCTGTTTACCCTGCGCGAGCCAGCGCATGTACACAGTGAGCAGCAAGCGAATGTGCCCGCAGCCCGGAGGGAAAACCCTGTCTACGCCTTTTTAAGGGATGCTCTGCGCATCTTCTTTGGGCCGCGCCGCGCGGTCTTTTTGCTTGCCTGTGCTACGGGGCTGCTTTACCTGGGGACCTACGGCCTCATGGGCACGTTCCTTTCGGAGGTGTGCGGGCTCACATCCACGCGGGCAGGGCTCGTCATGATGCTGTACGGCGTTTGCTGTTTGGTGGGCGGCGCTGTTTCCGGAAGGCTGGGTGCCGGTCGCGGGCTGGTGCATGTAATCGGAATCGGCGAAGTGTCGGGTATTGTGTCGGCTGCCGCGCTGCTCGTTTCCGCGCTCTCGGCGAGCTGGGCTCCCGCGCTTGTCGCTGCTGCCGCGCTGGGTTTCGGCTACATTTTGGTGCAGCCCACGCTGGTGACGCTCTCCATGGAGGCGGATCCAGCGCAGGCGGGGCTTTGCACCGGTCTCATTGGCTTCGCGGTGTTCGCTTGCGGCGGCGTGGGATCGACGGCGGGAACATTTATCCTCGGTATCGGCGGCTATCCTGTGCTGTGGGCGGTTGCCGCAGCGGGGTTTGCCATGCAGCTTGTGGCGAGCCGTCGCACGCTGAGGGCCTAGGCATTTCAGGGCGCCGCTTTATGACCGCTGTGCGCCATCGCTACATCCAACGACGTGTGCTAGCTTGACTGTGTCAATGTCGAGCGCTTCGACCTGCGTGATGCAGCAGTTGCTTACGCCTACGCGCCAGGGCGTCTCTTGATCGAGGCGAAAACGTGGCGTGTGGCCCCATGCGCAGAGGTGATGCAGTAAGAGAGCTTGCCCAAAAAAGGGCGCATCCTGCAGCCGCGAAGCAGCGAGGATGCGCCCGTTGACGAGCCGGCACTAGTTTAGGCGGCCTTATGCCAAAAACTGCGGCATGTGCGTGGGGATGAAGTCCGTGTACACGATGCCGGCGGCATAGTCGGGCTCACGAACCACGGCGCGATGGAACGGCAGCGTGGTCTTGATGCCCTCGATCTCGAACTCGTCGAGCGCACGCTTGGCGCGGGCGAGCGCCGCCTCGCGCGTGGGGCCCCACACGATGAGCTTCGCCACGAGCGAGTCGTAGGTTGGCGGGATGGTGTATCCCTCGTAGACGTGGGTGTCTACGCGCACGCCGGGGCCACCGGGAAGGCGCAGCTTCGTGATGGTGCCGGGGCACGGACGGAAGTTGTGCTCGGGATCCTCGGCATTGATGCGGAACTCGAAGGCGTGGCCGTCTGGCGTGTCGATGCCGCCGTCCGGAATGGTCATGGGCTCGCCGGAGGCGATGCGCAGCTGCTCGCATACGAGGTCGGTGCGGGTGATCTCCTCCGTGACAGGATGCTCCACCTGGATACGGGTGTTCATCTCCATGAAGTAGAAGCTACCGTCTTCATCGAGCAAAAACTCGATGGTGCCGGCATTGGTGTAGCCGGTGGCGCGCACGGCCTTGACGGCGGTCTCGCACATTTGGTGACGGAGCTCAGGGGTGAGCGCGGGGCTCGGGGCCTCCTCGCAGAGCTTCTGGTGGCGGCGCTGCACGGAGCAGTCGCGCTCGCACACGGCGGCAGCATGGCCAAAGTTGTCAGCCATGACCTGAACCTCTACGTGGCGCGGGCGGGTAATGAGTTTCTCGAGGTAGACCTCGTCGTTCGCGAAGGCAACGCGAGCTTCGGCGCGTGCGGCGTTGTACTCGTGCTCAAGGTCGGCCGGGGCGTGCACCTCGCGCATGCCCTTGCCGCCGCCGCCGGCGCTCGCCTTGATGAGGACGGGGTAGCCGACCTCCTCGGCAAACTTGGCAGCTTCTTCCACGGTCTCGACGGCGCCGTCGGAGCCGGGGACGGTGGGGACGCCGGCGGCCTTCATGGTCTGCTTGGCGTTGGATTTCTCGCCCATGCGGTCGATGACGTCCGGATCGGGGCCAATGAAGGTCAGGCCGTTCTCCATGCACTTGCGCGCGAATTCGGCGTTCTCGGAGAGGAAGCCGTAGCCGGGATGCACGGCCTCGCAGCCGCGGGAGACGGCGGCGCCCACGAGGCGCGCCATGTCGAGGTAGCTCTGAGCGGAGGGGGCGGGGCCGATGCAGACGCGCTCGTCGGCCTCTTCGACGGCGGCGGTCATGCGGTCGGCGGTGGAGTAGGCAACGCACGCCGTGACGCCCAGGTCCTTGCAGGCGCGGACAACGCGGAGCGCGATCTCGCCACGGTTGGCGATAAGAATCTTCTTGAACATGTGGCTCGCCTCGCCTTACGCCGTGGGCTCGATGTAGAACAGCGGCTGGCCGAACTCGACGGGCTCGGCGTTCTTGCCGCAGACCTCGCGTACGATGCCGTCTTCCTCGGCGGTGATCTCGTTCATGAGCTTCATCGCCTCGACGATGCAGAGCGTCTGGCCGACCTTGACCTCGTCGCCCACCTTGACGAACGGATCGGCGTCGGGCGCGGGCGCCTGATAGAAGGTGCCGACCATCGGGCTCTCGACGGCCTTCCAGGCGGCGGGGCGATCGGCGGCAGCGGCGGGCGCCGGTGCGGCGGTCTCGGCGGCGGGAGCTGCGGGCGCAGGCGCCGGGGCGGCGGGCTCGGCGGGCACCGCGGGCGCGGCTGCCACGGGCGCGGCGCCAGCGGTCACGGCAATGGGCTTCTTGATGGCAACCTCGGTCGTGCCGTCCTTGATGGTGACCTCGGCCACGGAGCTTCCGTCAAGCGCCTCGATGAGATCGCGAATCTGGCTGACGTTCATATCGGTATCCTCCTCGGAATCGGTGGTATCGGCAGGCGCGGATGCGCCGCCGTCCAAAGGCTGGGTGATGTCGCGCAGGGTCCCGGCAGCGCGCTTCTCGAGCAGCGCGCGGGCCTCGTTGGGGAAGAGCGCGTAGGAAAGCACGTCTTCCTCGGACGTGGCAAGGTCGCCAATTTCGGCAGCGGCCTCGTCGTAGGTCTGCAGGTGCACGTTCTTGGCTTCTTCCTGCAGCTTTGCCACGTCGACGTGGCCCAGGACCTTCTCGCGGATGCCCTCGTCGATGGGTGCGGGGGTCTTGCCGTAGAAGCCCATCAGGTACTCGCGCATCTCGGTGGAGACGATCTTCCAGCGCTCGCCGGTGAGCACGTTCATCACGGCTTGCGTGCCCACAATCTGGCTCATGGGCGTAACGAGCGGCGGATAGCCGACCTCTTTGCGCACGCGCGGAATCTCAGCCACGATCTCGGGCAGACGATCGTGCATGTTCTGCAGGTCGAGCTGGCCCACAAGGTTCGACATCATGCCGCCGGGGATCTGATGCTTGTAGATGCGCATGTGGGTAAGCGTGGTGATGCCGCGTTGGTGCTTGCCGGCCTTGCGGACGGCGTCCCAGTAATCGGCGATCTCGAAGAGCAGATCGAGGTCGAGGCCCGTGTCGAACGGCGACCCCTGGAAGGACGAGACAGTCATCTCAACCGCGGGTTGCGAGTTGCCGAACGCGAGCGGCGCGTGCGCGCAGTCCACGATCTCGGCGCCCTCCTCGGCACCGCGCAGATAGTTGGCGCTTGCCATGCCGCCGATGAAGTGGCAATGCATGTGCACGGGCAGGCCGATCTCGGTGCGCAGGGCACTGACAAGCTGGGCAGCACGGTAGGGGACCAGAAGGCCCGCCATGTCCTTGATGCACAGCGAGTCGGCGCCCAGCTCGGCGAGCTGACGCGCGTAGCCAATGTAGCTGTCGAGCGTATGGACGGGGCTGCGGGTGTATGAGATGGCCGGCTCGAAATGCGCGCCGACCTTTTTGATGGCCGCCGCGCAATCACGGATGTTATCGATGTCGTTCAGGGCGTCGAAGACACGGAAGACGTCGACGCCGTTGGCGTGGGCACGTTCGATGAACCGCTCCACCACATCCGTTGAATAGTGCTTGTAGCCAATGAGGTTCTGGCCGCGAACCAGCATGGCGAGCGGCGTGTTGGGGCAGCGCTCCTTGATGAGCCGCAAGCGCTCCCAGGGATCCTCGTCCAAGAAGCGCAGGCAGGTATCGAAGGTCGCACCTCCCCACGCCTCGATTGCCCAATAGCCTACTTCATCCATCTTTGGCAGGATGGGCAGCATCTCTGCGGTGGTCATGCGTGTCGCCCACAGCGACTGCTGACCATCGCGGATGGTGGTGTCCATAATGCGGAGACGATTTCCAGCCATAAGCTCGGCCTCCTTTCTCATGTCTCGGAATGGATAGACAAACAAACAGCTGGCCCGTTGGATGGCCTATCCGAAGGGCCGGACGCCCGAGACATATGCGCTCGCCGGACCGCATAGCGCATCGCCGCCATTCTAGCCCCGTGTGCGACGGGTATTGCTACAAACTTGGTGTGCGTGCGATTTAATCCGACAACGGTAGGTTGGGCAGCGGTGGGCCGGGTATTGGTGCGGAGTCTTGCTGACACGCACGTGCTCACCCACAGGTCGCCGCAGTAACGGTCCTCACAATAGGAGCCAGCTCGCAGCGATGCCCCATTCACAGCAGGGTCCAAAACTTGCCTGTGCAGTGAACATTTCTACTTTGTGCAGCAAAATGCTCTTTCAAGGCTTGAAACGAGCTTTTGCTGCACATAACCGCGTTGTACGGTGCACAGACAAGTACGGAAGCGCTTGGCAGCGCGTAGGAACGCAGCGGCGCCAGAGCAATCGCCGCTGCGTTCTGCGTGCACGGCGGCTATCGCACGATGGGAACGCCGGCGGTGAGAAGAACGTGCCGAAAATAGTCGCGGTTGCATGCTTCGTTGAACGAGATGCGCGCCACCTTTGCACCCGTGAGGTTGAGATGCGATTCTCGACGTCGTTCGTCGGCCAGCGCGCGCTGCGTTTCCCGCAGGCTGGCAGTCTGACCATGTGGCGCGTCGTGGTATTTCCCCATACCATCCAGCTCAAGGACGATGATTGCTCCGTTGGCGAGCATCCATAGGTAATCGACCATCTTGGGCGCACCGGGGTTAAGGGGATCGTCAATTTCGACCTGCAGTTCGGGCACTTCAAAACCCAGCTCGATCATGATGCCGCGCACGATGGACTCCCCGCCGTTGGCGCTTCTCCCGTCTGCAAAGCGCAGCACATTGCGGGCGTTGTTGATGCCGCGACGCCGCCAGCCGTGCTCAGCAACATAGGCGGCGAGCCGGCTGCGCGTGATGAGGCCCCAATGCAATGCTGAATCGACGATCGCCAGCCCCCGGCAGAAATCCGTTTGGCATATGCAGTCGAGCAGCGTCCGTTCAATCGACGTGACCGGAATGCCAACCTGGCGGCAGGGCGTGTCACCTGTGATGACGTGGCAATGAGCGGACCCTAGCAGCTTTCTTCGATTGTCGCGCGCTCTCACGGCAATATGCAGCGTTCCCAGCAGAGCGTTGGGTACCTGGAGCCCATAGGCAAGTGCTGCGGAATGCGAGCAGAAGGTCCAGGCGGGATGGGTGAGGGCGAGCGTGCGCATGGCGTGCATGTCGCGGGCGCGCGGCGAAAGCGCGGCGAAATACCGGGGCCGCGCATAGCAGCAGGGAAGGGGCGAGACGAGCAGCCCGGCGCGGTGCCGCCGTCGGCATGCTTGGTGAAGCCTTGTCGACGAGGGCGAGAAGAAGCGCTGGTTGCGCTCGGCGTCATCGAGTTGCTGCTCGATGACGAGGTCGTAGCGTCCGTGCATCGCGGTCTCCCTTCGCGGCGCCTGTTCGGCGGCGCTTCTTGCCTGTTGCCTGGGGGCGTAGGCAAGACCATACGGGAATGGGCGAAGCGTTATTCTTACGGGCTTTTCACGATGTCTTACAGCTATCTAACAAAGCTGGTGAGGCGGTTGAGATTCTGTGAAGTGCCAAAATGCCAAATCGCCGACGGCAGCATTAATTCGGTGGGCGGTTTGTGCAAACTGTGGCAAACAGGCGAAAAATATCTTGTTTTATGGATTGGCTGGTTCCATGGAGAGTGCGATGGCCCCGCGAGGTGAACACCGGGATGTGTCAGCCCATGGGACGTGCCCTATGTCATGTCCCATGGCCGCCTGCGCACGGCCTCCGGCAACTTGTCTGTGCAGCGGACAGTGCTTTTATGTGCATCAAAATGCTGTTTCGGGACGATAGACACTCTTTTGGCGCACAGACAACCGCCGTCGACTGCACAGAGAAACGGGAAGGGGCGCTGGAGCCTGGTGGCAAGCCCGGCCGTGGGCCACGGCAGCCAAAAGCGGACAGCACGCACCAACGAGAAAACCTTGAAAAGTTAAAAACTAGACACTGTGTTGTATTTTTGTGGGTAGCATAGGTGGGCGCGGCATGTGCACGCCTCTGCGGGCGCATGTGCGCGACGAGGCATGAAGCGCACCGCCCGAGGCGGGGTGGAGCGCTGTGATAGGAGTTATATATGGTTAAAGCTGCGAAAACGGCGGGCGAAGCGCTGCAGGCCCCTGAGGAGCCAACGAAGGAGCCGGACGGCGTGCACACGGGCGCTACCGAAGCGCCCCAGGTGCTCCGCGTGGGCCTCGATATCGGTTCCACGACTACCAAGGTACTCGTGCTCGACGCAGCGACCGGCGAGGTACTCTACTGGCGCTACAAACGTCACGGTGCCCGTCAGGCGGCGAGCGCGGCCGAGGCGCTCGGCGAGGTGCAGCGGCGCTTTCCGGCGGCGCGCACGCGGGTAGCGGTGACCGGATCGGGCGCGCGCGATATCGCCCGCGCTCTCGGCGCGGCCTATATCCAGGAGGTCGTTGCCAACTCGATCGCCATCCGCACGCTGTATCCCGAGGCGCGCTGCGCCATCGAGCTGGGCGGCCAGGACGCGAAGATGATCTTCTTCCACGCCGAGCGGGAGGGCGAGCTCCCTTCGGTCTCCGACATGCGCATGAACGGCAGCTGCGCGGGCGGTACCGGCGCGTTCATCGACGAGATGGCAAAGCTTCTGGGCGTGCCGTCCGAGGAGTTCGAGCAGCTGGCGAGTTCGGGCAAACGCGTCTACGAGGTTTCCGGGCGTTGCGGCGTCTACGCCAAGACCGACATCCAGCCGCTGCTCAACCAGGGTGTCGCCCGCGCCGATCTGGCGCTTTCGGCGCTGCATGCCGTGGCGCGCCAAACGATTGGAGGCCTGGCGCAGGGCATCGACATCGAGGCGCCGGTTATCTTCGAGGGCGGTACGCTCGCCTATAACCCTACGCTCGTGCGCGTGTTCTGCGAGCAGCTCGAGTTGGACGAGGGCATGTTCATCGTGCCGAACGATCCGCAGGTCATGATCGCGCGCGGCGCCGCGCTGGCGCTCTCGGAGCTCTTCGGCCAAACCGAGGCCGAGGTCGATCTCACGGCGGGCATCGCCGCGCTTCAGGATCTGCAGGAGCACCCGGTAGACGACGGTGAGGGCACGGCGAGTCCGTTCTTTGCGCGTGCGAAGGATCGCGCGGCATTCGAGCAGCGCCACCCTGCCGAGGTACCCGCCTGCGGCCCGTCTGCGTATGCATCGGGCGATACCGTGCACGCCTATCTCGGCATCGATTCCGGCTCGACCACCACGAAGTTCGCGCTGCTCAACGAGGCGGGCGAGCTCATCGACTCCTTCTATGCGTCCAACGAGGGCAAGCCGCTCGACGTGGCGCGCGCGGGGCTCATGGACCTCAAGCGTCGCTGGGACGACGCCGGCGTTGCGCTCGTCATCGAGGCCGTGGGGACCACCGGCTACGGCGAGCTGCTCTTCGCACGCGCCCTTCATGCCGATTACCATACCGTCGAGACGGTGGCGCATGCGCGCGCGGCGGCAACCTGCGTGCCCGACGCCACCTTCGTGCTCGACATCGGCGGGCAGGACATGAAGGCCATCTGGCTCGATTACGGCGTGCTCACCGATATCGTGGTCAACGAAGCATGCTCTGCCGGGTGCGGTTCGTTTCTCGAGGGCTTTGCCGCCACGCTGGGCATTCCGGTTGCCGAGATAGCCGACGCCGCCTTCACCTCGACCGAGCCGGCAAACCTGGGCAGCCGCTGCACGGTGTTTATGAACTCGAGCGTGGTATCCGAGCAACGCCGTGGCAAGGGACCCGCCGACATCATGGCGGGGCTTTGCCGCTCGATTATCGAAAACGTCTTCACGAAGGTCATTCGCGTCTCCAACCTCGATAAGCTGGGAGACCGCATCGTGGTGCAGGGCGGCACGTTCCGCAACGACGCGGTGCTCGCCGCCTTCGAGCAGTACTTGGGGCGCGAGGTCACGCGCGCACCGCATCCGGGCCTCATGGGCGCCATCGGCGTGGCGTTGCTGGCGCACGAGCAGGCGGATCGCGCGGAGGAGCGCCGCGGCCGCCGCGGGCATTCGACCTTTATCGGTCTCGACGCGCTCGAGCACTTCACCCACACCGAATACGCCGGTGTCACCTGTCGTCGTTGCGGCAACCACTGCAGCCGCTCGGTCGTGGCATTTAGCGATGGCGCGCTTTTCGTGACGGGCAACCGCTGCCCGCGCGGCGAGGATATTGACTGGATGGAACTGCTGCGCGAGGTACCCGAGGCAGCTGCCGACGCTCCCGCCGGCGCGCTCATCGAGCAGCCGGCAACGCCGGGCGCCCCGCACCGCACCGGCGGCATCGAGCCATCGGAGGCGGTGAGCGCTACGGCGGGCGAGCAGATCAAGGAGTCGGTGGGGCCGGCGATCGTGCGCAAGCGGCCCGTGCGCGCCGCCAACCTCTTCGACGAGCGCGAGCGGCTGCTGTTCCAAAACTGGCCCTGCGAGCCGGTGGCGCCCGAGCGCGGCGAGACCATCGGCATCCCGCGCGTGCTCGAGTTCTGGGACAACATGCCGTTCTGGTCGACGCTCTTCCGCGCGCTCGGCTTCACCGTGCGCATCTCGCGGCCCAGTACGCGCCGCACGTTCGAGCGGGGCCTGCCGCATGTGACCTCGGACACCATCTGCTTCCCTGCCAAACTCGTGCACGGGCATGTGCGCGACCTCGTTGATGCGCAGGTCGATCGCATCTTCATGCCCATCATCACGACGGTCCCCACCGAGAACACGGCAAAGACTAGCGAGTGGATGTGCGCGGTGGTGAAGGGCTATCCGTACGTGCTGAAAAACTCCGACAACCCGGAGGAGCGCTACGGGATTCCGTTCGATGCGCCGTTGTTCCACTGGTACACCATGCGCGACCGCACGCGCCAGCTCAGCCGGTTCCTCAAGGAGACCTACGGGGTGAGCGATGCACAGGCTGCCCGTGCCATCGAGCAGGCCGATGCCGCCCAGCACGCGTTTGCCGCGCAGCTCGAACAGCGCGGGCAGGAGGTGTTGGACGAGGTGCGCCGCACGGGCTCATACGCCGTGGTGGTGGCGTCGCGCCCGTACCACAACGATCCGCTCGTCAACCACGGCGTGCCCAAGCTGTTCAGCAATCAGGGCATCGCGGTGCTCACGCCCGATGCCGTGCCCGGTGTGCGCTCGGTCGATCTGTCGAAAAGCCGGCTCGATATCGTGAACAACTTCCATGCGCGCATGCTCGCTTCGGCGGTGATCGCCGCGTCGTCGCCCGAGCTCGAGTACGTGCAGCTCGTGAGCTTCGGCTGCGGACACGACGCGTATCTCTCGGACGAGATCGTGCGGCTCATGTGCGAGATCTCGGGCAAGGCGCCGCTCATTTTGAAAATCGACGAGAGCGATGCGACCGGACCGCTGCGCATTCGCGTGCGCTCCTTTATCGAGACCACCGAGCGCCGCCGTCGCGAGGAGGCCGGGCGCTCCGCCGCGGTTTCGGAGCCGCACGAGCTGCCCGACCCCTATGAGGTGAAATACACCGAGCGCGACCGTCGCGAGAAGGTGTTCCTCATCCCCAACACGAGCCATGCGTTCAGCCAGCTCATGGCCGCGGCGCTGCGCCACCAAGGGGTGCGCGCCGATCCGATGCCCGTCGGCCGCGACGAGGCGATTCGCCTCGGCAAGCGCTACGTGCACAACGACATCTGCTTCCCTGCGCAGATCGTGATCGGCGAGGCGCTCGAGGCGCTCGAGAGCGGCCGCTACGACGACAAAGACGTTGCCATCCTCACGGGCAAATACATCGGCGATTGTCGCCTGACGCACTACATGCCGCTGCTGCGCCGCGCGCTCGATGATGCCGGCTACGCGCACGTTCCGGTTGCCACGAACGATAACGAGGACGCCCACGACGCCTACCCCGGGTTCAGGCTCTCGCTCGGCTCGAGCATGGCGATTGCCTGGGGGCTTCCCATGATCGATGCGCTCGAGGCGCTGCTCAGGCGCATGCGCCCCTACGAGCTTGAGCCGGGTTCGGCAGATGCGGCGTTCACGCAGGCTGTCGATGCCGTCATGAAGGGAATTGAGGTGCATGGCGTGCGCGGTGCCGAAACGGGGTTCGCCCGCGCCATCGAGATCATGCGCGGCGTGCGCTACGATCGCTCTCATCCGCGCCCACAGGTGCTCATTGTGGGTGAGTACCTGCTCAACTTCCATCCCGGCGCCAATCACGAGATCGAGCGCTATCTCGAGCGCAACGGGCTGGAGGTCATCGAGGCGCGCATGACCGACGTGATTCGCAAGAGCTATTTCTACAAGCACGCACAGTCACGCGAGTACCATGTCGATCTGCCGCTCCAGGAGCGCGTGTGGAACGCCACGGCCGACAGCCTCTTCGACATCGCGCATACGCGCTGCGATCGCATCGCCCAGGCGCACCCGCTTTACGAGCCACCCGTGCGCATGCCCGAGCTCGTGAAGATGAGCGACGACGTGCTGCACCATACCTTCGACGCCGGTGAGGGCGTGCTCATTCCCGCCGAGATCTTGGAACACGCGGCGCACGGCTGCCGCGCCTTCGTGATCCTGCAGCCGTTTGGCTGCCTGCCCAACCACGTGGTGGGCCGTGGGCTGGTGCGCGCGCTCAAGAAGCGCTATCCAGATGCGCAGATCCTGCCGCTGGACTACGACCCCGACGTGAGCTTTGCGAATGTCGAGAACCGTCTGCAGATGCTCATCATGAACACGCGCAATGCCGCCGCGGGGAACGCTGCGAAGGAGGGGGCGGGTCATGGCGAGACCGCGTAAGGACGCGCAGGACCCCTGTGCCCGCCAGCGGCTCATCGACGCGTTCTGGGCGCTGCTCGAGACGCGTCCGGTGCACGAGATCACGGTGGGCGCGCTGGTCGAGGTGGCCGGGTGCAACCGCGGCACCTTCTACTATTACTTCGCCGATGTCGACGCGCTCGTGGCCTTCGCTGCCGAGGAGCTTCTGGGCGATGGGTCGCTTTCGCTTGCGGTCTTTCGCTGCCTGGTGGCCGGTAGTCCGGCGAGCGTGATGTATGAGGTGGCGCCCGAGCGCATCGCCCATGCGGCGCTGCTCATGCGCTCGGGCGAGCTGCAGACGATCGAGGTGGCGCTGCGCCGTGCGGTGCAGGGGCTCTGGCAGGGCAGGCTGTGTGGGGCGGGCGAGGAGCTTTCGCCTACGGCGTGCTTCGCCATCCAGTTCATGGTGGGCGGCATGCTGGGGTACATCATCTGGTCGTCGCGCCTCGAGCAGCCGTTTCGGCCGCTGCCGCGCGTGGAGCGCGTCTATCTCGCCCAGGTTGCCCGCGCCACGGTGGAGACGGTCGCGCGTGCGCAGGGCATGACGCCGGTCGAGGTGGTTGCGCGCCTGACGGCGGAAGACGCGCTCGCTGCCGGGCAGCCGCAGCCGTCATGTGCAAGCGCTCGACAAAATGGCTGATATCGGGTTACAATTCCTCAATTCCGGGTACAACGCTCACGGCAAACATCCATGACTCGTATCGGGGCCCGCCGCAGATGCACCGGCGGGCTCAGCACGTAAAGAGGTAGCCATGTTAGATAGATTCACCGATCGCGCGCGCCGCGTGATGTCGCTCGCCAAGCAGGAGGCCGTGGGGCTCAACACGTCCAACGTGGGCACCGAGCACCTGCTGCTTGCCCTTGCCAAGGAGGACGAGGGTATCGCGGCCGAGGCGCTGCGCTCGCTCGAGATCACCTACGACGATATTTTGGAGCAGCTCCAGGCATCTGCCACCACGAAGCCGGCGAATGCCGACGAGACGGCGAATCCCGACGCACCCGCGGCCGAGGCTACGGGCACAGCGCCGGCGGATGCCGACGCACCGGATGCCGCCGGCGAGCAGTCGGCGGGCAAGCTCGCCTTCACGCCGGCGGTAATCGCGGTGATGGAGAAGAGCTTCCGCCTTGCCCGCGAGAACAACCAGACGTACGTCTCGACCGAGCACCTGCTGCTGGGCATCGTCGACGAATCCTCCTGCCGCGGCATGGACATTCTCATGCGCCTGGGCGTGAGCGCCGCCTCCGTGCGCGCGGCGGTGGAGAAGCTCACCGCTAAAGACCAGGGCGGCAAACGGCCTATGGCGGGCGCGGGCGCGGGGCGTCCCGGCGCGGGCGTTCCGTTCTTCTCGGGCATGGCGTCGAGCGGCAAGGGCGAGGGCGATACCTCCGTGCTGCAGCAGTTCGCGACCAACCTCACCCAGGAGGCGCGCGACGGCAAGCTCGACCCCGTGATCGGTCGCGAGCAGGAGATCTCGCGCATGATGGAGATCCTCTCGCGCCGCACGAAGAACAACCCGCTCATCTTGGGCGATCCGGGCGTGGGCAAGACCGCCATCGTGGAGGGCCTTGCGCAGGAGATCGCCGCCGGTAACGTGCCCGAGAACCTGCTCAACCAAAATGTATGGTCGCTCGACCTGCCTGGCCTCGTGGCCGGTGCCAAGTACCGCGGCGAGTTCGAGGAGCGCCTGAAGGGCGTCATCCAGGAATGCACCGAGGCGGACGACGCGATCCTGTTCATCGACGAGATGCACACGCTCATCGGTGCCGGTTCGGCGGAGGGCTCGATCGATGCGAGCTCGATGCTCAAGCCCGTGCTCGCGCGCGGCGCCTTCCAGATTATCGGCGCCACCACGGCCGAGGAGTTCCGCAAGTACCTCACCAAGGATCCGGCGTTCGAGCGCCGCTTCCAGTCGATCGACGTTGAGGAGCCGAGCGTCGAGGACACGGTGAAGATCTTACAGGCGCTGCTGCCGCGCTATGAGGAGCATCACCACGTGCGCTACACGCCGGCTGCCGTCGAGGCGGCGGCGAGCCTTTCGGCGCGCTACATCCAAGATCGCTATCTGCCCGACAAGGCCATCGACCTTATCGATGAGTCGGGCGCGCGGGCGCGCATTGCCAGGAACCGTGCGCCCGAGAACGTGCGCGCGGCCGAAACGCGCGTCGAGGAGCTCAAGCGCGAGGCCGCCGAGGCAACCGAGGCGGACGACATGAACCGCGCCGCCGAGCTCACCGAGCAGGAGAAGCAGGCAGAGATCGCGCTCTCCGAGGCCCGCGCCGCGTGGAACGCCGAGCTCGACGCAAGCCCCATCACGATCGACGTCGACCAGATCGCCGATATCGTCTCCGCTACCTCGGGTGTGCCGGTGTCCTCGCTCACCGAGGATGAGAGCCGGCGCCTCTTGCAGTGCGAGAGCGTGCTCAAGACGCGTATCATCGGCCAGGACGAAGCCGTTGCGGCCGTGGCCAAGGCTATCCGTCGCAGCCGCTCGCCGCTCAAGGACCCGCGTCGCCCCGGCGGCTCGTTCATCTTCCTCGGCCCCACGGGCACGGGCAAGACCGAGCTCGCCAAGACGCTTGCCGAATACCTCTTTGGCAGCAAGGACGCGCTCATCTCCTTCGACATGAGCGAGTTTGCCAGCGAGTACGAGGTCTCGAAGCTCATCGGTTCGCCTCCGGGCTACGTGGGCCACGAGGAGGGTGGCCAGCTCACCAAGGCGGTGCGCCGGCATCCGTATTCGGTGGTGCTTTTCGATGAGATCGAGAAGGCGCACCCGGATATCTTCAACATCCTGTTGCAGGTACTCGACGAGGGACGCCTCACCGACGGCCAGGGCAAGACGGTTGATTTCCGCAACACGGTGGTCATCATGACCTCGAACGTGGGCGCGCGCGAGATCGCGCAGGAATCGAGCGTGGGCTTTGGTACTACCGGCGAGCAGGGCCTTTCGGGCAAGGAGATCAAGAGCCGCGCGATGACCGAGCTCAAGCGTCTGTTCCGCCCCGAGTTCCTGAACCGCGTGGACGATATCGTGGTCTTCCAGAAGCTTACGGGCGAGAGCCTGACCGCCATCGCTGAGCTGCTGGTGGACGACCTGCGTCAGCGTCTCATCGCCAATGGTATGAACATCGTGCTCACGCCCGCCGCGATTGAGAAGATCGTGGCGGAAGGCACCGACCTCACCAATGGTGCGCGTCCGCTGCGTCGTGCCATCCAGCGCCTCATCGAGGACCCGCTCTCGGAGGAGCTGCTGGCGGGCGAGTGGCGCGCCGGCGACACCGTGCTCACCGATGTGGTGGATGACGTCTTTGTCTTCAGCCATGGCACGGGCGAGATTCCCGCGCCCCGCGCAACGGGCACGCTGGGTGCCTCGTTTGAGCACGCGCCGCACACCGCGGGCGGCACGCCCACGCTTGCCGGCGGCGGCTCGGGCGGTATCGCCCAGGCGGGATCCGGCACGCGATAACGCGACGCGGTCGCAATAACGCATGAAGATGCCGCAGGGCGCTGACGCACCCTGCGGCATCGTGCGTTCATAGGCTATGCGCGCGGTGCTCGATATGCGCGGAGCATTGCGTATCGGGTTGATAGTTCGAGCAGTCAGATGCGGTTTTTCAGGTATTCAATGTTTTGCGTGGGACCCCTGAAGTAGAGCAGTGGTTTGTGCTCGTCACGCAGGAAATATACCAGGGTTTTTGCTGCAGGCAATGTATTGCTATCCGGCGTGTTGAGGTCAAACCATTGCATAGTTGAAAAAAGCGATTGGTCATCAGGCGCTGCGGGCCGATGGTGGCGTGGCGGCCTGGATAGAGCTCGTGAAAAAAGTTCGACCCCGCTTCGGCGGGGCCATTTTTCATGAGAGAATAGGAATGTATGTGAGTAGCGTGTATGGGACGGAGCAGCATATTGGATAAGAACGAGTTGCAAAAGCGCATGAATGACGCGATTCGGCTGACGGCACCCGGCCAGCCCATTCGTACCGCGCTCGATATGATCATCGCCGGCCATCTGGGCGCGCTCATTTGCGTGGGCGATACCGAGCATGTCTTGGCGGCGGGCAACGACGGCTTCCCGCTCAACATCTCGTTTACCTCGAACCGCCTGTTCGAGCTTTCCAAGATGGACGGCGCCGTGGTTATCGACGACGACATCACGCAGATTCTCCGCGCTAACTTCCACCTTAACCCCGACCCCTCGCTCGCCACGAGCGAGACCGGTATGCGCCACCGCACTGCCGCGCGCATGAGCGTGCTCACCGACGCCATCGTCATCTCGGTTTCGGCGCGCCGCGCGGTGGTGAACGTGTACGTGAAGGGCAAGAGTTACCAGATTCAGACCGTTTCGGAGATTATGAGCTCGGTGAACCAGCTCGTCTCCACGCTGCAGACCACGCGTGCCTCGCTCGACCGAGCGCTTTTGCGCCTGACGGCCCTCGAGCTCGACGACTACGTGACGCTTGCCGATATCACCGATATCTTCTCGAGTTTCGAGATTTTGCAGCAGGCCAAAAACGAGCTCAAGTTCTGCATCGTGAAGCTGGGCACCGAGGGCAAGCTCGTGCGCATGCAGCTCGAGCAGCTGGCGGGCGAGAGCGTCGACAACGAATACGACCTCATGATTCGCGACTACGCGTCCGATTCCTCGGAGGAGAACGCCGCGCGCATCCGCGAGCGTTTTGCCGAGATGTCGGCGCAGGAGATCACCAACGCGCAGCGCGTGGCAGAGGTGCTGGGCTACGACGATCTGGACGAGGATTCCGTTATGACGCCTCTGGGCTTGCGCACGCTCTCCCAGGTCTCGGTGGTGCGCGACGGCGTGGCCGAGCGCATCGTGAACGAGTACGGCTCGCTCCAGGATCTCATGAACGACATCCGCAAAGATCCGGAGCGCCTTGTTGATATCGGTGTCAACAACCCCACGATTTTGGCCGATTCGCTCTATCGCATCCAGGGCAAGCACGGCGGCGCGGCATGAGTCGACAGGCCGGGACCGCGTATGATGTCGCGAGGTGTCCGCGCGCTGCAGCGGTGATTGTTGCCGGCGGCTCGGGTACGCGCTTCGGCAATCCGGGCGGCAAGCAGCTCGTGGCGCTTGCGGGCAGGCCCATGCTCGCCTGGACCATCGAGGCGTTCGATCGTGCAGCGCGCATCGGTCATATCGTGGTCGTGTGCCCCGCGGAGCGCCGTGAGGAGTATGTCGCGGCAGCGGTAGAGCCGTATGCATTTACCACGCCCATCACGTTCGCCGCCTGCGGTGCCGAACGGCAGGATTCCACCCGCTCGGGTGTGGCGGCGGTTCCCGCGGGCTTCGACTGCGTTGCAATCCACGACGGCGCGCGCCCGCTCATTCGCCCGGCGACCATCGACGCGGCGGTCGAGCGACTTATCGCGACGCCCGGCATCGACGGCGTGGTGTGCGGTCAGCCCTCGATCGACACGCTCAAGCTTGCTGACACAGCGGGACATATCGAGGCGACACCCGATCGCAGCCGTTATTGGTGCGTGCAGACGCCGCAGGTATTCTGGCGCGACACGGTGATGGATGCCTATGATGCCGCGGCTGCCGAGGGCTTTTTGGGCACCGACGACGCTTCACTCGTTGAGCGCACCGGGGGGCGCGTCCTGCTTTTGGACACGCCGCGCGACAACATGAAGGTGACCGTACCAGAGGATTTGGCGTTGGCCGAAGCGATCCTTGCAAGCCGGTGCGCGTGACGGCGTCGTGCGTATCGCTACCGAGGCGTGCGAGCCAGCGATAGCGCTTCTATTCGGGCGCAGGCACCACTAAGCAACATGACGATCAATAATGATGACGGGGGAGTCGCAGCAGCGGCTCCCCCGTGTCGTTTACCGAGCAAGGAAGCCTTTTGAGCGTAAATAAATGGGGAGGGGATACATTAAGTCGGAAGTTGAGGCATCATCCACACATTCGTGTTGACATTGATGGATGCATGCCTCAAAGGCAGAAGGGGGAAGCGACGTATGACACGAACGCTTAGACGAAATAGAAGACCCTGTCTGGCCAAGGCTCCCTTCCGATTCAAATCGTGTTCAACAATCTCGAGTACGGCCAGGGAGAACTAACGACACCCTATATGTACGTTGGCGGCCTCGTGGGCGCCAATCAGAACAACAACGGCATGGGCAGCGTTGAGAACTGCTACGTGACGGGAACGCAGCTCCAGGTGATAGATGCGGCAGGTGAACTTATTGGCGTCAACTGGGGCAACGTGACCAACTCTTATACTGCAGCGAACGGCCTCAGCTACTACGAAGTCTACAGCCCTTCATATGGCGAGGCCATCTACCCCACCTATATGAGTCGCAACATGTACTATGCTGCAGGTACGGTGACGGGGGTGCATTATGACGCATCGAGCAGCGTCTCGCTTCCCGGCACCGGTACGGCGCATAGCAGCCAAAGCGAGCTGAAGCAGCAGGATACCTTCGAAGGCTGGGATTTCGAGAACATCTGGACGCTCGACCCCAAGGCGACCGAGGAAAACGGCGGCTTCCCCGTATTCGGCACGGACGAGGGCGGCGGCGAGGAGCCCGAGCCCACGCCCGCGGGCACCATCACGGTCACGCCGGCGGACATCACGGTCTACGTGGGCGGCGAGGCCTATGAGGGCACCGTGGACGAGGACGGCCAGATTGCATCTGGCGCGAGCGGCCTGCCCGAACCCGGCTTCCGCGTCGACCTTCCGGAGAGCATGGGCGATGTCGCGGTGACCGATCTCGTCTTCAAAGAGAAGAGCGGCACCCGCAGCTGGCATTTCGAGACCTATGACGGCCAGCCCGATACCGAGGTCTACCGCCTCGTACCGACCGAGGGCCAGGATCCCACGCGCGTGCAGTTCACCACGCCCGAGGGAAACGTCGTGGTGAGCGACGAGTTCACCGTGGGTCTCGAGGTGAACACCTCGTTCGAGATGGCGCTCTACAAGGGCGAGGGCGCCACGGCGGTGGGTGACATCGTGGTCGAGTACGACGGCAAAACCTATGCCGTCGACAGCTCGCCCACAGGCACGCTTACCGTGCGCGGCACCGAGGACCCGCAGTTCGCGACCGTTGATGACGCCGCAGCGGGCGCAGAGCCCGAGGCGGGCGAGCCCGCCGCGACAGACGAGGACGGCACCGTCTACACCATCAACGGTGGCGACGTCGAGGTTGTCGATGACTCCGACGTGGCGCTCCTCTTCGATGACATCATTCACCATGAGGACGCGGATCGCGAGCAGGCGCTTGAGGAGCGTGCGGTTGAGGAGCTCGGCGGCGAGGCGTCCGATTACGGAATGGAATTCAAGTACCTCGATCTGGTGGATACCGCCAACGGCAACGCGTGGGTCGCGGCGACCGACGAGAACGGTGATTCCACCGACGTGACCGTCTATTGGCCGCTGCCCGAGGGCGCCGACCCGGATACCGCCCAGGTGCTGCACTTCGAGGGGCTGCATCGCGAGATGGATTCCGATGATATCGACGCCGCGATTGCCGATGCCACGGTAACCGAGATCGCAGGTGCCAAGGTCGAGGACGACCACGTGGTCTTCCAGATCGGTTCGACGGGTTTCTCACCGTTCGCGGTCGCGTGGAAGGACGCCGAGGAGCCTGTCCAGCAGACCGGTTCGCTGACCGTCACCAAACAGGTGAGCGGTGAGGGCGCCGACGCGCAGAAGGCGTTCGACATCACGGTGACGATTAGCGCGAACGCCGCACTCTCTGACTTGGAGGCGACGCTCGCCAACGCAGGCGCCAAGGAGGACGGCTACTTCTTCAAGCGCGTGGACGATGCGGACAAGACGGATGCGGCGGGCGAGGACTACGACATGTGGCAGATCGCTGTCCGCAACGTCACGCCCGAGCAGCCCAGCGGTGACGAGCCCGAGCAACCCGGCGGTGAGACGCCCGGGCAGCCCGCCCAGCCCGGGCAACCCGGCGGCAACGTGCAGCGGCCGACATCCGGTGGGGATGAGAGCGGCCTCCCAAGCACGGGGGACATGCTCTCCGCCGTCGCCGCTGCCACGGCCATTACAGGCGCGGTGTTCGTCGTGCACGGCCTCCGTCGCAGCAAGCGCGGCGCATGACGATTGCGGGTGCAGTTTTAGCGTAGCTGAACGGGGCGGAGAACCTCTAGGGGTCCTCCGCCCCGCTCGCTTTTTGCGTGGTGCCGTTGTCCAGCAGCATGCCCCCTGCCAACGATTCTATGGTTGACAGAAACATGGGAGGGGGTACAGTTTATTGACGAATGAAGCTGAAACGTACAACGTCATGAGGGGATTGAGATGCACAGAAGGATAGCGGCCCTGTTCGCTACGTTGCTCACGCTCACCGTGTTTTCCTTTGCACCGCGCACCGCTTTTGCCGCCGATGAGGGAACGCTCCGCACGGTGTATCTTGGCAGCTACGCGAGCGGAGGGATTGTCGCAAGCGATGAGAACAACGGCGCGACCGAGCAGACGCCCGTGGCGACCTTCGAGCGCGCCAAGGAGCTGCTGGCGACTGACGGGACGATTGTGCTGAACGGCGCGATTTTTGTCGAAGGAGAGAGGGCGACGTTCTCGCTTGAGGGCAAAGGCGACGCGCATGTGGAGCGTCGTGAGCTGGAGAGCTCCTCCGGTGCCATGTTCATCATCGAGCCGGGAAGCACCGTCACGTTCGATCACATCACGCTCGACAACGGGAACAGGGAGAAGGCTTCCGATTCGCTCATGCTGATCGACGGGCCTAACACGACGGTCACCTTGGGCGACGGAGCCCGGCTCATCAACAGCGCGACCTCGAGGGGCCAATTTGGCAGCGCCGTCTACTGCGACGGCGCGACCCTCATCATGGATCAGGGTGCCGAGGTTTCGGGCAACACCACGACGGGCGCCGGCTACGGCGCAATCTTCCTCTGCAATGGGAGCAGCTTCGAGATGCGCGGCGGCACCATTTCGGATAACGTGTCGAATCGCGGCGGCGCCGTGGGTATTTTGGGCTCGAGCATGGAGATGTCGGGCGGAACGATTTCTGGCAACAGAACCTATGGCGCGCTTGACGGGGACGATTCCTATGGCGGCGCGATCTACATCTCGAATTACGAGGCGCAGTCGGGCTTGCCCGGATCTGAGAATGGCTGGGTTGATGCAGATGCCCGCTTCACCATGACCGGCGGCACCATCTCGAATAACGAAGCTGGCGTTTATGGCGGTGCGATCTGCACGTATCCAACCGGGCGCAACAGTTCGACCCATGAGGTGTACGTCGACATCAAGGGTGGAACCATCAAGGACAACGAAGCGGGCAGTGGCGGCGGCGCCATCGCAGCGTTCGAGGTCGATGGGCCTTCCACCCATCTCACGATTTCGGGTGGCGATATCCTCGATAACACGGCATCCCACAATGGCGGCGGCATCTTCGTTTACGGCATCGATGAACCCGGCAACGTCACCATGAGCGGGGGCACCATCTCGGGCAACGGCGCCGGTGTGGGTGGCGGTATCCAGCTGTATCAGGGGTCGCACGCCTGCATGTCCATTACTGGTGGCTCGATTGTCGATAACAACCGCACGACGTGGGGCGGCGGTGCGTATATCGGCTCGGGCTGCACCCTCACCATGACGGGCGGCACCATCGAGGGCAACAATGGCAACAAGGACCAGAGCACCACACTCGGCGATGGCGTGTACGTGGGCGGCACCTTCGAGGTGGAAGATGGCGAGAACGGCGGCCCGGTGATCGACCAGGACAATGACGTCTACCTGCCGAGCGGTCACGTGATCGACGTGATCGGCGCGTTCAGCGGCGCTACCACGGAGAACCCCATCAACATCACGAGTGAGGATCTCGCGGTCGAGCCCAAAGACGCAGCAACGCCAGGCACCAAGCTCGTGAACTACCATGACGAGGCCGGCGGCGTCGATGCCGCCAGTAAGGCCGATGAGGATGGCATCTACGTGCCGAGCGCAAAGATGTACAAGCGCGACGCGACGCTCGTCATCGGCAAGAGCATGCACGACAGTCAGCTCAACTACATGACCTATGTGACCGAGGATCCCACGCTCACGCTCGAGGTGCTCGATATGACGGCATACACCGGCGGCGACTCGCACGATAGCGACCCGTTCCCCGCGCCGCGCTATCGCGTGCGCATGAACGCGCCGCTCGCGAGCGCGCTCGGCGAGGACGGGCTCGCCGGGCTGACGCTGACCGACGCCTCGGGTGATGAGGTCGAGCTCGTCGAGGCATCCGACGGCGTGGTGATGATCCCCGACGTGGACGAGACCTACACGTTCCAGGGCATGGCTACCCAGAGGCGGTCTGCGCGCTCGGGCGCGGCCGATGATGCCGAGGCCGGTCTCTACGAGGTGGGGCTTGCGGCAGGAGAGGCCCTTGAGGCGGAGACCGACGCCGGAGCGGATGTTGTGGTTGAGGTCGACCCCGGCACGCTCACGGTACGCTATGTGAACGACGCCGACGAGGTGGCGTCCGGCGCGGCCGAGCTCACATCAGCGGTACTTGCTGCGAGCGACCTTGCGTCGTCCGATGCTTCGTCGTTCCGCGCAGTGGTTGATGACTCTGCGGTATTTTCCACGAACAATCGTGCCGAGCTTGGCCTTGCCGGTACTGACGGCACTGCGGGCAGCGCCGAGCCGGCTCTGTTGGCCGATGAGTTGCTGCTGGCCGACGACGGTTCGAGCCGCGAGCCGGCCATGCGGGCGAAGGCGGAGCGCTATCTTGCGAGCCAGGGCATCGCGACCGCCAATCGCAGTTGGGATTTCCAGTATCTCGACCTCGTGAACGCCCATGACGGCAACGCGTGGCTTGCGTCGAGCACCGGTGCGGACATCTACTGGCCTTACCCCGCAGGCACGGATGAGAACACGGAGTTCACGCTTGTGCGCTACAGTGATCTCTACCGCGAGTACGGCATCAACGGCGTCGAGGCCATTGATGATGCGCTTGCTACGACCGAGCTCTCGACTGTAGCGGTGGAGAACACGCCCTACGGCATCAAGTTCCACGTGGACACCAACGGCTACGGCCCCTTTGCGCTCTCTTGGGTGAGCGATGGCGCGCGCCCGGGCGGGACGCCCGAGGAGCCGAGTACGCCTGCGGCGCCGCAGGCTCCGAATGCGGGCACGACTTCCCACGGTGCCATGCCTGAGACCGGCGATGATACGCTGATGCTGGTTGGCGTTGCCGCCGTTGCGGGGCTGGCCGCCCTGGCGAGCGGTGCGTATGTGGCAGCCAGGCAGCGCAGGCAGCAAACACGGCGGTAAACGCGCTGTTGAGCGCTTTGACAAAAAGCTGAGGGGGGGTATAGTTTTGTGCGAATGCATGTCACCGGTGCGTGATGCTCACCGTACGGGAGAAGGATTCGCAGATGAAACGTACCCCTACCTCACTTCTCGCGGCAGGTTGCCTGGCTCTAGCGTTGGGTTTGGGCTCATTTTCAGCGTTGGGCAGCACTCCGCAGCCCGCGTGGGCCGCTGAAGCACTCGGTAGCGCCCTGGTGCCGTCCCGCGCTGCGGGCGAATACACCGCTGCCGATGCCGCCGGTTTCAGCCAGGCGCTCACGGAGATCTCGAGTTTGCCTGCTGGCTCCGAAGCGACTATGACCGTATCCGCCGATATTGACCTTACGGGGCAGAGCGCGTCGTGGGGCGCGAAGGATATCAAGCTCACCATCAAGGGGGCCGAGGGGACAGCACCACTGCTCACCATCGACGGTGATCGTCTCGATGTTGCGGGACAGCTTACCCTTGAGAACATTCATATCTCGGCATCGACCATCTATGCCAACGGTCATGCGCTTACGCTTGGCGAGGGTTTCGGCGGCGGCGAGGACGGCCAGGCGCGCATGACGGTCTACGGCGGTGCGGACAGCGATCTCGATCTTGGTGGCGGCTCGACGAGCCTTACCGTGCTCGACGGCGTCTACAAACTCATCGCCGGTGGTAACGCTGCCGGCACCCTCAGGGGTGGCACCTATGTGGAGTTCGGCGGCAGCGCCAAGTTCCCCACGGCCGCGGATGGCGAGCAGGAGGGAGATACGTCGACGGGCTCCAGCGAGGGCTACAACCTGTATCAAGCTGCGGAGTACGAGACTGAGTGGACGCCCGTCATGGTTTCCGTGACCACGCGCGGCCACATCCCCTATGCCATCTACGGCGGCGGCACCGACGCCGATACCACGGGCAGCACGACGGTCGAGATGACGGGTGGTACGGTCTACCAGATCTTCGGCGGCGGCGCCGCGTTCATGAACCCCGACTACAAAGAGGCGGGCGACAGGGACGGCCGCGTGAGCGGCAACACGACGGTTCATGTGACGGGCGGCGAGGTCAAGAGCATCTACGGCGGCGGCTACAACGGCATCGATGTGTACGACGACGTCCCCGAAGACGCCCGCTCAGCGCGCGCCGTGGTGAGCGGCACCGCGCACGTGACCATCGAGGGCAACGCGGTCGTTCCCGCGTGCGAGCAATCCGAGGACGCTTCCACGTCAGGTGCTGATCCGGCGGCGGTGCACGGCGGCTCGTTCCATTCGACCGTCGGCGCAACCGAGGTCGTCGTGGGCGGCAACGCCCGGATTGAATCGGGCGGCAAAGAGGGCACCGGCTACGGCTATGGCACGCTTTTCGGCGCGGGCACGAACGACGTCGTGCTCAACACCACGAGCGTGACGCTCAAAGATGGCGCGCGCATTGGTGTGGATGGCCAGCTCAATCTGAATGGCCAGTACGTTGTCTCGCAGGGCTACTTCAGCAGCATGACGCCGCTCGGGTACGCGGCGCAGTCCAAGTGCTACCTTGGCGGTCCGGCATTCACCTATGGCTCCGAGGTCCGCAACCAGGACAACGCCGCCTACGCCGCGAGCGCCACCGTCGAGGGCGGCCAGGTCGACGTGCTCACCGTTGGCAACAAGAGCCGCAACACCAAGCAGGCATCCAAGTCTGTGGCCGGCAACGTGCTCCTCCAGCAGACGGGGGGCACCGTCGCCGCCATCGAGGCGAGCTGCATCTCGGAGAAGCAGGTCGCCGTTTCGGGCAACGTTGACGTGAAGGTCTCGGGTGGCACCGTTCAGAACTACATCATGGGACGCTATGACAGCAGCCACGCTGCGGACACGGTGATCGGCGGCAAGGCGACGCTTGAGCTTTCCGGCACCGCGGCGGATGGCGGCTACCGCACCGTGCCGCTCATCGAGAACATGGACGCCGTGACCGTGAAGAACGGCGCCAAGATCGCCGCCGTGGGCGACTGGACGGTCAACGACTACGAGGGCAAATACGGATTCTCCAAGCCGAATCCCGACCATATGAACGCGGTTGGCGATATCCCCTTCTATCAGGTAAAGGGCCTCGACGTTGAAGAAGGCGCTGCGCTCGCGATCTCGCAGCAGCACGCGCTTATCGAGGGTGATATCACCATCAACGGCCAGCTGGAGATCAAGCGCTCTGGCAGCGGTGTCGAGGCGCCGCTCACCGCTGAGGGCACGGCAAGCGGCGAGGGCGCGCTGCTGCCGTTCGAAGGCACAGGCTACGGTACCGGTTCGCTGCCTAAGGTAGATGAGGAGTATGTCTACGCCAAGAAGAACGGTTCCAGCATGGATCTCACGCTCGCGAACGCAGGCACAAGCGGCCTTTATGTGGACGTGCGCGATGAGGGCTCGACCCAGAGCGCGTGGTACATCGCGAAAGAGGAGCCCCAGGAGCAGCTCTGGTACTACGAGGTGTACTACGAGTACATTGACGAGAACGGAACGTCGGAGTGGATGCTTTACAACGCTAGCCAGGGCGGCTGGGCGCTGCCGGACGCTACGGTGAGCATCGACCACGATGATTTTGATGGCGAGGATCTGGGCTGGGAGGCTGTGGACGGCTCTGGAAACGAGATTCTCGGCACCCACTACGTGTACGATGAAGACTACCCCACGGGTGAGACCAGCCACCGCCTGAGCGCGACCTGCGCGGAGGCAACCAAGGAGAACCCGCTCAAGATCTACTATCGTGCCGCCCCGCGCACGGTGACCTATGAGTTCGAGGGTGATGCGCCGGCCTATGTGACGCCTCCTACCAAGCAGGATACCTGTTATGCGGCGCCGGTGGAAATCGCTGCCGAACCCACGGCACCCGGCTGGGAGTTCTTGGGCTGGGAGACCGACGATATGTCGGATGACCTCATGGGCAACGGCACCTTCACCATGCCCAACCACGATGTTGTCTTTACGGGTACGTGGAAACGCACGGCAACCGCGCTTACCCCGCAGGCCACCTCGCTTGTTGCCTACGAGGGCGGCATGGGTACCAACGGTACGGACGATGACACGGGTAACGCGCTGCCCGAACCGGTGTGGCGTTACCAGACGAATGACTGGACGCTGTACTTCAACGGAGAAAAGCAGCCGGCGGGAACGGCGGCGTTTACGTGGGGGTATTTCCCGACAGACGGCGAGCGCGAGCAGGTTGATGCCGCGGAAACCGGTGTCTACGAGCTTCGCGCGTGGGCGCTTGATGGCGATCCCGAGGTTGTGGCCCAGGATGCGCGTGGCACGTACTACGTGCTCGAACTCGACGACACGCCCGTTGTGGTCAACGATGCCGAGGGCAAGCCGGTGACCGTGCGCGTGCGCGACGTGGTGAACGACGAAGCCGCCGAGGCGCTTTCGGACGAGGTGCTTCGTCCCATCCATGAGGGCGGGCACGGTGCGAGCGGCCTGACGCGTGCGGCGGGCGACCCGTGTGATTCGTCGCGGGCGCATGCTCATGCTGCTGCGGGCACGACGTACGTGAAAAACGGGAACCCGGCGCTGCCGGTGGATGCCGACCACGAGATCTCGCTGCTCTACGACGACCTCATCGCCGATGTCCTCGGCGAGCGCGAGGAAGCGCTCGACGCCAAGGCGCGTGCGGCGGTTGGTGGATCCTTTGCGAGCGGTGGGTACGAGACGCTGTTCAAGTATCTCGACCTTGTGGACCAAGATGACGGCAACCTCTGGGTGGCAACGGCAGACGGCTCTGCGACAGCGGTGTTCATTCCCTATACCGCAACGATGACGACGGAAAGCGATATCGCGGTGGTGCGCTTCGAGAACCTTACGCGCGATTACACCGTGGGCGGCACGGATGCCGACATCGATGACGCGGTGGCGGCTTCGAACGCGGTTGCGCTCGCGGCGACAAAGGAGGCCGACGGCATCACATTCGAGATTCCGAGCGGGAAATTCGGCCCCATCGAGGTGATGTGGCAAAACCCCGATGACCCGGATGCGCCCGTTGATTCGGATGAGCCCGATGACGATCAGCCCGGCGACGTGGTGCCCGGTCAGGGGACGGGTAATGAGCAGGCTGCGAAACCAAGCGCGCCTGCGGACGATCAGCATGCTGCCGGGACGCTGGTTGAGACGGGCGACAACACTTTGTTCGTTGTCGCGGCGCTTGTCGTAGGCGCTGCTGCCGTCTTTGCTGCGGCATACGTGCTGAGGCGCCGTGGGTCGCACGCATAGGACGGCGGCTTGATAGCATGGCGAGGCAACGGGGTCTGCGGTGGCGGGCCCCGTTTGCATGGCATGGGGTATGATGGCTCACAGGAAAAAATTTAAGCTTGAAAGGCGGTGCCCATGCTGCGCATTGGCCACGGTTACGACGTTCACCGGCTTGTGAAGGGGCGCCGCTGCATCATCGGCGGTGTGGATATTCCGCACGAGAAAGGCTTGCTCGGCCATTCGGATGCCGATGTGCTCTCGCATGCGCTTGCGGACGCCATCCTGGGCGCGATGCGCGGTGGCGACATCGGCAAGCTCTTCCCCGACACCGATCCTGCCTACGAGGGGGCCGATTCGCTCAAATTGCTCACCGAGGTTATGGCCTATGCAAGGCGCGAGGGCTATGCGTTCGTGGATGCCGATTGCACCATCGCCTGCCAGGAGCCCAAGATTAGCCCGTACCGTGATCAGATGCGCGAGAATCTGAGCGCGGCGCTTGGCGTCCCCGTGGAGAACGTGGGCGTGAAGGCTACCACCACCGAGCGGCTCGGCTGGGAGGGCCAGGGCGAGGGCATTGGCGCCTGGGCGGTGTGTCTCCTCGAGAAGCTCGGCTAGCTAACGTGGAAATCCTCTAAAACACATCTCGGAAATTCTCTATTTTATATTTTTGCAGCTTGAGAGCTAAGTTCGAGCTTCCCTCATATGACAGGCGTCGCTGGGGTACCATGGACAGGTATGCAGACGAGGCTGCTAAGGAGCCATTCGTGAAGATCTACAACAGCGCCACGCACGCAAAGGAAACGTTCCAACCCATCGAGGCGGGCAAGGTCCGCATGTATGTGTGCGGTCCCACGGTCTACGACAATATCCATATTGGCAACGCACGCACGTTTATCAGCTTCGACGTCATTCGCCGCTGGCTGATCGCACGTGGCTACGAGGTCACGTTCGCGCAGAACCTCACCGATGTGGACGATAAGATTATCAACCGCGCCAACGAGCAGGGCCGCACGGCCGAAGAAGTGGCGACGGAGTTCTCGAACAAGTTCATCGACGTGATGCACCGCGCCAACGTGATGGATCCCGACGTGCGCCCGCGCGCCACGAAGGAGATCGGCCCCATGATCGGCATGATCAAGACGCTCATCGAGCAGGGCCATGCCTATGCCGCCGACAACGGCGACGTGTATTTTGCCGTGCGCAGCGATCCTTCGTACGGTGAGGTCTCCGGTCGCAAGGTGGATGACCTCATGGTGGGCGCGCGCATTGCCGCCGGTGAGGCCAAGCGCGATCCTTTGGACTTCGCACTCTGGAAGGCTGCCAAGCCCGGCGAGCCCATGTGGAACTCGCCGTGGGGCAAGGGCCGCCCCGGCTGGCACACCGAGTGCGCCGCCATGGTGCACCGCTATCTGGGTTGCCCGATCGACATCCACGGCGGTGGGTCCGACCTTGCCTTCCCGCATCATGAGAATGAGTGCGCTCAAGCCACCTGCGCCTGGCATGAGGGCTTCGCCAACACGTGGATGCACACGGGCATGTTGCTTGTCGACGGCGAGAAGATGTCCAAGTCGCTCGGCAACTTCTTCACGCTCGAGGAGGTGCTCGAGAAGCATTCTGCGGCGGCGCTCCGCCTGCTCATGCTGCAGACGCACTATCGCTCGCCGCTCGATTTTAGCTGGGAGCGCTTGGAGGGCGCCGAGAACTCGCTTACGCGTATAGCCGGTACAGTGAAGAATCTCACGTGGGCCGCGCGTCATGCCGAAGGGGATGCCGATGCGTCGCTTGCCGCGAAGCTCAACGCTGCCGTCGATGCCGCGAAGGCAGAGTTCGAGAGTCAGATGAACGACGACTTTAACACCGCTGGCGCGCTTGCGGCCTACTTCCAGCTGGTGACCGAGGCCAATACCTACCTCGATCAGGCGGGTTCGGCGGTTGATGCCGATGCCGCGCTTGGCGCCGCAGCGAGCATCGCTGGTGCATTCAAGGTGTTGGGTATCGAGCTGCCCGAGCCCGAGGAAGAGTTGCCGGCAGGACTTCTGGGTGTGGCGGCGGGGCTTTGCGCCTACACGGGCGACGACGTCAACGAGGCTGCCGAGCGCATCCTGGCTGCCCGCGCCGAGGCACGTGCCGCCAAAAACTGGGACGTGGCCGACGCCATCCGCGATCAGCTGCGCGACATGGGCCTCATGATCGAGGACACCGCCGCAGGAAGTCGCATCAAGCGCGCGTAATCTCGGCGCCTGCTCTCTCCATAGGACTGCGAGCCGCTCTTTCCATGAGGAAGGAGCGGCTTTTTGCAAAGTGCCACATTTATCATCCTCCTATTCGATTTGAGAGATATCGAGTTAATTCAACGCATAAAAGTACTCATAAAAATTCTTGCGTACTTTTTTGCGTAACCGGTGACCCCCCCTCTCTCTCATGAAAAGCGATATCGGGCTCACGGATGACCAGCAGCGCGTGTACAACCTGCTAAGTACTGCACGCCCCATGGAGGTGGGGGAGTTGCTGGAAGGAGTAGACTTCAGCAGGTCGAAGCTCACGAAGATTCTTCAGCACCTCGTTTCCCTTGGCGTAGTTGAAATAAGTGGCGTTGCGAGGGGGGACGAAGTATCGTCGATTGGCGTAGACGGCGCCGCAGAGCGACAGGGTTGCGCAGGATCGGGTTGCCTTACGATAGCCGCCCGTTATCTCCGCAGTCCCAGCTGCTCGAGCAACGGCTCCAGGTACGCGCGATTGCAGCCGTCGAAGCCCTCGCGCATGCCTGCGAGCGAGATCTTCTCGCGCTCGTTGCCGCGTGCGATCTCGCCTTCGAGCATCTTGAAGTAGATGCGCATGGCGATTTTATCCATCACGCCGAGCCGCTCGAAGTGAAATCCGCCGCGGCAGTACACCCATGGCAGATCGGGGTAGCTATCTGCAGGGAAGGAGCGGCGGAACGCCTCCTCGTGTTCGCTCGCAGGCCACAGGTCGCACGGCATGGGCGTTGCACCCACGGCGATCACGGCATAGCGCTTCTCGGGATGCTTCGCCATGTACGCTTGGAAACGCTTGGCGCCCTTGATGCTCGCCGCATGGAACCAGCTGGCAAACACTATGAGTTCGGCATCCGTGGCAACCGCCTCGATGCAATCAAGCGGTTCAGGCGTGCAACTCAGTTCTTCGGCCATCCAGTCAGCGTACGTCTTTGTCGATCCCGTTTGCGAGCAATATACAACAGCGGCTTTCATACGTTCTCCTAGCATCAGGGCCTATGGTCATCTATTCCCTGCAAGGTCGTATTTGCCGTTGTCGTGAATAAAGCCTTACCAAGTGCTGATGAATGCGATCAAGCCAATAGCGACCAATAGTCGAAAGACTTTTTCACGAAGTGAGTGTTTCAGTGGTGATTATGCAGGTATCCGCAGGCATCTATTGATGAAAACACATGAAAAACTTTAGTCTAATAAAGCGATATAGACGGACATTGCAACTAGAAACACTCACTTGATGAAACGGTGCAAGAAAATAAGGGAGAGTCCCGTGATTTGAAGGCTCTTCATCTGGGTGTTTGCAGGTGCGAAGACCATCACGCTAAAGCGACTGCTGTATCGGATTTCCCCAGCTATCAGGAAAAAGATGGTGGCAAAGACGTGCGTTTAGAATTTGCTATCTAAAGGGGCTCGGTATGTGGTGCAAAATGCCGGTTTATACTGCTGTGCGGAATAGCGAGGCGTAAGGAGATCCATGGGCAAGCAGCAGGGCGGACGCGGTCAGCGGCCAACTGGTCGCGATGTGCGCGGCGGACGAGGTGTTCGCCAGCAGGGTCATAACGAGCAGCCGCTCGGTGGGAGCAGGAGCGCGCGCGACCGTGGCGTCGCGTTTGGCAAAGATGCTGCCCGGAAGCGAGGTGCCGAGAGGGGACGAGATGTTCGGGCCGCCAGCAAACGCCCGACGGTCCGTCCCGCGGGCGACTTCATCGAGGGCCGTCGCGCAACCGCCGAGGCGCTGCGCACGGGTTTCCCCGTGAAGCGCGCACTTGTGGCGGAGGGGTCGCGCGATGCAGCGCTTACCAAGCTCGTGGACGACGTGCGCGCGGCGGGCATTGCCGTGCGATGTGTGCCCGCGGCAGAACTCGACGCGCTTTCCGCGCATGGTGCGCACCAGGGTATCGCGCTCGAGGTCGGGGCGTTCCCGTATGCGGAGCTCGTTGACGTCCTTGCCCGTGCGGGGGAGGGCCCGGCGCTCGTCGTGGTGCTCGACCATGTGACCGATGCCGGCAACTTCGGCGCTATCGTGCGCACGGCCGAGGTCGTGGGTGCCGCGGGCGTGGTGATCGCTAACAAGCGCGCGGCGGAGGTCACGGTCGCCACGTACAAGACCTCGGCAGGTGCCGTGATGCATCTGCCCATCGCCCGCGTGCCCAACATCGCCCGCGCGCTCGAGGAGCTGAAAAGTGCCGGATTCTGGGCCATCGGTGCCTCTGAGCATGCCGAGGGAACCTGCTGGGAGACCTCGTTTGCAGGTCGCATCGCGCTCGTCATGGGATCGGAGGGCGAGGGCATCAGCCGGCTCGTGCTCGAGACCTGCGACGACCTCACCAAGCTTCCGCAGCGCGGTCTCACCGAGAGCCTCAACGTGGCGCAGGCAACGACAGCGCTGTGCTACGAGTGGCTGCGCGTGAACGAAACGGCGCTGCCCGAGCTGCTCGCGAACCCCGGGGTGGGTGAGTAGGCATGGGCAAGAAGAATCGCGCGAAGGCTAAAGCGAAGCGCTTCGGCGAGGGGTCGGCAAAGCCGATCGTCTCTGCGAGCACCTATGGCGTGGGCAGCTCGTATGCCTCGGGCAGCGTGTTTGCCGCCGGCAGCGCGTTCGGTGGCTCGGTGGTTCCCGGTCCGGCGCGCGGTACCAACGCGCGCGGCGAGCGCGAGCTGTTGGTGGTGGACGGCTATAACGTCATCCATGCCGACACGCGTTACGAGCGCCTCATCTTCGACCGCTCGGACGACCCCTATTCGCGCGATGTCTACGATGCCGCGCGCACCGCGCTCATTGCCGATGTTGCCGCCTTTGCCCAGGGGCGCTATGAGCCGGTGATCGTGTTCGACGGCGCAGGCAACGTGAACCCCGATCGGCCCAATCTGCCGCAGGCGGGCGTGCGCATCGAGTTCTCGCCAACGGGAATCTCGGCCGATACCATCATCCAGCGCCTGTGCACCGATGCGCGCGAGCACGGACGCGCCTGCTCGGTGGTGACGAGCGACGGTACCATCCAGGCGACGGTGATGGGCAAGGGCGTCACGCGCATCTCGGCGCGTATGTTTGTGGGCGAGGTCAAGCAGGTCGATGCCGATGTGGCCGAGGCCGAGGCAGCGCCCGATATCAAGCTCACGCTAGGCAGCCGCCTTTCAGGCGACTCCCTCTCCAAGCTCGCAGCGCTTCGCGACAACCTACGGGGATAGCAGATTATTAGCATGTAATAATCTGCTAAAGTAGAAGATGGCGATAAGATTCAGGTCGTATAGGCAGGGAGGTCGCGATGCCCAAAACAGCCGCGCTTACCGATTTCAATCGCTCGCCTAATACGTTGCTTGCTGAGCTTCATGAATCTCAGGAGCCTTGCTATCTCACCAAAAATGGTAGGGCATGTGCCGTCATCATGGATCCCGATGCATTTGAGCAAGCGATGTCTTTTCGTACGGAAGCGCGCGAGCGCGAGATGCGCGTCTATGATGGCGTGCTTCGGGGCTATGAGGATTATTGTGCGGGGAGGGTTACGCCGGCTCGCGAGGGGCTTGCTGCGCTTCGAGAGAAAAAAGGCTGGTAGCGTATGGCGTATCGCGTCTATTTCGCAAACAGCGTTCTCGACTTTATCGATGATCATGTTACGTCAGAGCGCGTTTTTGAGCGCATTGAGGCATATCGTGAGTTGTTGGAGAGCTACCCATACCTTGGCGCCGCATATGATCCGGAGTACGCGGCAGCCCAGCCTCCGATTCCCTGTAGGCGGCTGCCGATTCCCGATACGCCGTTTACCATGTATTACGGCGTTGATGACGAGGTGCAGGCAGTCAATGTGTTCTATCTAGACTTCTCAGCGGCGAACCCGCGATATCGCTTCAGGTATCTAGACTAGGTTTTGTGGGTCCGTGTGCAGAACGGCTCGACTGCGCCTCGCTGCTTGCCGGTTTTGCCGTCATTCAGTATCCTATAGAAGCTTCGCGCGGGGTGCATGTGCGCCGCCAAGCGCCGAGCGTGCCAGCGTGGCTCAACGGTAGAGCAAGTGATTTGTAATCACTGGGTTGCGGGTTCGATTCCTGTCGCTGGCTCCATGATGGTGTGGCAGGCCGGGCATGTTGATATGCCTGGCCTGCTTTTTTGAAAGCGCGAAATAGCCCGGTTGATTTCCTTGAAAAATGGCACCAATAAAGGAACATATGCGAAGTGTGGAAATACAACGCGCCTCTTCATGTAGACGAATAACGAGGCCAAGAAAACCGCAGGTCAAAGCCTCGCGTTATCGACCTCAATTTCGGTGCTGCGCGATAATTCAAATCGAGCTCCACACTTCGCATATGTTCCTGTTCTAATAGCAATTTTGAGGGGTCTGGCTGCTCGATTGTGGGCATCGAGACGGCGGACTACAATTGCGCGGCTCGTTGTGGGCGAGTGCGCGCGGTATTTCACCGCGCAACATGGGCGTCAGCGAGTAACACGCTGCTATCATGACAGCTATAGAAAAGCTGTTGAGCGAGGGGGCAATGCACATGAGGGCGGGATGTTTAAGGGCTGTTACGGTGCTTGTTGCGGCATGCGCGTTAGGCGGGCTTGCCGCGTGCGCACCGGGTGCGGCAGGCGGGTCGGGCGCGGGGAGTACTGCAGGCTCTGCGCAGGCGGCGGGCTCCGATGAGATCGTCTACGTGCCCACGGTAAACGGCGGAGGCGAAGATAGTCCAGAGCCGAGTGCAACGGAAACCGCGTCAAGCGAGCAGGGCGCGCACGACTTCGAGTGCGAGTGGTTCTACGTCGACGTACCCGACAGCTGGGTACGCGACGATTCGGGAAGGACTCCCAGCGAGGGCGATCCGCCCATCTGGTATGTCAAGCAGACGAGCGATACGACCTTCGAGTTCCACTATACGAAATGGATCGGCGGCTACAACGAGTACGAGTCGGGCATGGATTCCGTGACTATTGGCGGTTCCGGCGGAACTTCGACTGATGGCTACACACATGTTGGCACGACTTTTGATGGGCGCGATGTGTGGATGTTCGGCGTGAGTGCGGGATTCTTTGCAATTGATGGGCATTTCGAAGGGGATACCTTCGTGACCGAGGCGAACGGCATCACCAACCCTGATCGTGCCACGATCACGCTCAAGACGTCGGGTTCTTCGGCAAGCGCAAGTCAGGCGCCTGCGCAAAGCGATGATGAGGCGGCCTTCGTGGCAACGGCGCGCGCGGCGCTCAAGGTGCCCGACGACCCGTCCATCACGTACGAGATCGGCGAGCCCAGCTACTGGGAGGGCGCCGGCGTCTATGTGACGCGCATCTACTTCTACCAGAACGGCGAGGTCGTGGCGGGCGCGCTCTGCAACGATGACGGCTCGCTCGCCCGCGATATCCTGGTCTACACGGCGCCCTAAGGTCGATAGTCCGCGGCGATGCAGATAACGCAAGCAAAGCGCTCCGTCCAGTACGGGGCGCTTACATATTCTGCACATGTAGGTTGGAACAAAACCGCAGGATATGAGCACATAGATACGCCCGGGACCGTGTATTTAGATAAAGTGGTTGACATCCCGCGCGCCCGCGTCGTACTATCTTTTCGCCCAAAGAGGCGGCTGCGCAGTCATGCACGGGTGCCCTGAGGGACTTGCTGCTAAGGGAGTGTGCCCGAGTGGTTAATGGGGACGGGCTGTAAACCCGTTGGCTCTGCCTACCAAGGTTCGAATCCTTGCGCTCCCACCAGCAAGCAAGTGCCTGTATAGCTCAGTCGGTAGAGCACTTCGTTGGTAACGAAGAGGTCACCAGTTCAAGTCTGGTTGCAGGCTCCAGTACGGCGGTGTAGCTCAGTTGGTTAGAGCACACGGTTCATACCCGTGGCGTCACTGGTTCGAATCCAGTCACCGCTACCAAGGTAACACGGTGGCTTTCCCATCTTGGGAGAGCCACTTAGGTTAAGAAGGCATTGTCCCAGGAGGGGACGACCTTTTAAGGAGGAGGGCTTTATGGCCAAGGAAAAGTTCGAGCGTACAAAGCCGCATGTTAACATCGGCACCATCGGCCACGTCGACCACGGCAAGACCACGTTGACGGCCGCCATCACCAAGGTTCTCTCCGAGACCCCGGGTTGCAAGGCTGACTTCACCGCCTTCGAGAACATCGACAAGGCTCCCGAGGAGCGCGAGCGCGGCATCACCATCTCCGTTGCTCACGTCGAGTACGAGACCGAGACCCGTCACTATGCTCACGTTGACTGCCCCGGCCACGCCGACTACATCAAGAACATGATCTCCGGTGCTGCCCAGATGGACGGCGCTATCCTGGTCATCGCCGCTACCGACGGCCCCATGGCTCAGACCCGCGAGCACATCCTGCTCGCCCGTCAGGTCGGCGTTCCCTACATCGTCGTCTTCCTGAACAAGTGCGACATGGTTGACGACGAGGAGCTCATCGACCTCGTTGAGATGGAGACCCGTGAGCTCCTCTCCGAGTACGAGTTCCCCGGAGACGATATCCCCATCATCCGTGGTTCCGCTCTCGGCGCCCTCAACGGCGAGGAGAAGTGGTATGACTCCATCCGCGAGCTCATGAAGGCTGTCGACGAGTACATCCCCACGCCCGAGCGTGACGACTCCAAGCCCTTCCTGATGGCTGTCGAGGACACCATGACCATCTCCGGCCGCGGCACCGTTGCTACCGGTCGTGTCGAGCGTGGTACCCTCAAGCTCAACGAGCCCGTCGAGATCATCGGCCTCAAGGAGACCCAGACCTCCGTTGCCACCGGCATCGAGATGTTCCGCAAGACCATGGACTTCTGCGAGGCTGGCGACAACGTCGGCATCCTGCTCCGTGGCATCAAGCGTGAGGACATCGAGCGCGGCCAGGTTATCGCCAAGCCCGGTTCGGTGACCCCGCACACCAAGTTCACCGGTGAGGTCTACGTCCTCACCAAGGAAGAGGGCGGCCGCCACACCCCGTTCTTCGACGGCTATCGTCCGCAGTTCTACTTCCGCACCACCGACGTGACCGGCACCGTCAAGCTGCCCGAGGGCACCGAGATGGCCATGCCTGGTGACCACGTCACCATCGAGGGCGACCTCATCCACCCGATCGCCATGGAGGAGGGCCTGCGCTTCGCTATCCGCGAGGGCGGCCACACCGTCGGCTCCGGCGTTGTCTCCAGCATCATCGAGTAACTGATCTAGCTACTTCGATCTGTGCGAAATTACGGCCCGGCTCCTTTTAGGGGCCGGGTTGTTTTCTGTCGATGATATGTACCGTTTTTGCAGATATACGGGCTGATAAGGTTGTCGTTGACAGAAGCCTTACCAAGATGCTAATGTATTCCATCGTGCCCGTACGGGGCGGTATTTGGAGGTAATAAGTTTCATGCGTACTCTAGTCACCCTTGCATGCACCGAGTGCAAGCGTCGCAATTACACGACGACCAAGAACAAGGCCAACATGCCTGATCGTATGGAGATCAAGAAGTATTGCCCCTGGTGCCGTCGTCACACGGTCCACAAGGAGACCCGTTAGTCTTCTGTATATACGCCAGTAGTTCAATTGGTAGAGCATCGGTCTCCAAAACCGAGTGTTGAGGGTTCGAGTCCTTCCTGGCGTGCCACAAATGAATCCGTAAGCTCCTTCGGGAGCTTACGGTTTTACCATGTTATGCGCAGCTTTTGCCGGAGGTAGTAAGATGGCCAACAAGAAGAGCAAGAAGAAGGCAACCAAGGCCCATGAGGCCCCTGTTGCCGCTCAGAAGGCCGACAAGAGCAAGGCGATCAAAGCCAAGGAGAAGGCTAAGGCCAAGGCTAAGAAGAACGCCAAGCCCGGCATGATTGCTCGCGCAAAGAAGTATCTCGGCTCTGTGCGCTCTGAGATGAAGCGCGTCACCTGGCCGAGCAAGCAGGAGCTCATCAACTACTCTCTCGCTGTGTGCGCATCGCTTATCGTGGTGGGTATCGTGATCGCTGGTCTCGATATGCTTATCAGCGAGGGTCTGGTTCTGTTCTCGGGATTGCGGGGTTAGGCCATGTCTAAGCGCTGGTACGTTGTCCATACCTATTCTGGCTACGAGAAGAGCGTCAAGTCCGACCTCGAGCACCGCATTGAGACCATGGGGATGCAGGATCGCATCTTCGACATCCAGATTCCCATGGAGAGCGTCACCGAGATCAAAGAGGGTGGCAAGCGCGAGACCAAGGACGTTAAGATCTTCCCCGGCTATGTGCTGGTGCGTATGGAGATGGACGACGACGCCTGGACCTGTGTGCGCAACACCCCCGGTGTCACCGGTTTTCTGGGCGGCAACGGCAAGCCCGCGCCGCTCTCGCGCGATGAGTACAACAAGATGATGCGCAAGTCCAAGAAGGGCGAGGCGCCCAAGCGCACCGCCGTTGGACTCGAGGTGGGTACCACCGTGCGCGTCACCTCAGGTCCGCTGGCCGATTTCGATGGTCAGATCTCCGAGGTCAACGCCGAGGCGGGCAAGGTCAAGGTCACGCTCATGATCTTCGGCCGCGAGACGCCGGTCGAGCTTGGCTTCGATCAGGTCGCCGTCATCGCGTAGGCCCTATTCACTCGTCCGTTCGCGGGTCCGTATTTCTTCTCGAGACCGCTCATCTTGGGAAGTGCTTCTAGTACAGGCGCGCTAACGATATAGCAAGATTCACTGCAGACTTCTAGGAAGGTACTAGGATGGCTGAGAAGAAGATCACCACTGTCATCAAGCTTCAGATTCCTGCCGGCCAGGCTAACCCCGCTCCTCCGGTGGGCCCCGCCCTCGGTGCTGCTCAGGTTAACATCATGCAGTTCTGTCAGGCGTTCAACGCTGCTACGCAGGACAAGATGGGCGACATCATCCCCGTCGAGATCACCGTCTACGAGGATCGCTCGTTCACCTTCATCACCAAGACCCCGCCGGCGGCTCACCTCATCAAGAAGGAGCTCGGTCTTAAGAGCGGCTCCGCTGTGCCGCAGCGCGACAAGGTTGGCCAGCTCACCCAGGAGCAGCTCACCAAGATTGCCGAGATCAAGATGCCGGACCTCAACGCCAACGACATCGAGGCCGCCAAGAAGATCGTCGCCGGTACCGCCCGTTCCATGGGCGTGACCATCGCCGAGTAGCATGTGTTTATGCGGGTGCGCTTCCGGCGCACCCGATTGCGTGCAATAGGGCACGCATCGATGTGGGAGGGCATGCGCCCGTTGACCACAGGAGGTTAGAAATGGCTAAGCACGGAAAGAACTATCGCGCCGCCGCCGAGAAGGTCGACAGCATGAAGCTCTACACGCCGCTCGAGGCTGTGAAGCTCGTGAAGGAGATCGCTCCGGCCAAGTTCGACGAGACCGTCGAGGTCCACTTCCGCCTGGGTATCGACACCCGTAAGGCCGACCAGAACATCCGCGGCTCCATCTCGCTGCCGCACGGCACCGGTAAGCCGGTGCGCGTTGCCGTCTTCGCTGAGGGCGAGAAGGCTCGTGAGGCGGAGGAGGCCGGTGCCGACGTCATCGGTTCCGACGACCTCGTTGCCGCCATCCAGGGTGGCGAGATCAACTTCGACGCCGCCATCGCGACGCCGAACATGATGGCCAAGGTTGGCCGCATTGGTAAGATCCTCGGCCCCCGTGGCCTCATGCCCAACCCCAAGCTCGGCACCGTGACCATGGATGTCGCCAAGATGGTCTCCGAGCTCAAGGCTGGCCGCGTTGAGTATCGTGCCGACCGCTACGGCATCTGCCACGTGCCCGTGGGCAAGATTTCCTTTGACGACCAGAAGCTCGTCGAGAACTACGCTGCGCTCTACACCGAGATCCTGCGCGTGAAGCCGTCTTCCGCCAAGGGTCGCTATGTGAAGAGCATCGCGCTCAGCTCCACTATGGGCCCTGGCGTCAAGGTTGACTCCAGCATCCAGCGCGACTTCATGGCTGAGTAGATTCGCCGCTACTAAGCCTGGAGCAACGCTCCATAGCACAGAGGGGTACGCCCGGTTCCGCGTTGCGGGGCCGGGCTTTTTTCATGCGTGGGGGAACTGCTCTTACGATTAACTAACCGGCAGGATGATTGAAAAAGAGGGGAGGGGGTGTAGAATTATGAAGGCCGAATGCTCAACTTGATGGGTTCGGCATGTCGGTAGTTGGAAAGGCCACTATGAAACGCACTACCATCTCGCTCGTAGCATCATTCATCCTGCTTCTCACGGGGCTCACCGTTGCGCTTCCCGCGTTTGCAAACGGAGGTGCCATCGAGCAGGGGCATCTCTCGATTGATATTGAGAGCATCCAAGCACAAAAGACCATGAACCAGGGCGACACCTACGCGCTGGCATGGAACTTCACGCTGAGCACCACGCAGTCGGGCGTGGCGTTTCGCGAAGGCGATGCTATCGAGGTGTCATCGAATATCGGGGAGCTGTTCGAGGTCGACGGTGGCTATGGCTCGTTGCCCGCATTTGAACTTGTGCAGAAGAACGCAGACGGCAGCTCCGTCACGCTTGCAACGGCTACGGTGCATGAAGACAAGGTGGTCTTCACCGTCGCGGCTGGCGCAGAGGGCATGGTGTCAATGAGCGGTCAGCTCATAACTACGAACTCATTTACCGCAAAGGATCTGGGCGCCACCGAGGACAACTCCGTGACGATAGATCTTGTTATTGGTAACGCCTCGACATCGATTGTCTTTGCCGAGAAGGCCCCAACCCCTCCCGGATCGACGTCGCTGAGCTTGGTGGATATCGATACGTTCTGGAAGAACATGTGGAACCGCGGGAACGACCTCACGGTGGGCGTGGCTTCTATGGAGGTTAATCCCATTGGCTCGCTCGATCTGTACGGTTCGACCACGCGCGATGTGGGCGAGGTCGCCTCATATCAAAACCTCTTCTTGAAAGACGAGATTCCCGAGCATGGTTTCGTCGATCTCACGTCGATGCAGATTTACGCTGCCGTTCCCGTGCTTGCCGTCAACAACGGTCCCGACTATGTCGACAAGTGGCATGGCAACTACAGCATTCCCCACGGCACGTACTTTGCCCAGCGCTCCGGAACGCAGCGCTACTCGATTCTCGACCGCCTGACTCAACTGGAGCAGAGTGAGGGGGAAACGCTCGAGCAGTTTGAGCATCGCGTACGGAGCCAGCAGCTCAGCTGGGGTGTTTATACCGCAGACGACAACACCCAGACGTTCATGTGCAACTTTGGCAATGTGGGTGCTGCAGCAAACAGCAACGGCATCACGTATGAGGGCCTGGGTGGTTTGGGCGCGCAGTATGCCCACGATTACCCTGAAATCTTTAGTGCGAGCGGCGCGTCAAACGGTAACGTGGTGAGCTATTACGTCGAGTTCGACACGTATTACCCCGAGATCGTGGGTCTGAAAGACCCGGTTTACAATGCAGCGGAGCTAACGCAGGCACCGAATGCCGATGTCACGCCATCTCGCGTGGGCGGCAACACGGCGCAGTACAAGATCAACAACGGCGGCGGCGTGGGCGTGGCCCGCACGAACGAGTTGCTGGTCAAGCTTGTTGACGAGCAGACGGGCGAGCCGCTTGCCGGCGCCTCCTTCAAGGTGCAGCAGCAACGCTCCGATGGAAGCTGGGAAGATACCGGTATTTCTGGCACCACCGATGCGAACGGTATGCTCACCACGGGCGATCCCGCCGATGCAGATCACATGATCAGCGTGGGCCCCTTTGTAAACGGCACGTACCGCGTTGTGCAAACGGCATGGCTTCACGGTTACGAGGAGGCGTCGCAGTTTGGGGAGAGCGGAAGCGACAAGACGAACAACCTCGACGACGAGGGGATGTTTACCGTTACCGGCAGCGAGCGCTACGGATTCGGTACCGTTGTGACTAACCGCCGCAAGACAGGGACCATCACGCTCACGCCTCAGAGCATGATCGCCTACACCGGCGGAAACTCGCTCAGCGAAAGCAGCTTCCCCGCGGTGCGGTATGCCGTTGCCGGTGCGCCAATCGATGCGGCGGAGGATATTGAGTTCGACATCGACGGTGTAAAGGCGTACGCCCACAACGTGGGCAACTACTGGGTATTGCTCGAGCTGGAGAACACGTTCAGCCAGGACGGCGCAGCAGTTGCAAGCGATATGGTGGCAGGTGAATACACCATCGGGGTCGATGCGGAGCACATCACGGCCGAGGGCGCCGATGGAACGCGCTACAGCGTGACGATTGATGCGACGGCCAGCGCGCAGCTTACCGTGCGCACGGTCTCGCAGCCCGAGGGCGTACTTGCGGGCGACGTGGATGTGGTGCAGCCAGTTGTGAGCGACGCGGATGATGTCTATACCTCAGATGGTATTGGCGTGGCCGTCATTGCCGATGCAACCGAGTACTACACGAACGGCGATGAGAGCTTGGGTGTCGTAGGCGATGACGAGCATCCCGAGACGCCGCTGATTGGCCTTCTGTTCGATGAGCTGCTGCCGGGCGAGGAAGGGGAAGATACCGCCCAGATGCTGCGCGACCGCGCAGGCGAAGAGGGCCATACGCTTACCGAAGACAATAGCGAGCTCAAGTATCTCGACCTGGTGAACGAGCGCGATGGCAATGCGTGGATGAGCACGGATGACGGTGCCAAGATTGAGGTGTACTGGCCCATTCCCGAGGATCTTGACCCGGCCGACTATACCTTCGAGATCCTGCATTTCCGCAACCTCCATCGCGAGTATCGCGGCGATATGGACAAGCAGGTCGCCGAGAGCCCGGTTGAGGTTGTCTCGTGCAGAGTCGAGGGCGAGAACGTGGTCTTCACGTTGGAAGGCGACAAGGACGAGGGTTGCTTCAGCCCCTTTGCGTTGGTGTGGCATAAGAAGGCTGCGCCGGGCCCCGAGGGCGGCAGCAACACGAACAACAACACGGGAGATAACAACCCGACCGGTAACAATAGCAGCGAGGTTGTTTCGCAGGATAAGCAGGGCGCGCTTCCCACCACGGGCGATAGCACGCTGCCCGTTGTGACTCTGCTTGCGCTTGCGGGGGCGGGCGTTGTTGCGTTTGGCGTAAAGCGCACGCGTATGAACGTGTAATACGTCACGTAATCAAAGATAGCGAGCGGCTCGTATCACCGGTACGGGCCGCTTTTTCGTAGGTACACGTTCCATGTTTGAGTCCCACGGCGAGCGGATTCCATCAGTCAGATGTTCACTCAGGGCAGATACGTATATCCGGAGCACTTTTTAGCGCGATTGTATCGAAGGGAAAAAAGAAGGCACATCGCCTACCTGCGGACTTTTAGCGCGCAGCTCGTCAGTATACATTTGAGGGGCGTGAAAAAGTGCTCCATGTTTTTAGTTGCTTACCATAGCAGGGCAACTTTGCTATATCTTTATAAATACTACTATGCCAGACATAGTATATATGTTACAGTAGCACTACCAGGAGACCCGGGAGGTGAGGCGAATGCCAGCGCGTGACGCAGTGAGCGACCTGATCAGGGGAAATATCGATGCAATCATCCTCTGCGCGCTCAAAGACGGCGATAGCTACGGGTACGAGATCCTCAAGCACATCGCCACCGCCAGCCAAGGCGAGTACGAGATGAAGGAGCCCTCGCTCTACACATGCCTCAAACGCCTGGAGAAGGCCGGTTTTGTAGAGAGCTATTGGGGAGACGAGACGCAGGGGGCGCGTCGCAAGTACTACCGTATAACCAGCGCCGGAGCACTTGAGCTTGACGAGGCAACTGAGCGCTGGACTCGGGTGAGAAAGATTATCGACAAACTGCTCAAGCAGGAGGGAAGTGTCCGATGAACGAGTTGCGCATCTATGTCGAGCATCTGTTTGAGGGGCGCATGCTCACCGCCGAGATGATCGAGCTCAAAGAAGAGATGTACGGGAACCTCGTGGCGCGCTACGAGGACTACGTTGCGAGCGGAATGAGCAAGGCGGAGGCGCTCGAGAAGACCAAGGCGAGCTTAACGAGCATCGAAGATGTCTTGAGCGAGGACGGTGCGGCTGCCGCCAAGGCCGCGGGCAGCGCGAAGACCACGGTGCTGCCCTCGGGTGGCGTGGGCGCCGGGGCGTCTGGCGCGGCTTCTACAACGAAGATGCCCGCGGCAGGCGGGGGAGCCAATCCGCCAACGCCGCCTACTGGCATGACGAGTGTGGCATCTGCTGGGCAGCCGGACCAATCCGCCGCGTCGCAAGGGACTCATAAACCAGCTCGCAAGAAATGGCCCATCGTGGTGGGGGTTGTTGCAGGTGTGCTGGTGCTGGCCGTTGCGGCCACGTTGGCGCTCGGGCTCTGGGTTCCAGGGGCAAACACGGCGCAACAGTCGATGCAGCAAACAGCGGTGCAGGGCACAGGGAATGGTCCTGCGGGTAACGATTCCTCTCAGGATGACAATGCCGACGACGCCGGCGTGAACAACGGTGCGACCACGAACAACGGTGCGGGCGCAGGCAACAGTGCCGGTCAGGGGAGTGGGTTTGGCTATGCCTACGGGCAGCGACATCACCATGACGTCGATGACTACGATGATCAGGTCGAGTACGAGCAGAGCCTCGCATTGCTGAACGCGCTCGACGGCGTTACAGCGGCGTCGCTGAGGAGCATGGCCGAGGGCAACACGACGTTCGAGCAGATGTTCCGCTCCCTGCCACTGGGGGACTTTGTGGAGAGTGTGGGCCAGGATCAGAGCGCCACGACGGTTAATGTGCGCTACTCCAACGTGCTGGACGATTATGACGACGACGCTCTCGATTGCGCGCTTGTGTTCAATGCGGTAGCGATCATGGCGACGCGACCCGAGGTGCAGTCGGTTGCCATCGTGGTGCACGAGCAAAGCGACGGTCCAAACGATACCGATACCTATCAGTTCCAGCGCGCCGCGCTCGCGAGCGGGTTCTCGGGCCATCATGATTGCGGGTTCACCACGATTGATGCGTCGATGATCGCCTCTGACGATGCTTGGGCTCGGGTATGTGCGTGCCTCACGAACGGAAATTTCTGCGAGAGGCACTGCGACCTTGCGGAGATCGATGACTAGCTAGTTGATTGGCCCTTCGAATTGCATAGATTGGCGCATTGAGCGCGCAAAGGCGCCTCCGAGCATGTGCTCGGAGGCGCCTCGTCTTTGCCGCAATGCGCTTCTGTTGTAGGGATCGCCAATTCCGCGGGGATTAAGGAGCACATGCCGCCTGCGCCATAATTGATGTCCACTCATGCGGATCACCTCCTTTTCTTAGCCCCGGACCGACCCATTCGATTCGTGATTTCAGGTTGGGGCAGCGGCAGCTGTGAGCTATACCAATCGGGTGGCGATGAGTAGGCGCATTGTTTATGCATTTCGTTTGCCCGAAACATACGATGCGATGCGAGTGCTGCCACATTAGCCGCTCAAAAATGTGCAAAATTGACGGCAGTGCACGACTCATCCCGTCGAGACGCTATGTTTACTCCCGTATCCATGGCAAAACCTGCGCTTTTGATTGAATAAAAATCAGTATCAAATGCATACCGTTGTTGAGGCGTGCACTGCCGTCAATTTTGCACATAATCCGGGGCGTGCAGATGCGTGCGAAACAAGGCCGGCGCGTCGGCCGGTCAACGAGTGCGGAATCGCGCGAGGCAATGTAACCGGTTGGAAACACGCGTGCCGCTCACGGGATTGTGGTGGGGCGCGGCGGCTGCCTTTGCTACACTTCTAACCAATGCAGCGTCGAGAGTAGGCGCTGCCGGCGAAGGGACTCATGGCACTATGGCGTATGGGGAGAACAACGTGGCAGGAACGGCCGTCTCGGCTGTCGCCGCATGCTCGCTCCTAACCCTAGCGCTACTACGCGCTGATGCGCGCTAGGGTCCTTCCCGCTTACGCGGTGTAACCGCAGCTTGTTCAAGAAGCACCCCGACGCGCATCTACCCAACGCCTTGTAGGGCGTGACGCGCGACGGGGTGCTTCTTGTTTTTCTCCCAGCGAACACGTCATCTCCTGCAATGCACGATTCGGCACATCGCCGGCGGCTCGCCGCTCGGCACGAGCAACAGGAGGAACCATGACCCGTAAGATCGCTATCTTCGACACCACGCTCCGCGATGGCGAGCAGTCGCCCGGCGCCAGCATGAACACCGAGGAAAAGCTTATCGTCGCGCGGCAGCTCATTCGCATGAACGTCGACGTTATCGAGGCCGGTTTCCCCATTTCGAGCCCGGGCGACTTCAAGAGCGTGGCCGAGATCGGCCGCATCGCGGGCGATCGCTGCACCGTGTGCGGCCTCACGCGCGCAGTCGATAAGGACATCGAGGTCGCCGCCGAGGCGCTCAAGACCGCCAAGCGCCCGCGTATCCATACGGGCCTCGGTGTGAGCCCCTCCCACCTGCGCGATAAGCTTCGCATGACCGAGGACGAGGCTGTAGAGCGCGCCATCCATGCCGTGAAGCTCGCTCGCAACTTCGTGGATGACGTCGAGTTTTACGCCGAGGATGCCGGCCGCGCCGACCAGGACTTCCTCGTGCGCATCATCGAGGCGGCCATCAAGGCGGGCGCTACCGTGGTGAACATTCCCGATACCACCGGCTACAACATGCCCTGGGCGTTCGGTGCCCGCATCGCCGATCTGCGCGAGCGCGTGGACGGCATCGAGGACGCCACCATCTCCGTGCATACCCACAACGATCTTGGCATGGCAACCGCGCTTGCCATCGAGGCCGTGCGCAACGGTGCCACGCAGGTCGAGTGCACCATCAACGGTCTGGGCGAGCGCGCGGGCAACACCGCCCTCGAAGAGGTCGTCATGGCCATTCGCATGCACGGTGCCGAACTCGATGCGCACACCGACATCGTAACCAAGGAGCTCACGCACGCCTCCAAGCTCGTGAGCTCGATCACCGGCATGCAGGTTCAGGCCAACAAGGCTATCGTGGGCGCCAATGCGTTCGCGCACTCCTCGGGCATTCATCAGGACGGCGTGCTCAAGGCCCGCGATACCTACGAGATCATCGACCCGGCCGATGTGGGCGCCGGCGGCTCGCAGATCATCCTCTCTGCCCGTTCCGGCCACGCGGCGCTGCGTCATCGCATGGGTGAGCTGGGCTTCACCTTCTCCGACGAGGAGTTCGAGGACATTTACCAATCGTTCCTCGAGGTGGCCGACAAGAAGAAGGAAGTCTACGACGAGGATCTCGAGAGCATCGTTCACGAGCGCGAGCGCGTGTCCACGGCTGTGTGGAACCTCGACGCCGTGCAGGTTTCCTGCGGCTTCCCGCTCACACCGACGGCCACCATCACGCTCACCAACATGGGCGGAGAGACCTTCACCGAGTGCGCCTACGGCACCGGTCCCATCGATGCGGCGTACAAGGCGGTCGATAAGATCGTCGCCGTGGCGAACGACCTCTCCGAGTTCTCGGTCAAGGCTGTGACGCGCGGCATCGACGCGCTGGGCGAGGTCACGGTGCGCGTGACCGCCGGGAACGGCGAGGTCTACATTGGCCGCGGCTCGGACGGCGACATCATCGTCTCCTCCACCAAGGCCTATCTGAACGCCCTGAACCGCCTGATCTCCGATCAGCAGAAGTAGGCTTCTAGGGGGCGCTGGGTTTTCATCCCTTGCTCAAACAGTCCTCGGCTGCGCTTCGCTTGCCTGCGGAACTGCGCAGGGACGAAAACCCAGCGACCCTCGTCACGTCCCACCCTGTCTGGCAATGCTCGATTGAACTAGGTAACAGAGGGGTGGACCGTATCTATCGTCCCGCGCGCAGTTCCGCAGCGCGAAGCGCGAGGACTGTCTGAGCACGGGATGATAGATACGGTCCGGCCCGTTTGGATATGTAAAGGAGAACCAATGCCACGTCCTATGACTGTAGCCGAGAAGATCTTGGCGGCTCATGCCGGGCTCGATGAGGTGCGTCCCGGGCAGCTCGTTGAGTGCGATCTGGACCTCGTGCTCGCCAACGACATCACCGCGCCCATCGCGATCGACGTGTTCCGCGAGCTGGGCGCCACTGAGGTGTTCGATCGCGATCGCGTGTGTCTCGTGCCCGACCACTATGCGCCCAACAAGGACATCAAGAGCGCCGAGCAAACCAAGAAGATGCGCGACTTCGCTCACGAGCAGAAGATCACGCACTACTGGGAGCAGGGCTGCGCGGGTATCGAGCATGCGCTGCTGCCCGAGCAGGGCGTTGTGGTGCCCGGCGACCTGGTGATTGGCGCTGATTCGCACACCTGCACCTACGGTGCGCTTGGCGCGTTCTCAACCGGTGTGGGCTCCACCGATGCCGGCGTGGGCCTTGCCACCGGACGTGCGTGGTTCAAGGTGCCGCCCACCATCAAGTTGGTTATCGACGGCGAGCTCACCGACGGTGCCGCCGCGAAGGATATCATCCTCCATATCATCGGCCTCATTGGGGTCGACGGTGCGCTCTACCAGGCCATGGAGTTTACCGGCTCCACGATCGCGAGCCTCTCCATGGAAGGGCGCATGTGCATCTCCAACATGGCCATCGAGGCCGGCGGCAAGGCCGGCATCATGGAGGTCGACGATGTGGCGCGCGCATGGCTTGAGGGTCGGTGCGAGCGCGAGTATGTGGAGTACCACGCCGATCCGGATGCCGAGTATGCGCAGGTCATCCATATCGATGCTGCGGATATCAAGCCGTGCGTCTCCTGGCCGCATCTGCCTTCGAACACGCATCCCGTGACCGAGAGCCGCGACATCGCGGTCGATCAGGCCGTCATTGGCTCGTGCACCAATGGCCGCATCGAGGACATGCGTGCTGCCGCCGAGGTGCTGCGCGGACGCACGGTCAACGAGAACGTGCGCTGCATCGTGATTCCCGCCACGCAGGCCGTGTTCAAGCAGTGCATGGCCGAGGGCTTGGCCGACGTGTTCATCGATGCCGGTTGCGTGTTCTCGACGCCTACATGTGGTCCGTGCCTGGGCGGGTACATGGGCATCCTCGCCGCGGGCGAGCGTTGCATTTCGACCACGAACCGTAACTTCGTGGGACGCATGGGCGACCCGACGTCTGAGGTCTACCTTGCCAGTCCCGCCGTCGCCGCGGCATCCGCTGTTGCCGGTCACATCGCCCTGCCGAGCGACCTCTAAGAAAGGACCACTCATGCATTTCGAAGGAACCGTTTTCCGCTATGGGCGCGATGTCGATACCGACGTCATCATTCCCGCCCGCTATCTCAACAGCTCCGACCATGCGCATCTGGCGGCGCATGCGATGGAGGACCTCGATCCGACGTTTGCCACGCGCGTACAGCCCGGCGACATCGTGGTTGCCGAGGAGAACTTCGGGTGTGGATCGAGTCGCGAGCACGCGCCCGTGGCGCTTAAGGCCGCCGGCGTGTCCTGCGTGATCGCCAAGAGTTTCGCGCGCATCTTCTACCGCAACGCCATCAATGTGGGCCTTGCCATTCTTGAATGTCCCGAGGCTGTGGACGCCATCGCCGATGGCGCGAAGGTTGCCGTGGATACCGAGACGGGTACGATCACCAATCTCGATACCGGCGCCACGTTCACAGCCGAGCCGTTCCCGCCCTTCATCGCCGAGATCATCGAGGCTGGCGGCTTGGTTGAGCGCACCCGCGCCAAGCTCGCCGCTCGATAATCCAGCTCGCTTGATTGGAGTTGCAACGTGAAGAAGACCTATAAGATCTGCTGTCTGCCGGGTGACGGCATCGGCCCTGAGATCATCGCCGAGGGCAAGAAGGTGCTCGCTGCGGTGGGCGCCAAGTACGGCGTGTCATTTGTCTGCGAGGATGCCCTCATTGGTGGTTCGGCGATCGACGCGTGCGGCAATCCGCTGCCGGACGAGACGCTCGAGGCGGCAAACGCGTCGGATGCGGTGTTGCTCGCTTCGGTGGGCGGCCCGAAGTGGGACACTACCGACCCTGCGGCGCCGCGTCCCGAGCAGGGTCTGCTCAAGATCCGTAAGGAACTGGGGCTCTATACCAACTTGCGTCCCGTTCAGATCTTCGCGGCGCTGGCCGATGCCTCGACGCTGCGTCCCGAGGTTATTGACGGCGTGGACATGATGATCGTGCGCGAGCTTACAGGCGGCTTGTATTTTGGTCGCCGCGAGCGCTTCTACGATGAGGCAGGTGCCGGCACGAACGGCCAGCCTGGTCAGCGCGCGTACGATACGCTCGAGTATCGCGAGTACGAGATTGAGCGCATCGCCCGCCAAGCGTTTGAGGCTGCACGCAAGCGTCGTGGCAAGGTTTCGAGTGTCGATAAGGCGAACGTGCTCGAAACAAGCCGTATGTGGCGCGAGATCGTGCACCGCATCGGGGCGGAGGAGTACCCGGATGTGGAGCTCGAGGACGTGCTGGTGGATAACGCAGCCATGCAGCTCATCAACCGCCCTGCTACGTTCGATGTGGTGGTAACCGAGAACATGTTCGGCGACATCCTCTCCGACGAAGCCGCTCAGATTACCGGGTCGCTCGGCATGCTCGCCTCGGCGAGCCTGGGCGACGGCGTGGCGCTCTACGAGCCGAGCCATGGCTCTGCGCCCGACATTGCGGGTCAGGGTATCGCGAACCCGCTGGCGCAGATTCTTTCGGTCGAGATGATGCTGCGCTACAGCTTCGATATGAGCGCTGCTGCCGACGACATTCGCCGCGCCGTGACCGAGGTGCTCGACGAAGGCTGGCGTACGCGCGACATCGCTGATGAGGCAACGCCGGCGGACCGTGTGCTTGGCACCTCTGCCATGGGCGACAAGGTGGTCGAGCACTTGTAGGTTGAGTACGTTCGACAACTAAGTGTTTCGCGGCGCGATGGATCCAGACGGTTCCATCGCGCCGCTTGTTTTGGTGGGCGTTGCCGAAGCGATGCATTCGGCGCGGCTTGCTTCGGAGAGCGATGCCCCTGGGGATGGGGACTGCTTTGAGTGATTATATGCAGGCGCTGCAGCGCCAACGGCACACGTTGACACGTTTGCAGCCCGATTCTGTGTCAAATTGACGGTAGTGCACGCCTTGATGAGGGAGGAGGCGTTCCGAGTCGGCTCCGACCCCCTGGAACCTGCGGTTTTCTTTGCATAATCTGATGTTGGAACTGCATATCGGATTTTAGCCGTGCACTACCGCATTTTTTGCACAATCTGCGGAGGTGAGATCTCTGCGGAGAATACGACAATATGCTGCGCAAACGATTGAGATATCGGGTGCTGAACGAGACTTGCCGCTCAATGACATTGCAATTGATTTGGTAAGCTTGCTAATTTAATTGAACCTTTTGGCTCTGAAAGCCGCTTGCCCATCAAAATTGAACTAATTCTGCGAAAATAATTGAACTTTTCAGCGTGCTCGTTCAAAATGAGTTCAATTTCGTTGGATGGGAGGGGAGATGGCTGTGACGACATTTGCCGAGCGCTTGTCTGAGGCGATGGCGTCGGCGGGCATGAAGCAGGCGGATCTTATTCGCGCTGCCGCCGAGCGCGGACGCAAGCTGGGCAAGAGCCAGGTAAGCCAGTACGTGAGCGGCAAGACGCTGCCCCGTCATGACGTCATGGCGCTGCTCGCTCAGATCCTGCAGGTGGAAGAGACGTGGCTGGCAGGAAAGATCGTCGAGGCGCCGGTGCGAGCTACCACGCGGCATGAGGCCGCTGCCACCGCGCCGTCTACCGAGCGCACCTCTACCCATCACGCTGCACATGAACAAAGGAGCACCACGATGCGCACGTTCAGCAAGTCTTCCAAACTCGATAACGTTCTCTACGATGTTCGCGGCCCCGTGGCCGACGAGGCCGCCCGCATGGAGGCCGAGGGCCTGCGCATTCTGAAGCTCAACATCGGCAATCCCGCGCCGTTCGGATTCCGCACACCCGACGAGGTCATTCAGGACATGCGCCAGCAGCTTCCCGATTGCGAGGGCTACTCGGATTCGCGCGGGCTGTTTTCGGCCCGCAAGGCCATCATGCAGTACGCTCAGCTCAAAGGGTTGCCCAACGTGAGCATGGACGGCGTCTACACCGGCAATGGCGTCTCGGAGCTCATCCAGCTGTGCATGAACGCCCTGCTCGACACGGGCGACGAGGTGCTCATTCCCAGTCCCGACTACCCGCTGTGGACCGCCTGCACTACGCTCGCCGGCGGTACGGCCGTGCATTATGTCTGCGACGAGGAGGCCGAATGGAACCCCGATATCGCCGACATGGAGGCGAAGGTTACCTCGCGCACCAAGGCGATCGTTGTCATCAACCCCAACAACCCCACCGGTGCGGTCTATCCGCGCGAGGTGCTCGAGCAGATTGTCGAGCTCGCGCGGAAGCATCAGCTCATGATTTTCTGCGATGAGATCTACGACCGCCTGTGCATGGACGGCGTTGAGCACATCTCGATTGCCTCGCTCGCGCCCGACCTGCCGTGCGTGACGTTCTCCGGCCTCTCCAAGAGCCACATGATCGCTGGATACCGCATTGGCTGGATGATTCTTTCGGGCAACAAACGCTGCATGCGGGACTTTGTTTACGGCATCAACATGCTTTCCAACATGCGCCTGTGCTCCAATGTTCCTGCGCAGTCCGTGGTGCAGACGGCTCTTGGCGGCTACCAGAGCGTGGAGCGCTACGTGGAGCCGGGTGGCCGTATCTACGAGCAGCGCAACTACGTATGCGAGGCGCTCAATGCGATTCCCGGCATCACCGCGGTGAAGCCCAAGGCGGCGTTCTACATCTTCCCCAAGATGGACGTCAAGAAGTTCAACATCACCGACGACGAGCAGTTCGCGCTCGACCTGCTGCACGAGAAGCGCATTCTCATCACGCGCGGCGGCGGCTTTAACTGGGCAAAACCCGATCACTTCCGCATCGTCTTCTTGCCGGGCATGCGCCAGCTGCACGAGGCGATGGACGAGCTCGCCGACTTCTTCGCGCACTATCGCCAGGCGTGACGTGCCAGCGCATAGCGATGTAAAGGCCGCGGCATTGGTGCGCAACGCACCACGTGCCGCGGCTTTGCCGCGTTCGCCGACGCGGCCGCCGCGCCTGCAGAAGCTTACAAAGCGCTAACACGTTCCTCACGATGCGTTGCCGCTTTGTGGGTAGGGTGAGCGTATACGGCGGTCCATGTGCTGCGAAGCAGGAAGGCGGGGTGCGTGATGGACGAGTACGGAAAGCGACTCGAACGCGAGAGCGAGTTCACGGGGCTCAAAGGTGCCATCCTCCGCTATGCAGGCAATATCTATACGCTCACGTTGGTGGCGCTCTTTCTCGCGGCGTTTGCCGATGCGTATCCGCAGGCGGCGTTCGTGCTCGATCCGCTCTCGGTCGTGGTGTTTGCGCTGGGCATCGTGATTCATCCGCTCAAGAAGTGGTTTGCCCACCACGAGCATATGGTAGGCGGAGCGGCTCGATAGGGGCTCGTTTGTTGCAGTGTCTTGCGTGATGAGGGGCGCACGTCTTAGGGCGTGCGCCTTTTGTGCGCATGGAGGTTCTGCGCGGTCGCGGGGGCGTTCGCCCCTTACACTGGTGTGCGCTGCCGGAAGGCGGCTTGGTATGCGGCCGGGAGGCCGGTGAAGCGGCGCGGAAGCGCCCGGAAGGCGCCTGAGGGCGCGAAAGGACGGACGACATGTCTGAGTTTGACGAGATGGTAGAGCCCGAGACGGACGAGATGGAAAAGGTTGAGGCGGCCGAGGTCGAGGAGGCTCCCGCGCCCGAGACTGAGGACGCAGCCGCTGAGGATGCCGAGCCCGAGGTGGCTCCCGTTGATATCGACAAGGAGCTGTTCGACAAGTTGAATCGCGCCGCCCGCCTGATGCGCGGCCGCAAGGACGTGCTTGCGGAGGAGGCCGAGGCCGATGCCGAGCGCCTCGCCAACCTCATTCGTGCGCTCAAACTGCTGGAGCTCAAGCCCAAGATGGAGCAGAAGGAGATGGCCGACCTGCTGGGCATGCGCCTTCGTGAGCTCGATCGCCTGCTCGCTCAGGCCGAGAAGCAGGACATCGTGGGCCGCATCCAGCCCGAGGACGAGGATATGCGCGCCGTGGTGGTCTTTGCGAGCGAGGATGCTGTTGCCATGGCCGAGGCCCAGGGCAAGAAGCGCAAGAAGTTCATTCCGCAGCTTTCCTCTGAGGACGCGGAGCAGCTGCTTTCCCTGCTCGACAAGGTGATTGATCCGCTGACCGAGATGGGTCTCGACGCCGATCGCAGCCCGCGCGGAGGTCGCGACGACCGCGGTGGACGCGGTGGTTTCGGTGGCCGTGGCGGTCGCGATGACCGTGGCCCGCGCGGTGGCTTCGGCGGTGGCCGTGGCGGCCGTGATGATCGCGGCGGTCGTGGTGGTTTCGGTGGTCCGCGTGGTGATCGCGCTGGTCGCGGCGGCAAGTTTGGTGACCGTGGCGGTCATGGTGGCCGCGGCGGCGACCGCGGTGGGCGCGGCGGCTTCGGCGGCCGTGGTGACCGTGGTGGCTTCGGTGGCGGCCGCGGCGGTTTCCGCGGCTAAGACGCGCGGAGCGATTGCTTCAACATAGAACGACCAATCGGCGGCGTACCCTCAGCGGGTGCGCCGTTTTTGTTTTATGCGTCACCATTCGTGCGGCGCATGTCTTAGCAACCAGGGTGCTGTTGATACGGCGTGCTTGATGGTGTCTCATGGACCATTAAGCCCTATTTTTCGGCTCCTTAATGGTTCACGAGACACCATGTAGCGTGTCAGAGGGCGTACACGCTGCGTGGCCACGCCGCGGAATGGGTTCGATGCGCAATGAGGCTCGCTGGTCCCGCATCATGACGAACCGAGCTGATGTGAAGAGGCCGGGCGTTGCGGATTTTATTCATGTTCGAAGCCTCGATCGGGTCCTCCGCGCCGATGTTGCCACATTTTGCGCTTCTGGATGTGCAAAATTGACGGTAGTGCACGCCTCGGTGGGAGCGGGGGAGCTGCGATGATGGCTTGGCTGCCAGAAACCTGCAGTTTTGTCTGCATAATCTGATCTTGCAACGGTATATCAGTTTTTAGCCGCGCACTACCGCAAATCTTGCACAAAAAGTGGCCAAAGCCAGGCGGCAAAAGCTTCTTGGGTAGGTCTGAGCTAAGCAGGGTCAGCTTTATCTATGTGATCCCACTGGTATGGAGGAGCGGGCTCTAAGTGGTGAGGCGGCTACGGTGGATGGAGGTTCATCGAAGGGGCTCGCGCGGATTTCGATTTCTTGTAGGTGTGGGCTTTGGCGAATGATGTGGTGTCGAAGTAGAAGAACGTGCCCGGGTACAAGATTTAAAAGCGGGATTTACGGAAGCGCTCCGGCACGACACTGTCACTCCGGTCTATTCCAACCGTGCTCGAAGCTATGAGAGGATGCTCCTATGCGAACTTGCAGTACACCAGGATGCGAGAATTCGGCGGCTTATCGTACGAGAAGTAGACCGGCATATTGCCTGGAATGCATCGACCGCATCATGGGCGAAGCTGGATTGGTGCGTCTCGAGCCGTTTACGGGTCCACGAGACTGGATGCTTACGCGCTGTAAGAGATGCGGCGTCGAGGCTCATTATCGCTTTGAGTACATCCTGCACAAGCATGAGATCGGCGAGCCGGTATGCCGTGCATGCTATTGGAAGCAGTGGTTTCTAGATAGTTGGACGCAGTATGGGGTCGGCCGGGGCGCAAAGGGAAAGATTCCAGAGACCGTACTGTTCGATGTGATTGGTGCGTGCGGCTATGAGCTCCTTAATGTGATTCCGGGCGATAAGGTGGGAGAGGAGCTCTATCGCGTGCGATGCTGCTCATGCGGGCAAATCAGCGTTGAGCGCCTGGGTGATATCGTATGGGGATGTACCTGCTCTAAGACCACGCGTCAACAGCGAAAGGCGTGCTTGGAGAAGCTGGACGGCTGCGTAAATTCTGAGATGCTTGCTGCGATGGATGACGCCGTGACGGGTAGGAATCTTTCCGGGCCCTATCACACCGTCAAGGAGACAATGGCTGCGCTCGATGAGGAGTAGGCCATGTTCTAATTGAGGTTTACCGCCAAATACTAGAAAGACTTTAAGCGTATAAAGTGGCGAGGTAAGCGTCTCTCGCAGCTCAAGCAGATTCTTGAGACGCTAGTGTGTGGTGAGGCTCTTCCTGATGCGATACGCGACCATTCGTTTGGTGGTACATATCGCGGCAATCTCAAGTACCGCATCGAGCCTTATCGGCTTCTCATCTATCGCATCGATGGGAAGGGGCTCGCACTCATTGCTGCGCGCACGGGAAGTCATAGCGAGCTGTTGAAACAGCCAGGGCGCGTCGCGGGCAACGCTGTGCGTGTCTCCATGCATGCGATAATGTTTGTAGTGCTAGAAGGAGGTTGCTATGGGCGAGAAGGCCACAGTAAGCGGGCAGACTATTGAGGATGGTCGCGTTGGCGAGGAGGTACAATGTGCGCTGCCAGAGGAGCCCATGGTCGTCACGTATCGCTACGCGGACACCGTTGAGCATGCAGTGCGGGATTTCTGTGCACGAGCGCTTCCTGGCGAGCGCCTGCCGCAGCGCGTGGAGTATGAAGTGCATAATACGCCTGCGTGCGATGCCTTCATCGATGAGATCGACTGTTTGATCGAGCTGAGCGACGGGGACGTGGGCCTTGGTTTCGTGGTAGTGCAGTCGGCTTGGAGATATCCCGGCCAGGATCCGAAGGATCGGGATCCTGTCGCAGAAGCTTTTCGAGCGATTCGGACCGTTTACGACCAGGATGCCGATGGGGAGATTGAGTTCCTATGGGATGACGAAGCGGGGGAGTGGAAGGCGAAGAGCTCGGAGGAGCTATAGACGGGCTTTTGAAATTACAATACAGACTAAGAGGCTGGAGAAGCCACTGTGCCTCTTGACAGACGGCTTTGCTCGTCGAATCTCCTTTTGAAATAGGGTAGATTTGGATATTTTGGTGCCGCGACTTTGTAGGGGGCGCTATGGATAACCATGAAATCGGAGGCTACGCGCATGAAGTTAGAGAGCAGCTGGAGCAATGTGGCTCCTGCGCGCTTGAGCGAACGGATCGGGCTGATCGCTTCAGTGACTTTGGGTTCCAGATGGATTGCGGCCAGTCGTTTTTAGAACGTTATGGGTCGCTTGTTGATGATATGGATGTGCTGCAACTCAATCTTGATTACGTGGACGACATCCAGGTTCTGGGTAATGCTGTCTTCTCGCAGTGCCGCTATATTACGCATTGGACGATGGGCGGTTGTCCGCGCGAGTTCGAGTGGCTGAAGCTGGCGCTCAAGCGGCTTGAAGGGCTGGCGGAGGAGGCTCAGTCGGCCGCCCCCCTGATGGACAAACGCGATGCTTGCGGCGATGGAGGAATCGCTCACTACCGCTTTGGATGCGGATACTTCGTATAATCGGAGGCGCATCGCCTAAGGGTGAAGAAGATGTAAATGCCAAAGAGGGGCAGATTGGAATTGAGGGAGCCCATGGCAGACGTTAACGCACCAACTCAAGAAATCTCTGTCGTAAAGGACGAGCACGGCCTCCTCTTTCTCGGCGATTCCAAAGAAATCAAGGCATGGCTCGACGATCAGGGCCTTGTTTCTCGCGAATTTACTACAAAGGCATTGAAGACAGGTGGCTCTATCATACAGGCAGCCGCTCAGACGTCCTCTGAGTCTGGTCGCTGGGTGAAGCTCACAAAGGACTCCGCCGAGCTTCTAAAGAAATACGGCAAAGCTGGCGGCATTCAACCCGGTGTCGTCCAAAAGTCGAACGGCCAGATTGTCAAATGGCTCAAGTTCGAAAACCCGAGCCAGATCTTCTCGCCTGCGATGGCGACAGGGGTTGCCGGCGTGATGACACAGATGGCGCTTGAGCAGGCGATTCAAGAGGTTACGGACTATCTCAAGAGCATCGACGAGAAGGTTGGGGATCTCCTTCAAGATCAGAAGGATCAGACGGTTGCCGCCCTCATTGGCGTAGCCTTTGAGGTTGATGAAGCGGCGGCGATCAGAGCTAGAACGGGTACGTTGGGAGATGCGGCATGGTCGAAGCTCGCCCCGTGTGCCCAGACGACGAGTCGAGCGCTTGGCTATGCCCTGACCAAGCTCAAAGGCATTTCGGATAAGCTTTCGCGTGCCGAATCTGTCGACAAGATCGAGCATGTTTTGGATGCTGCCAAAGATGACGTTCCAGCGTGGCTCGTTATGGTTTCTAGAGCCGTGCAGACGAGGGACAAGCTCTCGGTCATCGAGCTCGAGCGAGCCTACGCTGAGCTGCCCGAGGTGCTGGAAGAGCATCGCTTAGGGATTGTGGAGGCAAGGCGAGAGCGGCTTGGTAAGGTCAAGTCCGGAGTTGAAGCTTTCCGTGATGTGCTCGAGCAAGCGTCGGACAAGGCTAGACAGGAAAAGCTCCTTCACCCCTTTGCTGTGGATAATGCGCTTGAAGTACTTGACAATCTGAGGATGCAAACCTGTCAGTTCTCCAGGGGTCTCGATATCGAGATGGATGAGAAAGTTATCGAGCGTGCTCCGGGTTGGTTCGATGTTGCGGGAAAGTTCGCAGGCGATGTCGCATCGGGCGCGACGAATGGTGCGCAGCAGCTTGGTGGTGCCATTGCCGATAGGGCGGGAGCTCTGGGCGAGGCGGCGGGAAAGAACGCTGCTGAGTTGGGTGGCGCCGCGGTTGACGGAGTCCAAGAGCTTGGTAGAGCTATTAGTGGCATTGATCTTGACAAGGTTGCAGAGTCGCTTCCGTTCAAGCTGCCGTTTGGGAAGAAATAGGCCGGATTAGCGCAGAGATGGGTGAGTGCAATAGATGACGGGGCGCTGACCAGCCCTGCAAACCTCCTAGCGCCACCACTCCGAATACCGTGAAAGCCCCGAGTCCTTCTTAATGAGCTCGAACAGCTCCCTGACAGGGCTGGTTTCATCGATGTCCCAGGTGATGCACGACAACGATTCCGTTTTCGTTCCACAGGAGAAAGACCTTCCGCTATCGTCGATAAACCAATAATGCGGGTTGCAGATGCGCTTATATAGACGCTTGAATCGATGGAATGGATACTGGCCTGCAATGAGGTCAAGCGTTGATTTGCTCAGTTGGGCAACGTGAAACTGCGCGTTGTCGATGATTCTCTGGTGGCGTAGGAGCAACGCTTGCTGGGCGTCAGGCTCTACTGTGGCACGAGGCAGATAACGCTCTATCTTGCGGAGCTTCCGCTCGGCAACGCTTGTTAGGCAGACGCGTCCAGAAACCAAGTCGCATGCTAGCGTCCAATTGACGTCGCCCGGGTAGTACATATAGAAGTTTATCCAGGTAAGTTTGTCTGATGCCATGGCTCGCCTCCATCCAGAGGTCGCTGCTTGCATTCAGTTGAACCATATCTGTTTGTGCGGACAAAATGTCGTGCCTAGCGTAGATAACAAACACCATGAGATGCTTATAGAGATAATGTTCCAATTAATTTGAACAAGTATATTGACGCACCTCCACCGTCTACATATTATTGTTCTTAACAATTGGAACATGTTTCAATTATCGATTCGAATTGCGCGCTTCGAGTCGAAGGGAAGAGGAAAGCTGCTGGCAGCGTTTCCATTAATGGAGCTCGATGGAGGGACGGCAGCCAAAAGCTTAACGCCATTTCAACTGAAATAAGTAGTTCAGAAAGGAGATGAACATGTCCTGCGATTATTTGCCTCTTGGCTCGCTTGTCGAAATAAAGACTGGCGCACCTATGAGCCGTGCTAAGAAAATAACGGATGGTGATGATCCTATCAGGACAAAAGTCCTCGTTCCAGCCGCGATGGCAGATTCTCGTATCGATGACACTCAGCTTGTAAGCGAGGTGGTGTCGAAAGTTAAGGACGATCTGTTCACGCGCGAAGGCGATGTAATTGTCAAAGCATCTACTCCTTATGATTGCGTTTATATCGACAAAGGTCACGAGGGATTGCTTGTCACCTCATTTGGATTCATTCTGCGTTCGTTTTCTAAATCCCCGGTTGATATGCGTTATCTTGCTGCATTCCTGGGGCTTCAACGGACACATCTCGAGCTTCAAACTATGAGCAAGGGCGTGACCATCCAACTCTTAAAAAAGAGAGATATCGGCGGTCTGATGGTTCCTGTTCCAACGCCAGCGGAACAGGCTCGGCTGGGGGTGCTTTCAGAATGTATCCAAGGATACAAGGAGCTATGTCGAGTCATTTCAGAAAAGAGCGATCTGTTACTTCAAAGCGAGTTTGTTCGTGTGGTGCAGACTAACGACTAGCCTGATAATGATTATCCAGAAGGGACTTTAATATGATTACCGGAGCAACAAAGAACAAAGTAGATGCCATCTGGCAAAAGATGTGGGAGGGTGGCATCACCAATCCTCTCGACGTTATCACCAATATTACCTATCTCATGTTCATGCGCCAACTCGACGAAAAGGAGCTTAAAACGGAGCGCATGGAGATGATGCTCGGAGAGCCTCTGCCTCACATTTTTCCGGATGAGTTTGAGAACGATCGTAAAGAGATCATAGCTGGAAAAGAAATGCGTTGGAGTAGCTTTAAGGATAAGCGTGCCGAGGAGATGTATCGCATCGTCGATCGATTCGCTTTCCCGTTTATAAAGACGTTAGGTGATGAGTCAGCGTATTCTCGTGCGATGGAAAATGCCACTTTCGGATTTCCCGCGGGCAAGCCATCGCTTTTGGAGAAGGCGGTTACTGGTGTAGATGAGCTGCTTGGCGATTTCGATGAGCATATCGGGGATCTTGGCGATCTTTACGAATATATGCTCTCAAAGCTTTCTACGGCGGGCACTAATGGCCAGTTCCGAACTCCCGCCCATATCCGTGAGATGATGGTGAAGTTTGTTGATCCCAAGCCTGGTGAGCTTATATGCGATCCCGCATGCGGTACGGCGGGTTTCCTGATTTCTGCTGCTGAGCATATTCGTGGCAACTACGAGAATGGGATGACAACCGAACAATGGAATGCCTTCATGGGCACGAACGGCGCCGAGCCTCAGTTCAGTGGTTTTGAGATGGATCAAACCATGCTACGTATCAGCGCTATGAACCTCATGTTGCATGAGGTTGAGGCACCCGATGTTCGCTACCTCGACAGCGTTTCGCAAAAGAATGACATTTCAAATAAGTTCGATGTCATTCTGGCGAACCCACCTTTTACCGGATCGGTTGATGTTGAGGATATTAATAAAAGCTTGCGTGCCATGGTCAACACCAAACAGACTGAGCTGCTTTTTGTGGCGCTCTTTCTGCGCATGCTTAAAATTGGCGGTCGCTGCGCCTGCATCGTCCCCAATGGGGTGCTGTTCCGCTCAAATTCAAAGGCATATGGACAGCTGCGCCGTGAGTTAGTAGAGAATCAGAAGCTCGAAGCAATTATCTATATGCCTAGTGGCGTTTTTAAACCGTATTCGGGTGTAAGCACAGCTATTCTGGTATTCACCAAAACCAACGCAGGCGGTACGAATGACGTCTGGCTCTACAATATGGAGAGCGACGGCTACACACTCGACGACAAGCGTGATCCAGACGAGAAGCACAACGACATTCCTGACATTCTTGAGCGCTGGACGAAGCTCGATGCTGAGAGTGAGCGCGAGCGCACGGAGAAGAGCTTCCTCGTTCCGAAGCAGGAAATCGTCGATAATGATTACGATTTTAGTTTCAACAAGTACGCGAAGACCGAATATGAGCGCATTGAGTATCCGCCTACCGAAGAGATTCTAGCCGATCTCGAGGACCTTAATGCTCAGATGGTTGCGGGGCTTGCAGAGCTCAAGAAGATGCTGGGCGGTGAATTCTAATGGCCAGCAAACCCCCCTTTGCCGGGGAG
>CALUFC010000008.1 GCA_944319885.1 uncultured Coriobacteriaceae bacterium
CCGGTGCCGTCGGCGGTGTTGGCGGTCGCGAGGCGGCCGTCGTTGTCGGCGAGGTAGACGTGGCCGGCCTGGTCGTCCCACTTCCCGCGCAGGACGCGGCCGTCGTCCATCGCCCAGGCGTAGTAGCCGGAGGCGTCGCCCTTGGATTCGCCAATCAGACGATTTCGAGCCATACGGCCCTCGGCATCGAACCAGTACCGCTCGAGCTCTCCGTCCGTGAGCTCGCCAGTTACAACCCAGCCAACTGACAGTCGCCCATCATCGCCTGCACGATACAGGCCATCTGAACTCCAGCCCCTAAGAACATAACCATTAGAGGTTAGTCGAAAGAGACCAGACAATCCATTTTCAAGAACAGCAGTGAAGGTTCGCTCCACACGGTTAGTGAGGAACTTGCCGTCCTCTCCCAGCCAATAACGCTCGAGTCCGCCAGTTGTGCCATCACTTCGTTCAGAAGTTACGAGCCATCCAGTAGCAATTGATCCATCGGAATTGTAATAAACCGAACCATCCTCAACCCAGCCAGGCGCATGATCGGCTTCCGCCGAAACGAGCTCATTTAATGAGGAACTCGACAAGCTTGAAGTGGCAGAATCGTTCTTCTGCTCATTTTGCTCAGCAAGCTCCTGGTCGGCGAGCTCCCCGTTTTGATCAGGCTGAATTCCGTTGCCAGGCTCCTCGCAGCCGTCGAGCCGATCGCCCTCGCTGGACTCCTCTGAGCCACCAAGCTGCTCTCCGTTGCCGGACTCTTCCGGACCGCCGGGCTGCTCGGGGCCGCCCACCTGGCCGCCCTCATCGCCGTCGACAGGCTTCTCGGAACCGCCGGGCTGATCAGCCTGTTCGCCGTCGCCGGACTCCTCCGGCGTGCCGGGCTGCTCAACTTGGCTACCGACTTCGCCCGCCTGCCCCTGCTCCTGCGGCACGGACGGGACGGCGCTGTCGTCGGCGACGGCAACAACGGGCGCGGCACCGAGCGCAGCGGTCAGACCGAGCGCGGCGGCGAGGCCAGCGACCACGGCGGGACGGCGCATCCTCATATCCTTGGTATCCATGTCCTTCTCCCCAATCACGTTCCAATGGGTTTGGCCCAGGATCATTTAAGGCTCATTTTTTGCAAACCGCCAGATTCAATGGCTGAATTCAACGGCCCCTAGGTCACAATTGCGTTTTATCTTACTACCAAACGGGTTAGTATGTAGTCAGGTTGATAAGTCATCACATCTTTCTTGAGGAAGAGAGCCCCTTATATGTGGTCGGGTTTTATTGTTGCGTCCTTTGTGTTTATTGCCATACTCTGCGTTCCTGGCTTTCTAGTTTTCAAAGCAATCGGCATGCGAAGTGATTGGTCATTATGCTGCTCGCCCCTACTCGGCATCTCGCTTCTTGCTATTGCGGGGCAGCTGCTCTCGTTACTTCACATCAGCTCATCACCGCTCATCATTTTTATACTTCTCATCCTTGTCCCAGCTGTCATCTTGCTCGTTATGAATCGCGGCGCGCGCAGCCGAGTCATCTCGCTCCCACAGATCCCTGCACTCGCCATCGTGCTCTCTCTCGCGCTCGGCGTTGCCCTTGGCTACAACCTCTTTGTTTCGCGTCTCGATGCGCCAGACGCCATCTTCCAGGCATACGATGTCACACAACATCTCAATCTCATTCGCAGTATGGCAGATTCCGGCAACTTTACCTCACTGGGGGTGTCCCCCTATCTCGCACATGCCGACCAGGCTATCAATCCGTTTTATGTCCCCGGTTTCTATCCAGCGGCATGGCATGTTCTCTGCGCACTCGTTGTTCAAATCACGGGCGTCTCCGTTCCCGTGGCGATCAACGCCTCCATGTTCGTCTTCTCCTGCCTCATCTATCCCCTGGCGTTGCTCCCACTGCTCTCTAACCTCTTCGACGGCAATAAGACTCATCTGGTATGCGGCGCCATCGTTGCGCTGTCGTTTGTGTCCTTCCCGTGGGCGCTCATGACATTTGGCCCCGTATACCCCAACCTCGCCGGCCTTGCCGTAGCCCCCATTGCCGCAGCGCTTTTTATGGTGATAACAAGTTCGAAGGTAGCTGGCGTGTCGACGCGAGTTAAAACGGGCGCTGCACTGCTGGTTTGCATCGCTGGTTTAGCGCTACTGCATCCCAACACGATCTTTACCTGCGCGGTCTTACTCGCCCCATATTGCGTCACTCGCATCTGGGAGACATGCCGCATGCGATCCGTATCAATCCCCCGTACGGTGTGCGCCTGTTTGGGCTTCATCGCCTTCTGCCTACTTGCATGGTATGCCTGCTACAAGCTCCCCTTCATGCAGGGGACGGTCACCCATGTTTGGCCTCCCTATCTTCGTCTCTGGCAAGCCCTGGTTAACATCGCAACCCAGATTTACACCATGGGCTTCTACACCGAGATGGCAGCGCAGCTTCTGGTTGCCGTCCTCGTTATCATTGGCATCATCAAAGCGCTGCACACCAAGAATCTTCGGTGGCTCCCCGTCTCGTATGCACTTGCATGCTTCATCTTCATTGCCGCTGCAACGAGGCAAGACGAATTCAAACAACTAGTTGCAGGGTTCTGGTATACCGATACCATGCGTATCGCAGCCATGGCAACCATCATCGCGACGCCTCTCGCCGCGCTTGGTCTCGCTTGGGTCTTTCATGCCCTCTTGAGCGTTGTTCGTTGTTACAATCGCAAGATCGGTCGCGAAACCCATGCAGCGAAGATTGCCGCATTAGGCACCGGCGTCTTTCTGCTTGTTAACTTCATGCCGGAATTCAACCTTCCAGGAATGCATACGACCTATTCAGACGAGGTCAAGCGGGAATATCAAAATGTAGAACTTCGCGATTGGCCAAAAAACGTGCACACCACCTTTGGCGACTATCGCGCACTCGCCAGTGATACCTATTCCTATGACATGCCGCTCAGTGGCGTTGAAGAGACGCTCATCGGCAAAGTAAAGGAAATCGTTCCTTCGGGAGATCTGGTTATCAACGACCCCATGGACGGCAGCTTCCTCACGTATGGCACCGACGGCATTCGTGTGTACTATCGCGATTTCGTGGGATACGGGCTCGAAAATGAAACCGCAGCAAGCCGTATCATACGCACAAAGCTCTGCGACTACGCGTCAGATCCTGAGGTGCAGCAGGCGGTGCAGGAGATCGATGCGGAATACGTGCTCGTTCTCAGCCAGTCAAAATCAGACATATCCTTCATTGACCTCCGTGAGGACTACAAACCGGATGAGTTTGCGGGAATCTCGTCTATCACCAAGGATACCCCTGGCTTCACCTGCGTCCTTCAGGCGGGAAGCATGATGCTCTACAGAATCGATCGCTAGTCGTGGTAAACTTGCCAGCGATTGCATGAAATCGTATTCGGAGCGTTTCCCCATGAGGATACTTGCCATTATTCCGGCATACAACGAAGAGGCGTGTCTTGAGAACACTGTCGAGCAGCTTACTTCAGCTTGTCCAGAGATCGACTACCTCATCGTGAATGATGGTTCGCGAGACGCCACGGAACGCATTATTGCCGAGCGGCATTTCAACGGTGTCAATCTTCCGGTCAACACAGGACTTACCTCGGCGTTTCGCCTGGGCATGAAATACGCTCTGAGAAACGGCTACGACGCCGCGGTTCAATTTGATGCCGACGGGCAGCACCTTCCGGAGTATATCCCCATCATGGCTCACACGCTTAGCGAACATAGTGCGAACATCGTTATCGCCTCTCGCTATTTGGACGGAAGCGCCAAACCAACGGGAGCACGCGGCGTAGGTCAGCGACTTATCACGTTGCTCATCAAGCTCACGACCGGGTGCTCCATAGCCGATCCCACCGGCGGTATGCGCATGTACAACAAAGAGATGATCAGGCTTTTCGCCACCTCATTCGACGCCGCCCCCGAACCCGATATGGTGGCGCTTATCGCCCGAAAATACGGCGGTGTACTCGAGATTCCTGCGAAGATGCAGGAGCGTCAGGGCGGATCAAGCTATTTCGATATCATCAACGTGCTTAAGTACATGGCGCGCACTTGCCTGTCCATCCTCATGATGCGCGTACTGAAATAGGTGGTCGCATGCTTCCCCTCTACCTTCGCATACTACTCGTCCTTGGAGCGCTGCTCTCGCTAGCCATGGTTGGCCAGCAGGTCAAGAAGAACAAGATTCTCATCGAGGACGCTGTCTTCTGGGTGGTCCTTGCCGCCGTCCTCGTCATCATGGCACTGTTCCCCGGACTCGTGATGAGCCTTGCCTACTATCTTGGCTTTATGTCGGCAAGCAATTTCGTCTATCTCGTGGTAATCGCCCTGTTGCTCTGGAAGGTATTCACGAACTCCGGAGAGATATCGCGCCTCAAAGCCAAGGTTAACGAGCTCGCGCAAGAAATTGCCCTCGCCCACAAGGACCATCCCGACCGTAGGTAGCACAACCGCTACAGCATGCCAAGCAAGAACATGGCGCGCAATGCCAGCTCTTCGACAGGCTTCTGACGGAGTCTCACGGGGGCAAGGGCCTTGCGGACTCTTCCACCCTCCAAGAATCTCGACAAAAGCGCGCGCTTTTGGGGGCTCATCTGCGCCCCGTAGAGTTGTTGCAGCTTTTCAAGCTGACGCGTGACATCCTTCAGCTGGTTCTTTACGAAGAATGTCTCTATTCTCTTGCGCATGATATTTGCTGTACTCGTACCGGTGGGGCTCGCGTTGGAACCCGTACGCCGATAGTCGAGCGAAGCGAAATCGTCGTATGTCAGCTCGCCGAGCGCCGTAGCCAAAAGGCCAAGCCACCAATCATGGGTATAGACGCCCTCGCGCCCCGCATCGCGTACCACCTCGGCAAGCGTTCGGTTTATCACCACCGTATTGCCCGAAACCATGTTCTCGTACAGCATCGTGGGAAAGTCCACGCCAATTTGGTTGAGATGCGATGCGCCGACGGGGTTCATCTCCGCATCGCAAAAGATGTACTCAGAGCAATAGAGCTGCGGAATGGCCTGGTCGTGCATCGCGAGCACGTGCAGCGCACGGGAAAGCTTATCGGCATGCCATACATCATCCTGATCGCTCAAGGCGATGTAGTCCGCCGAATCTGCAACACGAGCAATCAGCGAGATAAACGAGCCAACCACACCGAGGTTTTCGCCTCGAATGAGTTCGAGCGCCCCCTGCTTCTCATATTCTTCTAGGATCTGCACGGTTCCATCGGTCGAGCCATCGTCACGCACAAGCAACGAAACCGGCTGACGGTCCTGGGCAAGAATGCTATCGATCTGTTCGCGCAGATGCTTCTCCCCGTTATAGGTAGACATCACCACGATAACCGAGCTGTCTGGTGTTGCATGCATATTCGTGCTCCTGCATGGTGGAATCGATTTCGAACATCCTCGTTATGGCAAATGATGCCCAGCACGGTATTATAATGCCCAGCCAGCTACATTCGAAGGACCGCTACGCATGTCAAACACCGCCGCCATCAACGTCAGCATCGTTGTACCCTGCTATAAGACAGAAGACTATTTGCCTCGATGCCTCGACTCCCTTATCAACCAAACGCTTTCTGGAATTGAGATCATCTGCGTCAACGACGGTTCTCCCGATGGGTGTCTGGGAGTCATGCAGCGCTACCAATCGGCGCATCCCGATCTCATCCGTATTGTAGACAAAGAGAACGGCGGCCTGTGGAACGCTCGCTGGAGCGGGACGGATGTTGCTCGAGGCGAATATGTCGCGTTCCTTGATAGCGACGACTACGTTGCGCCTACCTTTGCAGCGGATCTATACCATACCGCGCTCAGCGAACATGCTGATATCGTGGTTTGTGGCTTCAATCGCGTAAGCGAAGAGGACGGCCACGTTATCTCTACAGAGATGAACGAGAAGAAGCCCACCTTTCTACCAAGCGAGCAACCGGGCGACCTCGTGGGGATTAACTCGGCCGCGTGGAACAAGCTCTATCGGCGTTCGTTGCTCCTGAGGATGCATCGTCTTGCAAACCCGCCGTCTATTTTGGAAGACGTAACGCTTAACCAGCTTGCCTATCTTGCCTGCACGCGCGCAGTAGCATTTACCGGAACCGCACCCCATAACTACATGATCCGAGAAGGGTCGATGATCAACACCGTCACGCTCGAGCAGATTGAAAGCGTGAAGCGCGCCATGCTCGAGGTCCGCCGCTGCTTCATGGAAGAACAGGCGAGCGAGCAGATGCTGGCCTCATTGGATGCCACGACGTTTCTGCATCTCGGTATTTCGATGTCGTTCAGGCTGTCCTGCACCAAGGGCATCGACGTGGCATCGGCAATCAAAGACAACACGCGCTACCTTGATGGCAACTTCCCTACGTGGCGCCGCTCGCCGTATATCTCGGCAGCATATGCGCGCAGCCATGGATCTGCCTACTTCAAGCTTTTCATCGCGCAGATCATGTTCAAGCTGCATCTTATGAAACCGTTCTTGGCGGCCTATCGTTTCGCCATCGACACACTTGGCATCGATATCAAGTGGTAACCGCGGCCGCGCAGAAGCTATAGGTCAACTGCGATGCCCCTGAGCTGTCGAAAGCCCAGCACGGCATACCACTGAAGCGGTGCAAGCAGATTGCTCAGGCGATGCGGGACTGCCATGAGCTCGCGCAGACAGTCGCCAAGCTTGATGGAACTCCGCCTATCGAGCGCCCATTTGAGGTAGAACCTAAAATAGGTTCGTTGCGCCACGCGCAGCGCCTCGGTGTTGTTGCGTCGCCGCGCAAATGCAACCATAGCTTTGCCGTAGAGCACCTCATCACGCGCATATTGATCGTTGAACTGAACACTCGAAGAATAGCTCGAGCTTTTCCTGCTCACCACATGCCGATACGCGCTCCATGCCTCCTGTATGCAGTGCACCTTGCCGTCGCAAAGATAGAGAAACGCGTTGCGCCGGTCTCCCGGGTAGAAGCCGTATTCTTTGTGCGCCATGAACTCATCGCGCGAGGCGAAGTATTGCTCCCGACGACACAGGCAGGTTCCCGTTTGCCCAGGAAGCCGGCTGTAGAAGTACTCCTTGAAGCTGTAGTCCTCGAACGGGCACTGCGGGTATTCCTCGCCATTGGGGCGAGAGTCCTCCCCCACCACCGTGCAGCGCGTATATACCGCAGCATACTCGGGATGAGCCTCGAGAAAGTCGACTTGCGCCTGCAGCTTGCCCTCGTAGGTCCAGAAATCGTCGCCCTCGAGCCCGATAAGATACTTGCCCGTGGCGCGCTCATACAGATCCTCGCCGTTTTTGACGGCACCCATGTTCTGCTCGCGCAAAAAGAACTTGAAGTATTTGGGAAACTCGGGGCGCAGGCGACGCAGCACCTCAGCCGTACCATCGGGCGAGCAATCCTCCCCCACGAGCACCTCATAGGGAAAATCGACACGCTGCATGAGGATGCTTCTCAGGCACTCCTCGATATAGTTCGCGTGGTTGTACACCGTTACCACCACAGAGACAAGCGGTTGCTCCACAGCTGCTCCTCAGCTTATTGGCGAACGCCTTGCACAACGTCGCAAATCCAATCGACGTCCTCAAGCGCGAGGTCAGCATACATGGGCAGGGTGAGTACGCGATCTGCCACATGCTTCGCAATTGGCGTTTGGTCCGAATCGAAGCGGTTCGCATAGCACTCATAATCGCTGATGAGCGGATAGAAGTACTTGCGCGGATGAATATCGAGCGCCATAAGCGCAGCGTAGACATCGTCGCGCGTGGCACCAAACTCCTGCTCCTCAAACACCACCGGCATGTAGGCGTAATTGGGGGTGATGCCCTGCTGGGGCTTACTGAGCACCACGCCGGGAACGCCCTCCAACCGCTCCCAGTAACGCTCGGCAACCTGCTTGCGCTTTGCAATTTCGCGATCGAGATGACGCAGATTGCAGATACCCATAGCGGCGCAGAATTCGTTCATCTTGGCGTTGCCGCCCACATACTCCACGCTCTCCGTGCCCGTGATGCCAAAGTTCTTCCACTGGTTGAGCAGAGGCTTGAGCTCGTGGTTGTGAAAGCACACCGCGCCGCCCTCGATGGTGTTGAACACCTTGGTAGCGTGGAACGAAAACATGGACGCATCGCCAAACGTTGCCGCCGAAACATCACCGCGCTTGACGCCAAATGCATGCGCTGCGTCGTAGATAACCTTGAGGCCATGCGTGCGGGCAATCGCCTCGATAGCATCCACGTCGCACAAATTGCCGTAGACGTGCACCGGCACGATGGCACACGTGTCCTCGTCGATGAGCTCCTCGATCTTCGCCGGATCGAGCGTGTAATCATCGGGCTTGATGTCGGCAAACACAGGCTCGAGTCCTTTGCGCACGATGGCATGCGTTGTGGACGCAAAGCTGTACGGCGTGGTGATGACTTTGCCCGTAAGCCCCATCGCCTCGAACACGCACTCGAGCGCATTGTGCCCGTTCGTGAAGAGTGCAATGTCGTCCACGCCAAGAAACCCCTCGAGCTGCTGTTCGAGCTCAAGATGCTTTGCTCCCATGTTGGTAAGGAAATGACTCTCCCACAGCGGCTTGATCTCCTCAATATACTCCTCAAAATCGGGCATCGAAGAACGAGTTACCCAGATAGGCGTCGTGTGCATGGTGGCTCCTATTGGTGAGCGCGAAGGCGCGCGTATCGAAACAAACAACAGTCTCTATAGTACCGCTCGAACCTAGCTGCGACGCGCTGAAAGCATTCCGCGCACGGTATTAACCAGATAGCCGAACTCCTCAACTCGGAAGAGCGCGGCAAGCCCACAGTAAGCGGCGAACATAACGAGCGTCTGAATAAGAATGAGCGCCACGTCGGACAGGCCGAACAGCGCAGGTACAAGCGAGAGCGCCGCAGCGATCGCAGAGAGCGCGAACGCGGGGCAGATGTCACGTACCTGCTCGAGATAGTCGTAGCCAATAACGCGCTTGTTGGGAGATGCATTGATAAATGTGGCAATGACACCGGTCACGATGTAGCCCGCCACGATGGCGTACAAATTGCGCAGTACAAAAACGGTGAACAGCAGCGTCATGATACCGAGGGCCTTCTTAATCACTTCGAGCTTTAAAAACAGATCACTCCTCCCCATGCCGTTAAGGACCTGGAGGTTGGTAGTGTGAATGGGCAGCAAGGCATATACAATGCAGTACATCTGCAAGAAGGGCACGCTGGGGACCCATGCTTCGCCCAGCACCACACGCACAATGGGCTCGGCCGCTGCAGCAAAGAGCACCATGCACGGCACAACGAGAAACGTACTGGTCTTGAGAGCGCGACGCGCGAGACGCTTCGCCTGCTCTCGACTTTCCTGCACGCGCGCCACCGCGGAAAGCATCACCGGCTGGATTGCGCCATCGAGCAGCGTGCCCACCGCATTGGGATACTTTTTACCCTGGGAGACGTACCCGAGGTCTGCCGTGGTAAATACACGGCCAATCAAAAGATCGGACATGCTTTGGTATGCCTGCTCGAGCAAACCTGATGCCAAAAGCTTCCACCCGAACCGAAAGAGCTTCACAGCCCGCTCCCCATCGAATACAAGCTGCGGCTTCCAAGGAATCTGAAGCGCGAGCACGGCGCACTTGCACGCTTGCTGCGCCAGCTGCTGCAACACGAGGGCCCAGATGCCACCGCCGAGAAGCGCGCACACAATACCCGCAGTACCCGAAACCACGCCCGCAGTCACCGTCGCACGGAAGGTTTTTTGAAACTCAAGATTGCGCGCAACGATTGCCTCCTGGATGGCGTTGTACGCATTGATAAGCAGCACAAGCACGAGCACACGCAGGGGCAGGATCGCCTGAGGCATGTGGTAGAAATCGGCGATGAAAGGCGCCGCAAAGAACAGCGCGACATACAGCGCCACCGACAGCGCAAAACTCATCCAGAAGACCGTCGAATAGTCGCGCTCCGTGGCATCGGGCACCTGGATGATGGCGGTATTGAGCCCGCTTTGAACGATAACGTTGCCAATGTTCACAAACACCAGCATGATGGCTAGCATGCCAAACTCGTCCGGCGCAAGCAGGCGCGCCATGACAACCTGAACGAGCAGCGTGACCACTGCGGTGCCACCCTGTTCGAAGAGCTTCCAAAAAAGGGAACTGATGGTACTTGCTTTCAGATTTTGAGAAGCCACCCCGCGTATTCCTCCCGCATCCTAGAGGATGCATAGCAGCAACAACTGTGCAAGATAGTATTGTAAACTGGAAGGTTGAACTGACCGTAAGAACCACGGGGGATTCATGAACTGGTCGATGTATTACTACCTGGCCATCGCTGTTTTGATTGCCGCATCACTCTTTGGCCTGCTCATTTGGCAAACACCGAAGCTGTCGCAACCCAGCAGAAAGAGAACCCTTGCAGAGCTGCTGTTCATCTGCGCCATCTCGGCCGCCGCGCTCTTCACGATCTACGCTAACTTCTATTTCGAGCACCTTAGCTTTGCCTATGCCGTCGGAGATGTGGGGTCGGATACGATCGAGCAGTATGTCCCCTTCTACCTCAATCTTATTGGCAACGTGCGCGATGGATCATTCACGTTCGTCGACTTCTGGAGCTTTGAATACGAGCTTGGGGTGAATGCCACCACATACCAATCCTGGCTCTATGATCCGTTTAACCTTATCGTTGTTCCCCTTGGCTTGCTGCTTGGAGAAGCTCATTTGAGCCTTATCCTCGTCATCGCGCAATCGGTCAAGGTCGTCTTGAGCGCACTATTGTTCGACCATTTCCTTACGCGTTTCTGCGACACTCCAATCGCCCGAGTCCTCGGCTCACTCCTGTACGCGCTCAGCGGCTTCATGATTCTCTACGGACAGCATTACTGGCTGGGAAGCGTGTTCCCCATCTTCACGCTTTGCATGCTCGCCTTCGAGCTGTACCTGGAAAAGAAAAGCGTCCCGCGGTTCCTTGTTGTCACGATCGTAGTGGGTCTTCTGCTCATGTGGTCACCCTACATCGCCTTTATGGTGCTACTGTTTGCCGCGCTCTATCTGCTACTGCGTATTCCATGCTATATGCAGACACATTCAATCCGTACGTATTTCGCCACCATTGGGAGAATGGCGGTGCCCGTGGCATCAGGTGTGCTGCTTTCTGGTGTCGTCTTTATTCCCTATGCGCTCTTCCTGCTCACCGAAACATCGAGGACGTCGGGCTCGATGTCGCTTGCCGAGCATATCGTATTAAGCCTGACGAGTTTCATCAACCTTGATTGGGTTCCGGCAATCCTCAGCCGTACGCTGGGCAGCGGCCTCATCAATACCGGAGCGGGAACGGTAACTACCATTGTTTCCCCATCCTTTGACATGGATTTCACTGGGAGTTTCCCGTACGAGTTCATCTTGCTGGGCTACTCTGTCGGCGCGTTCGTTCTCCTCTCCCAGTTCTTTTCCTGGGCGTACATAGAGGGGTCAAAGAAGGCCAAGCTGCTCATCTCACTCGCGACGGTTCTCATTGCGCTGTATTGCTTCCACCAGTTCCTCCCAACAATCTTCACCGCAATGGTTCGACTACAATATAGGAGCTGTTTCATCATCGCGCTTCCCGCATGCACAGCCATGGCGCTCGGCTTTGAAAAGCGCATCCTACCAGGCAAGATTGCAAAGATGCCATTCGCGCTCGCTGCAATCCTCACCCTTGCAGTGCTCATATGGTCACTGCTTAACACCATGAACGGCCGACTGGTCTGCCTGTTCTATCTTGTTGCATTCGTCGCGATGATCGCCTGCGTCATCTTGTTGGTAAAGCAAAAGCTGCCATCGTCCGCCCTCACCGCGCTCTTCATCGCACTTGTGCTCTCGACATCGATCGTCGACGGCTTTTTTACCAACAACAGCCGAAAGACGGTCGCCATGTCGGACTTCCCCCTCTCCTTCGCATCGGAGAGCGGCAAAGACACCATCGCGGCGCTTGACTATCTCGAAGAGCACGACGACTCGTTTTATCGCATTGATAGCACCTATTCGATTTGGGTGCCCCTCAATGATTCCCTCATCCTCCACTATCCAAGCGCTTCGGCATACAACAGCTCGCCTGACAGCGATGTCGACGAGTTCTACCGCAAGCTATGGAAAGAAGCTATCTCCACATGGGCGGTTTACTCTCAGGGCTTCAAGAACAATCCCGATCAGCCTGCGGTCCTCGATCTTCTGAATGTAAAGTACGTTCTGTCCCTCGAGCCACTTGCCTATGATTGGTGCGAGCTTGAGCACCAGGAGGGCGCTGTCTACATCTACCGCAACACGGGCGCGGAATCCATCCTCACCGTTCGCGGCAACGCAGTTGCAGAGTCAGAAGCTGATGCGCTTGAATCCGCCGAGGCTCGTCGAGCGCTTCTTGCAACCTCCGTCATCGTTCCCGATGAGGAATTGGACGCGCTGTCCGCCTCCCTCTCGACAGCACAACCCGATGCCCTGGCTGCGTCCTCAGAGTTTTACGAGGTGAGCAATGGCGAGATGAGCGGAACCGTCACTCTCGATTCCGACGGCATCGCTTGCCTGGCAATCCCCAATACTGGTACATGGCATATCTCTATAGACGGTAAGACCGTTGATACATTCAGGGCAGATTACGGTTTTATTGGGTTCGAACTCTCTGCGGGAACCCATACGATTACCGCTACCTACACCCTTGCTGGAACAGACGCCGGACTCGCGCTCACCGGAGCTGGATTAGCGCTTTCCATCATTGCCTGCATCGTGATTTCACATCAGAATCGCACCAAGCAGCTTGGTTCGCATTCCCAAATTACCGCCTAATTGACAGCAATGGCGGCCCGTCCAGCTTTTTGGACGGGCCGCCACCTCAAGCTTCATCGTGTGCTCGCTATCCGAGATGCACACACGCCTCCACCTGGTGGAGCACTTCATCGAAATACGCCTCGTCCGCCGTCTTCATAATGAGGTGGCCGTAGCGGTTCGTCCCGTTTCTCATAGGCGAAACCTCATCGCCCACCGAAACATCCAAGCTCACTATGGCATCATGTTCGCGACAGATATCGTCAATACGGTCCTTGTCGATTGCGAGCACCTTGCCGCCCGATTGGCTGAACATGAGCTTAGCCATGCTTGGAACGGTCGCGTCGTACGCCAGGTCGGGCCTTTCGCCGAGCGCGTTACGGACAATCTGAGCGTAAAAATCGATACCGGTATGCAGAGAAATCAGTTCAGGGATACACGTCGCGCCGCATCTGCCGCCAACCTCGATAATCGAGATGCCACCGTCGGGCATGAGAATGGCGTCGCCGTCGATGGCGGTATTATCCAACCCGGTTGCCTGCACAATCTTCTCAACCTCATGCAACACGCGATCGTTTAATGACGAATCGGCTCGATACGGGAAGGCATGCCCAACAGAGATAGTTGTTCCGCCGGCCAGACGCGTGTACTTGTCATGCGTCAGGCAGAGCTCAACATGTCCATCGGAAGCGAATGCCTCAAACCCAAAATCAAGACCAGAAACAAAACCCTCTACGATGGCGTGATCGGTACGGGTTACCGCCATGGCAGCTTCAAAGGCGTCGGCAATACCTTCACGCGCCAAAACCTTGGTGATACCACGGCTGCCGGATACATCGCACGCCTTTACCATCACGGGGAAACCGATACGCTCTGCCGCACGCTGAGCCTCGTCAACAGACCGCACCTCCTCGAATGGAGATGTTGAGACACCGCCGTCGAGCAGAGCACGTTTCATCGCTGCTTTTTCGGTTGCACGGGCGGCTGCTGCCGCTGAGATGCCGCGAAGGCCAAGCGCATCACATACAGCGCCGATTGCGGGCACGGCGACATCGGTACCTGTAGTCGTGATACCGTCGATCCTCTCTTTGCGCGCGGCTGCCAGGATGCCCTCAACGTCTGTGGTATCGAGCTCATAGACCGTATCGGCACGCGCAAAACCAGGATAGTCTCCGGCACGACTCACGACGATCACCTGAGCGCCAAGTTCCCGTGCCTTATTAATTAGGGGAACCTGATAAACACCAGCTCCTAAAACCATGAGCTTTTTTCCAGAGACCGACATAAGGTGCCCCCTAATCGATTTCCTTTTTCCGAATCACATAATGCGGCATCTTCTTTGCTTCATCGAGGATATTCATGAGGTACATGCCGATGATGCCCAGACTCAGCAGGATGAGGCCACCAAATGCGAGCAGCAGCAAAACCAACGTCGTAAAGCCCTCCACAGACACACCAAACGCAAAATAGCGAATGAGGTACCAGATGCCGAGTACGATGCTTACGAGAAAACTGACGATACCGATGTTGCGCACGATCGTGAGCGGCAGCGCCGTGTGCGTTGTGATGTCAAAGATCAGCTCGTGAACAAGTTTGCTGAACGAATATCCGCTCTTGCCGAAAGCGCGCGCATCATGGTGAACCGGAACATTGATGATGCGATTCGAGGTGAGAACGAGCAGGTTTCCAATTTGAGGAAGATGCGTATTCGTTTGCAGGATGGCATCAACGATGAACTTGCGCATGAGCCTGAAGCTCGTGATCTCAAGATTCGGATCTTTACCGAGCATTTTCGAGGTCATGTACACCGAGAACTTCGTCCCCAGTTTACGAATGGGATTATGTTTGCGCCCCTCATAACTCGCGATGATAACATCAACGTCGTCTCGAGCATCCATGGTGTTGATGAGCTTGGGAATCTCCTCTGGTGGATGCTGCAGATCATCATCCATCGTGATAATGAAATCGCCCTGAGCCATAGAAAAACCGCAGAGAAGCGCAGGATGCTGCCCGAAGTTCTTCGCCATCTGCACGATCTTGACGCGCTTGTCGCGAGCGTGCAGAGACTCCATAACAGAGAACGATGAATCGCGCGAGCTGTCATCCACGAGGATCAGCTCAAAATCGCGTTTCAGTTCATTATCGAATACGTTGCATAGGCGTTGATACAAATCCTCGAGCGTATGCTCCGAGTTATACACAGGAACGACAACGGAATAAAGACTCATAGCAGCTTTCTCTCGTCTCCTTTACATCAGTTCTCGCGCGAGCGTGGCAACCCGATGCATGTCATCTGAGCTGTATCGCTGATCACACGGCAGCGGTAGAATATTAGCAGCGCATTGATATTCCACCGAACGGGCATCACAGGAACGAATCACGTTGTTCCAATATGTGGGAACGTACACCTTATGCTCGGCAAGGCGTTTTCTCAGCACAACACCCTCTGTGCAGTACAACGGATACGCAAGGGGACCGTCACTTGTCTGGAACGGGCTGAGCACGCCTGCAATACCCTCAGAACGTATAGCGTTGACATCTTTGAGCAGGGAATCGAGAACAGCATAGTTCTCATTGCGCCGCGCGCACGCAGCTTCATAGTCAATTCCGCGCAGGAGATTGCGCGTGAGCTTCGACATCGCTTTGGGCGTCGCCTGATAGTAGCCATCCGCAACGCGATGAAGCTCGGCGTAATGCGCAGAACCCGTCTCTTCAAACCTGCCCATGACATGTGACATACGCCCAAATGAAATATCAACTTCATCTGGCTCATCCAGCTGAAGCGGCGTATAAAGATAGGCGCCATCGGGTAATCCAAAGAACTTTCGACATGAATATAGCGTGGGAACACCTTCAACAGGCCGCTGGAAAAAGCTATGGGTGTGATCGACAATGATGTTGCCGAACATGGTGCGCGACGCCTTGATCTTCTCATCTGAAAGCTGGCCCAAATAGTTTACGAGCAGCAGCCATTCGCCATCAGCCATCTTCGCGGAAAGCTTGGGCATCAAGTATGCATCCTGTCGGTAGAAGCGAAGAGCGATCCCCTCTCGCTCGCAAATCGATGTCATCGAATCGCACAGGAGCTCCGGGGCATAGACGCACGTAACGTTAACGCTCTTGAGAAAGTACAGAAACGCCGTTCTGCCTAAATTGAGCGCAAGCGCTCCTCCGTGATACTCCGCCCCTCGGTTTTCTTCCAGACCGAAGTAGCCCCCTATCTCCTTCGCCATAATGTCGATTACCCCTCGAACTCCGGAAGATTCGCCATGAACGTATCGAGCGCATCCTGCCAAAGGCGCATCTCGTCACCGATTGTATCCTCAAGATGCTTGTTGCGCAGCGCAGAGAACAGTGGGCGTCGTGCAGCATCCGGATGCGCCTCGGCATATTCATCCGAAGTGCAAGGTGTAACGATTGCAGGATCATAACCCGCACGCGCTACGATGGCTCGCGTGAACTCCGCCCACGAGCAGATGCCGTTGTTCGTGCAGTGGTAGATGCCGTAGTTCTCAGTCTCGGCAATCTTGAGAATCTCATATGCCAAATCATTGGCAGAAGTTGGATTGCCCACCTGATCGTCGACAACCATCATATGTCCCACATCGCGCGCAAGCCGCAGCATGGTCTTGACGAAGTTCTTGCCCACATAGCCATACAGCCACGCGGTACGCACAACAAACGTCTTGGAGTTCGCCGCGAGCGCGAGCTTCTCGCCCTCGAGCTTGGTACGCCCATAGGCACTGATGGGAGCCGTCTCGTCGGTTTCCACGCGCTCACCCGCAGCGTTGCCGGGAAACACGTAATCGGTGGAAATGTGCACGAGCTTAGCACCTTGGCTGGCGCATGCCTTCGCCAGGTTCGCAGGCCCCAGCGCGTTCACGCGATACGCCGCGTCCTCGGCGGTCTCGCAACCGTCCACGTTCGTCATCGCGGCGCCGTTTATCACCACATCAAACTCATGTGCAGCAAAGAACGCATTGACCGCATCCTCATCCGTGATGTCGAGCTGCGCAACATCGGCATATACCACATCGGCGTCTTGATAAAGAGCCGGAATGGGACCGATCTCCGCCGTGCCTGTTTCGAACAAGCGCTTGAGCTCATTGCCCAGCTGTCCATTGCAGCCCGTGACTAGGACCTTCATCTCGAGACTCCCCTATCTATCTGGCCTAGACTACTGACCCTGCGCGGCGTACTTGGCTTCCGTGGCCGCCTTGGCCCCCTCCCACCATGCGCGGTGCTCGGTATACCACGCGATGGTCTGATCGAGACCCTCAGAGAAATCCGTATGCTTGGGCCGCCATCCCAGCTCGCGGCGAAGCTTGGTGGAATCGATGGCGTAACGACGATCGTGGCCGGGACGGTCGCGCACCCAATCGAAGTCGTCGGCATCTTTGCCCATGCGCTCGAGGATGGCGCGGAGCACGTCGATGTTCGACTTCTCGCCGTCGGCGCCAATGAGGTAGGTCTCGCCGATCACGCCCTTGGTGAGGATGGTCCAGACGGCACTCGAATGATCGTCGGTGTGAATCCAGTCGCGCACGTTCTTGCCATCGCCGTAGAGCTTCGGACGGATGCCCTCAAGGATGTTGGTAATCTGGCGCGGGATGAACTTCTCAATGTGCTGATAGGGACCGTAGTTGTTCGAGCAGTTGGAAATCGTGGCGCGAACGCCGAAGGTGCGATGCCACGCACGAACCAGCAGGTCCGAACTCGCCTTCGTGGAGCTGTAGGGGCTCGAGGGGTGATACGGCGTCTCCTCGGTGAAACGCGCCGGGTCATCGAGCGCGAGGTCGCCGTAGACCTCGTCGGTCGAGATGTGGTGGTAGCGCACATCGTACTTGCGCGCGGCCTCGAGCAGGCAGTAGGTGCCCTCCACGTTGGTGCGCAGGAAGGGCTCGGGGTTCGCAATAGAGTTGTCGTTATGGCTCTCCGCGGCATAATGCACGATGGCATCATGGCCGGGAACGATGCGATCAAGAAGCTCGGCATCGCAGATGTCGCCCACCACGAGCTCGACGCGATCCTCGGGCAGCCCAGCGATGTTCTCGGGGTTGCCGGCGTAGGTGAGCTTGTCGAGCACCGTCACGTGCACGCCGGGGTGCTCGTTGACCACGTGGTGCACGAAGTTGCTGCCAATGAAGCCGCAGCCACCTGTCACGATGATGTTCTTGGGCTCGAAGGCCTCTGCCATGAGCGTTCCTTTCGGTTGAAAACGATCAATTTGACTATGCTCAAGGATAGCGCGTTTCCCGCGCAACACGCTGGACGCGTACACTATGCGCAAAAATAAGAAAAGGTCGAGCAACGACTTATAATGGCATTGCGAACGAACACGAACCTTGGGATTGTGCATGGATACGATATCGATAGTAGTTCCCTGCTACAACGAACAGGAAAGTCTCCCCATCTTCATGGAAGAGATTTCCCGCGTGGCGGCAAACATGATGAGCCAGCATCTTGTTAGCTTCGAGATTATCTTGGTGAATGACGGTTCGACCGACGCAACGCTCGATGCCATGAAGAACGCGGAGGCGCATCAGCGCACAGGCTTCGCCGTTCGCTGGGTGTCGTTTTCCCGTAACTTTGGCAAAGAAGCCGCTATGCTTGCTGGCCTCGAGCGTGCAACGGGAACCTACGTAGCCACGATGGACGCCGATATGCAAGATCCACCGAGTCTTTTGCCGCAAATGTACGAGATGCTGCTCACTGGCGACATGGATTGTGTGGCAACACGCAGGACGAACCGCGAGGGAGAGCCACCCATTCGCTCCGTCTTTGCCCGCCTCTTTTACAAGCTTATCAACAAAATCTCAAACGCCGACATCGTTGACGGTGCTCGCGACTTCCGCCTTATGAGTCGCCCAATGGTCGACGCTGTACTCTCCCTTCCAGAATACAATCGCTTCTCAAAGGGGATCTTTGGCTGGATTGGCTTTAAGACCGTCTGGATTCCCTATGTGAACGTGAACCGTGTTGCCGGCGAAACAAAATGGAACTTCTTCTCGCTACTCCTGTATTCCATTGACGGCATTGTTGCCTTTTCCACCGTGCCGCTCTCCATTGCATCGGTCCTTGGCCTTGCCCTCTGCGCCATTGCATTCATAGGCGTCATCTTTATCGTTATTCGAACGCTGCTGATTGGGGATCCCGTCGACGGCTGGCCGTCACTTGTGTGCATCATCACGCTACTCGGAGGAATTCAGCTGCTCTGCCTAGGCATCATGGGACAATATCTGGCCAAGACATATCTCGAAACCAAACACAGGCCTCCGTACATCGTGAAGGAATCGTCCGACAATTCGACTGCCGGCAACTCGCTCAACTGAAAAGCGGCGCAGCGCTTTCGCTGCACCGCCTCCTTACTGTTGCTGTCTAAATCCGCAAGTACATTGATTAAAACTCGCGTCTAGGGTTGATATACATGCCCTCAGCGACCTTCTTGAGGTGCTGGCCGTACACGCTCTTACCATAGCGTTCAGCACAGGCAAGCAGCGTCTCGCGGTCGATCCAGCCGTTCTCAAAGGCAATCTCCTCAAGGATGGAGACCGGCGTATCCTGAGCGCGCTCCACAGCACGGACAAACTCCCCCGCCTCGTAGAGGCTCTCCATGGTACCGGTGTCGAGCCAGGCGTAGCCACGACCGAGCGTTACAACCGAGAGCGACCCGTCTTCGAGGTACATACGGTTGAGATCGGTAATCTCGAGCTCGCCACGGGCAGAGGGCTTCACCTGCTTGGCGAAATCGCACACGCGGCCATCGTAGAAGTAGAGACCCGTGACGGCATAGGAGCTCTTGGGGTGCTCGGGCTTCTCCTCAATGGAGATGGCGTTGAAATCCTTGTCGAACTCAACGACACCAAAACGCTCAGGATCGTCCACATGGTAGCCGAAGACCGTGGCGCCAGCGCCGGTCTCCGCCTGTTCTACAGCGCGACGCAGATGACGCGACAAGCCATTGCCAAAGAAGATGTTGTCGCCCAGCACAAGCGCACAGGGCTCGCCGGCAATGAACTCCTCACCGATGATGAAGGCCTGTGCAAGGCCGTCCGGCGAGGGCTGCTCGGCATAAGAAAGGTTCACACCGAAGTCCGATCCATCTTTGAGGAGGCGTTCAAAGTTTGGCAAGTCCTGCGGTGTTGAGATGATAAGGATGTCACGGATACCCGCCATCATGAGAACAGAAAGCGGGTAGTAGATCATGGGCTTGTCGTACACGGGCAGCAGCTGCTTCGATGTAACAAGCGTGAGCGGATACAGGCGCGTGCCCGATCCACCCGCGAGAATGATGCCTTTCATGGTTCTCCTAACACGACCTAGACGATGGAACTATCATATCCGCCATACGGACCAAGAGACAAACTCCGTTCTCCTCTTATGCCCAAAGTGTTACGCCCGAGAAGGTAAGCGTCGTGCTGTACACCGCGACCAAGACTATGACGCACATCACGATCCACCAGCTATACGCTCGAGAACGAACGTATATACTCAGATACACGGATGCCAACCAGATACACGCCATATCAAGCGGCATCATGATCCTATAACCCGAGCCGAACAAAGACACGGTAAATCCTAAGGCGATACGAGAAAGCAAGCATACGATCCATACAGCGGCCATATATTTGCCATAGGGGATCTCATCGCGTTGCCTCGAGCCCAAAAGCAAAAGCGCGATTCCCATGCAGGCAATCGCCTCGAGCAAGGACACTCCGAAACGCGTAATTGAGAACCCAAATAGCGGATATTGCGTTATCCGCTGTATGAACCAAGGGAGATAATCGGGCGGGCAAAGCCGTGCGAGCGGAATACCCAGCAATACCAGTAAGGCAATCGTCGAAACCACCCTACGCCATAGGCTCTCCTTTTCGAAAAATGCACGAGCTGCCAAGATAAGGGTCAAAAGCCCAGCAAGGAAACAGGGGCCGGAGTAGTATCCGTAAAGATATCCATCAAAGGCAGACGCAAACCCAAGATAAAATTTATCGAACGCTGACAGCGAATCGAATGTCACAGGAGTCAAGAAATGAGACGGGTCAGGCCACCAATAGTCAGCGCCCTCGGATGTTCGAGCCATGTTTCCAGGACAGGTAACGATTACCAAGCACTCAAGCGAGATGAGCCCCCATACGAAGAGTAGATAACGCGAGCATAGCTTCTCCCGCAGAAAACCCCTCAACAGAATGAAAGCGAGAAAGGTCCAAATAACCAAAGCAAGTTGTTCTAGATTGGCGGCGAATAACGCTGCCAGCGCAGCAAGCACCTTTCGCCAGACCGAAACAGCAGAAGCATTCGTATCATCAAGCGCTTCGATGAAAACCGAGAGCGCGAAAAGACAGCAGGCCAACGGCCAAATGTAATTGACCGTTGTTGGAATCCAGCCGGCCTCGCTCAACGTTGGATAGGGATAGCACAACAACAGCGCCAGAAGAAAAAACCGAACATGCTCGTGCGCGCCCGCGCGCCGTGCAAGCACGCCAAGATAATGCAGAATGAGCAGGAAAGCGGCGATATCGAGACAGATCCAGAGCAGAGGTGCATGTACGATATAGATGAGGACGGCTTCGATTAGCAATCGTGAACCCCATGTCCAATATCTTAGCGACATGACATCGAGAAGCGAATGCTCTTCGAGCATGGATACAAATGCCTGCATGTCCCCCGTCGTCAGATCCATGCGAGCATGCAGCACGACAAGGAATATCGCGTAGATCACATAGGGCAGCGCCGTCGATAGCGATCGCAACGCATTGCGACCGTTATTCGATTGCATATCGAACATCTCAAGCATAGCAAGCACCTCGCTCCCCCTTCTCGATGTCCCCCACTCCGCGACGCAGCAGACAGCAGCTCACCAATAGGGGGGCCAAAAGCGGCAAATACAGGTAATATCTCAACAGCACGAGCGGACCGAGCCAATTGGTCATTACAAGTAACAGCGGAAGCACTGAGATGGCCCTATTTAATTGATCCCGATCGAGCAGCGAAGCAGCGCAAACGAGCAGAAGCATCCACACATAGGGAAAGACTGATACCACAGGGAATAAAACGCCTGTATATTCGGGGGCGTTATAGCGGGACAGATAGTAGATTACGTCGTACAACGCAGGAATCTTGCTGTCTTGAACAGCCGGCGACTCGGCTATGGGAGAAAAGCCATATGAGGGCGTGACGGTTTGGTAGTAACCCTCATAGCCGTCAATGACTCCAAAGGGATTCCAAGAGGCATTGGTGAGGAGCATATCTGCCTCAACGCACCCCCAGAAATCGATTGCACGAGCTTGTGCCCAGAGCCGCAGTATCTCAAAAAAACCTCGATCATTGAGAAGATCCCAGAAGAGAATGCGCACGCCGTCTGAATTGCCCACACTCGTCTGATAGCTGCTCACCACTTCAGCAGCATCTACACCCGAGGCGTCCAGGAGATCGTACATTTCCTCACTCGTCTCACTGACATGGGCAATTTCCATCGTAGGAATCGAGATCATCTCCTGAAGTGCGTTGGACTTCTCCACACCCAGCATCGAAGAAACCGGACCGGTGAATAACGCGTATGCACAGAAACTAAGCGCAAACGGAAGGGCGAGCTTGACGAGCATGGCCCTCTTGCACCGAAAGAGAATAATCAAGAATATAAAGAAAACCGCCATCGCGGGAAGGGCATTGTTTCGATATACCAGCAGCAAAGAGCTGAATATGCCGAGCAGCACGGCATTGCGAGCCATGTTGCCGAATCCATAATGGATTCTAACCATCGCCGTGATAAAGCCGACAAGATAGTACGAGAACAGAATGTCTTTCGTTGTACATGCTGTCAGCATGGCAATATAGGGATTCAGTGCGATAAACGTGACGCTTATCGTGATCCCCATCTTTGAAATACCGCAGCACAAGAGCGTATCCAACATGAGCAGCAAAACAAACAGGCAAATGATCTGCTGCACAACGGTGTAGAGTGCAACCCCCCAGTTGAACGATCCAAACAACGCAAGGCCCAATTTGAGAAATGCAGAAACGAACAGTGTATGAAAAGCCGGTTGAAATGTCGTAAGTGTGCCCTCGTTGATGTAATCCAAGAACGCGCTCGTGTCATACACGTAGAAACCGGGCCAACCTGCCAACAAGACCATCATCCACACTACGCTGATGGCCAAAGCCGAGAGCACCAAAATCCTGCGTCGCTCATTCGGGGTCCACACCCTCGGTATCCGTCGTCTTCTATCTCGACAGAACAACGCAAGCGCCATCAGCAAGAACAGCACGACGCTGCACGTCAGCCATGACATCCAGAGTAACGGACTGGCAAATGCCACGTTTCCGTCATGGGCAAGATCAAAACCGCAAGACAGAAACGCCCCCAACAAAGCAGCGATAGCGCATAAGACGAGCAACCGTCTCCAGCCGAGCCTTTGTATCCATTGAATGAACGCTTCTCCGTTCACATGCAGCAATCGCAACGCACCTCCAGAGCGATGTGCAGCTCCACGCCTCAGCTAGGCCAGGTCAGCGAGGACAGGATGCGTCTTGTCTTTGTCGGATAAGATGACTTTGGACGGATCGAACGCCTCGTCACCGTCAAGCGCCGGCCATTCGATGCCAATACCCGGATCATTCCACATGAGACCGCCCTCATCATTTGGATGGTAGATATCGTCGCATTTATACGCGAACTCGGCGGAATCAGAGAGAACCAAGAAACCGTGGGCAAATCCACGCGGGATAAAGAACTGACGCTTATTCTCTGCAGAGAGCACCGTTCCCTCCCACTTTCCATACGTTGGACTACCCGGACGGAGGTCGACAGCAACATCGAACACCTTGCCCGAAACCACACGCACGAGCTTTGACTGCGGATGATTGATCTGGAAATGCAGGCCTCGCAGAACGCCCTTCACACTGGAGGATTGATTGTCCTGAACAAAATCGACATCGATACCACCGGCAACAAAATCCGGCTTCTTGTAGGTTTCCATGAAATAGCCCCGAGCATCTCCGTAGCTTTTCACGTCGACCACGATAACACCGTCGATGCTTGTTTTAGAGAATGTGAAGTTACCTGAGGTGATTTGATCCATGGAATAGCTCCTGTCGGACGGTTGCTTCAACCATAATATCGTAGCCGCTTCGATTGATGGTCCTAGATTCCCATCGAATAAACAACGATGCCCGTCACGATAAGTGCAAGCGCCAGCACACGTTTTGCTGTAAGGCGCTCATGGAAGATCGTCACGCCAAAAATCGTTACGTAGATGTAGCCGGTTGCGTCGAGGATAGGACCCATGGAAAGCGGGATGCCCCGATATGCGATGACCGACAACAAAGTTGCCGCAACGAACAACGTGTAGGCAAAGATCACGAACGGATTGAGATACTCCTTGATGGCGGAGCCATGGTCACGCATGGCGCTCTTCTTGAGCAGCACCTGCGAGATTGCGCTGATGAACACGCCAAAGAGGTTAAGCCCGGCAAAGGCGAGCACGGTGGCGTCCATCACGCCTCGCCTCCCTCGTGTTGCGCGGACGTACCGCCAGACGCTTCATCGTCATGCTCCGTCGAGGCATACAGGACCACGCCGGCAAGCACGATTGCGGCGCCGAGCAACTTGAGCGGCGAGATGCCTTCATGAAAGAAGAGCGCGCCCCAGATGATGCCCCACACCACGGTGACGGCGCGGTTGGCATAGGCAAACGTAAGCGGCACGCGCTTGATAATCTGCTGCCATCCGATGGCGTAAATCCCCAAGACGCCAATCATGCCGCCATAGCACAGAATGAATCCCAAGCTTAGGAAGTCGAAACCAGCGGCAAGCTTGCCACAGATGCTCGAAAGCGAATAGAGCGCGAGCAACGCGTGCAGAGCAATCAGCACCTTTGTCGAACTTCCCGACCGCATCTCAACACCTCTCCCACAAGCTCAAAACGTTACTCTCCCGGATGCTTCTTGGCACCGCGGAAGAGAATGAACACGCGCTTGAGGAAGAGATAAGGACCTTCGTGAACAAGTGTTGCACCGGTCTCGTACACAAAATGGCTCAAGCGACCCTTCATGGGGATATGCGAGGTATCCATATCCATCGCCTCAAGATATTGGCGCTTGCGGTCCTTGTTAAGCAATGGGTTATCGAGCACGTACTCGGACTTCATGTGCTTGAAGACCTCGCTGGTCTTCTTCACGACAATGGGGTTATCCTTGCCGTCGTCATACCGCGCGCCGTCGATGTAGTTGAAACCACGAAGATAGTGCGAGCGCCAGATGCCCGGGTCGGTCACCCCAATTTGCTCCATGAGCTTCGTCATGTCGATCCAACGATCGAACGGACGCGCAATCGCATCCTCGGTTTTGTGGTTGAGGGTCGAGCCTTTGAGGTCGGCTCGATAGTAGTAGTACGGGTTGTTGAGATAGACAATGGACTTCGCCGTGCACAGCGTATGCACGAGAAACGGGTTGTCTGCCCAACCCGCACCAGGGTACTCCGGGAACCAGATATTGCTCTCGTTCAGGAACTCCTTGTTATACAGAGCAGACCAAATGCCCGGATGAATCTCGATGAGCAGCGGATGCTTTTCGAGCGTGAACGGCTCTTTCGACGTCTTGATACGATCGTGTAGCTTGCAATATTTGCAGCATTGCTTCTTCGGGTCGTTCCACTTCTCGACATTCCACCACGGCGTCTTGATAACGTCGATACGTCCATCGAAGCGCGATGCAAACTCGAGCATGTCGTGGTACATGTTGGCATCGATCCAATCGTCGGGCTCGACAATGGAAATCCATGTGCCGTGCGCCTCGCGAATGCCCAGATTGCAGCCAACACCATAGCCGCCGTTCTCTTTGTCGATGATACGAATGCGCCCATCCTGCGCAGCATGACGCTTCATGATTTCGAGCGAGCTATCGGTGCTGCCGTCGTTAATGCAGATGATCTCGAGGTTCTTATGCGTCTGGCCCGTGATGCTATCGAGGCACTGATCAAGATACTTCTCGACGTTATAAATAGGTACGATGACCGAAACGAGCGCGTCTTTATCGCTATGCATACACGAGCCTTCCGAGCTTTAGGGCATCCCTTCGAAGCATGGCAGCAACATGCCCACGTAGCTGCCACAGGAATTATAGCCGGAATGATTGAGCACGACAGAATGCCCAAGAAACTGACGGGCTGTGGGTACATCGCTTGCCTCCTCCGAAACACAGTTTTTCTAATTAACCTAACCGTCAAGTGGGGTATAGTGTAGGTAGTGATACGGCTCCGTGGACTCTACGTGAGGCGGAGGCTGGTTAGGGGTCATTATCTTCGATGATGGCCCCTTTCCTTGTTTGGAGAGAATATGGATCGAGAGAAGCCCTTCAAGTCAATCGACGAACAGCTCGCCATTCTCAAAAGTAGGGGAGTTACGATATCGGACGAAGAAGAGGCCCGAAACTACCTCCTAAGCTATAACTACTACACCGTTATTAACGGATACAAACGATTCTTCCTCGATCACGATAAGAGCAATAAGACCCAAGAGTTTTATCGAAATGGAACGACATTCAAACATTTCTATCTCGTACATTCTTTCGATCGAATGCTCCGAACTATGACCGTTGCTTCGGTTCTTCAAGCTGAAAATCGTATGAAAACCGCAACAATTTATGCATTTTGCCAACAGCACAAAGAGTCCGATGCATATCTTGACCCAGCAAACTACATCTCAAAGGCGGAATATGAAAGGACACATGGCTCTGGCAGCTACACCAGCAATTTAATTCGTCTTCTTTCGGTTCTGCAGAACCTTCGCAATGGAAAACAAAAGACTGAATACGTGGAGCATTACCGCAAGAAATACGGCAACGTACCGCTATGGGTGCTCTCAAACTGCCTAACGTTTGGCAATCTCTCGGCCTTTTATGACCTTCAAAGCAGGTCGATACAAAACTCCGCGGCGAAATACGTTGCGCAATCAGCACTCAGAGAGAAAGTAACGCCCGAACAAATGAAGCAGTGCTTTAGGGTGCTTGTTCCGTTTCGGAATATCTGCGCACACAATGAGCGGCTCTTTTGCGCACGCGTCGGCAGGCGCGGCGATCTTAACTTTGCCGACCTTATCGCAGCTTTGGAAATCATATTATCCCCTGAGGAGCATCGCCTCTTTGTGGAAATTGCGCTCAACGGAACGCTTCATCCCTTGCAACAAATGCCCGAACTGCATGCAGCCGTAACGCATGAGATGGGGATAAACAGCTCCCTGCTCTGCAATCCTTAAAGATGCACCAAAGCCGTTAGATATCGAGCTTGAACAAGTATTTGAGTTTCTCATCAGCCGAACGCAATACTTGCATCACGAAGCGTCTGTATGTTTGCTCACCATCACTCTCTCGAATGCCTCGGCCTCATCCTTGCGTTTCTGAGGATTCGCATATGCGGCAAGCTGCCCTTTTGTCTGCGTTGACTTAGTTGCCTTTTGATGCACAGGCGTGCTAAGAACTGCCGGTTTATCGTTATTCACAATCATCGTTGATGCTCCTTGCCTCTCTGTTGCGCCAGCTTGTTAATTCCGCGACTAGTTTTGCCAACAATAGTGCCGATACCTGCACCAAGCACGGCTCCGGCGAGGACATCGGTGGGCCAGTGGACAAAGAGGTAGAGCCGCGAGAAGGCCATGAGGGCAGCGAGTGCTGCTATAGGCAGCCAGATGCTCCATCGCCTGGCACCGAACGACATGGCGATGGCGACGGCGCACGCGCATGCCACGGCGGCATGTCCCGAGGGGAACGACCAGTCGCCGGGAGGGTTGATGATAAGCGCCGCGCTGGAATCGACCATGAACGGGCGCGGGCGCATGAAAATGGACTTGAGGAAAGCGACGGCGATCTCGGCCAGCGCGATAGAGACAACGGCGGCGGCGCCTGCCTGACGCGTCGTTTTTCGCGCCAACAGCGCCGCCGCTATCACAAGCCAGATGAGCGCATATGAGCCAGCGAGCGAGAGTGTCGACATCGCGGCATCCAGCGCGGGCGCGTGCAGCGCTTGGATGCCGTGCAAGATGGCAAGCTCGAGCTCTTCCAACGATGCCTCCGTCTACCCCGCGACCGTGCTAGTCGCGCGTGCCGTCTTCAGCGGCATCGTTGCGGCGCAGGCGCAGGCCGCGCCTGCCCGCTGCCAGAGCGGTGCCGCCAAGGGTGGTCAAGCTCGCCGCCGCCAGCCCGGCGATGACCACGGGGTCGGACATCTCCGGGATGCCGGAGCCGCCGTCGGAGTCCTTGCTGGATGTGGCAGCCGCCTGTTTGTTGGCTGACGAGCTCTTAGCGGACGCATTGTTGGTATCGGTTGCGCCGGAGCCCTTGCCATCGTCTTTGCCTGCGCCCGCACCGCTGCCACCAGCCTGCTTATCCTTCGACTGGTCGTCCGGGGACGGCTCCTCGCTGTTGCCATCCTTGTCGTTGCCGGCCTCCTGCGTGCCGTCATCGGTCGACTCGCTCGAAGCATCATCCTGCAGATCATCAGAAGATTCGTTGGAAGGGGCGCTTGGTGCAGGCGTAACCACTACATTGTTTGCCGGAGGTGTCACCGTCACGCCGCCCGCGCCGGCCGAGCTATCAGCCGAGGGCGTGTCACTATCAGTGTCGCTCGCGGAACCCGTGCCGTCCGCGCTATCGCCAGATTCAGTGTTGCCCGAGCCGGGTTCTCCCGAGCCGCTCTCACCGAAGTTATCCTCTTCCCCGCTGGCGCTACCATCGCTGCTGCCAGAGCCCTTGTCTTCGCTACCGCCCGACGATCCGGAATCCGTCGACATATTTGCATCGTCATTGGGCTCACCCGAGCCGCCAGCCGACGATCCGTCATTCGAACCATCCGATCCCGTTGGCGAGTCACCCGCAGAGCCAGCGTTCGAGTCCGAGTCCGAGCCTGCAGAGCCGCCGGTCGAGCCGCCCGTCTCCCCCGCCGCCGCCTCATCTGCCGCGATGTACTCCAAACACGTCGCGCGCTCCTTTTCATAGCGGTTGATCCAGCTCTTGTGGTATTGGGTGTTCTTGTTGTACGCCGCCAAGCTCGACGGAAGCGAATCCACGATGGCGTTCACAAACTCGCGGTCGCTCATGGCGTTCGAGAGCTCGGCCGCCGTGAGGTACTTCTTCACGCCGCCTGCACCAAACAGGTTCGTCATGCTCCACACGAGACCCTTCACGCAGTCCGCGCGGCCGGAGATGTCGATCCCCTGGCTGGCGAGCCAGCGCTCGGTGGGCTCGTAGTAGTTGGTGTAGGCATAGCTGTCCTGCAGCGCCGCAAAGAGCGTGGGGTTCGCCGCATACGCCGCATGCCAGGCATCCTCGGCAAGCTGCCCCACCTCGGTAAGCCGCTTGGCGGAGCTGTCGTAGACAGACGCACTCGAGTCGCTCAGCTCGGCGGCGCGGGCGAGCGGCGCCTGGAACATCGAGAACGCCGCCGCGTCGTAGCTCATGCAATACCGCATGAAGCCTACGAGCGAATAGCGGCGGTCGAACTGGTAGTAGCCCAGCGCATTGTAACCGTCGTAGTAGCTGAAGCCCTGGTCGTAGTTCTTACCGCTCTCATAGAGCGTGAAGTACTTCATCTCGTCCGAGACCTCAGCAAGCGACGCGCGTGCCGTGCGGGCGCTCGAGAGCGCCGATGCGGTAAGCGAGCCCTGATAGAAGTCACTCTTGTCGTAATCCGCCGGCGCAGGGAGCTCCTCGCCGGTGTTGGAGGAGCCGGCAGCGGCCGCCTCGTCCGCCGTGCCCTCCGCCTCCTGCAGCGGTTCGGCATATGCCGCGGTCGCCGCGAATGGCGTGGCGATAGCGAGTGTGATTGCGAGTCCTGCAACGATGGCGCTATGGCGCTTCTGCATGGTTTATCCTCCTTGGTCTGCGGCCCGTGCGGGCAGGTACGTGTGACGTGCATCTCGACAGGCACAAAGAGCGTGCTGTGGGCATGAGTATTGCAGGCCCCCGTAAGAACCGTCAACAATTTCGCAGCTAAAGCATGAAATTCAATTAAGGTTCGAGTTGAGGTTGAGGGGTTTGGACAAGCCGTTTTCATCCCGACAGGAAGCAATGGGGAGTTCCACTGAAACTGCCAGGGGATGACCGAATAGCTCGCAAAAAAGTAAAATAAAGTTTGCGCATAGTACAAATAAAGTTGTGGATTCGCAAACTTATGGGTAAAGTATGTGCCAGCGGTTATGGCGCGGTGTACCTACGGGTCCCGCGCCCCCACTAGAAGAGGCGGCTGCCCTTGGGCGGTCGCCTCTTCGTCGTTTTTGGAGGCTCTCAGTGAGCAAGCCTTTCAAGAGCATAACGCAACAAATCGAACTTCTCGAAACGCGAGGCGTTCAAACCGACGACAACACGGCCGCCATCCTGCGGCGTGAGGGATACTATCCCATCGTGAATGGATACAAAGCGCCATTCATAGACGAAACGAAAACAGCAGAGGAAGGCGACGACAGATATGTCGCTGGAACTAAGTTCTCGGACATACACGGGCTGTTCACCTTCGACCGCAACCTGCGAGAGCTCACATTCCACTACCTTATCCGTGTCGAGGCTCTGGTTAAGACAGCGTGCGCATACTGCTTCAGCGAGAAACACGGTGCACATGACGCCTATCTCCAGCTTGGATCCTATGCAACGGAAACCGAGTACGCGGCCTTTGGGCTGAACGACTACGGAAAGAACCTCGTTAAGCTCATATCCACGCTCGAGTACAAGTCGAAAGACAAACGGAGCGAGTTCATTAGCCATTACCAGACAAAATACGGGGAAGTTCCGCTATGGGTTCTTGTGAACGACCTGACCTTCGGGAACATCCAGCACTTCTTCAATCTCATGAAGCCCGCGGAGCAGCGCGCCGTTTGCAAGCACATCGCACTCGCCACCGGCAGGGGTGGATCATCAACCCTTGGCTACTTCGACCCTACCGAGGCAAAAGCAAGCATCGACTATCTCGTCAAATTCAGGAATAACTGCGCCCATGACGACAGACTGTATTGTGCGCGCGTCGGACCGCATCATGAGTGCGGATATGCGATGATGCTGGTAAGGATAGAGCGCTTCCTTCCAGAAACCGAGTATAAGGATATGCTCGACGGCATCATACAGCTGCTCAACGTATCGGCCGCAACAAGCCCAGTCATGCGTCATCTCATCGGCAACATGGGCTTCGATATGCAGACGAAAGAGGACAGGGTCGTTGTACGACTACCGAACTCTTAGCGCACCGAAATCAACCCCTCCTCTCTCTTGACCTCTGGCTGATATAGAAATCCGCCGTCAAATCGAATGCCAAGGGAGATCTCGGGCTTTGCGATCGAAGCGAGTGCGATACCCGGCTTTTCACGCATTGAATACCGAGCCAAAAAAGATTGGGTAAGGTTCAGATGGCTTTTGCTGAGTAGCCAGCGCTTTTCTCTCAAGAAACCTGCAGGTAGAGACGCTGCGTCCAAATTGGTTACTTTGGGATACCGCTCTCGGGGATGCGGACATTTTCTTGTACACATCCTACAGCGCCACGCCCAGCCTCCGCCTCCTGCCGGCAATCGTCTCGTAGCGGTGGCCGCCGCCGGGCTCCTCGAAGCGCTTGAGCCTCCCGTCCCTGTACCACTCCATGTAGTCGCCGACCGCCCCGGCCAGCTCCTCCAGGCCGACGCCCGACCGGTCGATGGCCCCGAGGAACTCGGTCTTGAACGTGCCGAAGAACCCCTCGGCCGGCGCGTTGTCGCCGCTGCGCCCCGGGCGGGACATCGAGCGGGTGACCCCGCGCTCCGAGCACAGCGCCTTCCAGCTCGCCGAGCGGTACGGGCCGCCCCCGTCGGTGTGCACCGTCGGCGCCGAGCCCGGCGGCAGCGAGTCCAGGCAGGAGCGCAGCGACGAGCCGCAGAGGGCGGAGTCCGGGTGGAGCGACAGCGACCAGGAGACGGGCATCCCGTCGTAGCAGTCGACCACGGGGCTCAGGTAGCACTTGTAGCCGTCCATGGCGAGCTCGGTGACGTCGGTCACGACGAGCTCCCCGGGGGCCGACGCGGAGAAGTCGTGGTCGGGAGGGAAGTCCTCGCCGGCCGCCCTCCTCGCCTCCGCGCGCTCGCGGGGGGCGTTCGCCGGCCTCTCGTCGGGCTCGCCCTCGTAGGAGCTCCAGCGCCTGCGGCGGGGCCGGCGGGCCTCCAGGCCCTCCTCGCGCATCAGGCGGCGGACCACCTTCTCGGAGACCCTCGTGCCGCGGCGGCGCAGCTCGGCGTGCACGCGCCGGTACCCGTAGCAGCCGCGCCCGGCCTCGAAGGCGTCCCTCACCTCGGCCCTCAGGGCCGCGTAGCGGTCGCGCCCGAGGCGGGCGCGGTGGTACTCATAGGAGCTCCTCGATATCCTCAAGAAACCGATGATCGAGCGGAGGGGCAGGCCGGTCGCCAGCCTCAATCTCTCTCCGAGCTCGCACTTGCTCCTGTTCGAGATCGAACCCGGCCCCCAGCCTCCCGCTTTTAGGTCGGCCAACACCGCCCTGAGAAGGATGTTCTCTATCTGCGCCGGCTCCAGGCCGGCGAGCGGCCCCCTCGCCGGCGGGTCGTAGACGCCCCTCGGGCACATGCTCGCTCCTTCCCGCCGCTCCTTCCCCTCGATTCTAGCCGATGGGAGACAGGAGTGCGGGAGCCTCCCGGCCAGCCAGCCGCGCAGGGCCGTCTCCCCGCACCCCACCATCTCGGCGGCCTCCCGCCTGCTCATGCCCTCCTCGACGGCCAGCAGCGCCAGCTCGACGTCGTCCCTACAGTACACGCGGACCTCCAATCCGGACCCGATGGTCCAACTTTTCGTCCGCATCCCCCTCATTCTTACCAAATCTTTTTTGTAAGCAAAAAAGCGGTGTCATTCCCGATACTGACTTCAAAAAGGGCTTTGGGACGCTCAATTTGGCAGCTCAATAAAATGTGGAGCACTTTTTGCACCCTCACTGAGTAGACCCGATGCTTCTACAGTCCGTTTATCAGGTGTTTTATTAACTCAAAGAGGACTTCCTACTTTGAACATGCCTTAAAAAGTGCTCCACATTTTCGAAACGCAGATGCCGAAGCCAAAACAGCACGCTAAGCCAGTTTTCCAGAGCGCAAACGCCGGTCATCTTCCTGATCAAGACGCTCACCGAGCCATAATTTCATGAGCGATTGGCGCGTTACACCGTATTGCGCAGCGTAGAAGTCGAGCCGCGAGATCATAGTCTCAACCATATCGATTCCAACACGCCGCTGATTCCGCCCTGGCTGCTCGATGGATGACATATCGATATAAGGAGTCATATCGACACCCTCGTCTACCATGCGATCGATATCGGAAGCGCTAGGCATTTTTGCGGTCATATAGACTCCTCTCCCGCTTGGTTGCGCGTCGGACAGAAATGATGCGAATGAACAGTCCTCGTCTGATAAACACCCCAAACCATGTTGAAGCGCAAGAACACCATATCGTTGCTCGCCAGTATGCATCAATTTGAACTCAAGACGATTGTCATCACTCCAAAGCGCCTGAGCCTCTCTGAAATCAATTCCGTGCTTCTCCAAGTTCCTCAAACTTTTGTTGCAATCAAATGTGAACAACATTGGCATCAGCTCACATATTATTGTACGCTTTTTGAACTGTTTTTAAACAGCATTTACTATCAAATCGTCCTCCGAACATCCACTATCTCCTTTCGACCGCGATGAGGCTTCAACTATCGCAGGCCATTCAAACAGGATTTCGTGGATTTCAAACAAGGAGTTGCTAGAAATTAAACAACGTGATTATAGGAATCTAACACCGCTGGTAGAACAGCTATTACACGGCATAAATCACTATGCGAAGCCCAATTTCAGTTACATTATTCACGCAATAAGCATGTTTTCAGCTACGCAGACTCCCCCGGGATCTGGATGTCCACGTCGAGCTTGATCTCGGGAACGCGTGCGAGGTCTGCCAGGGTCACGCCGTCAACGTAACGCTCGATCACCTGGTCGAGACCGGTCCAAAACTTCACGGTGGAACACAAATCGGCGCGCGAGCAGTCACCGCCTAGCCCCTCGCAGGCAACCGGGGCCGTGGTGCCCTCCGCCACGCGCAGGATGTCGCCGGCGCGAATCTCATCGGCCGGGCGCGCGAGCGTGTAGCCGCCGCCCTTGCCGCGCACGCTGCGCAAATATCCCGCCTTCACCAGCGGCCTCACCAGCTGCTCGAGATACTTGAGCGAGATATCCTCGCGCTCTGCCACCTCACGCAGGGCCACCTTGCCCTCGTCGTCACCGAAGGCCGCAATGTAGATCATGAGGCGAAGCGCGTAGCGCCCCTTGGACGATATGAGCACGCTACCTCCTCACGAGGGCTGGCGAAACAGACTCCACGAACCACGCGGCACCGGCTACGAGCCGCGGGCCGCGAAACGTTCGCTAAATTATAGTGGATTACTCGGATTAAAGCTTGACTTCATCGCCGTTCACTTTATCTTTATTCCGAGAGAAATAATAGGGTTTCAATACGGCCGCCGCAAGGCCGAACCCTCTGGCAGGAAGGCATCGTATGACCACCTCCGCACCCCTCCTGAGCATCTCCGGGCTCACTGCCTCGGTTGACGAGAAGGAGATCCTCCATAGCATCGACCTTACCGTCGCCGCCGGCGAGACCCACGTTCTCATGGGCCCCAACGGCGCCGGCAAATCTACCCTCGGCCACGTGGTCATGGGCGATCCGGTCTACACCGTGAACGCCGGCACCATCACCTTCGACGGCCAGGGCATCACCGAGCTCAGCCCCGACAAGCGCTCGCGCGCCGGGCTCTTCCTCTCCTTCCAGGCACCGGTCGAGATTCCCGGCGTGCCGCTTTCGAGCTTTCTGCGCGCCACGCTCGCCGAGCGCCCGGGCAAAAAGCTCAAGGGCAAGGAGTTCCGCCGCCGCGTGAAGGAGCTCTGCGCCGAGCTCGACATGGATCCCAGCTACCTTAACCGCGAGCTGGGCGTGGGCTTCTCGGGTGGCGAGAAGAAGAAGGTCGAGATGCTGCAGCTGCTGCTGCTCGAGCCCAAGCTCGCGATCCTCGACGAGACCGACTCGGGCCTCGACGTCGACGCGCTCGGCGTGGTTTCGCGCGGTATCGACCTCTACCGCAAGCGCTGCGACGGCACGCTCATCATCATCACCCATAACACGCGCATCCTGGAGCACCTCGATGTCGACCGCGTGCACGTGCTTGTGCAGGGCCGCGTGGCGCACGAGGACGATGCCTCGCTCATCAGCTGGATCGACGAGCACGGTTTCGAGCGTTTTGAGCAGGGTGCTACGGGCGCGGCTGAAGACGCCGACGCGCAGGACCTCGACGCCGCCCAGTTCTCCGCCGTCATCGAGCGCTAGGAGCGACCTATGGCAAAGCAGCGCACCGAGGTCGCGGACATCGACCGCAGCCTCTACGACATCATCGACTCCGAGGAGGGCTTCGAGGCGCTCGACGCCGGCCTCACGCCCGACATCGTCGAGGAGATCAGCCGCCGCAAGGACGAGCCGGCATGGATGCTCGAGTTTCGTCTGAAGTCGCTCGAGATCTACAACCGCTTCCCCAACCCCACCTGGGGCCCGGCCATCGACGGTCTCGACATGAACAACATCGTTACCTACGTGAAGCCCAACACCGATCAAAGCGCCACGTGGGACGAGGTCCCCGACGACATCAAAAACACCTTCGAGCGCTTAGGCATCCCCGAGGCAGAGCGGAGCTATCTCGCCGGCGTGGGCGCGCAGTACGACTCGGAGCTCGTGTATCACAACATGCAGGACACCGCCGCGCAGATGGGCATCGTCTACTCCGGCATCGAGGAGGCGCTCCACGAGCCGAAATGGGAGGCGCTCATCCGCGAGAAGTTCATGACGCTCATCCCGCCCACGGACCACAAGTTCGCGGCGCTGCACGGCGCGGTGTGGAGCGGTGGCTCGTTTGTCTACGTGCCCGCCGGCACCAAGCTCGACTTCCCGTTGCAGAGCTACTTCCGCCTGAACGCGCGCGGCGCGGGCCAGTTCGAGCACACGCTCATCATTGTGGAAGACGATGCCGATCTCCACTTCATCGAGGGCTGCTCGGCACCCAAGTACAACGTAGCCAACCTCCACGCCGGCGCGGTGGAGCTCTTCGTGGGCAAGCGCGCGCACCTGCGCTACTCCACGATCGAGAACTGGTCCAAGAACATGTACAACCTGAACACCAAGCGCGCGCGTGTGGACGAGGAAGGCGAGATCGAGTGGGTCTCGGGCTCGTTCGGCAGCCACGTGGGCTACCTCTATCCCATGAGCGTGCTGGCCGGGCGCAAAAGCCGCTCGAGCTTCACGGGCATCACGTTTGCCGGCGCGGGCCAGAATCTCGACACCGGCTGCAAGGTGGTGCTAAACGCCCCCGACACGAGCGCCACGGTTGAGACCAAGGGCATCTCCAAGGGCGGCGGCGTGCAGACGTTCCGCAGCTCGGTGGTGGTGACGCCGCGCGCGGAGAACGCCGCGGTGAGCGTGAGCTGCCAGTCGCTCATGCTCGATGACGAGAGTCGCTCGGACACCATTCCCGCGATGGACATCCGCGCCAAAAACGTCGACGTGGGCCACGAGGCAACGATCGGCCGCATTGGCGACGACAAGGTCTTCTACCTCATGAGCCGCGGCATCCCCGAGGAGGAGGCCCGCGCCATGATTGTGAACGGCTTTGCGAACCCGGTGGCCAAGGAGCTGCCGCTGGAGTACGCCGTCGAGATGAACAACCTCATCAAGCTCGAGATGGAAGGGGCGATTGGCTAGATGGCTCAGACGCTCACCCATGTGAATGCCATGCCCGCCCCCACCTGGGGCTGGCTCAAGATGAACGAGACCACGCTCGAGATTCCCGAGGGCCTGCAGCCTGCGGGCGCCGCGGCGGTCGAGGTCGAGCTCGAGGGCGCGCATCCCGGCGATGCCGACGCCTTCACCGCAGCGCTTACGCGCTTGGAGGCCGCCACGCGCCATCTGCGCCGCGCCTCGGCACCCGGCGACGCCGCCGACCGCGAGCGCCTGGCAGATGCCGACGAGGCGCTCGACGTTCCCGCGCTCTCCGGCTACCAAACCTGGGCCGTTGCCACGGAGGAGGCGTACGCCCCCGAGCAGGCCTTCGAGACCGGCATGGGCGAGGATGCCTATCGCTTCCTGCGTGAGATGGCGGGTGCCACCCGTGTCATCGAAGCCCCTGCGGGCGCGCAGGCGCGCGTGACCGTATCTGTCACCGGCGCCGATGCCGCGGTTGCCGTGGCCTCGACCGACGTGGTGGCACACGCCGGCAGCGAGCTTACCGTGGTGATCGCGCTCGATGCGCCCGCCGAGGGCACGGGCCTCGTGGGCTCAGCGCTGCGCCTCGTGGCAGAAGCGGGCGCGCGCGTGGACGTTGTCTGCGTGCAAACCGCTGGCGACGGCTACATCGCGCTCGACGACTCCGGCTTCTTCGTGGCCGACGATGCCCGCGTGAACGTACGCCATGTGGTGCTGGGCGCAGGCCGCTCCCTCACGGGCCTTGCCAGTGAGCTCGCCGGCGACCGCGCCCGCATGGACGTCGACACAAGTTACCTCGGTGCACGCGAGCAGCAGCGCGACTTCAACTACGAGCTGCGCCATCGCGGCCGCAACACACATAGCGACCTTTCCGCCAACGGCGTGCTCGCCGGCGCGAGCGAAAAGATCCTGCGCGGCACGATCGACCTCGTGCACGGCTGCAAAGGCTCCACGGGCTCGGAAAACGAGACCGTGCTGCTGGCCGACGAGCGCGTGAAGAACAAAACCGTGCCCATCATTCTGTGCGACGAGGACGATGTCGCCGGCAACCACGGCGCCACCATCGGCCATGTCCGCCCCGACCAGCTCTTCTACCTCATGTGCCGCGGCATCTCCGCCGAGGCAGCGGAGGGGCTGTTTATCCGCGCCAAACTCGAGGACGCCTGGCTTGCGGCACCCAACGAGCGCATCCGCGCTGGCATCGAGCGTCTGGGCGGCGCGCTGTTCGATGACTTCGAGGAGGAGATCGCATGATCGACACCGAGTCCGTCTCCTGCGAGACCTGCACCGCGCCCACGCCGGGCATGATCGATGCCTCCGACGAGGCCTCGCGCGCCTGGCCGCGCGTGGATATCGACGCCAACCCCTACAAGGAGGCGTTCCCACTCTTTGCCGAGCGCCCCGACATCGCGTTTCTCGACAGCGCCGCCACCGCGCAGCGCCCCTCCTGCGTACTCGACGCGCAGAAGCGCTTCTACGAGACCATGAACGCCAATCCCCTGCGCGGCCTGTACTCGCTCTCCGTCGAGGCAACCGAGGCCATCGCCGGCGTGCGCGCGCAGATCGCACGGCTCATCGGCGCGGTGGATGAGCGCGACCGCGCTCAGGCGTCCGAGATCGTCTTCACACGCAACACAAGCGAGGCGCTCAACCTCGTTGCGAAGGCGTTCGCCCCGGGCGTGCTCAAGCCCGGCGACGAGGTTGCCATCACCATCATGGAACACCACTCCAACCTCATCCCCTGGCAGCAGGCCTGCCGGGCCGCGGGTGCCACGCTCGTCTACCTCTACCCCACCAAGACTGGCGAGCTCACCGACGAGGAGATCGCTGCCAAGATTGGCCCCAAGACCAAGATCGTGGCGGCAACCATGGTCTCCAACGTGCTGGGCTGCCGCGTGCCGGTCGAGAAGCTCGGCCGCGCGGTGCATGCGCACGGCGGCTACCTTGTGGTCGATGCCGCGCAGAGCGTGCCGCATATGCCGGTTGACGTGCGTGAGATCGGTGCCGACTTCCTGGCGTTCTCGGCACACAAAGCGCTCGGTCCCATGGGCGTGGGCGTGCTGTGGGGACGCATGGAGCTGCTCGATGCCGCCGAGCCGTTCCTCACCGGCGGCGAGATGATCGACTCAGTAACCGAGCAGGATGCCGTCTGGGCGCCGGTACCCGAGAAGTTCGAGGCGGGCACGCAGGACGCCGCAGGCATCTATGCCACCGGCGTGGCACTCGACTACCTTGTCAACGAGGTGGGCTACGACGCCATCCAGGCACGCGAACAGGCACTGGTGCACTACGCCATGAGCCGCATGGTCGAGCTGCCCTATGTTGAGATCTTGGGATCCATCTACTGGGACCGTCATCACGGTGTTATCAGCTTCAACGTGCGCGGCATCCATCCGCACGACGTCGCGAGCATCCTTGATATGGATGGCGTCTGCATTCGCGCCGGCCACCACTGCGCCCAGCCGCTGCTGGCGTGGATGGAGTGCGAGAATCTCGCCTGCTGCCGCGCGAGCCTCGCCTTCTACAACGATCGCGCCGACATCGACCGCTTCATCGAGGGTCTCGAAAACGTCTGGAACACCTTCCATTAGCAACAAGGGGACGGGCTGAATCTTGTCACGCGCGACAACGTTCAGCCCGTCCCCAATCCATCACGAGGAGCATCTCCCATGGCCAACATCTACAGCTCGACCACCTTCATGGAGCACAACTCGCATCCCGATTACAAATACGAGATGGACGCGCCCACGCATAGCCACGAGGGCATCAACCCCAGCTGCGGCGACGAGCTCACGCTCCAGCTGCGCGTGGAGGACGGCGTCATCGAGGAGGCGAGCTTCACCGGCCACGGATGCGCCATCTCGCAGGCATCGGCCGATATCATGGCAGAGCTCATCACCGAAGAGACCGTCGAGGAGGCCCGCCGGCTCGCAGGGCTCTTCCTCGCCATGATTCGTGGCGAGGAGCTCTCTGAGGAGGATTACGAAGACCTCGACGAAGCCGCCCAGCTCAAGGACATCTCCCACATGCCCGCGCGCGTCAAATGCGCCGAGCTCGCCTGGCGCACCCTCGACGGTATGCTGGAGGGCGAGCCGAGCGCGTAACCGCCCGCGCAAAACAAACACCCCCTATCGCGTTTTTCACGCACGCAATGGTGTAACCGATGTCAGCCGACCAGACCCCTATTTCGCGCTATTTTTTCCTGCGGAAACGATGATGGACCAAGGGCTCTCCACAGCACCTCGGTCTCAAACCCTTGCGTGCGTGCATTTCTTTGCAATGACCACGAAACCCAGCGGCTTCTGCCGCTATTTCGCGGTAGAATGATGGTGCATGTCAGGTTCGGCTGGCTATCTTCGCATGGCTCGCCGATGAGAAACCAACAGAGAGGAGAGGCATGCAGTACACAGCAGAAGTGGAGAACATGTGCCCCGTTGCCAAGGGCGCATACCACGGTCCCGCACCCATCCCCGAGGAGGGCAAGTGGGTCCAGGCCAAGGAGATCAAGGACATCTCCGGTCTTACGCACGGTGTTGGCTGGTGCGCACCTCAGCAGGGCGCGTGCAAGCTCACGCTCAACGTCAAGGACGGCGTCATCGAGGAGTGCCTCGTTGAGACCCTCGGCTGCTCGGGCATGACCCATTCCGCCGCCATGGCCTCCGAGATCCTTCCCGGCAAGACCATCCTTGAGGCCCTCAACACCGACCTCGTGTGCGACGCCATCAACGTCGCCATGCGCGAGATCTTCCTGCAGATCGTCTACGGTCGCAGCCAGACCGCGTTCTCCGAGGGCGGCCTGCCTGTCGGCTCCTCCCTCGACGACCTTGGCAAGGGCCTGCGTTCGCAGATCGGCACCATGTTCGGCACCAAGCTCAAGGGCGCTCGTTACCTCGAGCTCGCTCAGGGTTACGTCACCCGCATGGCGCTCAACGACAAGAACGAGATCATCGCGTTCGAGTTCCTGAACCTCGGCAAGTTCACCGACGCCCTCAAGAAGGGTGTTTCGCCCGAGGACGCCATCGCCGGCGCCATGGGCCACTATGGTCAGTGGGAGGCCGCTGCCAAGTACATCGACCCCCGAACCGATGAAGAGACCCACACCGTTGAGTCCGTCTTCCCGGTTCACGAGTAGAGAAAGGGAGGGAACGAATCATGGCTGTAAGCTTCGAAGGTTACGAGCGCCGCATCGAGAAGATCAACGCGTGCCTCGCTGAGAACGGCATCTCCTCCCTCGAGGAGGCCCTTGAGATCTGCCAGGCTAAGGGCATCGACCCCCGCAGCATCGTCGAGGACGTCCAGTCCATCGCGTTCGAGAACGCCAAGTGGGCCTATACCCTGGGTTGCGCGCTTGCCATCAAGAAGGGCGCCAAGAGCGCTTCCGAGGCTGCCGCGATCATCGGCGAGGGCCTGCAGGCCTTCTGCGTGCCCGGCTCTGTTGCCGAGGACCGCAAGGTTGGTCTTGGCCACGGCAACCTGGGCTCCATGCTTCTCGGTGACGACACCGAGTGCTTCGCGTTCCTCGCTGGCCACGAGTCCTTCGCGGCCGCTGAGGGCGCCATCGGCATCGCGATGAACGCCAACAAGGCCCGCAAGAAGCCGCTGCGCGTTATCCTGAACGGCCTTGGTAAGGACGCCGCCCAGATCATCGCCCGCATCAACGGCTTCACCTACGTGAAGACCCAGTTCGACTACTTCACGAGCGAGCTCAAGGTCGTGGAGACCATCCCGTACTCCGACGGCCCGCGCGCCGAGGTCAACTGCTACGGCGCCGACGACGTCCGCGAGGGCGTTGCCATCATGTGGCACGAGAACGTCGACATCTCGATCACGGGTAACTCCACCAACCCCACGCGCTTCCAGCACCCCGTTGCGGGCACCTACTTCAAGGAGCGCGTGCTTGCCGGTAAGAAGTACTTCTCCGTCGCCTCCGGTGGCGGCACCGGCCGTACGCTCCACCCCGACAACATGGCTGCCGGCCCCGCCTCCTACGGCATGACCGACACCATGGGCCGTATGCACTCCAGCGCCCAGTTCGCCGGCTCCTCCTCGGTGCCCGCGCACGTGGACATGATGGGCCTCATCGGCATGGGCAACAACCCCATGGTCGGTGCGACCGTCGCCTGCGCCGTTGCGGTCAACGCCGCGCTGAACGCGTAAGCACGGTACTGCTGACGCTTTGCCATAGCGGCTCACTGCGCCGCCCGGGACCTCCGTCTCGGGCGGCGTTTTTCACATGTGCCCGCATACACAGGCTGCGCGCCCGCTAAGCGCCCCTGTGCCCGCCACAGCCCTTGAGGACCGAAGCCATGATGCATCCAAACATCCCCGACAGTTTCCTCGACACCTGCGACGTACTCGTCGTGGGATCAGGAATCGCCGGTTGCTGTGCCGCCATCGAAGCCGCGCGAGCGGGAGCGCACGTTGCCCTTGCAAGTGCGGGACCCCTTTTCAGCGGCTCCAGCTTCTTCCCCGGCACCTGGGGCCTTGGACTCATCGCCCCCATCGACACGGCGGATGCGCACGACCTTGTCGAGACGATCTGCCACGTAGGCGGCGGCGTCGAGGACCGTGCGCTCGTCGAGTCGTTCGCCCATGGTATTCCCGATTCGATTCACTGGATTGAGGAGCTCGGCGTTACGCTCAAGAAACCCGCGAGCGATGCCAGCGCCCTGGAGTCCGCATTCATTCCCTGCTTCGACCACAAGCATCGCGTTTGGCGCGGCCTTGAGCGCACAAGCATGGAGCAAGCGTTTTCGCGTGAGATCGAACGTTTGGGCATCACCGTCCTCGAGCGGCACGAGCTGCTCGACCTGGTAACGCGCAGTAAGGCGGGCAGCGTCGAGGGCGCGATCCTCTATGATCACCGTGCGCACGCGCTTCGGCACACTTGTTGCCAAGCCGTGGTGCTATGTGCAGGCGGCACGAGCGGTCTCTTCGAGCGGCGCCTCACCTCAGGCGATGTGCTGGGCTCCGCTCATGGCATCGCGCTCAACCATGGATGCCGCCTTACGAATATCGAGTTCATGCAGATGATGCCTGGACTCATCGCGCCTGTGCGCGGCCTTGTATTCAACGAGAAGTCATTTCGCTACGCGTGCACGCAGCCCGCGCTCGCACGCGACCTCCTTGAGATGCGCAGCGCCTACGGACCTTTTACCTCGCGCCTCCCCTCCCGCGCTGTCGACCTCGCCATCGATGCCGCCGGCAAGGAGGGACTCTCGCTCACGTACCACTTCCCCGAACACGACGTGCCGGAATTTGTCGAAGAGTTCTGCCAATGGCTCGAAACCGAGCATGGTATCAAGCCAAGCGACGAGCTGCGCATTGCCATGTACGCCCATGCCTCGAACGGCGGCATCGCCATCGACAAGCACGGCGCAACGGGCACCCCGGGTCTGTTTGCCGCAGGCGAGGCAACCGGCGGCATGCATGGCGCCGACCGCATCGGCGGACTCTCGAGTGCGAACGGGCTTGTGTTTGGCAGGCGCGCAGGGCGGGCTGCGGCTTCATACGCGGCATCCGCTGCACCTGTCGCACGCGCCGCATCATCGAGCTCACCAAGCCGTCCCGCGCCACGCGGACGCGCCGCAATAACGGAATGGTTGCAGGAAACACAACGCCGCTTGAGACCACTCGATCGCACAGCTGCGACCACCCTCACGGCCCAACTCAAGCGCATTATGTCCGCACACGCGATGGTCAGGCGAACCGAGACGGGGCTGGGGCAGGCATCACGCGAGCTCCGCACCATGGCCGCAGAGCTATACCCGCACACCGCGACATCGCACGTTGTCCCAGCATCCCACATGGACACTATGGAAGTCGAGGCGACGGCTCGCGCCGTGCGCCTCGAGGCACAGCTCAGACTGGCTCGCGAGATGATAGCCGCCATGCGCGCTCGCACCTGCAGCCTCGGCTCGCACTTCAGAGCCGATGAGCGCACCACGGACAAGCCCTAACGTGACGCGCGAGCCGGAGCATTCACGATAACGATACCCACAGCAACAAGCACCAGCGCCACCACGCACTGAAGCACCGGCAGCGAACCACCCTCGTCGAGCAACACAGCAGAGAGCACCACACCGAACACGGGATTCATGAAACCATAGATCGCCACGCGCGAGGTGGGGTTGTATTTAAGCAGCAGCGACCAGAGTGAGTACGCACAACCCGAGACGCATGCAAGCCAGCCAATGACACCGATAGCGGGAATCGAGAGCTGCTCGAGCCTGCCTCCGCATACAGCGCCCGCAAGCGCCAGCACCGCACCGCCTACCAGGAACTGATAGCCGCTCAACGCAACCGGATCATCGTGCTGCGCATAGACATGAATGAGCGACGAGGAGATCGCATAGCAAAGCGCTGCGATCAGGATGAAACCCTCGCCCGTAAACGACATGGATCCGCCAAGGTTTCCGCTGCCAAGGTTCACGAGGATCACGCCAGCGAATCCGACGGCGCAGCCTGCGATCTTGCGCGCGCTCAGCCGTTCTTGACGGAACACGAGCGCCGCCACAAGCACGCATAGAAAGGTGCTCGACGCGTTGATAATGGTTCCCTTGACTCCCGACGCATGCGATACGCCGATATAGAAGAACAGGTACTGTCCGATAGTCTGAGCAAGGCTGAGACGAACCACCATGCCCCAAGATGCCCGCTTGATGCGAGGCATGCTCCCGCGGGCCGCACCGCATGCCGTAAGGGCAACACAGCCCGCAAGCATGAATCTGATGCCAGCGAAGAGTATCTCAGAGGGTATGTCCGACGAGGAGATGCCCAGCAACTCGTAGCCAATCTTGATGAAGGGAATCGCGCTGCCCCAGAGCCCGCAGGCAACCATGGCGAGCAGGCAAACACACCATGGACGCGTGAGAAGTGAGGAAGACGGCTGCCGAGCTGTTTCTGTGCCGCCTTCGGAAGTTGACGCATGCTGCGCGCACTGCGACGGCGCCCCCGGCGCCCCCTCTTTTGTGACATCGCGTTGCATCTTCCCTCCTTTGCTCATCGCCGCTATGCATGAAAAAACCCAGACCGAAGTCTGGGCCATTGGGGATGAAATGGTGGACCGGCAGGGGTTCGAACCCTGGACCTTGGGATTAAGAGTCCCCTGCTCTACCAGCTGAGCTACCGGTCCAACTATGTAAGGAACACGTGGGGTGGGTACAGGGACTCGAACCCTGGACCTCCGGGACCACAACCCGGCGCTCTAGCCAACTGGGCTACACCCACCGTGTGTCCTGCGCCAAAGCGCTTGATTATTATTGCAGTCTCGACGCCCCGATGCAAGCCCCAATTTCAATGAATTTGCGAGTTTCTCGGAACAAAACGACCGCAGATGCAAATATGGAGCACTTTTTACGGCGTTCTTCGGATAGCCAAAGCGGGTCAAAAAGTTATTTCTGCAGGTAGATTGGTTGCGCATTGCAGCTGTCTACTCGATAACCCCTCGAAAAACTGCTCCGTATTTATGAAACGCGCGCTCGCCGTAGACGCGCAACCCCATATGAGGCGAGCACACCCGCCGCCGCACCGCAGCAATCGAGCAGCACATCGCTTATCTGCCCCGATCTCCCTGGAACGAATAGCTGGATGGCCTCATCAATCGACGGCACGAGCAGCAGCGTTACGCATATGGCTGACAGCTCTCCCCGCCGATGCGTGCGCGCACCATCAACGGCACCGGTAACAAGTACACCGAGCACAGCATATTCGGCTGCATGCGCCGCCTTGCGAACCAGGAAGTTCGTAAGCCAAGCGCTGGGCAGACCAAGGCCGTCGAGCGCGCTGCGAATCATCTCGAGCGCTCCCAAGCTCAAACTCGAGCTCCCCTCACCCGGTACGAGCGAGTTGCCCCAGATGAAGAGCGTCCACACGATTGCAGCAACGAGCCAACGTCTCGAAATGCGCACGAGGATTAGGCCTCTTCCGCTCTCAGGCGCGGGAACGACGCGGTACCACCCTGAATAACGCGAAGGTACTCGCGGCTGGTGCGACGCACGCTCTGCGAGGGAACTTGGTCGAATTCCTCCTCGATGAGCGAGTTCACGCGACTGTGCATCGCGGTGGCGCGGGCGCCCTCATCGACCGCATGCGCCCGCTCGGGACTCGGCGGCACAGCAGTGGGCAAGGTGGTCGACGTACGGGAATCATCCTCGGCAAGAATAGCGAGCGCAGAGGCCCACATGTCCTCGTGACCAGAATAATCGGCCTGCGGCACCGTGGGCTCAGGAGCAGCCGAAGAAGCAGGCGCTGCGGCACGCATGACGGGCATCTCGGGCGCTGGAACACGCGCGGGCGCGGGTACCAGCGCGCGACGCGGACGCTCGCCATCGATCACATCAAGCGACGCGAGCGCTGCCAGGCGAGCTGCATCGGTATCCTCATCCTCGTCGCGCTCGATGCGCGCCGTGGTCTCGGTACCGCGCGCGATCTCCGCGGCAAGCGCCATGAACGTCGCCGTGGTCTCAGCAGGAGCGGAAGCAGCACCACGCCACGCGTGCGACGCGGGCGCAGCACCCGTGGTCGCTGCATGGGCGCCTACGGGCGTCTCCGCTGCATCTTCCTGAGTTTGACGAAGCTCTTCGAGCGCGATCTCGTAGATGTCCTTCGAGCGCGTGGCATCGCAGCTGATCGGCGAGTCCCCGCTCAGCATCGAATCGATATCCGCCCAGGCATCCGCTTCGGAAGGCGCCCATTGCGCGCGGGCGATCACCGGCACATCCTTTGGCACGCGGCGGCGGCCGAAGAACCGCTCCACATCGGGATTATCGTCATAGCCATCATCCGAGCGCGCAAAGAGCCCGGTAAGCCCGGCACGAAACCCCGTCGCATGAGGTGCAGCATCCTCACCAATACGCATCGATGCAGCGTCATCGAGGGCATCCTCAGCATCAACGGCAACATGGCGATCGAGCAGCACGTTCGAAGCGGCAAACAGCCCCACACCAGCGAGCGCGCCAACGGCAAAGGGAACAGCCGACGCCGCGACCGCTCCATGCACGCCCTCGAACGGCAGCGTCACCGCGTACGCAGCGACAGGCACTGCCAGCCCGATGCCGCAGGAGAGCCCCGCGGCCACAGAACGCGTGCTCGCGTGCGAAGAAGCCATTGCCGTCTCCTTACCTCACGTACCCCGACAGGGGCAACCAACCGGTCTGAATCCAGTTCGCTCGAGAAAAGATGAAGGCTGTTGCGGGCAGGTGCCCAACGTAACGGATGTGGTTCGTTTCATCTTTGTTTTTCCGTCGCGACTATGAGGCCATTATGGAAGAATCCCCACGTAATTGCAAGTATCCCGCCGCAGACGCACCCACGCTTCCCCAAATGGTTGAGCCGCATGCAATTGGGGAACAACAAGACTATCTGACCGTTGCCACCTTGGGGCGTACGTTGCGGGAAGGAGCACCCATGTCCGCCATCGCATTGATCACCGGAGCGTCGTCGGGATTGGGCCGCGAATTGGTCCGGCAGGTTGATAACGGCGCCGCGGGACACATCGACGAGATCTGGGTGGTTGCCCGCCGCGCCGACCGGCTCGAATCGCTTGTCCGAACCTGCAAGACGCCCGTTCGACCGTTTTGCCTCGATTTAGAGGACGACGCCTCATTCGAAATCCTTGAAGCAGCGTTTGCCGAGGAACGCACCAGCGACGAGCTCGCCTCGATCCGCTTGCTCGTTAACAACGCGGGCTCCGGCACCTTCGGCGCGTTCGCCCAGCAAGACAGAGCCGCTGCGACGCAGATGATGAGCCTGCTCATGCGTGCACCGGTTGAGCTCACCTACCGCGCACTCCCCTATATGGCGCCCGGCTCACGTATCATCAACGTCGCCAGCGTGGCGGCATTCCTCCCCCAGCCCAAGCTCGCGGTCTACGCCGCCGCCAAGCGCTTCATCCTCGACCTGTCCCGCGCGCTCGACGCCGAGCTGGGCAGCGCAGGCATCCACGTCACCGCGCTTTGCCCCAAGTTCATGCGCACCGAGTTTCTGAACGATCCGGGCGACACGGGCACCGCCGCATGCATGGAGACGGCCATCGGGTACGAACGCGTACAGGACGTTGCCTCAGCAGCGCTCAAAGCCGCTGCCGCCGGCAAGAGCCTCTGCATCCCCTCGCTCGATATGAAGCTTCTGTACGCTGCAACGCGCGTGGCGCCCTATCGCCTGGCCTTAGCCGTCGAGCGCGCCCTCGGCGTAATCTAAGCGCAGCGGCCCCGTCGCCGCATACACAAATGCAAGCGCCCGATGCCGCAGCACCGGGCGCTTTTCACAGCAGTCAATAGGCGAGAAATGCCACTAGAACATATCGCTTTCCGCAGCGCGCTTGGCAGAGCGGATGAGGAACTCGCGGTTGGAGCCCGTCTGCTTCAGCCCCTTGATGAACGCCGAGGCGCACCGCTCGGTGTTGTTCATGCCGGCGAGCACGCGGCGAATGCCCTGTACGAACGGCAGCATCGTGGGGTCGATCAAAAGGTCCTCGTTGCGCGTGCCCGAGGCAACCGGATCGATCGCCGGGAAGATGCGACGATCGGCGAGATCGCGATCAAGCTTGAGCTCCATGTTGCCGGTGCCCTTGAACTCCTCGAAGATGACCTCGTCCATCTTGGAGCCCGTGTCCACAAGCGCGGAGGCGAGAATGGTGAGCGAGCCGCCGTTCTCGATGTTGCGCGCCGCGCCGAGGAATCGCTTGGGCGGATAGAGCGCCGCAGAATCGACACCGCCCGAAAGGATGCGACCCGACGCCGGTGCCGAGAGGTTGTAGGCGCGCGCAAGGCGCGTGATGGAATCGAGCACCACCACGACGTCGCCGCCCAACTCGGCCAAGCGCTTGGCGCGCTCGATCACGAGCTCGGCCACGCGGGTGTGGTTATCGGCCGGCATATCGAACGTCGAGGCCACGACCTCGCCCTTGATGGAGCGCTCCATGTCGGTGACCTCTTCCGGGCGCTCGTCCACGAGCAGGCAGATGAGATGCACCTCGGGGTTGTTGGCGGCGATGGCCTGGCAGATCTTCTTAAGTACGGTGGTCTTACCCGCCTTGGGCGGCGAGACGATGAGGCCGCGCTGCCCCTTGCCAACCGGGGCAACGATGTCGATGGCGCGACCCGTGATGGAATCCTTGCCATGCTCCATCTTGAGCGGCTCGTTAGGATAGATGGGCGTGAGGCTCGCAAACTTGGGACGGTTGCGAATCTCCTCGGGATCGCGCCCGTTCACCGTCTTGATCTTCGCAAGGCCGGGGAACTTGTCGTTGGCGCGCGACGGACGCAGCGTGCCCTCGATCATATCGCCGGGACGCAAGCGCGCCGCGCGAATGAGGTTCGCGGGCACGAAAGCGTCGTCGCGGCTCGGCATGTAGCCGTGCGCGCGAATATGCCCGAAGCCGTCGTTCGAGATGTCGAGGATGCCCGTGATGTCGCGGAAGCCCTCGGCGCGAGCGGCGGCCTGATAGACCTCTTCCACGAGCTCTGCCTTCTTCTTGCCCGCCACATCCAGATCGAGCTCGCGTGCTTTCTCACGCAGCTCCGCAACCTTCATGCCGGCGAGTTCGTCACGCGAAAGCGTAGGCTCGGTGGGCACGTTATAGCGGTTATTGCGCTGTTTGCGGTTGTTCTGACGGTTGTTGCGGCGATCGTTGCGGTCGCCGTTCTTGCCATGCTCGCCGTTGTCGCGACCGCGCTGCGCGTGCGAGCGACGTGTCTGGTTATGGCCGTTCTGGCCCTGGGCGTCGGCGTCTTTACCCTTAGAATCCTTGCCTTTGGGCTCCTTGCCCTGGGCGTCTTTACCCCGAGCATCGTCCTCTTTGAGAGCTGCGGCGGGTGTCTCCGCGTCCTTTTCCGCAGCCTTCGCGGGCGTGGGCTCCGTGGGCGTCGCGTCCTGCGAAGCCGACTCCGCGGGCACCTCAAGCGCCAGCGCCTGCTGAGCGGCGAGCGCCGCCGCGGCGGCCTTCTCGGCCTCGACGTACGCCTTGGGCTTGCGGCCGCGCCGATGCGGGCGCAGTGCCGGATCGACTGCGGGGATCTCCGCGCTCGATGCCGGGGTATCAGCGTCGGATGCGGCCTCCTCAGCAGCATCGACCTTCTTCGTCGCGGCGCGGCGACTGCGGCGAGCGACGCTCGCCTGCGACACCTGCGCGAGCGCCCGCGCCTGAGCCACCTCGGGCGATAGCTCGGCAGACGCGGCCCCGTCCTCGGCAGGTGCTGCGGCTGCGGCATCGGCCTTCTTCCTCGTCGTACGCTTGCGGGTGGTGCGGCGCGGCTTCTCGGCGACCTCGCCCGCCTCAGATGTCACAGCATCCGGCGTCGTCTGCGCATCCGCCTCGGCCGATTTTTTCGTCCGAGCCCTCTTGGTACGCACGGAAGCCTTGGGAGCCTGAGCCGCGGCGCCCATGTCCGCCGCCTCAACGCCCTCGGCCTTCATCGACACCGGTGCGCTTGCTGATTCCTTGATTGTTTCGTCTGCCACTTAGTCTGCTCTACTTTCTCTCAGACAATCTATCGCGCGGGCTCGCCCGCGTGGCGACAACGTCGCCGATTACGCCTTTACCAGGCGATATTGCACCAACTCTGTTGCGTTTTCCCTGCTGTGCCGCAGCCGCTCGCGCTCGCATGCGCGAGCAACGGCGCGGGCTCACAAGCCGCGTAGGCTGGATGGATACCATGCAAATGATGTGCTGTGCGACTATCTAATTGAGCTAGGGGATTTACGCTGCCCGTTAGGGACATTCGCAGTGTAGCACAACATCGCCCCCTGTGCGCGCTACGGTCTTTTGTGCACTCCACACGCATGTTCTGTGCGGTAAACGCTTGTTTATACGCCTCAGACAGCTTTTTGGTGCACAGGCATTCACAGTCCGCTGCACAAACGAGCAGAGTTCGATGCACACATTCGGTCGGCCGCCCGCCATTGCGAGCCAGACGGCCTCGAAACATGGCAAACGGCTGCCGCGCGCGGGGTCACGCACGGCAGCCGCAATGCAGAAATATGTTCAATGAGCCATACGGCTCGGGCAACGCCTTTGCCGCGCCTATGCCTCGAACGGCTTGAGCGCCTTAAGCACGATCTCGCTTGACTCGCGGCAGAGCTCGTTTGTGGGCGCCTCGGCAAGCACGCGCACCAGCGGCTCGGTGCCGCTCGCGCGCACGAACACGCGGCCGCGATCGCCCAGGAACTCCTCGGCCTCGCGCACGGCGGCAAGCACGCCCTCGTTGCCCATCGCCGCCTCCTTGTCGGTCACGCGCACATTGGTGAGCAGCTGCGGATACAACTTCACCGGGGCGCACAGCTGCGACAGCGTCTCGCGCTCGGCGCGCAGCACCTCCATGATGCGCAGGCTCGTCATGATACCGTCGCCGGTGCACTCGATGTCGCCGAAGATGATATGGCCCGACTGCTCGCCGCCCAGGCTGTAGCCGTTCTGACGCATGCAAGCATAGACGTACTTGTCGCCCACATCGGTGGTCTCGTAGGAGAGATGTGCCTGGTCAAACGCCTTGAACAGACCGTAATTGCTCATGACGGTAGGTACCACGGTGCCGGCGGTGAGACGGCCGTGCTTGTTGAGGTACACGCCGCACACATACAGGATGAGGTCGCCATCGACTACGTTGCCGCGCTCGTCGACCGCGATGCAGCGGTCGGCGTCGCCGTCGTAGGCAAAGCCCACGTCGAGCCCCTGCTCCACCACGTGACGGCGCAGGCGATCGATATGCGTGGAGCCGCAGTCGACGTTGATGTTGAGGCCGTCGGGTGCGTTGTTGATCACGCGGACGTCGGCGCCGAGCGCGTCGAACACCGGCTTGGCCACCGAGGACGCCGAACCGTTGGCGCAATCGAGACCCACTTTCACACCCTGGAGCGAGAAGTTGGCGCTCGCGATGAGATGCGCAATATAGCGGTTGCGGCCCTGCATGTAATCGATCGTGGATCCGATGGCGTCGCCGGTGGCGAGCGGCACCTCCACCTCGCCGTCGATATAGGCCTCGATGAGCTCGAGAACGTCCTCGTCCATCTTATAGCCCTCGCCGTTCACCAGCTTGATGCCGTTGTCGGTGTAGGGGTTGTGGCTCGCCGAGATCATGATGCCGCAGTCAAAGCGGCCGTCCACCGTCTCATAGGCCACGCCAGGCGTGGGGATGACGTGCAGCATGTACACGTCGGCACCGGAGGCCACGAGGCCTGCGGTGAGCGCGCTCTCGAACATGTAGCTCGAGCGACGCGTATCCTTGCCCAGCACGATGCGCGCCTTGCGCTCCTGGCGCGCGCCGTAGTACCAGCCCACATACCGGCCGATCTTGAACGCGTGGTCCACCGTAAGGCCGCAGTTGGCCTCACCGCGAAAACCATCGGTGCCGAAATACTTCATAGCGTTCCTCCGTCTCTGTCGCGCTGTACACCGGCCAATGTGGCTGGGCGCGTCTGCGCGACATTGTACCTTGAATACCCCCGCCTACCCCTCTTGCTGCGCGGCATGCACGGCATCGGCAGAACGACGCTACATCCTCATGGGAGCCGAGACGCCCACCAGTGAGAGCACGAGCGCGAGCACCTGGCGCACGGCGTCGCATGCAGCGAGACGTGCGGCGGAGAGGTCCGCGTCAAGCGGGCGCCCCTCGCTCGGCAGCACCTGGCAGTCGTGGTAGAACGAGTGGAAGTCGGCAGCGAGCTCCTCGGCATAGTGCGTGAGGCGGAACGGTGCGCGATCACGGGCGCAGGCAGCGATGAGCTCCTTGAGCTCGGAGAGCTTGCGGGCAAGCGCGAGCTCGGTGGGATCGGTGAGCAGCGCGTAGTCCACGTCCTCGCCCACCGCGCGGCGCGCGACCTCGTCCATACCAAGCGCTGCGGCCTCCTCAGCCTCGACGCCGGCGGCGCGACGCAAAATCGAGCAGATGCGCGCGTGCGCGTACTGCACGTAATACACCGGGTTGGCGTTCGACTGCTCCTTGACCTTCTCGATATCGAAATCGATCATCTGGTTGCTCGAGCGCGAGATGAGCGTGTAGCGAGCGGCGTCGGCACCCACCTCATCCAGCAGCTCACGGAATGTGATCATGGTGCCTCGACGCTTGGACATGCGCACCGGCTGCCCGTTGCGCAGCAGGTTCACGAGCTGGCCCAAGAGCACCTCGAAGCGCCCCGGATACCCCAGCGCATCGCAGACGCAGCGTACGCGCTGAATGTAGCCGTGGTGATCGGCACCCCAGATGTCGATCACATGGTCAACGCGCTGGAACTTGTTCCAGTGGTAAGCGACATCGGAGGCGAAGTAGGTGTACTCCCCGTTTGCCTTCACGAGCACGCGGTCTTTGTCATCGCCCAGGTCGGTGGAGCGGAACCACAGGGCGTCGTCCTTTTTGTAGAGGTAGCCCATCTCGTCGAGCTTCTTGAAGGCACGATCCACCGCGGTCTCGCCATGCTCGTCGCGCTCGTACAGCGTGCGCTCGGAGAACCACACATCGAAGGTGCAATTGGCATCGGCACAGGTGTTCTTGATGTCATCGAGCATGCGCACATAACCGCTCTCGCGAAACGCCGCCATGCGCTCGTCCTCGTCCACGCTGGCCCAGCGATCGCCGTCGACCTCCACGATATGGGCGGCCTCGTCGATAATGTAGCCGCCGCCATACGCGTTGCCGCCGAGCGCCTCATTGAACGCATCTTGATACGGATGCGTCTCGGGATGCGCGCCGTCCTCGTCGTCGGCGAAGTTGCCGCGATCCTCCTCGAGGATGGCATGCGCCTCGGCCAAAGTTGCGTCCTGCTCCGCCATGATGGCAAGCAACTGCTGGTAGCGCATGGAGAGCGACCGGCCGAAAACATCCATCTGGCTACCGTGGTCGTTGATGTAGTACTCGCGCTCAACCTGGTAGCCGGCGTGCGCCATGACGCGGCAGAGCGAGTCGCCGATGGCAACCCAGCGTCCATGGCCCACGTGCATGGGACCAACGGGATTGGCGGAAACGAACTCCACCTGGGTCTTGAGCCCCTCGCCCACGTTGGAGCGCGCAAAAGCGCGACCCTGTTCGCGCGCCTCGGCGAACACGGCGTTCTTCGCCGCAACGGAGAGGTAGAAGTTGATGAACCCAGGGCCCGCGATCTCAACCTTCTCGATCATGGGGTCAGCGGGCAGATGCGCCGCGATCGCCTGGGCGATGGCGCGGGGCGCCTGATGCGCCAGCTTGGCGGAGCGCATAGCGCAGGTCGAGGTCCACTCACCATGGCTCGTATCGGCCGGACGCTCGATGCCGCAATCCACCAGCTCGAACGCAGGCAGCTCGCCGGCATCTTGAGCAGCCGCGAGTGCGGCGCGTACCAGCTCTTCGATCTTCTCGGGCATAGATCCTCCTCGGCTATCTCGAGCACAGGGCTCGCATCGCGGCGACACGGCCCCGAACGGGCCCTCGCATATCCGCGCTGAGATTCAAAACGCGTGCTACTTTACCATATCTTTTGTGTTGCGCCCCTGCATAGACCAACCGCTGCAGCATCGACACAACGCATGTCTTAGCGCACTGTTGGCGCTATGTCAATATTTTTGTGCTTTCCTGCGGTTTCTCGATAAAAGCGCACGTAAAACGTGCTATGGTAATGGAGATTAGCCTAAGAGACGGAGGAAGCATGTTTGAAATTGGCGAGCACGTTATCCACCCGGGCCAGGGGGTCTGCACCGTCACCGGATTCGATGACAACGGTCCCGCGCCCATGATTGTCCTTGAATCCAAGCAGGGGCACGCGAAGACCCGCATGCTGTATCCCGTTGCGCAGTCGGATCGGCTGCACCCCACCATCACGCGCGAGGAAGCGCAGCGCATCATCGACCATTATCATGAAATGGAGTGCGATACCTTCACCGAGCGCAACAGCTCGCTCGAAGAAAGCCACTTCAAGCAGCTCCTCAAACTTGGCGCGCCCGCAACCGTGCGCGTCGCCAAGACCATGCGGCACCGCATCGCCGAGGCCGAACGGCACGACAAGAAACCGAGCAGCTACTACATGCGCGTGCTCAAAGAAGCCCATCGCCGCTCGGTGGAAGAGCTTGCCGTAGCGCTCGAGGTCACCGAAGACGAAATCGAGCAGCTGTTCGAAGCGAACATGAGCGAGAACTAGCACGTTGGGCGAACACACCGCCCCTATCGCTGCACGCATATGATACGGTTACACGGGCCCATCATTCAATGGGCTCGTTTCAATGAGGAGGATCTCATGGCAGAGAAGCTGGAAGCTGGACTCACGCGCGACGTAGCGTACGAGCTGCTGTGTGCGCATAACCACGATGCATTCCATATCGAGCACGGCGAAACCGTCGAGGGCGTTATGCGCTACTTCGCTCGCGAGCTCGATCCAGAGAACGAGGAGTTCTGGGGCATCGTGGGACTGCTCCACGATGTAGACTGGGAAGAGCATATGGATGAGCCCGAAAAGCACGGCATCTATGCTGCCACGCTGCTCGAGGAGGCGGGCGGCACACCGGAGCTCGTTCGCGCCATCCAAACGCACGTCTCGGATTTTAATCCCGAGCTGCCAAAACCCGAGCTCGAAATGGAAAAGATCCTGTTTGCCTGCGAAGAACTCACGGGCCTCATCGGTGCCGCCGTGGTGATGCGCCCCTCGAAGAGCGTCATGGATTTCAACGTGAAATCGCTCAAGAAGAAGTTCAAGGACAAGCGCTTCGCCGCCGGCGTAAACCGCGACACGATCCGCCATGGTGCGGAGATGCTGGGCTGGGAGCTTGACGAACTGTTCCGTCGCACCATCGAGGCCATGCAGAGCTTCGCCCCCGATCGCGACACCTTTGGTCAAGAATAGCAGTCGCACATCCCCACTCCCCCTCTCCCCCGAGACCATCGCGCCGCGCGAGCACACAAGAACCGTGTGCTCGCGCGGCGTTTTGCGACCGTGTGCACATTTGTTGTTTAGCTGAAATTGCCGGCAACGAGATGCGCCCGGGACGTATTCAAGACACGCAAACGGCCCTTTCTGCCAGCATTGTTAGATGCGATTTTCCAATTGGTAAGACACCAGCTTGTTTGCTGTTAGAGCATGGCTCACAAATGGATAGCTCCTTCTGAAAAGATACGTGCCAGAACGTGTCCATAAACCCATCCGGGGAGATAGCCATGATCGTCATCTCAGGATACTCAGCATTTGCCTGGTGGAGAACACCGCCCATCATCAGGGACACCATCCTTCCTGTTGATGCCGTTCGCAACAGTCCCGTGCTCACCCGGCGGTTTAAAACCCTCCTCATGCGTCCGAGCAGACAAAACGAAGGGGCTGTCACCGAACCGCTCAGATCGCGGATCCTTTCGGACCTCAAGGGAATTCCGCTCCCCATCGAGGTTTGCACCGATGACATCACGCGCCACAAGCCGACGCCGCTCTACACCGTCCGCCACGCAAACGTAGAGACGTTGAAACCCCATCTAGTTGACCTTGGAGGCGGACTTTATGTTGCCAGCCCAGAACTCGCTGTCGTTCAAATGATGCGCTGTATCTCCGATGTCGACGCGCTGAAGCTACTCTACGAGGCCACTGGACTCTATGCCGTCTTTACGCAGACGCCGCTCGCAGGCATCGCTGCCAACCTGATTAAACAAGAGCAAGGTACGGCATGTTGGAACGCCGCCTCAAAACAGGGAATGAGCGCCTATTGGGATGAATATGGATCGAGATGCCCCATGCCGGGCGACGAAGATGTCGCCGCAAGTTGGGCGCCCTGTCTGAGCAGGTCAGGGGCCATGACAACGCTGTGGAAACGGCCACCCATCACGACTCGCGAGCGATACGAGCTCGAAGTCGCACGCATGAGGCATCTCAGTGGACTCAAACGCGCGAGAAAGCTCGCTCCGCTCATCATCGAGGGCGCAGGCTCCCCGCTCGAGACAAACATGGTCATGATCATCTGCCTGCCGCCCGAACTTGGCGGAGAGGGCTGGAGCGCCCCCTATCTGAATAGGCGAATTGCCCTTTCGCCGAGCGCTCAGCTGCTTTCTGGCAGTTCCTTCTGCATCGGCGACCAGGTATGGCCCGATAGCAAGCTGGTGCTTGAGGAGAACGGCAGAGAATACCATACCGACCGAGATGGATTTGCGGAGCACTCCGGACGACGTGCCGCGCTGGAATCTATGGGCTATACGGTGCAGGAAATAACGTACGCCCAAATGAGCCGCTACGAACAGCTTGAGGCGATCCTTCTTTCCATCGCAGCCCAATTCGACTTTCCCCTGCAACCCCGCACGCCCACCTTCATAGGAAAGCGAAAAGGGCTGATTTCCTTGCTGTTTTCCAAGCAACAGGGAGAAAAAAGCCGATAAACGCGCTCCTCGATGCTCTCCAGCAAAATGTGGAGCAGTTTTTTGAGGCCCCGTAACGTAGACGGACAATCTGCATAACGCGTTTACCTGCACGTTTATTAATTAGCAACGCCGGATCTACTTCAAAAACCCCTGAAAAAGTGCTCCGCATTTTTCGTTTTGGCATATTCGGTGCAAAACATCACCGCAAACCCTGAATGCATGATAACAACGGCCTGCCCCATCTCGAAGATGGGGCCGACTGTCGAAAACCTAGGGTCGCACCTGGCCGTTGCCACGAATGAGGTACTTGTATGTGGTGAGCGCCTCGGCGGCGAAGGGGCCGCGCGCATGCAGCTTCTGCGTGGAAATGCCGATCTCGGCACCCAAGCCAAACTCACCGCCGTCTGTGAAGCGCGTGCTGGCATTGGCATACACCGAACTTGCGTCGACATCGGTTAAGAAACGCTCGCAGGCAGCCTCGTCTTCGGCGACGATCGCCTCGGAGTGCATAGTGCCGTACCGGTTGATGTGCGCGATTGCCTCATCGAGCCCTCGAACCACCTTGATCGAGATCTCGAGCGCCAGGTACTCCCGCCCCCAGTCGTCTTCGGTGGCGGGCATGAACGCCCCTCCTTCGGCGAGATCGAGCTCACGGCATACGTCGCAGGTACGCTCATCACCGTGGATGAGGACGTTGTGCTCGCGCAGCGCTGCGATAACCTGCGGTAGGAAACGCTTAGCGACGCCCTCGTCCACGAGCAGCGACTCGCAGGCGTTGCAAACGCCCACGCGCTGCGTCTTCGCATTGATGATGATGGGGATCGCCTTATCGAAATCGGCAGATTCATGCACGTAGATATGGCAGTTTCCCGTTCCGGTCTCGATGACGGGAACGAGCGATTCGCGCACGCAGCGCTGAATGAGCCCGGCGCCGCCGCGCGGAATGAGCACGTCGACGATACCGCGAAGACTCATGAGGGCGCCCGTTGCAGCGCGATCGGTGGTCTCGATGATCGACACCGCCTCACGGGGGAATCCAGCCGTCTCGACGGCGTCGGCAAGCACATGCGCGATGGCGACGCAGGACCGCTGCGCGATGGAGCCCCCACGCAGGATGCACGCATTGCCCGTCCGAATGCAGATGCCCGCCGCATCGGCAGTCACGTTGGGCCGCGCCTCGTACACCATGGCAACGAGCCCAAGCGGCACGCTTACGCGCGTCAAGTCGAGCCCGCAATCGATCGTACGATGATCGAGCACGCGACCCACGGGATCAGGCAGGTCGGCAAGCGTCTCGAGCCCTGCCGCCATGCCCTCGATGCGCTCGGGCGTAAGCAGCAGCCGATCGAGCAGGCCCTCGCTCGTGCCCGCCTCGCGCGCGGCGTCCATATCGAGCGCGTTCGCAGCAAGTACCTCGTCCGAGCGATCGCGCAGCGCCTGCGCCATTGTGCGAACGGCTGCAGCGCGCTCGGCATCGCTCGCGCGCCCGAGCGGACGAGACGCCTTCTTGGCAGCCCGAGCAAGCTCATCGACATACGCCGGAATGTTCTGGATATCTGCCATAGCGGCCCCCTGTCCGTTCGGTATCGGCACCTCGCATGCTTCATGGTACCCGATAGCCATGCGCACCGTCTCGTCGCCGCGGAATGAAGCCGCTTGGAAACGAACGCGAGCCGCGCGGTATCATGGTGCATGCAGACGATAGGAGCTTTCATGGCAAAACTGGCAAGCTATTACATCCCCGGCCTCTACGTTGAGGACTATTCCATCGATGTGCCGCTTGATTGGCGCGGGCTCGAACCCGCCCTGCTGGCGATGGGCCTCGGCATGCGGCGCGGCGCCTTCCCCGATCCCATCCCCGGTGCGCCCGAATCGATCAAGTTCTTCTACCGCGTGCTGTGCGCGCCCGATCGCGTACACGATGAGCTGCCCCTGCTCGTGTACCTGCAAGGCGGACCGGGCGGCGCGTGCCCTCGCCCCATCTCGCCTGAAAGCGACGGCTGGATCGCCGAGGCGGTGAAGCATTTCCGTGTGATCCTTCCCGATCAGCGCGGATGCGGTCGCAGCTCGCGCGTGAGCGGCAAGACCATGGAAGCCATCCGTGCGGCAGCAGAGGCGGCGGGCGCAGATCCGGTTCGCGCGCAGGCGGACCTCCTCAAGCGCCTGCTCGCGCCCTCGATCGTCCGCGATCTGGAGTACCTGCGCCTCATAGGCTTTGGCGGTCGTTCCTGGACCACCCTCGGCCAGAGCTACGGCGGGTTCCTCACCCTTTCCTACCTCTCGAGCTATCCTGAGGGCATCGCCGCTGCGTTCACCGCAGGCGGCATCCCGCACGTGCCGGCAAGCGCTTCCGAGGTGTACGCACGCACCTTCCCGCGCATGGTCGAGAAGACCAACCAGTACTACCAGCGCTACCCCGGTGATGCCGAGCGCATCGGGGCGCTGGCCGATGCGCTCGAAACGAGCGAGGTGACGCTCCCCGACGGCAGTCCGCTCACCGTCGAACGCTTGCAGCTTTTGGGGAGCGACTTCGGCATGAAACCGAGCTTCGAACGCATGCACTGGCTGGTCGACCTCGCCTTCGAGGAAGCAGACGGCTCGCTCGAGAGCGTCGGCGCGATGTGCGCATCGCGCGGCGCGCAGGCAGCCGGAGAGGCCGACGGCGCGGGCATCGCGCTCACCCTGGCACAGCCCATCATCTCGGACGGTTTCGCCATGAGCGTGCTCGAGCGCACGAACACGGCGACAAACCCCCTGTACTGGACGCTCCAGGAATTCATCTATGCCAACGGCACCGGCGCCCCCATCGGCTGGGCGGCAGCGCGGGAGAAGGCATCGCGCCCCGCGTTCGACGTCACCGCACGACCGCTCATGTTCACCGGCGAGGCGGCGTTCCCCTGGATGTTCGAGCAATGCCCTGAACTCAAACCCTTCCGCGACGCGGTGCATCTCCTGATGGAGGATACCGAGTTCGACCAGGTATACGATCCCGTGCGTCTCGCGGCAAACGAGGTTCCGCTCCAAGCGGCCGTCTACTTCGACGACATGTATGTGGACAGCTCGCTGCAGCTCGACACGCTCGCGCACGTGGGAGCAAGCCACGCCTGGGTCACCAACGAGTTCGAGCACGACGGCCTGCACGGCGACCGCGTCTTCAGGCATCTCTTCGATGAGGCCCTCAACCGCGGCGACCTCGAGCGCGCGCTTAAGGCGTAGCGCCGAGAAACCGTGCCTCAGGCGAAGACGATCAGGTTGTCGCGATGAACGGCGGGCTTTCCCGCCAGCTCCTGAAGCAGGCGGTTCGCGGCGATCTCGTCTTGATGGCGACCGGCGGCGAGCACCAGCTCGTCGGACCCCGCCTCGGCAATGCCACGCGCGATCACCAGACCGCCCTCATCGCAGATATCGAGGATATCGCCCCGCGAAAAATCGCCCTCAACTGCGTTGATGCCCACGGGCAGCAGCGATGATCCCCGCTCAACCACGGCGCGCGCAGCGCCTGCGTCCACCACGACGCGGCCATGCGCGGCGTCGCCCAGCGCGATCCAGAGCTTGCGCGGCGCGATCTCGAGACGATCTGCGGGCGGTGCGAAGAGGGTCCCCACCGCCTCGCCGGCGGCCAGTCGCACGAGCGGACGTTCCACGGTGCCGGAACAGATCACGCTCGCGATGCCAGCTGTCATGAGGATGCGGCTCGCGCGAATCTTGGTGATCATGCCGCCCGTGCCCACCGACGTCGACGAATCGCCCGCCGACGCGATGATGCCGGCATCGATCTTGTCGACGCGCGGAATAAACCGCGCTTCGGGATCCTCGTGCGGGTTGGCGGTATAAAGCCCGTCGATATCGGAGAGCGTCACGCAAAGATCGGCTGAGACCAGGCAGGCGACGAGCGCCGCCAGCGTGTCGTTGTCACCGAAGCGGATCTCGTCGACCACCACGGTATCGTTCTCGTTCACCACCGGCACCACGCCGAGCTCGACCAAGCGCGTAAGAGCATCACGCGCATGCAGGTAGCTCGAGCGCTGCGCGGTATCGCTGCGTGTGAGCAGCACGAGCGAGGTGAGCAGCCCGCGCGCGCGAAACTCCTCGTCGTAGGCGGCAGACAGGATGCACTGCCCCACCGAAGCGCACGCTTGCAGACTCGGCATATCACCCGCAGGCTTCGCGGAAAAGCCGAGCACGGGAAACCCGCACGCAATCGCACCCGAGCTCACCACCACAAGCCGCCATCCCATCTCGGCAAGATCGGCCGCCTGCCGAGCAAGGTCGGCGATAAACGCACGATCGAGCGCGCCCGCGGCGTCAACGAGCGTCGACGAGCCGATCTTCACCACCATGGTCTTGGGCTGGCACGGGGTCATGAAATCTCCTGTGGGTCGTATCGCCAAGGGCGCAGCTCGCAGACACGCCGCCGTCATGGCCGCTGCAAGCCAGCTGCACCGTCATCTTGTAAGAAGCGCTATTTGGGCGCCTTCCAGGGCAGCGCGGAGGCCGTCGCCGCCATGCGCTCGCGCACAAGCTCGTCGCGCACGCGCGCCAAACCGGACTCCATGCCCACCACGTAGGTCTGCGGGTAGAGGAAGCGCTTGTACTCATCGTCGAGCGCCGCGAGCGCCGCCGAGCACCGGGCACGCGCCGTCTCGAGCGTCTCACGCGGACCCACGGCGCGGCCGTCGCGCACCATCGGCACGAGCAGCTCGCGCGAGGGCATGCCGGTGACGTTCGCCACGAGCGCCGCATCGTTGACCGCGACGAGCGTGTTGCCGCGCGCCGCGCCCTCGCCCTCGACAAGCGCCTCGTCGTAGATCATGTCGCACATGGGACGGCCCGCCTCATCCATGTAGCGGCGCACCTGCTGTACACCGGGGATGGTGCGCTTGTAGGGCTGCTCGGAGAGCTTCACCACGGGCGTCCACGCGCGATCGCCAGGATCGCGACGAGCGGCGAGCTTGTACACGCCGCCGAGCGCCGGCTGATCGTAGCAGGTCGCGAGCTTGGTGCCCACACCAAATGAGTCGATTGGCGCACCCTGGTCCAACAGCGATTGGATGGTGTACTCGTCGAGATCGTTGGAGACCGAGATCTTGACGTAGCCGAGCCCCTCCTCGTCGAAACGGCCGCGCACGTAGCGGGAGAGCTTCGCAAGGTCGCCGGAGTCGATGCGGATGGCCGCCAGCCGCTCGCCGCGCTCCTCCATCTCGCGCGCCACGATGATGGCATTCTCCACGCCGTCGCGCACATCGTAGGTATCGATGAGCAGCGTGCAGTTATTGGGCATGGAGCGCGCGAAGGCGCGGAACGCCTCGAGCTCGGAATCGAAGCTCATGACCCAGCTGTGCGCATGCGTGCCGAAAACGGGGATGCCGTACTTGCGACCCGCGAGCACGTTCGAGGTGGACGAGCAACCCGCCACGTAGCTCGCGCGTGCCACCGCCATGCCGCCATCGGGGCCCTGTGCGCGGCGCAGGCCGAACTCCGCCACGGGACGCCCCTTGGCAGCCTGGACCACGCGCGCGGTCTTGGTGGCGACGAGCGTCTGGAAGCCCACGGTGTTGAGCAGCGCCGTCTCGAGCATCTGGCACTCGAGCGCAGGCCCCACCACGCGCACCATGGGCTCACGCGGAAAGACGAGCTCGCCCTCGGGCACAGCGTCGATATCGACGTGCATGCGGAAATCGCGCAGGTACTCGAGAAACGCGGGCTTGAACAACGCACCGCCGGCAGGCGCCTCGAGCGAGGCGAGGTAGTCGATATCCTCGGGTGTGAAACGCAGGTTCTCAACGAGATCGGGAAGCTCGGCGGAGCCGCACATCACGGCATAGGCGCTTTCGAAGGGGTGATCGCGGTAGAACGCGCAGAAGCAATCCTCTTCCTCGAGCTTGCCGCTCTCCCACAGCCCCTGAGCCATGGTGAGCTCGTAGAGGTCGGTGAGCAGCGATACGTCGGTGGGACGCGTGGGGTCTGTCAGAGCCATGGGAACTTCCTTCCGTGAATGCTGCGTCTGACTGCCCGAAGGCGGAGAGACCTGGTTGCGCCGCAGATGCGGGCGGCGCGCCGCACAGATGCGCTAGCCGATCACGCCCGCGTTGCTGAGCGCCACATACACCGCAAGGCATACCGCGCATAGCAGGCAGATGCCGATGACGATTTTCTGAGCAGGCGGCATCGTGGGGATGCCGTCGTCATCCTCGTCGCTCGAGAGCACCATGCGCTGGCCAAACGTGCGCTCTTCGGGCGATGCGGGCACCACCGGCGGCTCGTCCGCGACACGGGGTGCGCGCCGCTGCGGTGCGCTCGCTGGCTGGGCCGACACGTGTGCAGGCGCAGACGCCTCCGTGCGCTCGGCGCGAAGCTCTTCCAGCTCGGCGCGTTCACGGCGCGCCTTCTCGGCACGCAGCGCCTCGAGCTCGGCACGCTCCTCGTCGGTGAGCGGCGTAGTGTCTGACTGAGACATCGGATTGCCGTCCTTTCGTACGCGGCGCAACGTCCGGGACCGCTTGACCTTCCAGCCCGCGCAAGTAGGAAACAGTTAGCGTATAAGTATACCCGTTGCCCACCCGAGCGCTTCGGGCGCGGCATAAATGTTTACGGACACGCGCGCCGGAGCGCACAACCACTCGGCCCGTTCGGTCTACACGGTGCGAGCGTCTGCGCGCACCAGCACGCCCGTGGTATCGAACGGCGGCGTGAAGCTCTCGTCCACCGCGCCGCCCTCCTGCCAGAATAGCTGCGTGAACCCCAGATCGTCGGCATGATCGAGCACGCGCTCGTACTCATCGTCGCGCACCGCACGCGAAAGCTCGCCGCCCGCGGCGCGCATCGCCGCGTTCGGCGTGTATTGGTTCATGACCGAGATGGGGATATCGCCCGCGGTCTCCCAGATGGCATCGAGCACGCGACAGGAGTCGTCCGCGTGGCCCGGCAGCACCAGATGCCGCACGATGATGCCGCGCGTCCACGTGCCGTCAACGCGCGCGGCGATGCCGCCGCGACGCTCGACGCTCGCCACCATCTCGGCGAGCGCAGCGCGGGCAACCGCGGGATAGTTGGCAACGTGGCTCAAGCGCTGACCGAACGCGGCGTCGGCGTACTTGAAGTCCGTGAGCCAGATATCAACGAGATCGCCCAGCTCGCGCACCGCCTCGACCCGCTCATAGCCGCTTGTGTTGTAGACGATGGGGATGGCGAGGCCGCGGCGGCGCGCGGCGGCGAGCGCCTCGGGCAGCAGGTGGGCGAAGTGCGCCGCCGTTACCAGATTGATGTTGAGCGCGCCTTGATCTTGCAGCTCGAGCATGATCTCTACGAGGCGCTCTGGCGTAACCTCGATGCCGAAATTCCCGGTCGAGATCTCATGATTCTGGCAGTAGACGCATTTGAGCGAGCATCCGCTGAAAAACACCGTGCCCGAGCCCGCCGCGCCGGAGATGGGCGGTTCCTCCCAGAAGTGCAGCGCCGCGCGCGCCAAACGGAGCGTTCCCGCCGCACCGCAGATGCCGCACTCCCCCGCCAGACGGTTGACGCCGCAGCACCGGGGACACAGCGTGCACGATCCCAGCGATGCGGGATCGAGCAGCCGGGAAGGGGCATCTGCCGCCGGCCCCGCCGAGGCGCCCGCATCGGGCTGCGAGGCAGCCGGTTCGTCGAGACGCAGGTCGAGCTCCATGAGATGCGAGGGATGCCTGAGACCGCCGCCCACGCGGATATCGAGCACCCCCAGATCGACAAATCCGCATGAGCGGTAGAGCTCGACGGCGGGCTCGTTGTTGTCAAAGGCATCCAAGCGGAGCGCCCGCGCCCCGCGGCGACGTGCCTCTGCCGCCGCGGCCGCCACGAGCACCTTGCCCACGCCGCGTCCCCGCGCGCCCGGCGCGACGCAGAGCAGATGCAGCACCGCGACTTCCCCGGGCGCACACGGCACCTGCCAGGGAATGGCATCGTAATCGGCGCCCTGTTCTGCATCGAGGATGAAGGCCCCGATCGCCGACAGGCCGTCATCGAGCATGAAGAGGTTTCCCGCGCGCAGGGCGCCGACAAGCGCCTCTTTGCTGGGATGGTATTCCATATCCCACCAGATATCGCACGGCGTGCCGCGCATCGCCGCGACCGCCGCGCGGTAGAGCGCTTCGATCGCAGGCAGGCATTCGAGCCCGGCCGCATGGACATCGCGCGCGCTGAAACCGTGCGGCGCAGATGCGGAGCGCGAGAGACGATGCGCATCCCGCCTCATCTCCGCCCCATCGTGACCATGCTCACCGAAGATCCCCATGCCGCCTCCGCATGCCGTGTTCGCCGCGAAAAACAAACGGGCCCCGACGAAGCGGGGCCCGAAACGATGCTTGTGGTGGAGACGAAGGGAATCGAACCCTCGGCCTCTGCCATGCGACGGCAGCGCTCTCCCAGCTGAGCTACGTCCCCAAGCAGAAGTTAATTCTAGCAACCAAAACCGCGCTGTCAACGGTTAATTCCAGATTGACGCCTCGAGCGACCACAACGCAACCTCGAAGGACGTCATACCCGCCAGCACACCGCCTGTCGCATCAGATGAGCGTGTTCATGAAGTGTGCAAAGAGCTCCGCATCGTCGGCCTTCTTGAAGACGATGTCAACATAGTTCCATCCCCTGCCAAAGCGGACGCGTACCTCCTTGGGCTTGCGCCGTTCCATGGACATGACGCGGTTGAGGTAGTACTCATGGGTGCTGGTTACCTTACCCCAACCGTTCACGAACTCGATCCTGAAGCGGTTCTCGAAGAGCGTGACGCGATAATGCTTCGCATCAGCCTGATAGACGATCTCGTCGTTCATGAACCTGGCCTATGCCGTCACGGCAGTCTTGCGTGGACGCCCGGACTTCGGGGTGTCGGCCAAACGCGCGTTCACGCTGTCGAGCGTGATGTACGTCCTGCGTCCCTTACGGTACCCATTGAGCACGCCAGAATCGAGCATATGAGTCACGCGGCCCGCACTCACGCCGAGCAGACGAGAAGCCTCGGCAGCCGACACCACCTCGCCGTCGACGATATAGCTCTCGTCTACCTCGAAATAGACGAACATAGCGTTATCGGTGATCGTCGGCTTCGGAACCGGATCGCCGTGTTTCAAAAGCGAGGCAACGTAGGTCTTGGCGGCGTCGGCCGCCATGATAATCGCCTCCTCCTCCGTGTCACCGAAGGTATAGCAGCCGGGCAGGTCGGGTACCTCGGCGCTGTACCCGATTCCGTCCTCTTCGGAAGTCAAAACGACCCTATAGATGTATTTGCCCATATGTTGCGACGCCCCTTTCAAGAGCCGGCTTATCTCCAGCCCGCCCCTTTCGCAATGTTTCGGTACGTTCCGATGGGTATCTCGCGCCTCGCCGTCGGCACGGTCACCATGCGTCCGTCTTTCCTGGCGACGATGTGGCTGCCCTTACCGCTCTCAAGCTCCCATCCCTCCTTGCGCAGCCGTTTGAGGACAACGCGAACCTCTTGCTCGGTGGGCATCCAGCCTCCCTCCGCTTAATAATTATAAACACTTGCTATTATATCAAGATAAAAACCATAAAGACTTGCTATTTTTAAGACGAAGCGGGAGCTGGCACTGCGTACAGGGCTTCTTGCTCTCTAGAAAACTCACCCTTGCAACCGATAAGACACCTGATGGGTAATATTAGGTAAAAATGAATTTATGCAAGCAAACTACCTGCGGAAATAATGACCGCTCCCCGCTTTGCCATAATGAACCCACCTCTGCAAGGTGGGCGCCCTCATCGCCTCTTCCAGCGTCCTTAACAACGAAGGATACCTGTACTAGCGCGACTGTGTGGGCTCCCTAGAAAAACGCGACGGTTCACCCAGTTGCTCCGCGGGGAGCGGAACATCTTTATCATATTGCACCCAATCGCCGTTACCAGTCTTGACTTATGGAAAATCCTCGGGGACGATGGATATGCACGCGCTCAAAACGCGCGTTTCTCCACATTACGCCTCTTACATCGAATCTGATATGACCGTGATGCTTCATGCATCCTGGGCGCTCGATGGCAATCTCGGGTATCATGGACGGGATTTGCACCCACGTACCCGAACACGACGGCGGTATCCCTTTCATGGAAACGTTCTTCCCCTATATCTGCATCGCGGCTGCCGCCTTCGTGACCACCTATATCTTGGTTCCCGGGGTAAAAAAGCTCGCCACGCGGCTCGACGCCGTCGACTACCCCTCCAAGCGCCGCATCAACACCGAACCCATCCCGCGCATGGGAGGCCTTGCCGTCTTTGGCGGGCTTGCCGTGGCGCTCGCCCTGCAGATCGCCGGCACCTGGTATTGGGGCTGGCCGTCGGCACTCATCCCGCACCCCAGCATGAGCGTCAACTACTACATGCTCGCGGCAGCGTTTCTCGTGATCGTCGCCACGGGCGCCATCGATGACGTCGTGTCGCTTCGCCCGCGCATCAAGCTCATCGGGCAGGTGCTCGCCGCGGCGCTCGCCGCCGCCGGCGGCCTCGTGATCGGAAGCATCGTCAATCCCTTCGTGCCGGGCGAGTACCTGAGCCTCGGCATCTTCGCCTACCCCATCACCGTCATTTACCTCGTTGCCTACACGAACATCATCAACCTCATCGACGGCCTCGACGGTCTTGCCACCGGCATCTCCGCTATCGCCGCCGTCACCATGTTCAGCTTCGCGGTTCTGGCTGGACGCGGCGATGCTGCGGCGCTCTCGATCGCGCTCACCGGTGCATGCCTCGCGTTTCTGCGGTTCAACTTCCATCCAGCGAGCATCTTCCTCGGCGACTCGGGGTCGCTGCTGCTGGGCTTCACCCTGGGCAGCATCTCCTTGCTTTCGGTGAGCCGTACCGCGGCGCTCACTTCTCTGCTCATCCCGCTCATCGTCGCCGGCGTGCCCATCATCGACACGCTCTCGGCCATCGTGCGTCGCACGCGCGCGCACGTGAGCATCGGGCAAGCCGACACCGGTCATATCCATCACCGCCTCATCCGCGAGGGCTTCGACCAGCGCCAAGCGGTGCTGCTCATCTATGCATGGTGCATCCTGCTCTCCCTCGGCGCGGCGACCATCAACCAGGTCGGCATCGAGCTGCGCATCGTGATCTTCGTGGTGCTGCTCATCTGCTCGGCGGCGTTTGCGATGCGCCTGCATCTCTTTGAGCCGGTGCTGCGCCACCACTACAACCCCAAGACGCACCAAGATGAGATCGTGAGCCCCGGAGACCCGGGATTCCAAGAAGAGGTGCGCGCCGAGCAAGACCGACGCGAAGAACGTCTCGAGCGCCGCGAGGAGCTTATCGACGAGCACCTGAGGCACCATAAGAAGCAATAGCGCGCCGCCGTCCCAAAGCAGGCGGCACATCCCTGAACGACCCAGCGAGATGCAACCGAGAGGATTTGACATGCCCAACGTTCGCAGTTACGAGAGCGCCCTCAAGCGCAGCAACGAGATCCACGCCGACCTCGCCCAGCACCCCGAGAACTACACGATGCTCACCGGCGACCGCCCCACGGGCAGGCTTCACTTGGGGCACTACTTCGGCACGCTCAAAGGACGCGTCGAGCTGCAGAACATGGGCGTGAACACGAACGTGCTCATCGCCGACTACCAGGTCATCACCGACCGCGACACCACCGAGCACATCCAGGACAACGTCTACAACATGGTGCTCGACTACCTCGCGTGCGGCATCGACCCTGAGAAGACGATGATCTACACGCATTCCGCGGTACCCGCCGCCAACCAGCTCATGCTGCCGTTCCTCTCGCTCGTCTCCGAGGCCGAGCTGCAGCGCAACCCCACGGTGAAGGCCGAGATGGAGGCCTCGGGCCACGAGCTCACGGGGCTGCTCCTCACCTACCCCGTGCATCAGGCGTGCGACATCCTGTTCTGCAAGGGCAACGTGGTGCCGGTGGGCCGCGACCAGCTCCCGCACATCGAGCTCACCCGTCTCATCGCCCGCAAGTTCAACAACCGTTACGGGCACGTGTTCCCCGAGGTCGATGCGCTGCTCTCCGACACGCCGCTGCTGCCGGGCCTCGACGGCCGCAAGATGAGCAAGTCCTACGGCAACGCCATCTCGATCTCGATGACCGCCGAGGAGACCGCGAAGCTCATCAAGAAGTCCAAGAGCGATTCCGAGCGCATGATCACCTTCGACCCCGAAAACCGCCCCGAGATCTCGGGCCTCATCTCTACCGCTGCCATCTGCACCGGTCGCGATGAGCATGAGATCGCAGCAGAAATCGGCATGGGCGGCGCCGGCGCGCTCAAGCGCTTCGTCACCGATGCCGTGAACACCTACTTCGCGCCCATCCGCGAGCGCCGCGCCGAGCTTGCGCGCAACATGGACTACGTGAAAGACGTCCTTCACGAGGGCAACCGACGCGCGAACGAGATTGCCGAGAAGACGCTCGCCGAGGTCCGCGAAGCCATGGGCATGGTGTACTAACGCCCCGAGCACGGGCCCTGCATTATTCCTCCGGCGCTTCGAACAGGTCCTCGCTCGCTTTGCTCGCTGCGGAACTCGCGGCGGGGGAACAGCATGGGACCGTTCGAGCGGTTGCCCATCATGCGTGCCATGAGCCAGTAAGGAGTGCTCAGATGTACAAGCTTGTCGCTTCCGATATGGATGAGACGTTCCTTGATGGGGATCATGCCATCCCCGCTGCGAACCTTGACGCACTGGCGCGCCTGCGCGAGCTGGGCGTGCTGTTCGTCCCCAGCTCGGGGCGACCCTACCAGTCGATCATGGAGAACTTCCGTGGCATCGATCAGCACCTGCTCGAAGACAGCTATGTCATCTCGTACAACGGCGGCTTCATCAATCGCTACGGCGATCCCGAGCCGCTCATCTCGACCACCATGGATCGCGCCATCATCGAGCCGCTCTATCGCTATGGCGTCGAGCACCGCGTGCCCATGCACATCTACACCACGAGCGGCAAGATCTTCACGCAGTTCCTCATGCCCTCCGAGCGCGCCTATGTGAGCAATCTCTCGGGCATCATCGGACTCGACGACACGCAGCGCACGCTCGATTTCGCCGGCGACGAACCGTTCGTCAAGATCCTCTACGTAGGTGAAGACCTCGATGAGGCGAAAGCGCTCGGCGAGCGCGTCTCGCCGCTGCTCGACCGCGCGCGCACCGACGTCACCTACTCCTCGAATCGCTACGTTGAGTTCGTTCCCGCCGGCATCGACAAGGGAACCGGTCTGGCGCATCTGGCCTCCATGCTCGGCATCGATATCGCCGAAACCATCGGTATGGGCGACTCCGCCAACGACCTCGCCATGATTCGCGCAGCGGGCCTGGGTGTGGGCGTGGCCAACGTGAGCGACGACACGCGCCCGTTCTGCGATCTGATCCTCGAAACCGATGCGGCGCGCGGCGCCCTCCCCGAGCTCGTCGATCGTGTGATCGTGCCCTCGATGAGCGCAGCGCGCTAAACGACGGGACCCCGCATCCGAAGGTGGTTGCGGGGTCCCGTCTTGCATGCCGTTGATCGCACAGAGGGGAGGGATGCGATGCAAACGCGACGTCGAGAGCTTTTTCATCGCCTGCGCTCTCTCCGTCGTTGAGTTTACTTTAGTAAACTTTCTTACCATGCGCCACATCGGCCTGATGTTCGAGCACTCCTTCACAGGCTCTTCATAAGTTAACCTTGGGTTACTGTCCGCGAAGCAGTCACCGCACCGCTTATGTTCCCCGCGTTCTACAATGAAGTGCAACAGCACGGCACGTTGGCAACCGTTGGCGAGGGGGCACCATGGCAGATCAAGGATTCTTCGATCGCGTGTACGAGATAGTCGAGCAGATCCCCGTAGGGATGGTTGCCACCTATGGCCAGATTGCCGCGCTGGCGGGTGCGCCGCGGCGCGCGCGGTATGTGGGCTTCGCTCTGCACAGCAACCCGCGTCCCGGCGAGATTCCCTGCCATCGCGTCGTGTTTGCCGACGGCCACCTCGCAGCGGGCTTTGCCTTTGGCGGGCCCGGCGCCCAACGCGCACTGCTCGAAGCCGAGGGCGTGACCTTCACCGATCCTGAGCACGTGGACCTCGCACGCTGCCGGTGGCAGGCGGGATTATAATAGCGGCCCACATGTACTCGACGAATAGAACCATAGCGATACCCTGTACGTCATTCGGAGGCACATGAACCTCAACCCACTTGACACGCTGCGCGAAAAACGCGCCGAACAGCGCGGCACCCCCGCCGCAAGCCCCAGCCAGCGCCGCGCGACCGCCGCGTCACCCTCCCCTCGTGAGCCCCACGACACGCCGGGCATCGTGCGCACCACCGCACCCGACCGCACGGCGCCTGAGGCAAGCGCTGTACGTCACCGCAACCGCAACCAGCCCTTCTTCGCGCGCATCGTCAACCAATGGTGGAATCGCCTGCTGCAATCGGTATACGCCGGCTCGCTGAGCGAGCAGGACGAGGAATATGCCTCGCACAGCACGCACCGCGACTACATCTGGAACACGCTGGGCACATCGATTTGGGGCATGTCGTTTCCCGTGCTCACCATCGTCGCCACGCAGTTCGCTGGCGCCGAGCAGGCCGGCATGTTCTCGATGGCGTTCGTCATGGGAACGCTGCTCATGATCGCGGCGAACTACGGCGTGCGCAACTTCCAGGTATCCGATATCGACGAACGCGTCTCCTTCACCTCGTACCAGATCAACCGCTGGATCACAGGCGTCCTCGCCTTTGTGGCGGGCATGCTCTACTGCGCCGTGCGCGGCTACGACGGCTACATGACCACCATCTGCACCGGCGTCTTCGTCTACAAGCTCATCGACGGCGTCGCCGACGTGTACGAGGGGCGCCTGCAGCAGGCCGACAAGCTCTACCTTGCGGGCATCTCGCAGACGCTGCGCTCACTGGGCGCGATGATCATCTTCGGCATCGCCGCCGCCATCACGCGAAACCTCGCCGTGGCATCGGTGGGCATGGCGGTTGTCGCCGTGGCATCGCTTGTGCTCGTAACCGCACCGCTTGCGCTGCTCGAGACCGAGAAGAGCCGGCCCGCGCGGGGACGCGAGGTCATAGGCGTGCTCACGCAATGCTTCCCGCTCTTTGCGGCGCTCTTCCTCTTCAACCTGATCGAGAGCATCCCCAAGTTCGTCATGGAGGGCGCACTGCCCTACGAGAACCAGCTCTTCTTCAACGCGCTGTACTTCCCGGCGCAGGGCATCCTGCTCACCATCGGCTTCGTGTACAAGCCGCAGCTCGTGCGTCTCGCGGGCATCTGGGCGAACCCCCGTCGCCGGCGGCGGTTCGATCTCATCATCGCCGCGGTCATCGGCGTGGTCGTGGGCATCACCGCGCTCATGGCCGTCTTCATGAACTGGATGGGGCTTTCGCTCATGAGCTTCATGTACGGCGTCGATTTCGAACAGTTCCGTTTGCTGGCGCTCCTCATGGTGCTCGCCGGCGGCATCACGGCGGCGATCGACTTTCTCTACGCCATCGTCACGGTGCTGCGCCGCCAGGAGGCCGTCATGACACTCTACCTGATCTCGTTCGCAGCGGCGATCGTGCTCTCGCTCGTGCTCGTAAACCTGCTGGGGCTGCTGGGCGCGGTGCTGAGCTATCTGGGCACCATGACGCTTCTGCTCGTCCTGCTCATCATGGAATACGTGCGCATCCGGCAGGCCATCGCCCGCGAGCGCAATCCGTTCAGCAGCCGTCCGCGCCGAGGCTAGATGCCGCGCGGCGCCGACCCCATGCCGCGCGCGGCTACTCGCCCTCGCCCACCGGTTCGAACCACATGGCTTGGTCATCGAGCCGCATGAGCCCTACGCATCCCCGGCCGAAGCCCGCAGCGGCGGAGCAATCGATGTCGAAGCGGTCGGGCATCCCTGCGGTTGCCTCGGTGGCGCCAACGCGCACGATGGTGCCCACGCCCTCCGGCGAGGTGCCGTCGCCCTCCATTACGTCGACGTAATGCGCGAGCATAATCGAGGGCGTATGCCCCGCCACCACGATGGGACCCGAGCCGTCGGCGCCCACCAAGCCGGTGGGCTCGCCCCAGAACCCTTCGCGGATCCACAGAAGATCGAGCGGATCCTGGCGGCTCATCATATCGAGCAGCACGTCGCGCCCCGCCGCCCGCGCCCCCGCGCCCGCCGAGCAATCGATGCCTGCCGTCGCGAGAAACCCGCGTGCCGCGAGCGCATCGATTCCCGCATGCACGAGGATCCACAGCCGCGCGCCCGCCTCGACCACATCGAACAGCGGCAGGTCGCGCACCCAGGCGACCGTCTCGGCGAACTCGTCTTCCGGCATGCCGTCGAGCCCCGCGAGCGTGGCGGCACCGCCGTTGAACGCCCAGGTGATGTCGTCGATATCATCATGGTTGAGCAGCGCGTCGAGCATCATGCGCTCGTGGTTGCCCATGAGCACGCGCGCGCCCGGCACGCTGCGTACGAGCCTGATAACCTCAACGGGCTCGGGGCCGCGATCGATCATGTCGCCCAGCACGTAGAGCACGTCATCATCGGCCAAGCTCACGTGATGTAGCAAACGATCGAGCGGGCGCACGTGACCATGCGCATCCGAGGTCACATAGATGGCCATATCAGCCCCTTTCGCCCGCCCCGCGCGCACCGAGCTGCACCAGCGCACGCTGTGTCCTCTCCATTGTACTCCCCCGTCGCCGCACCGGCGCGCGACCTCCCCGTGGCCAGCAGCGCGCGCACGCATGTTACGCCTTCGTTACGCGCATCAGGGCAGCGAGCGCTTTACCATAGCAAATCGCTCGGAATTGCCCCGACCGCATCTGAGCAGGTCCGATGCGCGCGTGGCATATGGTAGAGTATGCCGAACACGGCACGGTGACGTGCATGCAGGCGAAAGGAGCGTGCGATGGCACGCGTACACAACTTCTCAGCAGGGCCGGCGGCGCTACCCGCGTGCGTGCTGGCCGAGGTGGCAGACGAGATGCTCGACTACCGCGGGCATGGCATGTCCATCCTCGAGATGAGCCATCGCAGCCCCGCATTCGACGAGATCATCGATGACGCCGAGGCAACGCTGCGTCGCCTGCTGGACATCCCCGATAACTACCGGGTCCTCTTCCTTCAGGGCGGCGCGACGCTGCAGTTCGCGGGCATCCCGTTGAACCTCATGCGCACGCAGCGCGCCGGCTACGTGGTAACCGGGCAGTTCGCGAAGCTCGCTTGGAACGAGGCGAAGCGCTACGGCGATGTGCTCGCGCTCGCCTCGAGCGAAGACACCGGCTTCGACCGCATCCCCGACCTCGCGCCGGTTGAGGCGCGCGCGGCAGCCGGCGACCTTGATTACGTCTATATCTGCCAGAACAACACCATCTTCGGCACCATGTTCCACGAGTTACCCGCATGCGGCGCCACCCCGCTTGTGGCCGATGTCTCGAGCTGCTTCCTCTCGATGCCGCTCGACGTTACGCGCTACGGCCTCATTTACGCGGGCGCGCAAAAAAATGCCGGCGTGGCAGGCGTCACGGTGGTCATCGTGCGCGACGACCTTATCGCTGATGGCCCCGCGCTCGACGTATGTCCCTCGTATATGAGCTACCGCCGCCAAGCGGATGCGAACTCGATGATGAACACACCCAACACGTTCGGCATCTACGTGTGCGGCAAGATCTTCCGCTGGATCGAGCAGACCGGCGGACTCGCCGCCATGGCGCAGCGCAATCGTGAGAAGGCCGAGCTGCTCTACGGCATCCTCGACGAGAGCCATCTGTTCCGAGCGCACGCCGAGCGCGCCTCGCGCTCCATCGCCAACGTGACGTTCCGCACCGCCTCACCCGAGCTCGACGCCGCCTTCATCGCCGGCGCGCGCGAGCGCGGCATCGAGGGCATCAAAGGCCACCGCGCCGTCGGCGGCATGCGCGCCAGCATCTACAACGCCGTCCCCCTCGAATCAGTCCAAGCCCTCGCCTCCTACATGACCGACTTCGAACACGAACATGCGAACGATTGTCTTCCCGCCGAGTAGGGAGGGCGATCGTAGCGCCAGGCCTGCGAACTCGCCACGAGTTCCGCAGCCGGCGCGAGCGCCGGCGAGGACTGTTTGAAGTGGAGCGTTCGCAGGCTTGGCGCCGAAGCGGAGAGCAACGCACGCAACCAACGACAGGGAGCAACCATGCGATACATCAAAGTCATCGATGACATCATCAAAGACGGCCAGATCACCTTTGGCGACGGCTATGAATTCGTAGAGAATGCCGAGGACGCCGATGCCATCATCATGCGCTCGACCGATTTGCACGGCTACAATCTGCCCGGTACCATCCGCGCCATCGCGCGCTGCGGTGCCGGCGTGAACAACATCCCCGTCGAAGCGTACGCCAAGCGCGGTGTCGTGGTGTTCAACTCGCCCGGCGCCAACGCCAACGCTGTGAAGGAGATCGTCATCTGCATGATGGTGCTCGCCAGCCGCGGCGTAGTGCAGTCGATGGAATGGGTTACGGAAAACGCCGACGATCCCAACATTCTCGTAGACGCCGAGAAGGTCAAGAAGGCCTTTGTGGGTCGCGAGCTCAAAGGCAAGCGCGTGGGCGTCGTGGGCCTGGGCAGCGTGGGGTCGAAGGTGGCCAACGCCTGCGTCGATCTCGGCATGGACGTCTACGGTTACGACCCCTTCATCTCGGTCGAGCATGCCTGGGCGCTCTCGCACGATGTCCAGCGCGTCGGCACGCTCGAGGATCTTTGCCGCGGCTGCGATTACCTCACCCTGCATGTGCCCAGCAAGGCCGACACCGTGCATATGATCGGCACCGAGCAGCTGGCGCTCCTCGCCCCCGATGCCGTGCTCATCAACTTCGCGCGCGAGACCATCGTGGACGAAGACGCCGTGGACCGCGCGCTTCACGCCGGCAAACTCTCCTGGTTCGCCACCGATTTCGCCACGCCCAAGACCGTCCTCATGCCCAACACCTTCGTCACCACCCATTCGGGTGCCGGCACGGTGGAGGCCGAGGCGAACTGCGCCGACATGGCCATCTCGGAGCTGCGCGACTACCTTGAGAACGGCAACATCGTGCATTCGGTGAACTACCCCGCCTGCTCCATGGGCAAGGCGCGCGCGGCAAGCCGCATCGCCTGCCTGCATGCCAACGTGCCCAACATGATCGGCCAGATCACCGCCGTGCTCGCGCACGACAACGCGAACGTGCAGCGCATGGTCAACGAGAGCGCCGGCGAGAACGCCTATACCATGTTCGATACCGACGAGCACCTTGAGCACACCACGATCGATGCCCTCAAGCAGATTCCCTCGATGTACCGCGTGCGCGTGATCAAGTAGGCAACCACGCGCCGCGTTCTCCAAACGGCGCGAAACCGCCCCTGTGCGCGGCCTTTTCCTCGGTAAACGGCCGCGCATCGCCACCTAAGGCGCACCATGTGCGCCGAACGCTACAATAGGGGGATGCGTTCAGCATGACCGCGCAGCAACCGCGATGTGCGCCCCCCCTTGCCAGACGGCGCCGCCGCAACGTACGAAGGAGCAGCCGATGAAAGCGCTTCCGTTTCCCTGCATCCGCCCGGTTCGCGAGACTGCCTGCCAGGTTGCAGCGCTGCCCTACGACGTCTTCGATCGCGCCGAGGCGGCAGCCTATGTTGCCCAGCACCCCCTCTCGTTCCTGAACATCGATCGCCCCGAGACGCAGTTCCCGCCCGAGCAGGACATGTACGCGCCCGAGGTCTATGCGAAGGGCGCTGCGCTGCTGCATGAGCGCATCGAAGACGGCACGCTCATGTGCGATCCGTCGCGTAGCTACTACATCTACGAGCTCACGCAGGCGGGGCACACGCAGACCGGTATCGTTGCGGTCTGCTCGATCGACGAATACGAACAGGGCATCATCAAACGGCATGAGAACACGCGCGCCGAGAAGGAGCGCGACCGCATCGAGCACATCCGCGCGCTCGGCGTGCAAACCGGCCCGATCTTCCTCACCTATCGCAACGAACCGGTACTCGCCGTGATTATCGAGGCCGCCAAAGGCGCCACACCGCTCTACGACTTCACCGACGATGAAGGGGTGCGCCAGCGCGTCTGGCGCGTGCGGCGCCAGGAATCGATCGAGGCTATCTACGCGATGTTCGAACGCATCCCCTGCGCCTATATCGCCGACGGCCACCATCGCGCGGCGTCGGCGGTGCAGGTGGGCCTCGAGATGCGCGAGCGCGCGCAGCAGGCGGGCACGTTCACGGGCAAGGAGCCCTTCAACTACTTCCTCTCGGTGCTCTTCCCTGCAAGCCAGCTCGCCATCCTGCCCTACAACCGCGTCGTTTCCGACCGCTGCGGCATGAGCGCCGCGCAGCTGGTTGAGCGCGTGCGCGGGGCGGGCTACATCGCCGAGGAGGCCGCTGGACCCGTCGAACCCGATCGCGCGGGCGATGTGGGCATGTACTGCGACGGGCATTGGTGGCATCTCTCGCTCGATGCGGCCGTTGCCGAGCAGATCGCGCATGGCGGACCCGTCGAGCGGCTCGATGTCTCGATGCTTCAGGAACGTCTGCTCGGGCCGGTGTTGGGTATCGGCGATGTGCGCCACGATCCTCGCATCTCGTTCGTGGGCGGCATCCGCGGCACGCACGAGCTCGAAGAGCGCGCCGGCGCCGACGGCGTGGCGTTCACGCTTCATGCCACGAGCATCGAGCAGCTGCTCGACGTGGCCGACGCAGGACTGCTCATGCCGCCCAAATCGACCTGGTTTGAGCCCAAGCTGCGCAGCGGCATCTTCATGCACCGCATCGCATAATGGGTTAGTTGGGGACGGGTTCGAACGATTCCCTTTTCGCTACTCCCCGAGGGCAGCTTTAAGGTTGTCTTGCTCGAGCACCTGCACCAGCTCGAATCGAGCGCCGTCATAGGTGAAGCGCATGATGGAGCAGTTGCCCGGCACGCGCTCGCCCTCGAGCTCCGGATGCCAGAAATCGCGAAACTCCTTGCAGGAAGAGGCCGAGGATACCGCCAGCACGCACTCGTGCCCCGGACGGTTCATGATGTCGGTGAGGGTCTCGACCATGCGGTCGCGCAGCTGCTGCTGCGTCTCGCCACCAAAGGCCGTGAAGAAGTCGTTCCAGGGGCGCGGCGGCAAGATGTCGTAGCGCTCGCCCTCGTAGAGGCCAAAATACCACTCGCGCAGCCCCGGCTCGTGCCCATAGGGCATGTTGGTGATGAGCTCAAGCGTCGCCTGCGTGCGGGTGAGCGTTGAGGCGTAGGCGTGGTCGAACGCGAGGTGCTCGCGGGCAACATAGCGCCCGATACGCGCTGCCTGCTCGATGCCCGTCTCGGTGAGCGGCGAGTCCACCCAGCCCTGCATGAGCTCCTTCACGTTGAACAGCGTCTGGCCATGGCGTACCAGATAGAGCGTCTTTGTCATCACGGTTTCCTCTCCCTTGTATCCGCGAAGATTCTAACCAACACGGCAGGGCAGGTCAAAGCTCGTTGCACGCAGCGTGATGACGCTCTGCGGCCTGCTCCTCAGCTCACTCAGCTCGCGAACGTAGCGATGATGCCGCAGGCCACGGCGACCACATAGAGCGCCACCAAGATGACCACGTTTTCGCGCACGCTGCGGTTGGTGCGGAAGAGCACCAGGAAACCGGCGCCGGCGCCCACGAGCGTACCGGCGAGCATCGCGCCGAAGCCGAGCACGCCCTCCAGATACAGCTGCGTGACTACGACGCTCGCCGCGCAGTTTGGAATCAGGCCCACGAGCGCCGCGGCAAATACCGCCAGCACAGCATTGCCGCTCAGCAGCGCCTCGAGCGCAGGCTCCGCCGCCGTCTCGAGCACCGCCACAAGCACCAGCGTCACCAAGAAGATAAAGATCGTCACCTGCACGGTATGCGAAAGCGCGCTGCGCGCCACCGACCACACCAGGCCGCGCGCGCCGGCGTGGGCGTGATCATGGCCGTGCTCGTGGCCGTGGCCATGGCCATCACCGTGCGCGTGCGCCTCATGCGCGTCATCGCACCCGCACCGGTCGCGCTCGCACAGACGGTGAATATGATCGGCACCCTCGCCGCCCTCGGCGAAATCGTCGATGAGGTCGTGCTCGGCACCTTCATGGGCAGCCGCCGCAGACGCGCCCAGCACGTGCCGACGCACCGCGGCATGGGCGCGCTCGCTTTTTCGCAGCACTTTGAGCACCGCATCGCCCGCAAGCCCCACCACGGCGGCGATGAGTGCCTTGATGATGAGGATCTGCGCTACAAGCCCTGCGTCGACGCGCTCGGCAAGCAGCAGCGGCAGCATCTCATCGGATGTCGAGAGAAACACCGCCACGAGCGTACCGACGGTGATGACGCGGCCCGCGAAAAGCGTCGATGCCATCGCCGAGAAGCCGCACTGCGGCACGATGCCCAGCACCGCACCCACCACCGGACCCGCCGCCCCTGCTCGGCGCACGGCGGCGTTCACCCGTTCGCTCGCCATGTGCTCGAGCAACTCGAGCACGATGTAGGTGACAAGCAGAAACGGTACGATAGGGAGCGTATCCTCGAGCGCGTGATGCACGATATGCGCGATAGCATCCATGAACGTCTATACTCCTTAGTGGCAAATCGCTTGTGAAAGGTTCATACCCTTCTTCCGGCGCTTGGCATCGATTGTTTAAGTTGCGGTATTGTACCTATCCAAGTTACATAAGGCAAACATCATGTATGCCGCACGCGTGCGGCAAGAAGGGAGCACCCCCTTGAAGGTTGCAGATGCACTCGAGTACGCCAACTCGTTCTACTTTCCCGAGCTCATCTTTGGCAGCGGCTACGAAATCATGGAATCCGAGCGCGTGAAGGGCGAGGACGCCTGCAAGACGCTCTACACCGAGTGGCATGCGCAGGAGGAGCCCTCGTTCAGCTTTGACCTCGTACGCGAGCTGGGCGATCGCAACCGGGCGCTCTGCGACGCCATCGGCGAGCCGCGCCTGCGCAACCTCCCGAGCTCCCTGCTCGCCCGCTCGCTCTCCGACGCCGACCTGTGCGCCGGCATCGCCGCGCTGCAGAAGCGCAGTGCGCAGGCCGTCATGCGCGAGGTCCGCGGCGACCGCGACGCCTACGCGGTGGCGTATGTGCGCAAGCCCATCAAGGGCCGCGTGCTGGGCATCGATATCGAGACCACCGGCCGTGCGCCCGAGCGCGGCTACATCATCAACGTGGGCTGGGAGCTCATGGAGCTCACCTCGGACGCGGTGCCCGAGGATGGCGAAAGCGTCTTCTGCGGCATTCCCGCCGAGCCCTACCAGACCACGGGCGTGCCGCTTGCGGACATTCACCACATCACCTGGGCGGACCTCGATGGCAAGACGCCGTTTCGCAAGGACAAGAAACTCCAGGCGCGCCTCCTCAAGCTCATGCAGCGCTACCCCATCATGGCGCATAACGCAGCGTTCGAGGATTCCTGGTTCATGCTCCACCTTGACGGCTATGCTGAAGCGCGTCGCACTGGCAAGATCCGCGTGATCGACTCGCGCGATATCTGCCGCAAGCTCGACAACGAAGTGGCAACCCTGCCGCGCGAATCGAGTCCCGCCAGCCTGGAGAACTGGGCGCGCCGGCGCGGCACCCTCGCGAGCAACGAGGCAGAGCGCCATCTGGGCCTCGACGACACCGATCTTATGCTCCGCACCGTCCAGGCGGAGTTCAACCGTAAGAGCATGTTCGCGAAGTAGCACCGCAGCTCAGCCCCGGCCCGAGGAGCAATCATGGCAGATCATCAGCACTTCAGCCAGCAGCGTCCCCACATGAGGAAGGCGTCCCGTGCAACCGCACAGAGCCCCTCATCGGGACATCCTCAGCATCGTGCCGCCACGCAGCCCGCAGGCACGCGGCCCGCCGCAGCTCCTCACACGCGGCCCGCGCAGCGCACCTCGACGCGCCGGAGCGCGCTGCCCATCGTCGCAAGCGTCCTCATCCTCCTGGTGTTCGCCGGTGCGGGCTTCGGCATCTACACGCTCGTTCGCAGCATCCTAGGCAGCAGCGACGACGCACCGGCCACAAGCCAGAACAGTAACGTCATTATCGAGGACGCCGCATCCGCAGGCCCCGGCGATATCGTGATCGGCCTCAACGGCGACGAGGATACCTACGTGCTTGTTGGCGAGGACTACCTTGAGGCGGGCGCACATGCAACCGAGCCGGTCGACGGCCTGCTCAACAGCCAGATCGAGATCAGCGGCGAGGTGGATACCTCCAAGCCGGGCGACTACACCGTCACCTATACCGTAGATGACTCCCAGGGCCACACCGCCACGGCCGAGCGCCGCGTGCACGTGGTGGACGAGATGGACACGATGGAAGGCGGCATGCCCATCCTCATGTACCACTATGTTTATGCCGATGACGCGCCGCCCGAGGACCTCAACAGCAACTACATCGCGGCGAGCGCCTTCGAGGAGCAGCTGCAATACCTCACCGAGCACAACTTCTACTTCCCCTCCTACCCCGAGATCAAGGCCTTCATCGAGGGCACGCACAGCCTGCCCGCCAACAGCATCGCGCTCACGTTCGACGACGGCGAGTACGGCTTCCTCTCGGTGGGCATCCCGCTACTTGAGAAGTACCAGGTCCCTGCGACCTCGTTCATCATCTGCGTGAACGCCGATGCCCGCCAGCAGGTCATCGACCACCGCAGTCCGTACGTGTCGTTCCAGTCGCACGGCTTCGATCTGCATAAGCCCGGCGGCTCGATAGGACACGGCGGCGTGATCAGCGCGCTGAGCAAAGACGAGATCGTTGCCGACCTCAAGCAGGCGCAGGAGGTGCTCGGTACCACCGAGGCCTTCGCCTATCCCTTTGGGGATGTGACCGACGACGCGCGCGAGGCTGTCGACGAGGCGGGCATCCTCTGCGCCTTCACCACTGAGAACGGCTGGGCGCATGTGGGCGACGACACGCGGTCGCTGCCGCGCGTGCGCATGAACGGCGGCACCTCGCTCGAAGGGTTCATCGGCTCGATCAGCTAGCGCTGCAGGCTCCTATCCTACGTAGCAGTCGTAGCGCACAGCTTTGCCGGAGATCGAATAGCTCGGGCGCGCACCGGCGAGATACGGCCCCTTCACGGGGCGCTTCACCACCACTTTGCGCGGCCGTACCATACGGGCGGCCCCGAGCAGCGCCCCCTCGTCCTCGCAGGGCACCTCGAGCCCGTGCAGCAGCTGGAACTTCTTCTTCACGGCAGCGCTCTTGCGCCGCTCGGGAAACATGGGGTCGAGGTAGACCACATCGGGTCGCGTGATACGAGACGCCGGGCGCGCCTCCTCACCGTCGCGTTCGCGCGCCGCCATCCCCTGCAGCGCCCCGATGCTGTCGCTACCCGCCAGGCGCATGCGCCCGGCCACCTCGGCCAGCTCGGGCACCTCACGCGCGCGGTGCAATGCGTCCTCCAGCAGCGCTGCGATCACGGGGTTGCGCTCGTAGAGATCCACGGTGAACCCGGCGGCAGCGAGCAGCAGCGCGTCCGCGCCGAGCCCCGCCGTGGCATCCACGGCGTGCAAGGGGCCCGCAGCCTGCTTGATACGCGCCGCCCGCACGAGCAGCTCGCGCCCAAGCGCACCCGGACGAAGCCGCTTGAACTCGCTCGAAAAATCGGCACGCAGCGTCATCTTGCCGCGTGCAAGCGAGAGCCCGGACGCATCCACCACGAGGACGAGCTCGCGCGCGAGCGCGTCCGGCACACCCGTGGCGCTCACCGCGCATGGAACCCCCAGCTGCGCCGCCAGGCGCGCCGCGCGCTCACGGGCCGCCTCGCCGACGGCGACCACGGCGGCAAGCCCTGTCGCAGGCGCCGCCGTCATGCCGCACCATCCGTGCCCGCATTGCTCACACGGTGCTCCTCGACCACCGAGAGCGAGATGCCATCGAGCTCAACGCCGGCATGTTTGAGCTGGGTGTTGAGCGCCTCGACCGAAGGCGCCTTGCCCGAGCCCGAAATCTGCACGTAGAGCTCGCCATCGTTGATCGCAAGCTCGGTCACGCGGTAATCGTCGCCATCGAGCCAGTTTGAGGTGACATCCTGCACGAGCCGTTCGTGCTCGGCGTTCTGAACGATATCCATGCTCGTGCCGAACAGCAGCCCTGCGATGATCACCGCCGCGAGCGCCACGAATGCGTACCAGATGTTGCGGGCCTGCTCGGTTACGCTCGAGAACCGGCGCGCGCCGAGCCCCATGCACAGATACACCACGCTTCCCATCACCTGAATAGCGAAGAAGTTGGTGATGAACAGCAAAAACGCGCCGAGCGCTGCATCCCAGACACCCTCGTAGAGCGCCGCGCCCACCACGCAGAGCGGCGGCACGATGGATGCCGAGATCGCCACGCCCGGTACGGCATCGGGGATATCGTCGCGCATCGAGGCAAGCGATGCCATGAAGCTCGCAGCCAACGCGATGACAAGATCGACGAGTCGCGGCGAGACACGCGCGAGCACCTGCGTATTGGTGTTCATATCGGCTGCGACGGGGATGAGCGCCGTGATGAGCGCGGAGGATGCCACCACGAGCACCATGCCGCCCACGGTGATGCCGAGCGCCCGCATCGCGCAGCCGGGACGCCCCTGCGCGGTAGCAAGCGCGCAACCCAGCATGGGCGACATGAGCGGCGCGTGAGCATGGCACCGATGACCGTGGTCGCCGAATCTGCCGCGATGCCGCCGGTCGCCACGACCGTCGCCGCGATGAGCCGCAGCAAGAACGAGGAATATTGGCGCAGCGGCTGATCGACCACCACGAGCGTCGCGTGCTCGGCACACGCAAGCACGCGCTGATCGAGCTCGCCGCCCAACAGCACCTTTGAGATAACAGACATCTATCGCTCCCCCACAGCAGAGAACTCGCATACCCCCTTGGCTGCTCCCCAGTGTATCCCATCGCGCATCGCGCCCGCGCACGCGCAGCAAAACCGCGCACGGGGTAGAATCTCAACAGATGCGCACGCGCGCGAGCCTCAAGCGAAAGGAACGTCCATGGTCAAGACGCTCATCCTCGTCCGACACGGCAAGCCCCAACCTTCCGCGCCCGATATCCCCGATTTCGACCGTACCCTCACCGCCGAGGGCATCGCCGCGCTCGCCGCCCCGCACGGCCTGGCCCGCACCTTCTCGCTGCTCACCGAGGAGGAGCGCGAGCATGCGGTCATCTGGTCGAGCCCTGCGGTGCGCGCCATGCAAACTGCACAGCACATCTCAGACGCCCTGGGCGGCACGCCCGTCGTGGAGAAAAGCAGCCTGTGGTACCAGGAGAGCGGCACGTTCTTAAACGAAGTCGAGGCCTCAGACGCCGCATGCCTCATCGCCGTGGGCCACATCCCGTTCATGAACGAGATGGCCGCCTATCTCACCGGCAGCGCCATATCGTTCACACCGGGCGCTGCCGCCGCCATCGAGCTCGGCGATGTACTCGATTTAGGCGCGGGCACGCTCAGCTGGTATGTGCAAGGTCCTGCCGCGTAAGGATCACCCGCCGAGGTCACCGTGCCGCAGGCGCTACCGCCAGCGATTGAGGCACACCGCGAGCTCGAGCGGACGCGGGAGGGCGAGCCCGCACCCCGGCGCTCCCGTCTCGTCGAGCGCCTGCCATCCGCGCTCCTCGACCGCGCGAAATACCATCTCGACCACCTGTGGAAGCGGTCGCGTTCCGTCGAGCAGGCCGCGTTCGAGCACCAGCCGCACCATGCGCGCCAGCGCGGCGGTCTGCTCGCCCTCCACCAGCTGCTCTACCTGACGCAGGTCGACCGTATGCTCGCCCACCGAGAAGCCGTCGAGTCCCTGCACCTTCAGCTTCGCAGGACGGCGATCATCGTGGCCGCGTGATGCGCCGCGAGAGCGCCCACGGCTGCGCCCGCGCTGCGACGAGGCCCCACGGCCGAGGTCGAGCGCAAGCCGACGCGGCCGCGGAGGTTCCCAGACCGCTCCTTCAGCACCCGCCGTCGCGGCGGATGCCATACCATGTGCCGCGAGCACCGCGTCCACGCGCTGCGTGACGTCGATCGCGCGGTAGCAGTCCATCTGCACCACGGTGTCGGCAACCGGGAAGAACGCGCCCGAACTCCCCACCACGATGACCGAGCTCACGCCCGCCTGCTCCCAGAGCGCGCGCACGCGCTCGACAAACGGGGTGATGGGTTCCTGCTCAGCCGCGACGACCTCCTCCATGAGCGCGTCGCGCACCATGAAGTTCGTTGCCGAGGTATCCTCATCGATGAGCAGCACGCGCGAGGACATCTCGACCGCCTCCACGAGCGAGGCTGCCTGCGAGGTGCTGCCACTGGCATCCGCCGTGGTGAACGCACGCGTATCGCGCCCATCGGGCAGGTTGGTGATGAAGGGCGCGATGTTGGTGGCGTGCACGGGACGGCCGTCTTCCGCGCGCAGCTTGAAGGCCGAGGAATCGGTGATCGCGAGCTCGCGCCCGTCGCCGGCAACATGGTTGTACACGCCCTCCTGCAGTGCCTGCAGCAACGTGGACTTGCCGTGGTAGCCGCCGCCCACGATGAGCGTGATGCCCCGGCGAATCGCAAGTCCCCGCACCGAACCGCGATGCGGCAGATCGAGCGTTATGCTCAGGCTCTCCGGTGCCTGAAAGGGCAGGGCGCCGGCGAGCGGCTGAGACGAAGCGCCCGTGGCGCGCGGCAAGATCGAGCCGTCGGCCACGAAGGCAACAAGCCCCAGGCGCTCGAGCGCGCAGCGCACGGCGTGTTGATCGTCGGCGAGCTCGACCGCGGCGCGCGCCGCGGCCAGCGCACCCGTATCCGCCAGCAGCGACCGCTCGGCACAGGCGGGCACGAGCTCGAAGAGCATCGTATCGAGCGCACGAGCGTCAACCGTCCTGCCGTGCGCGGGAAATCCCACCTCGAGGCGCATGGTGATGCCGGCGGGCGACACCTCGCACGCAGAGCGCGCGAGCACCTCGGGACCCGGCCCGCTCGTGGCGATGAGCCCGCTTTTACCTGAACCGCCCACCTTGAAGCTCGCCCGCGCGGCCTCGGCGGCGAACCGGCGGCAGAGCGTATCTTCAAGCGCTACACACCGATGCGGCGCATCGCTCAGCTCCGAAGGAAACCCAGCAACCTCGGCAGGGATCATGAGGCTCACGCGCGAGGGCGCGGCAAACGGGTCGCCTTGAACATGGTCGATCGACAGCACGAAGTCGCGGAAATCGTACCGTCCGCGGAGCGATTTGTATGCCGGGTATCCACGGCGGTCGATCGAGGCGAGCTTGCGCTCGAGGTCGTGTGAAGTCTGCATGGCGGCACCTATCGTCATATCGCAGGAGCGCGGCTCGCCAGCCATCTCCTGCAAGGACTATACTGTCACTCATCTTACGCGAACTTCGCGCCCGCCCGCGCGCATCAAGGAGGCATCATGGCAATCGAGAAGGTCAGGGAGTATTTCCGCACACTGGGCATCGAGGACCGCATCCTCGAGTTCGACGTCTCGAGCGCCACCGTCGACCTTGCCGCGCAGGCCGTGGGCTGCGAGCCCGCGCGCATCGCCAAGACGCTCTCGTTCTACGTGGGTGACCGCGTGGCGCTTATCGTTGCCGCCGGCGATGCCCGCATCGACAACCCCAAGTTCAAAGCCGTCTTCCACACCAAAGCCAAGATGCTCAAGGCAGACGATGCCGAACGCCTCATCGGCCACGCCGTGGGCGGTGTGTGCCCCTTCGCCGTGGCCGATACCTGCGACGTCTACCTTGACGAATCGCTTCGGCGTTTCGAGACCGTGTTCCCCGCCTGCGGCAGCTCATCGAGCGCCATCGAACTCACCCTCGACGAGCTCGAGCGCGCCGCCGCGCCCGTTGGCTGGATCGACGTCTGCAAGCTGCCGGCATAAGCCTGTCCTGCTGCCGCACGCATCGCATGCAGTCGCGCGGCGCGCTATCGCGCGAGCAGGAAGCGCACCTCGAAGGGTGCCAACGGCAGACGACCATCCAGATGCACGAGCGCCGCATCCTCAGGGTCCTTGGCGGCATCCGCCAGCAGATCGACGAAGTCGCCGGCAAGCTCGCCGGCAGCGAACTCATACGGCTCGTCTACGGCGTTCACCGCCACGAGCACGCGCGCGGCGGGATGCGTCTCATCCGCATCGACCGCTCGCTCGAACAGCAGCTGCTTGTTTTGAATCACCACGTTGCGATATGCACCATAGGAAAATGCCCGCGCGCCTGGCCCCGCGGTGCGCGCTGCGATGAGACGACGCAGATACGCGGTGAGCTCGTTGGGCTGCGGCTCGTCGAACGCAGGGCGCAGCTCGTAGTCGTCGTTATGCCCCTTATGGCCCGTCTGCCCCCACTCGCTGCCGTAGTACAGGCACGGGATGCCCGGCATGCCGAAGAGCATGCCGTATGCCGGCCGGATGCAGCGACCGTCCTCGAGGATGCTCGCCAGGCGCGTCACATCGTGGTTATCGGCAAAGGAGAGCAGGTGCAGCCCGCGGTAGATGCACCACGGATCACCCCCGAACTGCCGGTGCAGCGAATGGGCGATCTCGAACATGTTCTTGCTGTTGAAGCTCGAGTACAACCCCTTGTAGCACTCGTAGTTGGTGCACGAATCGAGCATCTCGGCATTCACGAGCTGGGAGTAATCTCCGTGGAGCGTCTCGCCGATGAGCACGAACGTCCCGTCTTCGGCACGCTGTTCGGCGCTCTCCGCGCACGCAACGGTCGCCGCAGCGCCCGCAAGCGGATGCGATGCCGAGAGCTCGCCCGCCACACCGTGCAGGGCACGCAGGAAATCGTGGTCGAGCGAATAGGCGACGTCGAGCCTGAGCCCGTCGATGGCAAACTCGCGACGCCAGAAGCGCACGCTTTCCAGCAGGTAATCCACCACGGCGGGATTGCGCAGGTTGAGCTTCACCAAATCGAAGCAGCCCTCCCAGCCCTCGTACCAAAACCCGTCGCCAAACGCGGAGTCGCCATCGAAGTTGAGGTAGAACCAATCCTTGTACGGCGAATCCCAGCGCTTCTCGCGCACATCCTGAAACGCCCAGAATTCACGGCCCACGTGGTTAAACACCGCATCGAGCACGACGCGGATCCCGTGCGCATGAAGCGTTGCCACCACGTTCGCCAGGTCCTCATTGGTACCCAGGCGGCAATCGACGCGCCGCATATCGCGCGTGTCGTACCCGTGCGCGCTCGACTCGAACACCGGATTGAGCAGGACGGCACCCACCCCAAGCTCCTCAAGATAGGCGGCCCATGCAGCGATCTTCGTTATGCGGTGCGCCAGCACGCCGTCGTTTATGCGCGGCGCGTCGCACAAGCCAATGGGATAGATCTGATAGAACACGCTCTCATATGCCCACATGGCACGCTCCAATCATGCCGGGCGCCTTCTGACCACACCTCATGCAGCCACAACAGCGCACTATTGACGGTTCGTCATTTCATTCAGTATAGCCTGATTGCCTAGCAATCACCATGATGGCGATGCCGATCGTTTCCGCCGAATCTCAGCCACCCGCGCCGATGGAAGAACGCGACCTCAAGCGTCACGATGACGCCGCAGACAACAACAACTGCCGGGTAGCCCCACGGCGCATCGAACAGCACCATATGCGGAAAGTTCATGCCGTACCACCCCGTGATGAAGGTGAGCGGCATCGCGATGGTTGCGACGACGGTGAGCCATTGCATGACGTTGTTCTGCCGCACGTCGATGCTCTCTTGGTAGAAGCTCTGAACCTGCAGGCAATAATCCTGCAGCGCCTCCAAGCGCGTGGAGAGCCGCTCGACCTGGCGCGCGAGATACTGCAAGCGCGTACTGTCGGCAGCAGCAATGAGGCCCGTCTCATCCTCGGCAAGCGAGTCGAGGATGTCCAAGATCCCCTGGTAGAATCCATCGAGACCGAGCATCCTGCGCGTATCTTCCATCATGAGGGCGCGGTTCACACGCCTGCGACCGTCGAGCACGAGCTCTTCGATGATCTCGAAGTCCTCGCGGATGCGGGCGAGTTTGGCAGGATGGTCTTTCACGATCAGGCGGATCATCGCGATGAACGCCCCCTGAGCGCTCTCGATGCGCACGCGATCTGTTACCAAGTGATCGAGGAAGCTCGCGCAGCTATCGCCGTTGTCAACGAGCACGAGGTCGCGGGCACGCATGATAAATGCGAACCGACTGGCCTCACGCTGGCGTCGCCTGGCGGAGGGAATCACCACGATGCCTGCCGCCTCGTCGCCCTCTCGCTCGATGAACGATACGGCGGCATGTGGCAGCGCGCGGACGATCTCACTCGCCACCGTGCCAACGCACCTTTCGAGCGCCGTCTCCGGCTCCACAAGCATCACGCAGCCCGCCGCATCACCGTCGTCCGGCCGTATCGATGCGGTATCGCGATCAGCCTCGACGAGCGCACCAGATTGCACGAGCCATGTTCGTTCCATAGCGCCACCTCCCAGGCTGCCCTACCCCATCTCATACCCCATCCCGGCGGCAAACGCGCATGCGATCATCCTGCCCACACGCGGCTGCAAGCGGGCGCGAAATCACCCGACCCCGTGTGCGGCGGCGATCCCTACCAATCCACCCGCGAGCGCGCGGCCTTCTTCTCCGCGTGCATGCGTTTGTTCTTGAGTCGTCGCTCGCGCGAGGCGGCCGTAGGCTTGGTTTTCTTGCGCGGACGCAGCTTGCGAGCGCGCCGTTTCAACTCACGGCGCAGTTTCTC
>CALUFC010000009.1 GCA_944319885.1 uncultured Coriobacteriaceae bacterium
CGAGGAGCTTTCAATCCCAGAGATCGCCGAGGCACTTTCGTGCACGCAGGTTGCGGTGCGCGTGCGGTTACGGCGGGCACGGGCGCGGCTCAGGCAGATGATGGTTGCGCAGCGTGAGCAATAGAACGCGGATTTTCCGTCCTTTTCTCAGCAGACAGGAGTAATACGATGAACCGACAAGGTTTTGCCTCGTATGTTACGCAGATGAAACAAGTGAGCCCAACATCACTGGGGCAAGAGCGACTGCAGGCAGCATTGCAGCGCGAGCGCTCGGCGGCAAGTGCTCGCGCGAGCGAGCATGTGGTGACGCATCGCCACGGGGTGCTTCCCTCCGCAGTCGTTGTGGCACGGCGCGCGGTGCTCGCAGCCGCTGCGGTTGCGGCGGTCGCACTCGTGACCGGCGTGGTGGGCGCTAATCTCGTAGGGGTAGGTCAACGGGGTGGCGCTGCTGTGACTAACGGCCCGGTGTTGGCAGCCTATGCTCAAGGTGTCGAACAGCCCAACGGTTCGGTGCTTCTGCCGGCGGAGTTTGGTTCGGTGGTGAGCTGGAGCCAGGGCGACGATGGTGCCTATACGGTGAACATGAACATGGACCTCTCCTTGTCCGATGGCAGCTATCGCGATGTTACCTATTCGATCATCGAAGGTGATGCGACGTTTACGTTCATGCAGAGCCGCGCGGGCGTAAAGACGGGAGACATGCTCGCTGACTACCAGGGTGTTACCACCTTCACGCTTAGCGATTCTTCAATCGAAGGCACATATAGCCTTGATATCGTGATACCGGCCGACGAGGTCGATGCTGCAACGGACGACCCCTTACGCGACCTCTATGTGATTAACGCGCTTGCCGCGCAAAAGATCGCCAGTACGCGCATCAAGATCGCAGCAACCGATGCGCAGGGCAACACCAGCTCACATACGTATGAGATCCAACCGGTCGAGAACGTTGCCGAGCGGTATAGGGAGCTCCTGGAGCAGAAAGAGTCGGATGAAGAGCAGCAGCTCGGGGAGCCGCTCTTTACCATGCGCGAAGTTGTATAGCGCTACACGAAGGTCTAGGCGGTTTCATGCGTGCGTCGACTCATCGCGTGCATGATGCATACCGTGTACTCCGGCGGCTGTCGTGCGCACTGGCCCGCGGCAGCCGCTTTGCAGCGGAGTGCGCACTTTTGGGTATCATGAGGGCATACGTTTCGAGTAGAAAGGCCCTTATGCCAGCTCAGACCAGCTCCGAGCCCAGGTTCGCCATCCTCATCGACGCGGACAACATCTCGGAGAAGTACATCAAAATCATCCTCGACGAGGTTTCGAACGCAGGCGTTGCCACGTACAAGCGCATCTACGGCGATTGGACGAGTCAACGCCTCGTTTCGTGGAAGAACTGCCTGCTCGAGAATTCGATCATTCCCATCCAACAGTACAGCTACACCTACGGCAAGAGCGCGACCGATTCCGCGATGATCATCGACGCGATGGACATCCTCTACAGCGGCAACGTGGACGGATTCGCCATCGTGAGCTCCGACTCGGACTTCACGCGACTCGCCGCGCGCCTGCGCGAAAGCGGCATGCAGGTGATCGGCATGGGCGAGCAGAAGACGCCCGAGCCGTTCATCAGCGCATGCAACCAGTTCAAGTACCTTGATTTGCTCTACGCCTCGCGCAAGGCGGAGGAAGCCGTTGAAGAGGCGGGCGACGAAGATGATGCGGCAGACGCACCCCGTTCGCGCCGTCGGCGGCGCAGTGGCGCGAGCAGGCGCGCAAAAGCCACGAGGATAGACGATGCGGCACTTGTGCACGATGAGCCCGATGCATCCAGCGATGAGCCTTCCGCTCAAGGCGTGCGTCGGCATCCTGGCGACGCGGGCGGTGCGCGCGCGGCGGCGACCAACGATGCAGAAGGTGCGCAAGAACCCGAGGAGCAGATCGAATTCGCCGAGATGAGTCGTGCGGCGCGTCGCAACCACATGAAGAAGATCCGCTCAACCATCAATGCTATTGTCGATAAGTTCTCGGATGACGAAGGAAGCGTGCCGCTCGATCGCGTGGGCGACGAGCTCTCCAAGCGCCTTCCTGATTTCGACGTGCGTAACTACGGATTCAAGAAGCTGCGCCCGTTCCTGAAGTCGCTCGGTGTCTATGACATCGTCGAGCCAGAGGATGCGTCTGGTCAGCGGCAGATCTTCCTGCGCCTGCGCGATCAGGATTGATATGCGTGTGGCGGTCAGTGCGTGCCTGTTGGGTGCGGCGTGTAAGTACAACGGTGGCGACAACCTCAACGAGGACCTGGTTCGCGCTCTCGATGGTCATGAGGTGATTCCGGTGTGCCCCGAGCAGCTCGGCGGCCTGCCCACACCGCGTCTATGTTCTGAGATTCGTGATGGTGAGGTTGTCAACGATCGTGGTGAGAGCGTTGACGCTGCGTTTCGTGCCGGCGCGCTGCGCGCATGGGAGCTCATGAAGGACGCCGGTGGCTGCGATGTCGCGGTGCTGCAGCCGCGCAGTCCGTCATGCGGTGTCGGCCTTGTGTACGATGGTTCCTTTTCCGGCACGCTCGTTGCGGGCGACGGCGTATTCGTTCAGCTCTTGCACGCCCATGATGTCCCCGTGTGTACGCAGGATCAGTTTTTAGGCATATACGGGCAGTAGGCCATTGCGTGTTTTTCAGCTGGGCAATGGTTTTGAACGGATCCATCGAGTAGAGCGGGGATATCAAAAGATACGCACGGCAACGACCTGCGAACTTATTATTTCCAAGTATTGGCTACATTAAGGTTGGTCATAAATCCATTGCATGGCTGAAAAACGCTTGCGTAGAAAATGGGTTCGATCATGTTTGTGCATCTGATTCCGTGAGTTTCCGTACTTTCCCATTTGGTGTTTCAATGTGAGGTAGCTTGCATGCTACAATACCGCGCAATGGCTGTGATGGGGACGAGTAGCCGGTCTCCGCGCAGATGAGAGAGCGAACCCAAGGAGCGCCGTTTGCGGTCTGGCCTTGGCTGAGAGGTTTGCCTGCGCACCCGTGTGAAGATCACCCCGGAGCTGCGACCCGAACGGAAGATGCTGCTTCCCAGTAGACGTCGCCGGGACGACCGCCGTCATGTGGTCGGCCGAGTACGGGTGCTCAAGGCACCTAAGCTGGGTGGTAGAGCGAAGGGCTTTCGCGGGTGCCAGATCCCGCTGCGTCGGCGCTTCGTCCCAGCTTTGAGGGACGGGCGCTTTTTTGCGCCCGATGGGTGGCGGCAATGCCGTTGCTCACGAAACCGGGGCGCTTCGCCAGGTGCTCCGGCACATGAGAAGGAGGGCACATGGCGAAGAAAGAGAAGAGCATCTACCAGGAGACCATGAACCTGCCGAAGACGGGGTTCCCCATGCGCGCAGGTCTCTCGAAGAGCGAGCCGAAGCGTTTGGCCGACTGGAACGAGAATCACCTCTACGAACAGCTGCAGAAGAAAAACGAGGGCCACGATAAGTTCGTCTTGCATGACGGTCCTCCGTATGCGAACGGCCCGATCCATATCGGCCATGCGATGAACAAGATCGCGAAGGACATGATCGACCGCTACCAGATGATGCAGGGCAAAGAGGTCGTTTACGTGCCCGGTTGGGACTGTCACGGCCAGCCCATCGAGCATAAGGTGGAGGAGAAGCTCGGCACCAAGAAGTTCAACGAGACTGACCCCGCCGAGATTCGCGCGCTCTGCCGACAGTTTGCGGTCGAGAACATCGAGCTGCAAAAGACGGGCTTCCGTCGTCTGGGCGTGCTCGGCGACTGGGACCATCCGTACCTCACCCTCTACAACCAGCACGACGCCGCGGACATCGAGGTCTTTAAGCAGATGTTCGACAAGGGCATGATCTACCGCGGCCACAAGCCCGTGCACTGGTGCAAGCACTGCCACACAGCGCTCGCCGAGGCTGAGATTGAGTACGCTGACGAGGTCAGCCCCTCCATCTATGTGCGTTTTGAGCTCATCGATGTGCCCGAGGCCCTTGTTGCGGCGGGCAAGCCCGTTGACGTGGTCATCTGGACCACGACCCCGTGGACGCTCCCGGCCAACGCCGGCGTGGCACTCGCGGAGGACGCGGACTACGTGGCGGTCGAGAGCGCCGGCCGTCTGGGAATCATGGCTAAGGCCCTGTGGGAGAAGGTCTTCCACGAGGTCGCGCATGACGAGGACGCCCGCCTCTATACGCCGGCCGGCGCGTCCGAGCCCTGGTGCGTACACGGCGCCGAGCTCGTGGGCGTCACCTACAAGCACCCCATCTTTGAGGGCGTTACCTGCCCGATCGTGACCGCCGACTACGTGACGCTCGACGACGGCACCGGCTGCGTCCACACCGCTCCCGGCCACGGCGTCGACGACTACTACACCGGCCAGCGCTGCGGACTCCCCACGATCATGCCGGTCGACGACGACGGCAAGTTCTATGCGGGCGAGGAGTACGGCACGGGCGGCCCCTTTAGCGGGCTCGACACCGACGAGGCCAACCCCGTCATCATCCAATGGCTCCAGGAGCGCGGCACGCTTGTGGCCGAGAAGAAGATCAACCACAGCTATCCGCACTGCTGGCGCTGCAAGAACCCGACCATCTTCCGCGCGACCGACCAGTGGTTCGTCTCGATGGACGAGACCGACCTGCGCGGCCAGGCGCTCGACCAGATTCACAACCATGTGAAGTGGTACCCGGCGCGCGCGGCCAACCGCATCGGTGCCATGGTGGAGGGCCGCCCCGACTGGTGTATTAGCCGCCAGCGCAACTGGGGCGTGCCGATCCCCAGCTACACCTGCGCGGACTGCGGCGAGAAGGTCATGAACGACAGCACACTCGATGCCGTGATCAAGCTCTTCAACGAGAAGGGCTCTGACGCCTGGTTTACCGATGCGCCTGAGAGCTACCTGGGCGATGCCTGCGTGTGCCCCAAGTGCGGCGGGCACCATCTCAAGGCCGATCGCGACATCCTCGACGTGTGGTGGGACTCCGGCGTGTCCTGGAAGGCCGTGTGCGAGAAGCGCCCCGAACTCAAGTACCCCGCGGACGTGTACCTCGAGGGTTCCGACCAACACCGCGGCTGGTTCCAGAGCTCGCTCCTCACGAGCGTGGGCGCCAACGGCATCGCACCGTACAAGGCGGTCGTCTCCCAGGGCTTCACGCTCGACGGCCAGGGCCGCAAGATGTCCAAGTCGCTCGGCAACGTGATCGACCCCAACAAGGTCTGCGACGAGATGGGCGCCGACATCATCCGTCTGTGGGTGGCAAGCGTCGACACCTCGTCCGATGTGGCCATCGACCATGAGATCCTGGCACGCACCTCGGATGCATACCGCCGTTTCCGCAACACGTTCCGCTTCCTGTTGGGCGAGCTCGAGGGCCAGTTTGAGCCCGAGACCGATGCCGTGCCCTTCGGCGACCTGCTGCCGCTCGACAAGCTCATGGTCGCGCGCTTGACGCAGGTGCAGGCCGAGGTGGACGAGGCCTACGCCGCCTACGAGTTCAACCGCGCCTACCGCGCGCTCTATGACTTTGTGGTCACGGAACTCTCGAACGTCTATCTCGATGCGCTCAAGGACCGCCTGTACTGCGAGAAGGATGGCTCGCTCGCGCGCCGGAGCGCCCAGACGGTGCTCGCGGAGCTGCTCAGCATGCTGCTGCGCGATCTGCAGCCGATTCTTGCCTACACAACCGACGAGGTCATGGCCTATGCGCCTGCGGGATGCCGTGACGGGCAGTCCTATGCTGCGCTGCTTGATTGGTATCGCGCCCCGATTACGCTTGAGGTCGCCAACGAGTATGGCGCGGTGCTCGATGCCTCGCTTGAGCTTCGCGCGGTGGTGACCAAGGCGCTCGAGGATGCGCGCGCCGATGGTACCTTTACCAAGAGCCAGATGGCACGCATCGTCGCGACCGCGCCCGAGGAGGCCTACCAGCTGCTCACGGGCGAGCGAGGTTGCGATTTGGCCGAGTTCTTCATCGTCTCAGACGTTGAGCTTGCCTGTGGCGATGAGTTTGCCGCGCGGGTTGAAGCGGCGCATGGTGAGCGCTGCGACCGCTGCTGGAATTATCGTGAAAGCACGGGCGTCCATGGTGAGCATGCGCATGTCTGCGACCGCTGCGCTGAAGCGCTCAAGGCCTAAACGGTATCATTTGGGGCACCCGCGTTGTCGGGTGCCCATCGCATGAAAGGGGAGCTGGTGACAGAGACGGCATACACGCCCACAAGGACCTGGCGCTTGATCGTTGGTGCTGCCTTCGCGCTGGTGTTTCTGGTTGCAGACCAGCTCAGCAAAGAGGTCGTGCGCGGCTGGGTTGCCGAGCACGGTCTCTTCTTCATGCACGTCATCCCGGGTGTGGTGCATCTCGAATACGTTGAGAACACCGGCGTCGCCTTTGGGTTGGCAAGCGGCTTTGGGTATGCGTTCGTGTTACTCGCCGCGGTGGTTGTCGCTGCTGTCGTGATCTATCTGCTGCGCGCCCCGCGCATTTCGCGCTGCGAGGTCGTGGGGCTCGCCATGCTTGCGGGCGGCGCGGTGGGCAATGCGATCGACCGCGCGGTCCATGGTTTCGTAACCGATTTCATCGCCACGACCTTCATCGACTTTCCCGTGTTCAACATTGCGGACATCGGTATCACCGTGGGCGTGGTGATCGCCCTTATCGGGTTCATATTCCTCTCGCCGGCGGCGCACGAGCACGGCGCCACCGATGCGCCCGAAGCGGGGAGGGAACACGATCATGGCCGCTGACCTGCATATACTGGTTGACGATGCGTGTGCCGGCACGCGGCTCGATGCGTATTTGGGCGCTCAGGACGCGTGTCCCTCGCGCTCTGCGTGCGCGCACCTCATCGATGCGGGGGCTGTCGCGGTGAACGGCGAGACGTGCGGATCGAAGAAATACCTCGTTCGTGCCGGTGATCGCATCTCGGTGGAGCTGCCCGAGCCGCGTGAAAGCGGAGCCGTGTTGCCGGAGCCCATCCAGCTTGATATTCGCTTCGAGGACGAGTACCTCATCGTGCTCTCCAAGCAGCGCGGCCTTGTGTGCCATCCGGCGCATGGGCACGATTCCGGCACGCTCGCTAACGCGCTCGTCTACCATTGCGGCATCGATCACCTGGGCACGCTGCAGGGCGAGGATCGCCCGGGCATCGTCCATCGGCTCGACCGCGATACCTCGGGGCTCATGCTCGCTGCGAAAGACGACGAGACGCAGCGCGCGCTGCAGGACCTCATTCGCCTGCGCACGCTCGACCGTCGCTACATCACGCTCGTTCATGGCGAGGTCACCCAGGACCAGGGAACCATCAACACCGGCATCGCGCGCTCAGCGAAAGATCGCGTGAAGATGGCGGTGTCAAACGATCCGTTTGCCCGGCAGGCCATCACGGAGTTCCGCGTGCTCGAGCGTTTCGAGGCCACGCGCGGCAATGACGGCTACACGCTGCTCGAGTGCCATCTGTATACGGGGCGCACCCATCAGATTCGCGTGCATATGCGCCATATCAACCACCCCTGTGTGGGCGATCCGCTCTATGGCAAGGGGAAGGGTGCCGAGCGCGCCGATTGCGGGCTGACGAGGCAGTTTCTGCATTCGTGGCATGTGAGCTTTACGCATCCGGTGACGGGTGAGCACATCGAGCTCGCCGATGAGCTGCCGTGGGATCTAGCGGCTGTGCTCGATGAGCTCGCTCCGCGTTCGCTCGGGCGCACCGAGGCGGGGGATGCCATCATCCCGCAGCTCGGGCTCATGGATGAATAGGGGTAGGGGGCTATGAACGTGGACGCGGTCATCGACTACATCATTGGCTATTTCAGTCAGGCGACGCCCATCGTGGTGTTCAACACCATCGTCATGGGGCTGTTCACCATCTGTTTCCTCTACCAGGTCGTCTTCTTCTTCATTGGTCTCGTGCGGGGCGAATGCAAGCTGCCGCCCGCCCGTACGCAGCATCGGTATGCGTTCTTCATCGCGGCGCACAACGAGGAGCCGGTGATCGCGAATCTGGTCCGTTCGATCAAGGCGCAGGACTATCCGGCAGAGCTCATCGACGTCTTCGTGGTGGCCGACGCCTGCACCGACGAGACCGCGCGTGTGGCTCGCGAGGCCGGTGCCATCGTCTATGAGCGCAACGATTTGGCGCGCAAAGGGAAAAGCTGGGTCATGGACTACGGCTTCGAGCGCATCCTCAAGGAATATCCTGATACCTACGAGGGCTTCTTCATCTTCGATGCCGACAACCTGGTGTCGCCCAATTATGTGTCGATCATGAACGATGCGTTCGACCAGGGATTCATGGCGCTCACGAGCTACCGCAACTCGAAGAACTTCGGGAGCTCGTGGATTTCGTCGGGATATGCCACCTGGTTCTTGCGCGAGGCGCGGTTCCTCAACAACGCGCGCATGCTCTGCGGCACCTCGTGCGCCGTATCGGGTTCGGGGTACCTGATCTCCTCCAAGATCGTGGAGGGCATGCATGGATGGCAGTTTCATACGCTCACCGAGGACATTCAGTTCTCCACCTTCTGCGCTATTCACGGTGTGCGCATCGGGTACGCGCCAGCCGAGTTCTTCGACGAGCAGCCGGTTACCTTCGCAGCGTCGTGGAAGCAGCGCATGCGGTGGACCAAAGGGTTCTACCAGGTCTTCTTTACGTATGGCAGGCATCTGGTAACGTCGATTGCCAAATATCGACGCTTCGCGGCCTACGATTTGCTCATGACCATCGCGCCGGGCATGCTGCTGACGCTGCTGTCGATCCTCGCCAACGGTACGTTCCTCATTGTCTCGATGCTGAGCCATGGGTTTCTCGCTACCGACGCCGAGATGGAGATGTGCGTGGCATCACTGGTGATGACCTTCGTTTCGATGTATATGACGTTTTTCGTGATGGGTCTGCTCACCACGCTCGTGGAGCGCTCGCATATCCATTGCGCCAAACGCTGGCGTCTCGTGACGAACCTCTTCACCTTCCCGCTGTTTATGTTCACCTACATACCCATCACGGTGGCGGCGCTCTTCCTCAAGGTGGATTGGGTTCCCACGCCGCACAGCGTCTCGGTAACGCTCGATGATGTTGTGGGGGGCGATGCTGCCTAGGCGTCGTGCGCGGGCGCGTGGAGCTGTGCGCGCTCAGCGGCGGGAGCGCCGAGCATGCCGGTTGTTCCCAGCGACCAGCCGAAGGCGGCGAACACGAAGAGCGTGATGGCGATGCCCAGCAGCGCGATGAATCCGAGTACCGCGGCAGTGAGTATGTATGCGATATTCGATTGGCTGGTTTGGCAGGCGGTCGATGCGCTCGCGCTTTCAATGGGGCGGTGCTGCTCCATCACGGGTCCCTCCGTATCCTCTCATGCGCTCTATTATATCGATTACACTTAAAGACGCAGACCCTACGTTGCCGAGGAGGCCACATGGACGCCATGATGTCGCTCGAGACGCTGAACCCCCTTGACTGCGAGCGCCGTGCCGCGCCGGCCGCGCCGCTCGACGCCGTTGCGCTTGAGGACGAGTACCTCGGCATCGTGCGCGACCTTGACGGCGATGCAGGCTCGCATGATGCGGGTGACGCCTATCTTGCGGGCACCAATGCGCTCTACCACGGCGGTCCGGTGCAATGGAGCTTCGTGCCCAAGGTGTTCTCGCAGCGCGATGTGGGGTACCTCGCGTGGATTGCCGAGACCATGGGCACCATCATGGAGAAGGTCACCCGTCGTTTTGCCGAAGATGCCGAGTTTCGTCGCATGTTCGGCCTCGACCCGTGCATCGAGCAGCTCGCGGCGCTGCGTGTGCCGTATGAGTCGATCATCCCTATCGCGCGCGTTGACATCTTCCTCGATGAGCAAACGGGTGATTTCAAGTTCTGCGAGCTCAACACCGATGGTTCCTCAGGCATGCTCGTGACCGAGGAGGTCACGAGGACGAATCTGCTCACCCGTACGGGCGCCGCCTTCGCTGCGCGACATCATGTTCGCGTCTTCGACGTCTACGGTGCCTGCGCCGAGGCGGTGCTGGGTTGCTATCGCGAGGCGGGTGGTGCCGCCGAGGCACCTGCGGTGGTTGCCGTCGATTACGCGGAGAGTATCGTTGCCGAGGAGATTCGCGAGTTCTCGCGCGTGTTTGAAGAGCATGGGGCGCGCCTGCGCTTTGCGGATATTCGCGATCTGCGCTACGAGCACGGCGTGCTTTTCGATGCGCACGGCCCCATCGATTGCGTGTGGCGGCGTGTGGTGATTTCCGAGATGCTCGAGAAGCCCTGTTCGGGTGCCACGGCGCTCATGGATTGTGCGGCAGACGGTGCCGTTCCTGTTGTCGGCGGGTTCTGCACCTGGCCGTGCGCCACGAAGACGGTGTTCTCGGTGCTGCATGATCCTGTGGTGGAAGATTTCCTCACACCCGATGAAATCGCATTCGTACGGGCGCACGTTCCGGCAACCTACCTGCTCGATGAAACGACCGATTTGACTCGCTTTACGGAGCGTGAGCGCTGGATCGCCAAGCCGCGCGACGGCTACAACAGCATGGGCGTGCGCGCCGGCAGGGATTGCACGGAACGCGAGTGGGCGGAGGTCCTGCGCGAGATGGCGGCGACATCCGGCACCGTGCAGGAGTACGTGGTGCCCTATGCGAGCCCGAACATGGAGGGCGGCATCGCTGGACGCAATGAAGCGCCTCGTCCCTACATGAACATGGAAGGGTTGTTCTTGTTCCGCAATCACTTTGGCGGCGTCTTCACACGTTGCGGCCGCGCATCGGTGATTGGTGAATTTGCAGGACGGCTCAACATGGGCTGCCTGGTCGTGGAAGACGAGGGATTGTGATGGATGCGGCCGTGGGCGCAGGCATTGCGGTGCTCGCAGGAGCTTTTGCTGCCGCTGCCGTTATCGATGCGCGCACCAAACGGCTGCCTAACGGATTGGCCGTGCTGCTTGCTGCATGCGCAGCGGCCGTTGCCGTTATGCGCGGCGGTATGCCCACGCTCGCAGCCCATGCATGCGCGGCGCTCGTGACGATGGGGCTCCTCGTGATCTTCGAGCTGGCATGGCGCCGTGCCCGCGGCGGCTTCGGGCAGGGGATGGGGGACATCAAGGCGCTGGGCGCCGCGATGCTTGCCGATCCCGCGCTGGCTCTTACGGCCTATGCGGCGGGCATGGTGATGCTCGCTCTCGCTGGTATGGTGACGCGTCGAAACGCTCTGCCGTTCTTGCCGTTTTTCGCGGTCGTCTTGAACGTCGGGCTCGTGGGGGATTGCATTGTCCGCGTGCTGTGAGATGATGGGCGCAACGAGCTTCGTGAGGAGGGGACGGCATGCAAGATCAACGATATGAGGACGCGTCATCGGTTCGTGCGCGCTTGGATCGGATTCCCAACGTGCTCTCCGACGAGCTCATCGAGCGCATGCGCGAGGATCGCGCTCGGGGATGGGTGAACCCGCATCGCACCAACGATGCCGATGCGCTTCGTCGCGAGCATCGGGCGAGCGACGAGGCGAGCATCTGGCGGCCCGCGTTCGTGCGCGATGTGGAGAAGATCATCCATACGCCCGCATACAACCGCTATGCGGGCAAGACCCAGGTGTTCTCCTTCCGCAGCAACGACGATCTCTCGCGGCGCGGGCTTCACGTGCAGCTCGTGGCGCGCATCGCGCGCGATATCGGGTTCGCGCTCGGTCTCAACTGCGACCTTATCGAGGCCATTGGCCTCGGGCACGATCTGGGCCATACCCCCTTCGGCCATGCCGGCGAGCGTTGTTTGAACGACGTGTACCATGCACGCACCGGCCGTTGGTTCTTCCATAACGTGCACTCGGTGCGCGTGCTCGATCGGCTCTACGGGCGCAATCTCACATTGCAAACGCTCGACGGGGCGCTCTGCCACAACGGCGAGTACGAGCAGCGCGTCTTCAAGCTGTCGGATCTCTCCAGCTTCGATGAGTTCGATTGCATCGTCGAGCGCTGCTGTGTCGAGGGGGGCCTTGCCATCGGCCACCTGCGGCCCATGACGCTCGAGGGCTGCGTGGTGCGCATCTCGGATATCATCGCCTATGTGGGACGCGACCGTCAGGATGCGATCGCCGCCGGCTTGCTCGATGAGGACGCATTCGAAGACGGCTTGGGCGGCGGGTACAATTCGTGGATCTTGGAGCACGCCTCGGCCGACATCATCGAGCACAGCTACGGGCGCGACCGCATCGAGATGAGTGAAGATCTCTTTTTGGAGATCCGTCGCGCCAAGGCCGAGAACTACGCTAAGATCTACCGTTCGAGCGGTATCGAGGGGGAGCGCGCCGAGGAGCTTGCCCGCGCGTTCAAGCTTGTCTATCTCAAGTGCCTCGACGATCTTGTCGCGCGCGACGAGGCAAGCTTCATCTATCGGCATCATATCCTGCGCATCGAGCAGGCGCTCGCGCACTACGGTCGCTCGTATGCGTGGGAGCGCGATCTAGAGCAGACGGTGGTCGACTATATCGCCAGCATGACCGATGGCTACTTCGCCGAGCTCGCTCAGCGGCTGTTCCCGGAGATTCGCTTCCCGCAGCGCACCTACATCGCAACATAGAAATAGAGGGCCCATGGAAACGCTCTTTACCAGCAATGATAACGCGCGTGCGCTGAAGCACGCGCCGCTTGCCGTGCGCATGAGGCCCGAGAGTCTCGATGAGTACGTCGGGCAGCAAAAGGCCGTAGGTCCAGGCTCGTGGCTGCGTTCGGCGATTGAGCACGACGTGCTCTCGAGCGTGATTTTCTACGGGCCGGCAGGTACCGGCAAGACCACGCTCGCGCATATCATCGCGGCGCATACGCGCAGCGAGTTCGTCGAGGTGTCTGCGGTCACGGGAACCGTGAAGGATCTGCGCCGCGAGATCGACGAGGCGCGCCGTCGCCTCATGGCGTATGACCGCCGCACGATTCTGTTCATCGACGAGATCCACCGCTTCTCACGCTCCCAGCAAGATGCGCTGCTGCATGCCGTGGAGAACCGCACGGTCATCATGATCGGCGCCACGACCGAGAACCCCTATTTCGAGGTGAACTCGGCGCTGCTCTCCCGTGCGCGCGTGGTCGAGCTCGAGCATCTCACGAACGACGACATCCGCGTGCTCATTCGCCGTGCGCTCGAGGTACCACAGGGGCTTGACGGACGCTATGCTGCAAGCGACGAGGTTATCGATGCGATCGCCATGCTTGCCGCGGGCGATGGCCGTTCGGCGCTCACCACGCTCGAGCTGGCGAGTGAGATGGCGCTTGTGCGCAGCGGTGACGGTCCTACGGGCGATGTGCCGATTGAGATCACGCTCGACGATGTGAAGATGGCCAATCCGCGACGCGGGCTCAGCTACGATAAGTCGGGCGACATGCACTACGACATCATCTCGGCGTTCATCAAGTCGATGCGCGGCAGCGATCCCGATGCCGCGGTGTACTGGCTCGCGCGGATGATCGACGCGGGGGAGGACCCGAAGTTCATCGCACGGCGCATCATGATCGCCGCGTCGGAGGACATCGGCAACGCCGATCCGCAGGCGCTGCTCGTCGCGGAGGCGGCGTTCAAGGCGGCGGAGGTCATCGGCTATCCCGAATGTCGCATCAACCTGGCGCAGGCCGCCATCTACAATGCGCTCGCGCCCAAATCGAACGCTTGCGAGGCCTCGATCGATGCGGCGCTTGCCGACGTGCGCACGAGCGGCATGCGTGAAGTGCCCGCGCACCTGCGCGATCGGCATCGCCCCGGATCGAACGAGTACGGCCCCTACCTGTATCCCCACGATTACCCTGAGGGCTGGGTTGAGCAGCGTTATTTGCCCGAGGGGCTCGAGCGCGGGGCGTTCTGGAAACCCTCGGGCCGCGGCTGGGAGGAATGGCGCGTAGAGCAGAGCGCGCGCGACCGCTCGGGCAGGGCTCCGAAGAAGAATGGCGACACGTCGGCTGCTCGGTGATGCATCCGGCATGGTCGTTTGCGGGGCGCGCGGTAGAATCGCGCGCAAACGGGTATCATTGATGCCTGTATAGGAACCGCGCGGCAGCCTCTGCCGCAAACAATCAGGAGGCACTATGGAACCCCTCCAGATCATTCTCATCGTGCTCGCCGTTGCTGGCATCTGGGCGCTCGTTGAGCTTGCGGTGTCGTTGCGCCGCGCGCGCACGACGATGGGCTCGCTCGATAAGACGGTTGACGAGCTCAATGAGACCATTGCCGAGGCCAAGCCCGTTATCTCGAAGCTCGACGGTGCGCTCGACGAGCTGCAGCCCGCGCTCACGCGCGTCGATCCGCTGCTTGAGAGCGCGACGGTCGCCGTCGATGCGCTCTCTGCCAACCTCGTGGAGGTCGAGGCTGTTGTGCGCGACGTCTCTGCGGTGACCGGTGCCGCCGCGACCGCCGGCAATGCCGTGAGCGGCATCACCGATTCCGCGACCGAGGCCGTACATCGGTTCCTTGGTCGCCGCAAGGGCGCTCCCGCCGAGCCCGAGCGCACGCTCGAGGCGCCGGATGCCGCCGATGGTGCGGGCGAGCCTGCTCACGACGATGCTGCACAGCAGGATGCGGCTCCCGAGGCCGACGCCGCTCCGTCACGGTACTACACCTACGATGCAACCGAGGCGACGGAAACGTCTGAGCAGGCAGGGGAGGGCGATCATGAGTAACCAGGCTCCCATCACGCTCGCCGTCACGGCCGATCCGCGCTATGCGCGTCTTGTGCGCATGACCGCCGCCAACGTGGCCATGCTCTCGCAGATGTCGGTCGATCGGGTTGAGGATGTTCGCATGGCCGCCGAAGAGGCCTTTATCTATGCGTGCTCCGTAGTGCCCGATACGGCGCTTTCCATCTCGTTCGAGGTCGACGAGTCCCATGTCTCGCTTTCGCTTGCAAGCGCGGTCGACGAGTTTCCGTCTGCGGCAGACGGCGAGCCGGCGGCCTATGCCGATCTCATCCTCTCCGCCGTGTGCGATGCCTACGATAAGGCGACATCACCTGCGGCGCTCAACCTCTACCTCAAGGCGGACGTCTGATATGCCGGATAGATCTACCAACGGCAAGACCGCATGGGACAAGGAGAAGACGCACGAGCTCTTCCGCCGCTATAAGGAGGAGGGCGATACCGACGCCCGCGAGAAGCTCGTCATGTCGCATCTGAACCTCGTGCGCTTCCTTGCGAACAAGTTCAAAAACCGCGGCGAGCCGCTCGATGATCTCATGCAGGTGGGATATCTCGGCCTGCTCAAGGCAATCGATGGCTTCGATCCCTCGCGCGGGCTCGAGTTCACCACCTATGCCACGCCCACCATCTTGGGCGAGATCAAGCGCCATTTTCGCGATAAGGGGTGGAGCGTGCGCGTGCCGCGCCGTCTGCAGGAGCTCTCCGCCAAGGTGAATCAGGCGACCGATACGCTCACCACCACGCTGCAGCGTTCACCGCGCATTGAGGAGATCGCCGATTATCTCGGTGCCTCCGTCGACGATGTGCTCGAGGCGATGGAGTCTTCCTCTGCCTATAGCTCGGTGCCGCTCGAGGGCACGGGTTCGGCCGATAGCGACGACGCGCCCTCAATCATCGATCGCTACGCCACCGAGGATGCTGATCTCAACCTCACCGACGATCGCGTGCTCATCGAAGACGCGCTCGAGACGCTGTCGCCACGTGAGCGTGAGGTCATCGAGCTGCGATTCCGTGAGGGCATGACGCAGATCGAGATGGCCGAGCGTCTCGGTATCTCCCAGGTACAGGTTTCACGTCTCTTGCGGCGCACGCTCAAGAAGATCCAGGACAAGATCGATCCTTCCGGAACGATGATGCGCTCATGACGTCGGAAAAGCTTCGCTCGACGCAGCTTATAGCGCTCCGCGTTTGGATCGCCGTGGGTGCGATCATCATCGGCTCGGCGGTGCTCAATGTCTTCGATGTGCTCGCCCCGGTGGTGGAGTTTTTGGCGGTCGGTTCGCTCGTTGCCTTTGTCGCCGCCCCCATCGTCAATGCGCTTGAGCATCGCGGTATCCCGCGCGCGGTTGGTGCGCTTGCGGGCATCTTCGTGGTGGTCGCTGTGATCGTGTGCCTGGTCATGGTGGTGGTACCGATGATCATCGAGCAGATGGCCGAGCTCTTCAGCCGTCTGCCCGCGCAACTCCGCAGTTTGGGCGACTGGCTCGTGGGCCTTACAGACGAGTTCAAGGTGTTCTCGGGGTCGAATATCGCCAGCGATGTCGATGACGCGTTCTCCTCGCTTGCCGATTTCGCCTCGACCTACGTTATGCCGCTCGCGAGCGATCTCGGGCGCGGCGTCGTGCCGTTCATCTCGGACGTGGGTTCTCAGCTCTTCATCATCTTCTTGTCGCTCGTGCTGGGCTACTGGCTTGCCTGCGATTATCCGCGCATTCATCGCGAGATCGGCACTATCGTGGGCGAGGGGCGTGAGACGAGCTATCGCTTCATGGTCGCCATTCTCTCGCGCTCGGTGGGTGGCTATATGCGCGGGCAGATCATCACCTCGGTGATCGCCGGCGCGCTCGCGTTTGTGGGCTTCATGCTCGTCGGGCATCCCTACGCCGGCCTCATGGGTGTGCTCACCGGCATTTTTCATCTCATTCCCGTTGTTGGCCCGGTGATATCGTCGGCGCTTGCCACCGTGGTGGCGCTGTTTTCCGACCCGGTGCTCGCCATCTGGACGCTCGTGGTGACGATGATCGCGCAGAACGTGACCGATAACGTGTTGTCGCCCAAGATCATGCAATCGGCGGTTTCGGTGCATCCGGCGATGAGCCTCGCCGCCATCGTGGTGGGGTCTGCCCTCTTGGGGCCGCTGGGCATGGTCATCGCCATCCCGCTGTGCGCTGCGCTCAAGGGCCTGTTCATCTTCTATTTCGAGAAGCAGACGAAGCGCCAGCTCGTTTCCTACGAGGGCGCCATCTTCCAGGGCACGCCCTTCCACGATGAGGCCGGCGACCCCGTGCCCGCCTACGATGCGCTCGGCGACGACCGCTTCGTGAGCGAGTCTGAGCTCATCGCCAATGACGCCGCCCCCGCTGCCGAGGCCGCGCCCCGACCCGAGCTCGAGAACCCATGGAGCAAGCTCGCCTCGCTTCAGCCCTCCGCCACCGGTGTGTTCCGCAACCCGTTCGCCGCCGACGGGCGCGCGGGGAAGGTGGATGCCGCCTCTCGCGATTCGCGTGAAGCGGACGAGCGCGAGGATGACGGGCGCTGAGCATTCGCTATAATCAATGAGTTCAGAAGGGGCGCTTCCGTATGCGGAAGCGCCCGATATCGCGTAGGTAACGCAGGCTTAAAAGGAGATGCCTTCATGGCGCACGCAGACATTCCCTCTATGACGACCGCAGAGATCCGCTCCGCCTTCCTGTCGTTTTTCGAACAGCGCGGCTGCAAGGTCTTTCCCTCGTCCTCGCTCATTCCCGATGATCCGTCGCTTCTGCTCGCCAATGCCGGCATGAATCAGTTCAAGCAGTATTACCAGGGCAAGAAGACGATGAAGGAGATTGGTGCCACCTCGTGCCAGAAGTGCGTGCGCACGAACGACATCGACATCATCGGATCCGATGGCCGCCATGCATCGTTTTTCGAGATGCTCGGCAACTTCTCGTTCGGCGGCGTCTCCAAGCGCCAGGCGTGCGCCTGGGCGCTCGAGCTTTCCACCGAAGTCTTTAAGCTCCCCATTGAGCGCCTTTACTTCACGGTCTTCACCGATGACGACGAGACGTACGATATCTGGCGCTCGCTCGGTATCGAGGAGAGCCATATCTCACGGCTTGGCGAGGATGACAACTTCTGGGCGGCCGGCCCCACCGGCCCCTGCGGCCCGTGCTCCGAGATCTACTACGATATGGGCGAGGACGTGGGTTGCGGGCGTCCGGATTGCGCTCCGGGATGCGACTGCGATCGATTCCTCGAGTACTGGAACCTCGTGTTCACCCAGTTCGATCGTCAGGAAGACGGCTCGATGCCCGAGCTTCCGCATCGCAACCTCGATACCGGCATGGGCCTTGAGCGCATGAGCGCCATCATGCAGGGCAAGACGTCGTTCTTCGATAGTGATATCATGCGCGAGCTCATCAAGCTTGGCGAGGACGTGTGCGGCGCGACCTATGTGAGCGATGATTACACCGGCCCCAGCCGCAGCCTGCGTATCATCGCAGACCATGCGCGCTCGGTGGACTTCATGATCTCGGACGGCGTGCTGCCGGGCAATGAGGGCCGTGGCTACGTGCTCCGTCGCTTGCTCCGCCGCGCGGTGTTCCATGGTCGTTTGCTGGGCGTCGAGGGAGCCTTCCTCACCCGTTTCATCGACCGCGTGAACGAGCTCATGGGTGACGCCTACCCGGAGCTCCGTAAGAACGCAACGCTGGTGCGCGGCATCGTGGCGGCGGAGGAGGAGCGCTTCTCCCGCACGCTCGACAACGGCCGCGTGTACCTCGACGAGGCGCTTTCTAAGCTCGAGGCGGGCGCGGTGCTCGACGGTGCGGCCGCGTTCATGCTGCACGATACCTTTGGGTTCCCCATCGATCTTACGGTCGAGATCGCCGAGGGGGCGGGTCATGCGGTCGATATCGACGGCTTCAATCGCGAGATGGAGCTGCAGCGCGAACGAGCCCGCGCCAATGTGAAAGGCGACGCATGGGGCTCGTTCAACGATGTCTGGGTCGAGCTTTCCGACGCTCTCCCGGCAACCTCGTTTACCGGCTATGATGGGTGCGAGCTTGCCGATGCGCACGTGATCGCGCTCGTTCAGGATGGCGCGCGCGTGGCGGCGGCGAATGCGGGCGAGACGGTCGATATCGTGCTCGACCAGACGCCGTTCTATGCCGAGATGGGCGGCCAGGTTGGCGATACCGGCGTGCTCACAGGTGAGGGCATCGTGCTGCGCGTGACCGATACGAAAAACCATAACGGGCTCTATGCGCACACCGCGACGGTCGAGGAGGGCGCCCTCCATGAGGGGGCGGTCCTTACGGCCGCGGTCGATGCGCAGCGCCGGGAGCTCATCCAGCGCAACCACACCGCGACGCACCTGCTCGATGCCGCCCTCAAAGAGGTACTGGGCGCGCATGTGAACCAGGCGGGCTCGCTGGTTTCCCCCGAGCACCTTCGATTCGATTTCACGCATTTCGAGGCGCTGACATCCGAGCAGCTCCACGAGGTCGAGCAGATCGTGAATCGCGAGATCTTCGCTGCCAAGCCCGTGGTCACGCGCGTCATGGGCATCGACGAGGCGCGCGCCTCGGGCGCGGTGGCGCTCTTCGGCGAGAAGTACGGCGACGTGGTTCGCGTCGTGTCGGTGGGCGAGGAGGAGCAGCCCTTCTCCCGCGAGCTCTGCGGCGGCACGCATGCGCGCAACAGCGCCGAGATCGGGCTGTTCCGCATCGTGTCCGAGTCGTCCACGGGCTCCAACGTGCGTCGCATCGAAGCGGTCACGAGTTTGGGTGCCGTGCGCTATCTCGAGGAGCGCGAGCAGACCTTGGCGTGTGTCGCCCAGGCCATGAAGTGCCGTATCGACGAGGTGCCGGCGCGCGTTGAGGGGCTTCAGAAGCAGCTTCGCGAGACCGAGCAAAAGCTCAAGGCGGCGCTTACGGGCGGGTCGTCGGACGCGATGGGTCGCGCCATCGACGCCGCCGTCGACGCGGGCGGTTACAAGCTCGTTATCGCGCAGCTTGAGGGTCTTGAGGCAGCGGACTTGAGGAACGCGTGGGATACCGTGCGCCAGAAGGTGGATGGTCCCGTTGCGTGCGTTCTCGCCTCGGTCACGTCGAAGGGCCAGCCCGCGCTTATCGCCGGTGCCACCGACGAGGCCGTTGCTGCGGGATTCAAGGCCGGTGACATCATCAAGAAGATCGCACCGGTGGTCGGCGGCGGCGGCGGTGGTCGTCCCACGATGGCGCAGGCCGGCGGCAAGGATGCTTCCGCCATCCCCGCCGCGCTCGATGCGGCGCGCGCCGAGCTCGGTCTCTAGCGATGGTTGCGCTTGCGCTGGATATCGGTGAGAAGCGCGTGGGCATCGCGGTGAGCGATGCCACGGGCACGGTCGCCATGCCGGTCAAGGTGATGCCGGCGCAGGAGGTGGCTGCGCTGAGCAAGAGCTTTCGCTACCTTGTTGAAGATTACGAGCCAGATGTTCTGGTCTGCGGACGCCCCGTCTCGCTTTCAGGTGAGACGGGACCGCAGGCGGCACGCGTCGAAACGGTAGCGCAGCGCATCGCCGCATCACTCGATATACCGCTTGCGTTCGTCGATGAGCGCCTCTCATCTGCCGAGGCAAAGCGTATCCTGCGCGAGCAGGGCCTAACCGAGCGTGAGATGCGCGGTAAGGTTGACAGCATCGCCGCGAGTCTCTTTTTGCAGTCTTGGCTTGATGCACAGGGCGCTCATTGACCATATAGTATGCAACTCCCATGCCAAACTATGAGGAAAATGTAAGATAATATACATAGATATCACCCAGTCTATGTGGTTTCATCGGGCGTGGCGTACGAAGCCGCGCCCGATGCATTTCGATGCCTAGCAGGAAAATGAACGATAGCTTCACGGCCTGATTGCTTGCATCCAAGATGTCAAGATACGAACCTACCGTTCACCGAAACGTCTGTACCTGCGGAAACTACCGTTCACGGAATGTATCAAAGACAACTTCACCATTTCTCTATACTATTTTGCTTGGCGAACACAGTATCTCCATGTGCGCGCCAAAGGAAAACCTCTCAAGGTTAAGGAGGTAGGTATGGTAGGTATTGTCCTAGCAAGTCATGGCGACCTTGCTGCGGGCATCAAGCAGACGGCCTCGATGGTCTTCGGCGATCAGCCGGACGTCGTGACCGTGAGCTTGCAGCCTAGCATGGGTCCTGATGACCTCAGGGCGGAGATTGAGAAGGAGGTGGCAACACTTTCTGATCAGGAGCAGGTTCTCTTCCTGGTTGATCTGTGGGGCGGCACGCCGTTCAATCAGATCAACGGGCTGCTCGACAGCCATCCCACGTGGGTGGCGGTCACGGGCATGAACCTTCCCATGGTGATCACGGCATACACGCTGCGCATGAATCCCGATGCGACGGCTCACGAGATCGCGAGCGGCCTCATCGCCGAGTCCCGCGGCGGTGTGCGCGTGAAGCCCGAGGAACTTGAACCGGCTGAGGAGAAGCCGGCGGCCGCGGCGGCACCCGTCGCAGCTGGCGCGATCCCCGAGGGCACCGTGCTTGGCGATGGCCACATCAAGTTCGTCTTGTGCCGCGTCGACACGCGTCTGCTCCATGGTCAGGTGGCGACCACGTGGACCAAGATGACCGGTCCCGACCGCATCATCGTGGTTTCCGATGCCGTCGCGCACGACGACCTTCGCAAGACGATGATTCAGCAGGCTGCTCCTCCGGGAGTCAAGGCGCACGTCATCCCGATCAAGAAGATGATCGAGGTCGCGAAGGATCCGCGGTTCGGCGCCACCAAGGCGATGCTTCTGTTCGAGACTCCGCAGGATCTGCTCAAGTGCATCGAGGGTGGTGTCGACATCAAGAAGGTCAACCTTGGTTCCATGGCTCACTCTGTGGGCAAGGTTGTCGTCACGAACGCGATCGCTATGGATCAGGCCGACGTCGAGTGCCTCGAGACGCTCGCAGCCAAGGGCGTCGAGTTCGACGTCCGCAAGGTTCCGGCGGACTCGCCCGAGAGCTTCGACGGCATGATGAAGAAGGCCAAGGCCGAGCTAGCCGCACAGGCATAAGAAGGAGGGAAACATGTCGGTATTCACAATCATCCTGATTGTTATCGTTGCCTTCCTCGCCGGCATGGAAGGCATTCTTGACCAGTGGCAGTTCCATCAGCCGCTCGTCGCGTGCACGCTCATCGGTTTGGTGAGCGGCCACTTCGAGGCTGGCATCATCTTGGGCGGTACGCTCCAGATGATGGCTCTCGGTTGGGCAAATGTTGGTGCCGCTGTTGCCCCTGACGCGGCCCTTGCATCGGTGGCATCCGCGATTCTGATGGTTATCGCAATGAACGGCGGTGCCGATCAGGGCGAGGCCATCTCCACTGCTATCGCCGTCGCCGTGCCGCTTTCCGTGGCAGGCCTCTTCCTCACGATGATCGTTCGTACGCTCGCCATCCCCGTCGTCCACATCATGGATGGCGCTGCGGCGCGCGGTGACTTCATGGCCATCGACGTGTGGTCCATCATCGCCATCTGCATGCAGGGCGTCCGTATCGCCATCCCGGCAGCGGCGCTTTGCTTCATTCCGTCCGACGCCGTGATGTCGGTCCTCAACATGATGCCTGCATGGCTCAACGAGGGCATGACCATCGGCGGCGGCATGGTTGCTGCTGTTGGTTACGCGATGGTCATCAACATGATGGCTACCAACGAGGTTTGGCCGTTCTTCGCGCTCGGCTTCTGCCTCGCTGCCATCTCCCAGCTCACCCTCATCGCCCTCGGTGTCATCGGCATCTCCTTCGCCCTGATCTACCTGGGTCTCAAGGACGTTGCTAAGTCTGGCGCCGGTGCTGCCGGCTCGGGCGACCCGCTGGGCGACATCCTGGACGACTACGAGTAAGGAAAGGGGGAGATATCATGGCAGAGAATAAGGTTACGCTGTCTAAGAACGACCGCCTTGCCGTTTGGTTCCGTCATCAGTACCTCCAGGGTTCTTGGAACTACGAGCGTATGCAGAACGGCGGCTGGTGCTTCTCGATGATTCCCGCCATCAAGAAGCTGTACACCAACAAGGAAGACCAGATCGCAGCGCTGAAGCGCCACATGGAGTTCTACAACACGCATCCGTACGTGTCGTCTCCTGTCATCGGCGTCACCCTCGCACTCGAGGAGGATCGCGCGAACGGTGCTCCCGTCGAGGACGCGGCTATTCAGGGCGTTAAGGTTGGTATGATGGGCCCGCTCGCCGGTGTCGGCGACCCCGTCTTCTGGTTCACCCTTCGTCCGCTGCTCGGTGCTCTCGGTGCCTCCCTCGCGATGGGCGGCTCCATCATGGGTCCGATCCTGTTCTTCGTGGCGTGGAACGTTATCCGTCTCGCGTTCGAGTGGTACACGCAGGAGTTCGGTTACAACCTCGGTACCTCCATCACCAAGGACCTCTCCGGCGGTCTGATGGGCAAGATCACCGAGGGCGCTTCCATCCTCGGTATGTTCGTCATCGGCGCGCTCGTTGAGCGCTGGGTGTCGATCTCCTTCGCGCCGACGGTCTCCACCGTCACGCAGTCCGAGGGCGCCTACATCGACTGGAATGCCATCGCCGAAACCGCCAATGGCGGCGGCCAGGGTGTTGCCGACGCGATCCACAGCGCGCTTTCGCAGTACGCTTCGCTCGGCGCGACCGGCCTTGAGGTCGAGAAGGTCACGACCCTTCAGGCCAACCTCGACAGCCTCATCCCCGGCCTTGCGGCCGTGGGCGTGACGCTGCTGTGCTGCTGGCTGCTGAAGAAGAAGGTTTCCCCGATCGTCATCATCATCGGCATGTTTGCTGTCGGCATCGTGGGTCACCTCATCGGCCTGCTCTAACCTGCGCAGATACGCAACGGTGTGCGGGGTCGCGCCTTGGCAGGACTGCCTGCCTGCGCGGCCCCGCGCTTTGTATCATGAAGAGAGGATCGTTCGTCTCATGGCTCAATCGCAGAACACGAAGGTGGACCTCACCATTCCGGCATCTTCGTTTTCGGGACTCTCGTCGACGGGTAAGATCATGATCGGCGATCGCGCGTTCGAGTACTACAACGATCGCAACGTGGAAGACTACATTCAGATTCCCTGGTCTGAGGTCGATCACGTCGCGGCATCGGTCATGTTCGGCGGGCGCCTCATTCCGCGCTTCGCGGTGTTCACGAAGCAGAACGGGCGCTATGCATTCTCGGCCCGCGATAACAAGAAAACGCTGCGTGCCATGCGCAGCTATGTAGGTGGGGAGAAGCTCCTGCGCTCGCCCAACTTCTTCGATGTGCTGCGCCTGGGGGTGCGCGGGGCAGTTCGTTGTATCACGGGCTTGTTCCGGAAGTGAGATTCCAGAAGTGAGATGGAGGTCTTGTAGCGAGCGCGGTCTCTCAACCTTCAAGTTTAGATGGAATCTTTAATGTCCCGCACGTCCTGAGCTACACTATCAATCGTTTATGACGATTATGATGCAGGCAAACGATGCGGAGGGACCTCGTGGCGACGAGACAATCCAACGACCACTTCATTTCGCGGCGCGCGACCCAGGGTCCTTCGGGTGCGCGCCCGGCGGGTACTCGATTCAAAGATCAGTCCACACCGAGAAAACGGGTATCTCAGAGCTCCTATACGACGCGTTCGCACGCTGCCGCGTCCTCGCGTCCTCGAACGGGCGTCCAGGCGGCCTATACACGCCGTTCGCCCAAGAAGCAGAGCAAGGCCTCGGCGCTTCCCGTCATCATCGCGATCGTGGTCGTCGTGGGCGTTGTTGCCGGGTTTGTGACGTTCGGGCTGCCCGCGATCGCCAACCTGTTGACACCGGGGGAGCAGCAAACGGTCGAGGCGGGCGTCGAGGTCCAGATCAACATCCCCGAGGGTGCTTCAGGCGATATCATCGCCTCGACGTTGTCCGAAAACCATATCATCGAGGATCCCCAGGTATATTACGCAACCGTGCGCGAGATGCGCGCGGATTCCTCGCTCAAGCCGGGTGACTATGTGTTCACCACGCTGCAGGATCCCAAGGAGGTCGTGCAGCAGCTCATCGACGGTCCGAATGTCGACACGATCAAGGTGACCGTGGCCGAGGGCTTGACCGTCGATCAGACTGCGGCCCAGGTCGAGCAGGCCTTCGGTATTCCAGCCGATGAGTTCCTCGCGCAGGCGAAGGCGTCTAACTACGCGGCCGATTACCCCTTCCTCGAGGGCGCCTACAACGACTCGCTCGAGGGATATCTGTATCCCAAGACCTACTCGTTCACCCATACCCCCTCGGCCGATGAGGTCATTCGCGTCATGCTCGATCAGTTCGAGATCGAGACAGCCGACCTTTCCCTCTCCGATGGCGCAAACGGCCTTTCCGAGCAGGAGATCGTGACCATGGCCTCGCTCATCGAGCGCGAGACGCGCGTGGAGGATGAGCGTCCGCTGGTGGCGGGCGTCATCTACAACCGCCTTGATGAGGGCATGCCCCTGCAGATCGATGCCGCCATCGTGTATGCGCGCGGCGGTGGCAACGAAGCCGTGACCTACGACGATCTTGAGATCGATTCTCCCTACAACGTCTACGAGAACACCGGCCTCACTCCCGGGCCCATCTGCAGCCCCTCGGTCTCGTCCATCAAGGCGGCGATGTCGCCGGAGAAATCCGATTATCTCTACTACGTGCTTTCCGCCAAAAACGATGGGACGCATGTGTTCAGCGAGTCCTATGACGAGTTCCTTGAGAACCGCAAAGCCTACCAGGATGCCCGCTCATGAGCATATTCACCCCGGGACGCTACGTAGCTTCGGTTGAGCGCATCGACCTCGATGGGCTCTGGCGGGCGGGAAAACGCACCCTGCTGCTCGATCGCGATAACACGCTCGTGCCGCGCGACCGCACGACAGCCCCCGAGTCCGTTTCGGCTTGGCTTGATCATGCGCGCAAGCTGGGGTTTGAGCTCTACATGGTTTCGAACAACTGGCATCGTTCTCAGGTTATGGCTTCGGCGGGGCAGCTCGGGCTCGGCGCGATCAGCCACGCCATGAAGCCCGCGCCGTTCGCGTTGCGCGCCGCGCTTACACGCTTGGGCGCGCGACCCGCGCAAGCGGTGATGATCGGTGATCAGCTCTATACCGACGTCGCCGCGGGCAATCTCGCCGGAATCGATACGATCCTCGTCAAACCGCAGGCTACGGCCGATCTGTGGTATACGCACATCTTCCGCATCTTCGAGCGGCGCGCGCTGCGCGGGGTGCCCTGCGAGGAGTAGCCGCAATGGCTGGATGCGTGAAGCGCGGGTGCGACCATATCTTTTTCATCGGCTTTCTGGGTACGGGCAAGTCCACGCTCGCCCGCAATCTGGGCAGGCTTTTCAATCGGCGGTATACCGATACCGATCGCATGGTGGAGCGCCTGAGCGGAAAGCGCGTTGGTGCGCTGTTCGCCTCTATGGGCGAGGCGGGCTTTCGGCAGCTCGAGACCAGGGCCCTCAAGCGCTTGCGTGCCGAACGGAGCCTGTTGGTTTCGTGCGGTGGCGGCATCGTCGAGACGTCCGAGAACATCGAGCTCATGCATGAGATGGGGTATTGCGTGTATCTCGATGGCGATCTGGAGGACTCCATCCGTCAGATTCGCTCGTTTGCGGCGCGCCCCGATTTTCAGTCTCCCGAGCATGCGCGCGAGCTCCTTGCCGCTCGACGGCCGCTTTATGAACAGGCAGCCGATTTCACCATCGATATCAGGGGTCGCACCTTTGAAGAGGTTTCATATGGGTGCGCAGAGGTACTTTTGGAGCGTGGTTTACTATGACGGTCAGGCGTCAGCTGTTGAGCTTTGCGGGAAGAAACGTCGATTTTCGCGTGGGGGCCGGCGCGCTCGAGTCGTTTGAGAGCATGGCGCGCCGTGCGGTCGGCAAGCCCGTTCGTGCGCTCATGATCTCGGATGGCAGCATCGGCGAGGAGCGCGAGGTGTATCTCGAGCGCTGCCTGATCGATGCGGGATTCCATGTTGAGCGCTGTGCGTTCGAGGATGCGTCCGCACCTGCTTCGTTTGTAGACATCGCCACCATGACCGATGCGATGGGACGCGCCCATATCACTGTCGACGATCTCGTGCTCGCGGCGGGAAGCGCCCGCACCTGCTCCACTGCAGCCTTCGCTGCGCGTCTCTGGCAGGGCGGAACCCCGTGCGCGCTCATTCCGGTGACGCTTGCGGGGATGGCGCTGTGCCCGACAACCATGCAACCCCTTGCGACCTTGGCTACAACGGGCATGGTTGCGCTGCGCTGCGAGCCCGCGCTCGTGGTGTGCGATCTCGAGCTCGTCCGCAACGCATCCGACGATGTCTTCTGCGCGGGTCTCGTCGAGGTGGTTGCAGCCGCCATGGCCGACAGCAAGCGGTCATGGGAGCGCCTGGGAACTCAGATCGACGCCCTTGCCGCGCACGATGAGCTTGCGCTCACCGATGCGCTCTGCATGGTGCAGACCGCCCGCCGCTCGGTGATGATGGCAGCCAACCCCTCGTCCCGTCATGCGTTGAGCTATGGCCATATCACCGCAGAGGCGCTTCGCACGTGCCTGGGGGATGCGATTCCTGCATGGCAGCTTCTTGCCGAGGGCATGCGTTTCGAGGCGCGCCTTGCCGTCGATGCGTGCGGCTTCTCGGTTGATGATGTCTTTGAACAGGATGATCGTCTCGATGACCTTGGTATCCCCGAGCTTCCGTTCGAGCTTGATCCCGCGCGCTTTATCGAGGCGTTCCGCGCTCAGCAGGCGCTGCGTTCGAATCGCCTGCTTGTTGCGCTGCCGCGTACGCCGGGCTCGATTCGCCTCGCCAGCGTTGAGGACGATGTTCTCGAGCGCCATGCACGCGCCTACACCGCATCACGCGCCGACCTGCTGGCGTAGCAAGGTGTATAGTTGCTTTGCCCTATATCGACAACCGAGAGGATGATCATATATGACAGGAGCCGTTGCCGGCCCGCGTGGCCGTATCGCCCGCGTTCGTGCGCTCATGGAGGAGCGCGGTTACGATGCCGTCGTCGTGCGCGATGAGGCAAATCTGCGCTGGCTCACCGGCGCCGAAGGCGTCTTCGATTTCACCGGCGAGCTGCCGCACGCGGCGTTCATCACGCAGCAGGAGACGCTGCTTCATACCGATTCTAGGTATTTCAACAGTTTCCAGGAGCATCTCGAAGCCGAGACGCCGTGGATGCTCGACATGGATGTCATCGACATACCGCGCTGGGTAGGGGAGAAGGCGCGTGCGCATCGCTGCCATGTGGTCGCGGTCGAGGACACGATGGAGCTCTCCTTCTATTTCGGTATGCTTCGTGCGTTCGAGGATCTCTCGATCTCGGTTACGGTGCCGCAGATGCATGGCGACCTCCGGCTCATGCGCGCGATCAAAGATGACGAGGAGCTCGCGCTCATGCGCCATGCGCAATCGATCACCGATGCGGCGTTTCAGCATATGCTGGGCGAGATTCGCCCGGGTCGCACCGAGAAGGAGCTCAAGCTCGAGCTCGAGCGCTTCATGTTCGAGCATGGGGCGGATTCGCTCGCGTTCGGAACGATCGTGGCGTCGGGTCCCAACACGGCCAATCCGCATGCCATCCCCAGCGACCGCGTTGTCGAGCGCGGCGACTTCGTCCTCATGGATTACGGCGCGGGCTTCCATGACTACTGCTCCGATATGACGCGCACCGTGGTGGTGGGCGAGCCCACGGCCAAGCAGCGCGAGATCTACGACATCGTGCAGCGCACCCATGAAACGTGCGTCGAGGCGATTCATGCCGGCGTTGACGGGCGCGACATCCACATGCTTTCCGTCAAGCTCATCGGCGACGCGGGCTATGGCGACTACTATGGCCATGGCCTGGGGCATGGCGTGGGCATCGACATCCATGAGCTGCCCAACTTCGGCCGGAAGAGCAATATCGTCGAAGAGGGCGCCGTCATAACGGTTGAGCCCGGCATCTACCTGCCCGGTGTTGGCGGCGTGCGCCTTGAGGACTACGGCGTCGTCACGCGCGAGGGCTTCGCGCCCTTCACCACCTCGCCCCACGAGCTCCAGATCATCGACTGCTAGACCCGGCGCACATCGCTGTGGTTTTCTCGCTCGGCAGCCAGCATAGGGCGTAAGCAGAGTATACTGATACAGATTGATCGTCATCGCGCTCAGCGCAAGGTATAGAAAGGTTAGGCATGGCAAGCATCACCACCGCTGATTTCAAGAACGGCATCGGTTTGCGCATCAAGGACAAGGTCTGCACCATCGTCGAGTTCCAGCATGTGAAGCCCGGCAAGGGCGGTGCATTCGTCCGCTATAAGACCAAGGACATCAAGACGGGCCGCGTGGTCGAGCAGACCTGCAACGCCGGCACCAAGTTCGAAAGCGTTACCCTTACTACCACCGAGATGCAGTATCTCTACAACGATGGCGACAACTATGTCTTCATGAACATGGAGACCTATGATCAGGTGCCCGTGCCGGAGGACTTCATCGGCGATAACGCCAAGTGGCTCAAGGAGAACGACATCTGCCAGCTGCTCTACGCCGATGACGAGCTCATGGGCGTGAACCCTCCGATGTTCATCGAGGTCGAGATCACGCAGACCGATCCCGGCTTCAAGGGCGACACCGTTCAGGGTTCCACCAAGCCCGCCACGATCGAGACCGGCGCCACCATCCAGGTACCCATGTATCTCAACCAGGGCGAGCGCATCAAGGTCGACACGCGCGACGGCAAGTTCGTTGGCCGCGTCTCGTAGTAAACTGGGGTCATCCATCTGCGAGGGAATGAGGAAACCCATGTCACAGGAGATCACCATCGCCGGCATCGGCATCGCCCCTGAGGTTCTGGCCGCGGTCGTTACGCGTGCGGTCGAAGAGGTCGAAGGCGTTGCATCGGTTGGCGTCAAGGATCTGGCTACCAATCTCGTTTCGATGTTCTCTGCACGCACCACGGCTGCGGCACCGTCGGTCGAAGCCGAGGTCGTTGACGACAAGCTTGCCATCACCGTGCATCTCGTTGTCTTCTTCGGCTATCCCTTCAAGAAGCTTGCCGAGGCGGTTCGCCAGGCGGTGGTGGGTGTTGTCGACGCCCAGGTGGGCGTGGAGATCGAGCGCGTCGACGTTTGCATCGACGGCTTGGTGTTTCCCAAGGAGTAGCGCGTGAGTCTCAAAGTTGAACGCGGGCGCACCCGTTCCCGCAGCCAAGCGCTCCAGCTTCTATTTCAGGCTGAGGCGCTCGATTGTCCGCTTGACGATGTGCTGGAGGGCGATTACCTCATCTCCAAAGGCCCGCTTGATGACTACGCGGTAACGCTTGCGCGTGGTTGCTACCAGCATCTCGGTCGCATCGATGCAGCGCTGCGCTCGGTGCTGCGCAATTGGGACCTTGACCGTTTGCCCGGTGCGGATCGCGCGCTATTGCGCATCGCGGTATACGAGCTCCGCTTGGCAGATGAACCCATCGAAGATGCTGTCGTGATCAACGAGGCGGTCGAGATCGCCAAGGCATACGGTACCGATGAATCGGCGAGCTTTGTGAACGGCGTGCTCGGTCGTCTTGCCCGCATGCCCGAGCTGCCTGTGGACGATGGCAGCACCTCGGAAGCATGCGAGCATGTCGCTGAAGAGGATGAGTTGTAATGGCCACCGCCGCGCCGCATTCGTTTGAGGATATCACCGCACGCCTCGATGAGATCATCACCACGGTTCGTTCGAAAGACACCTCGCTCGAGCGGAGCCTCGATCTGTTTGATGAGGCGATCTCATTGGGCTCGAAGGCGGTTGAGTTGGTTGACAGCTTCGATATGAGTCCTGCCGAGGCCGAGATGCTGGCCGAGGGGGTAGGCGAGGACGCTGCAGGCGATCATGATAACGAGGCGGCATCGACGCAATGAGGCGCGTCAGACTCGATGAAGAACTTGTTGAACAGGGCATCTGCGCTGATCGCGCAGATGCCCAGCGCATTTTGATGGCGGGTTTGGTGTCATCAGGCGGTGAGCGACTCACATCGCCGGGCATGAAGGTGGCACCGGGTATCTCGTTGCACGTGAAAGGGCGCAAACCCTATGTCGGTCGGGGCGGCATCAAGCTCGCGGGCGCACTCGATGCGTTCGGCGTTGACCCCAACGGCGCACGCTGTTTGGATGTGGGCTGTTCGACCGGCGGCTTTACCGATTGCTTGCTCAAGCGCGGTGCAGCGAGCGTGCTCGCGGTCGATGTGGGGCGCGCGCAATTCGACTGGTCGCTTCGATGCGATGAACGCGTGACGCTCCTCGAGAAGACGAACGCCTGCGATCTGCCGCGCCTAGGGTATCGCGCCTGCTGCGATCTTGCGGTCTGCGACGTCTCGTTTACGAGCGTTCGCAACGTGCTACCCGCCATGCTCGAGGTGCTTACCGACGCCGGTTCTGTGCTCACGTTGGTGAAGCCTCAGTTCGAGGCAGCTCCGAGCGAGGTGGATGAGGGCGGCATCGTGCGCGACACGGCTGTTCGGCGTGCGGTGCTCGTCGATATGGTGCGCCATGTTGCTTCATGCGGGCTGACGCCGATGGATGTGTGTCGATCTCCCATTACGGGTACGAAGGGCAATATCGAGTTCTTTTTGCTGGGACGCCGCGTGCCTGATGACGACGAGGCTCGTGCGGCGGCTGCGGATCGAGTGTGCGCAAAGGCGAGGCAGCTATGAAGATCTATCTGGTTCCCAACTATTCAAAGCCAGAGGCGGTCGAGGGATCGCTCACGCTCGAGCTGTGGTTAACAAGGCAGGGGATCGAGGTCGCCTGCGCACAGGATGCACGCTCCGGTATCGCGGAGCAACCTGCGGTCGACGGAAGCGACTTGGTGATTTCGCTCGGCGGCGACGGAACGCTGTTGCGCGCGGCGCGCCTGGTGGGTTACCGGGAGATACCTATCCTGGGCCTTTCCTATGGCCATGTGGGATTTCTCACGGCGGCGCGGCCGGATGAGACGAACATGATCCGCGTAGTGAGCGATGCGCTTGCTGGTGAGCTTCACGTGAGCCGGCGCGCGACGCTCTCGTGCACCGTCCACACCGATGACGGTGCCTCCTGCTCGTCGTTTGCCCTCAACGACCTCGCGCTTACCCGCGGTCCGCTTTCTGACATGGTCGAGTTCGACATCACGGTCTCTGGTCATCATATCGACCGGCTGCGCGGCGACGGCGTCGTGGTGTCCACCGCGACGGGCTCCACCGGCTATGCGCTCTCCGCGGGCGGGCCCATCGTGAGCCCCGATTACACGGGTATGGTCTGCGTGCCCATCGCGCCGCACACCATTCAAGCCCGCGCGTTTCTCACCTCGCCGTCCGATGTCGTCGAGATCAGCATGTCCCATGATCGACCGTCGATACCGGCGATTGCGATCGACGGCCAGTTCTATACCGGAGCGGGCACCCCTGAGCGCGTCACGGTCTGTCGCGGTGAGGGCGACGTGCTGTTGCTCGATTACGGACCGGAGAGCTTCTACAATTCGGTTTCGAGGGTGTTTTACGGGGTGCGCCATGATTGATGAGATCCACGTATCGAACATCGCCCTGATTGAAGATGCCACGCTGGTGCCCTCGCCGCGCCTTACCGTGCTGACGGGCGAGACGGGTGCCGGCAAGACGGCGCTGCTCTCCGCCTTCAAACTGCTCATGGGCGAGCGGGCCGATGCCTCGATGGTGCGCGAGGGAGCGCGCACGGCGAGCGTCGAGGGCAGGATCTTCGATGGGCCGCACGATGTCGACGGATGCTGCGTCGAGCGCTCGCTCGCTTCCGGTGGGCGCAGTAGGGTGCGTATCGATGGCAAGATCGCGAGCGTCGGCGAGCTTGCCGCCAAGGTGGCACCGCATATCGATCTGTGCGGTCAGCATGAGCATCAGCGCCTCCTCGATGCATCCTCCCATGTTTCGATGGTTGATGCCTGGGCTGGTGAACCCGTGCAGGAGGCGCTTGCTGCATACCGCGATGCGCTGCATGACGCCGCCCGCGCCCAGCGCGAGCTCGAGCGCGTTCAGGAGGCGGCGCGAGCGCAGGGATCGCGCGTCGAAGAGGCGCGCTTCGCCGTCGATCGCATCGACGAGGTCGCTCCGCAACCAGATGAATACGAGCAACTCGAAGAGCTGTTGCCGCGCACCGAGCACGCTGAGTCGCTTGCGCAGACGGCGCACGAGGCGCTCGAAGCGCTCTCAGGTGAAGGCGGTGCCCTCGATCCGCTCAATGCGGCGATCGCCGAGCTCGCACGCATGGGCGCCGTCGACGGGAAGCTTTCCGAATTTGCCGATCTGCTTGCCGGGGCTGCGATCACGATCGAGGATGCGGCCTCAGAGCTGAGACGGTACCGTGATGCCGTCGACTTCGACCCCGCCGAGCTCGAGCGCATGCACGAGCGGATGAGTCAGCTGAAGGGCCTGATGCGCCAGTTCGGTCCAACGATGGACGATGTCGCGCGTCGCCGTGAGGAGGCGGGCGAGTTGTTGAGCCTCGTCGACGACGGCGCCGCGCGCATTGCAGCGGCGGAGCGCGCGCGTGCAGCGTGCGAGGAGCGTCTTGCGGCTGCCGCTCGCACGCTGCGGAAGCGACGGAGCGAGGCGGGACCTCGATTCTGCCGCGAGGTGATCAAGCAGATGGCTCGGCTTGAGATGGGTCGTGCCGAGGTGGTATGGGAGGCACGCCATCTGCCGCGCGAGCGGTGGAGTGAGGCGGGGCCCGATGCCTGCGAGCTGCTGTATCGCAGCGGTCCCGGCTTAACGCCTCGTCCGCTCAGGCGCATCGCTTCTGGTGGCGAGCTCTCGCGCGTCATGCTCGCGTGCAAAGTGGTGCTCGGTGAAGCGGACGGTGTCGATACGCTCGTCTTCGATGAGGTCGATGCCGGTGTGGGCGGTGCGGTTGCTCGTTCGCTCGCGGCGGTGCTCGCGGATCTTGGACGCACGCATCAGGTCATCGTCGTCACGCACGTGGCGCAGGTGGCGGTTGTCGCCGATGAGCACTACGTGGTCGAGAAAGACGATGGCGATGTGCCGGTCACGCGCCTTGTGCAGGTGCGTGGCGACGCGCGTGTAAGCGAGATCGCGCGCATGCTTTCGGGTGACGCAAGCGATGCGTCGCTTGCGCATGCTCGGCAGATGCTCGAGGAGGCGGGAACGCTCTAAGCGCGCGACATCGTGCCGTTTCTAGGTATTCGCGTTCGGTTTGAGATGTTCGGCGAGAAGCGCGAGCGCGTGATCGTACCCGGCGAGCCCCTCGCCCGTGATGGTGGCAAAGCAGGCAAGCCGGGCATAGGAGACCTGGCGGAAGTCTTCACGCTCCTCGACAGCCGAGATATGCACCTCCACAGCTGGGATGCTCACGGCTTTCAAGGCATCGAGTATACCGATGCTCGTGTGCGTATAGGCGGCGGGGTTGATGACGATGCCATCGAAGACCCCGTAGGCTTCTTGGATCTTGTCGATAATCGCACCCTCATGGTTCGATTGAAAGCACGCGATCTCATCGAAGCCCAGTTCTGCTCCCGCTTGCTTGCAGCGCGCTACGAGGTCGCGATATGACGCGGCGCCATAGATGCCCGGTTCGCGAATACCGAGCATGTTGATGTTTGGACCGTTGATGACCAGCGCTTTCATACCCTGCTCCTTCGATTATGCCCATGATGCCATGATTGCATCGATATTCCGTGGTCAACGAGACGGATGCGCCGCGCAACCAAGCAGGTTCTGAATCGAGGCTGCGGTCTCCATGGGAGATCCGAGCACCGGAGCGATCGCATCGGCCCAGGCGCGGTAAACGGGCATGCGCTGTTCGGCGAGGCGCGCGATGCCCTCGCGTTGCGAGAGGGGGCGGCCCGCGCTCGACAGCTCTTCGAGCGCACGGTCGAGCATCACGATCTGGCTATTCTGGTGGAGGAGCGGATAATTGCGCTCGCGGGTCACCACGCCGCCGCCGCATGAGATCACGAGCCCGCTGCGCGCCGCAACATCTGCGAGCGCTCGGGTCTCCTCATTGCGAAACGCGGCTTCTCCGAAGGCGGTGATATAGTCGCCGCAGCTCATCTGCAAGCGCTCCTCGAGCACGTGATCGATGTCGACATGGTCGCGACCCAGAAGCCGGGCGAGCTCTGCGCCCACGCGCGTCTTGCCCGATCCTGGCATACCGATGAGCGCGATGTTGAGCTCCTGCCGGGATAGGCTATCGGTGACCGCCATGATGCGCTCGAGCGAGATATCCTCGCCGGTATAGCGCTTCACTGCGCCCGCTGCCTGCGCGACGAGCATGATGAGGCCGCCGACCGCGGGGATCCCGCGCCGCTGTGCGTCCATCATGATGCCGGTGCGCGCCGGGTTGTATACGATATCGACGACCGCTTCGAGCTGTGTGAAGCCCTCGAGATCATGGACTTGCGCCGGGCAGTGGGGGAACATGCCCACGGGTGTGGCGTTCACGATGAGCGCGGCATCGCGCACGCGGTCAAGGTCATCGTAGGTGACGCTGGGCGCGTGCGCAGCGGCGCCGGCGGCGTGACCGTCGCTGCGCGATCGACATACGGCAACCGGCTGCATGCCGAGATCCTCGAGCACCACCATCGACGTCGAGCCCGCGCCGCCATGTCCGCCGAACACGAGCGCGCGCTTGCCGGCGAGATCAAGGCCAAGCGATTCAACAAGCACCTTGAAGCCGTAGTAATCGGTGTTATCTCCTATCAAGCGCCCTGCGGCATCGCGAGTCACGGTGTTCACGTTGCCAAGGCGGCGCGCCACCGGCGTGAGCTCGTCCATCATCGTTGCAACGAGCTTCTTATAGGGGATGGTGACGTTCACGCCTTCCCAGGCGTCGCCATGGATGAACGCGTCGACATCTGCCTCATCGCGTTCAAACCGAACGTAGTCAAGTCCGGCAAGTTCACGATAGATGACAGGGGTATAGCTGTGTCCGAGCGTTTTGCCCAGCACGCCGTAGGGGCGAGCCATCTACATCACCTCCGTATAGCTACCGAAGTACCAGTACCGCTCGCATATGTCGTCGAGTGCGTCGAGCAGCGTGGCGAGCGATTGCGATCCAACGGGGCAATCAAGATCGAAGTAGAAGATGAATTCGAAGTCGCGTCCCGGAATCGGTCGGCTCTCCAGCTTCACGATGTTGATATCGAGGGCAAAGAAACGTTCGAGCACGCGGTAGAGCGAGCCGGGCTCATGCGGCAGCGTGAGCATGAGCGAGGTGCGCGTGGCACCGGGGAAGATGCACGGTTGGGCGGAGACGACAACGAACCGCGTATAGTTGTTGTCGGAATCCTGAACGTCCTCATCGAGGATGTCCAGTCCATAGAGCTCCGCGCAGCGACGAGAGGACAGGGCCGCGATGTCGGGTCTGCCTGTCTCAGCAACAAAGGATGCGGCCTGTGCCGTGTTCTCGCAAACATGGACCTGCGCATCCAAGCCATCGAGATATGACGCGCACTGTGCGATCGCTTGCTCGTGCGACCACACCTCGCGAATCGCTGAGCGCGTGGTTCCGGGACAGGCGAGGAGGTTATGGTCGATTTTCAGACGGCACGACCTCACGATGCTGAATCGGTATTCGGCAAGCAGGTCGTACACGGCGTTCACCGAACCCGCCGTCGAGTTTTCGATCGGCAGGACGCCGTATTCGCAGAAGCCGTCGCGCACCGCGCGGCACACGCCCTCAAACGTGGCGAAATAGGAGATGGCTGGCACGCGGAACAGGCGCGTGGCGGCTATCTGGCTGTAAGCGCCCTCGACACCCTGGCATGCAACCGATGCGACCTCGGGAAACGGTTCGTCCACCGCCTTGAGCGAGCGACGCGCCACCGCGGAGGTCGCCTGTACGTCATCGGAGGCGAGCACACGTTGCTGCTCGGCCTTGTTCATGCTCATGAGAAGCGAGAACAGGGCAATGGCTTGGGGACGATAGAGGTCCGGGGTGCGAGCAGCCACCTCAGAGAGCTTCTCGCGCTCGCGCACGGGATCGAACACGGCCTTTTTGGTGCCGCGCTTCGCTTCGGCAACCTGGCGCGCGATTTCCATGCGCTGCGTGAAGAGATCGAGGAGCTCGCCGTCGATCTCATCGATGCGGGAGCGTATCTGTCCGAGGTCCATAGGTTATCTCCTTTATTGGGCGCGCTGCTCGTGCGAGCGGTGCGTATGCTGCGCATCGTTGGGGGCGGGCGGCATGAACAGATTGTCATCGAGCAGGGCATCGAGCAGCGCGAGCGCGCAGGCGGCCTCGGCAACGGGAACGGCGCGCGGCACGATGCACGGATCGTGGCGGCCCCGGACGGTCAGGGACGCGTCTTCGCCGGAATCCATATCGACGGTGCGCTGCTCGCGCGCAATCGAGGGCGTGGGCTTCACCGCCATCTGCCAGATGATGGGCGCGCCGGTGGTGATACCGCCCAAGATGCCGCCGGCGTTGTTCGTTTGAGGTCGGATAGCCGCGCCGTCCATGCGATACGGGTCGTTATGCTTGCTTCCCGTAAGATAGGCGGCGGCGAAGCCGGCTCCGAAATCGACGCCCTTGACGGCCGGGATGCCGAAGGCGATCTGCGCGATGCGGTTCTCGATGCCGTCGAACATGGGGTCGCCGGCGCCCACCGGCATGCCGTAGGCAGCGCATTCGATAACGCCGCCGATGCTGTCTCGTGCGGCCTTCGCGTCGAGGATGGCCTGCTCCATGCGTGCTGCGGCATCCGTTGAGATGCAGGGGAATGCGTGCGTGCGCAGGGCTGCGATCTGGGCCTCATCGAGGTGCAGGTCATCGAGGCTTTCGTCGGCGATGCCCTCAGGGCCAAGCGCGGCGATATGCGCAACGATCTCCACGCCCATCGTGGCCAGGGCTTGGAGCGCGATGGCGCCCGCGATGCACAGCGGGGCGGTAAGTCTGCCGGAAAAGTGGCCGCCACCAGCCACGTCATGCCAGTTGCCGTATTTCATGCGCGCGGGAAAGTCCGCATGGCCGGGACGCGGCTTGGCGCGCAGCTCGCGATAGTCCCCGCTTCGCGTGTTCGTGTTGCGGATAACGGCTGCGATCGGCGCGCCGTTGGTGTGTCCTTCGGTGATGCCGGAGAGGAGCTCGGGGACATCCGCTTCGGCGCGTGTGGTCGCCGTCTTCGAGCGGCCGGGCGCGCGGCGATCGAGGAAGCGCTGCAGCGCATCGAAGTCGATGGGAATGCCGGCGGGCAGGCCCTCCAGCGTGCAGCCGATGGCGGGGGAATGCGATTGTCCGAAGATGCTCACGCGCAATGCATGTCCATACGATGAAGCCATCTAGCACTCCTTCTCAAGATCGACCAGACCGCCCAGCTGGCGATAGTGCAAAAAGAAATCGGGATATGATTTGGCAACCGCCTCGGCACCGTGGATGACAACCGGTCCGGTGCAGCGCGTGGCGGCGATGGCGGCCATCATGGCGATGCGATGGTCGTTGTGCGCATCGACGACGCCGCCGTCAAGTGAGTCCACGCCCTCGATGACCAGGTCGTCGCCCTCGATGCGGATGTTCGCGCCAAGGTGCGCAAGCTCCGAGGCGCAGGTTTCCAGGCGGTCGGACTCCTTGAGGCGTAATCGCGCGCAGTCGCGAATGCGCGTCGTTCCCTCGGCGACGGCGGCGACGGCCGAGATGATGGGAACAAGATCGGGTATGTCGCGCGCACTCATCTCGTAGCCGCGCAGCCGATCGGGGCGTACGGTGGCCATGTCCGTGGCGCGTCCGATGCGCGCGCCGAAGAGCGAAAGGGCGGCAAGGATGTTGCGATCTCCCTGTGCCGAGGTCATCGACAGGCCCCTCACCGTGATAGGGTTTGCGCCCATCGCGCCTGCGCAGAGCCAAAACGCCGCGTTCGACCAATCGCCTTCGACGGTGATCGCACTCGGGGTGCGATAGCCCTCGCAGCCAACGCGATAGACGGTCACATCGCGCGTGCGGTCGCGGTCGCAGCGCACCGGCACACCGAAGGCGGCGAGCGCCTGGATGGTGAGATCGATATAGGGCTTGCTTTCGATGGCGCCGTGCACGTGGATCTCGCTGGGGCGTCCCAGCAGCGGGCAGGCGAGCAAGAGCCCCGAGATGTATTGCGAGCTCACGTTGCCGGGGAGTTCGAATCTACCGGGGCGCAGGCGGCCGGTTGCGGTGAGCGGGAGCCCTCCTTCAAGCGGCATATCGCAGCCAGCGGCAACGAGCTCATCGGTGAGCGGGGAGAGCGGTCGATCTTTCAGGCGGCCGGCACCGATGAAGGTGGCATCGGCGCCGAGCGCGCATGCGACGGGCAGCATGAAGCGCAACGTCGATCCAGATTCACCGCAATCGAGCGTGGCACCTGCAAGCGCGCGCAGGATGCCGTGCTCTTGGCTTTTTGGGATCGGGCGAACGGTGTAGACGCCGTCGCGTCGCGTGATCGCGGCGCCGAGTGCGGTGAGGCAGCGCACCGTGGCATCGATATCGGCGCACGTGGTATCGCATGACACCTTGGTCTCACCGTTGGCGAGGGCGGCGGCGATGATGAGGCGATGTGCCATCGATTTCGATGAGATCGCCGTGAGCGATCCTGTGAGCTGAGATGGTGTGATGCGGGCGATCATGCGCACGCTCCCGTCTGGATGCCGTCTTCGATAAGGTGTTTGAACTCAGCGAGCGAGACGCGTTCGATGTTGCAGGCACCGATGCGATGGGGCAGCACGATATCGATCGAATCGCCCGTGCGCTTCTTGTCATGGAGCGCCGCGGCGAAGATCTCATCGGTGGTGAACGAGGTGCGCGTCGCAAGGCCGTGCGCCCGGCATGTCGCCTCGATGCGCTCGGGAACATCGTTCCCGCACACGCCGCGCGCCGCTGCGGCGCGCGCGATGGCCACCATGCCCATCGCCACGCAGGTTCCGTGCCCAAGCTGGTACTCGGCGCATGCCTCGATGGCGTGGCCGATGCTATGGCCGAAATTGAGCAGCTTGCGCAGGTTCGACTCCCGCTCATCGGCAACAACGACATCGCGTTTTATCTCGATGTTGCGGGCGATCAGGCGCTCGACGTGCGCAAGGTCCCGATGGATGAGATCGGCGTTGAGCGGCGTTTGCTCGAGCGTGGCGAACAGATCCTCATCGGCGATGACGCCGTGCTTGATCACCTCGCCGCATCCATCGGCGACGCGCTCCTCGTCGAGCGTGCCCAAACAACCGATATCGGCGATCACCACATCGGGCTGCCAGAATGCGCCGGCGAGATTCTTGCCCGCCTTGAGGTCGATGGCCGTCTTGCCGCCCACGGAGGAATCGACCATGGCGAGCAGGCTCGTAGGCATTTGCACGAACCGGCAGCCGCGCATGTAGGTTGCGGCAGCAAAACCAGCGAGGTCGCCCGTGACGCCGCCACCAAGCGCAACAACGCAATCGGAACGGCTCAACTGCGCCTCGGCGCAGAACTCGAGTGCGTCGATGAGCGTCGCGGCGCACTTGTGCTCCTCGCCGGCGGGGAAGGTGAAGACGCTCACCGCGTAGCCGGCGTGTTCGAGGCTCTCGCGCACGATGTGCGCATAGAGCGGACCGACGTTGGAGTCGGTGATGATGACGGCGTGCTCGCCGCCGCAGACGCCGCGAACAATTTCGCCGGTGCGCTCGAGCAGCATCGTGCCGATGACGACCTGGTAGGGTTTGTGCGTAGTGACATCGATGACGTGCATAGGCTTTATCCTTTGTTCTCGGTCGAAGCGTCTGCTGCGGTATCGTCGAGCGCGCGCTTGATGCGGTCGCCTTCGGCAAGAAGCATCCGCAGCCGTTCGCGATCGTGTGCGTTGAGGGCGTCGCGGTAGGCGGCGAGCGCATCGATGATGCCATCGATCTCGTACGCGAGGTTCTCGGCGTTATCGCACATGAGCTCCGACCACATGGAGGGATTGAGGTGCGCCACGCGGGTAAGGTCTTTGTAGCTTCCCGCGGAGAATCCGTGATGCTTGCGCGCGGTCGGGCTCTTGACATAGGCGTTGGACACCACGTGCGCAAGCTGGCTCGTGAACGCGATGACCTCATCATGCGTCGCGGGATCGCAGACGCTGAAGCTGCCGAATCCCACAGGCGCAAGCAGGGTGAGCGCGCGATCGAGCAGCGCCAGGCGCTGGGGATCGGGGAGCGTCGGCGGCACGAGGACCATCGGGGCGCCGACGAAGAGGTCGCGGCGGGCATACGCGAAGCCGGAGTGCTCGGTACCCGCCATGGGGTGCGTGCCCAAGAACGCAAAGCCCCAGCGTTCGGCAAGTGCGAATGCGCGTGAGCACACCGATGCCTTGACGCCGGCCGTGTCGATAACGAGCGGACCCGATTCAGCCCCCGAGGAAACCGCACCAAGCGCGGTGGCGTGTTGTTCAAGCCAGCCGAGGCATGCCTCGGGATAGGCTGCGAGCACGATGAGGTCGCATGCGGCCAAGCTCTCGTCGTTCAGCGGCCCGGCAACCGTTTCGATCGATGCTGCCTCATAGGTTTCCTCGTCAACATCGTAGGCAAGGACCCGGGCGCCGGCTGCGCGATAGGCGCGTGCGAAGCTGCCGCCAATCAGCCCCAGGCCCACCACGCCCACAGTGAGGGTGTTGTTGTCGGTCATGCCCTCACCGCCGGGTTCTCGGTCACGGCAGCGCGAATGAGCTCGATGCGACGCATGAGATCATCGAACATGTCGGGCGTGAGCGCCTGCGCGCCGTCGGACCACGCGTGGCTCGGGTCATCGTGCACCTCGACCTCGAGGCCGTCGGCGCCGGCGGCAACGGCGGCAAGTGCCATGGGCTCGACGTAGCGGGTGTAGCCGGTGGCGTGGCTGGGATCCGCCACGACAGGAAGATGCGAAAGGTAATGGAGCACGGGCACCGCGTTGAGGTCGAAGGTGTTGCGCGTGCGCGTCTCGAAGGTGCGGATGCCGCGCTCGCACAAGATCACGTTGTCGTTGCCCTCGCTCATGATGTACTCAGCTGCCATGAGCAGCTCGTCGATGGTGCCCGACATGCCGCGTTTGAGCAGCACAGGGACGCGCGTCTTGCCCACCTCGCGCAGCAGCGGAAAGTTCTGCGCGTTGCGAGCGCCGATCTGCATGACGTCGATCTGCTTCTCAAGGAACACGGGGATGTCGCGCGGATCCATGATCTCGGTGACGATGGGCATGCCGAGCTCTGCGCGGGCTTCGCAGAGCAGGTCAAGCCCGGCCACGCCCATGCCCTGATAGGCATAGGGGCTCGTGCGCGGCTTGTAGGCGCCGCCGCGCAGCATCGTGGCGCCCGCGGCTTTCACGCGGCGGGCGATCTTGATGAGGTTCTCGCCCTCCACAGAACAGGGGCCGGCGATGACCTGGAATTGACCGCCGCCAAGCGCAATGCCGGGAGCGATCTCGATCACGCTGTCTTGGGGATGGAACTTCCGGTTCGCCTTCTTAAAGGGTTCGGAGACGCGTTGCACGCGCTCGACGATATCCATCGATTCGAGGAGGAAGGGATCGATCTTCGTGGTGTCTCCCACCAACCCGATGATGATCTCGTCCGAACCGCGGCTCACATGCGCCGCGAGCCCCTTCCGTTCGATCCAAGAAATGAGGTGAGATACGGCGTTTTCGTCGGCGTCCTTCTTGAGAATGGCGATCATCGGTGTCTCCAGATTCGTTGCGTGCGCATAAGTTGGACCATTGTATACCACGCCGCTTTCACATCGCCGCGCACCGCGGTATGGAAAACGCCCGGCAACATGAAGCTGCCGGGCGATGCAAGACTGGTGTCCCTTACAGGGTTCGAACCTGCGGCCTTCTGCTCCGGAGGCAGACGCTCTAATCCGCTGAGCTAAAGGGACGAAGCGCTACACATTATACTCAAATGGCGGCGCGATGCCAGCCTCGGCTTCGATGCAAAGAATTGATGGCCGCGTGCAGCGCGGATGGCCGCCGGGGTATAGGGAGACCGTGTGCGATATCATACAGAGACGCATCGGGGGCGTCCCGCGACCCGTATCGATGATTGGGAGATACTCATGACGCAACGCGCCGAGCAGAACGGAGGCATATCGGTCGAGGGCCTCACCAGCGAAGAAGTTCGTGAGCGCATCGCCGCCGGCAAGGTCAACGAAAACATGGAGCTCAAGACCAAGACGGTGCGCGAGCTGTTGATCGAGAATCTCTGTACGCTGTTCAACCTTATCAACGTGGTGCTGGCCGTTCTGGTTATCATGGCGGGTTCGTTCAAGAACCTCACGTTCTTGCTCATCGTCGTTTTGAACACGATGATCGGGCTCGTGCAGTCGATTCGCTCGAAGCGCATGGTCGATAAGCTCACGCTGCTCGCCACCAAGAAGGCCGTCTGCGTGCGCGATGGCGTCGAGTGCGACCTCGACCTCGACCAGATTGTGCTCGACGACGTGGTCAGGCTTGGTCGCGGCGACCAAATTCCCGCCGACGCCGTGGTGATCAAGGGCACGGCGCAGGTGAACGAGAGCCTGCTCACCGGTGAGAGCAACCTCATCAAGAAAGATCCCGGCTCTGAGCTCATGAGCGGCAGCTTTCTCGATTCCGGCTTGGTATATGCCCGCGTGATCCATGTTGGCGCCGAGAACTACGTGGCGAAGATCAACAACGAGGCCAAGTACGTCAAGAAGGTCAACTCCGAGATCATGAACGCGCTCAACGCGATCGTGCGTTTTGCCAGCGTCATCATGGTCCCGCTGGGTCTCGCGCTGTTCTTTTCCAGCTGGCATGAGTCCTATGAGCTGGTGGCGACCTCGAGCGACACGTTCACGTCGTGGATGCTCGCCGAGATCGCAGCGGGTCATGTGCCCGCGTCCGAGCTCTTGAGCACCGTGGGCGCGCTTCTGGGCATGATCCCCCAGGGGCTCGTGCTGCTGACCTCCTCGGTGCTCGCGATCGCTACGATGCGCCTGGCGCGGCGCAAGGTGCTCGCGCAGCAGCTCTACTGCATCGAGACGCTGGCGCGTGTCGACGTGCTGTGTCTCGATAAGACCGGCACCATCACCTCGGGGCGCATGGAGGTCGAGGGGACCTATCCGCTTGCGATCGAGGGTGCTTCGGGCGAGGCGGAGCCCGGTGTTCCCGATGCCACCACCGTGCTCGACTTTGCGCTCATGAACATAGCGCGCGCCACGGCCGAAGATGCGAACGAGACGTGCAAGGCGCTGCTCGATCACTACGAGGGATGTGCACTGCCGGTTGCTGCCGTCGAGCGCGTGGTGCCGTTCTCCTCGGCGAAGAAGTGGAGCGGCGCTACGTTTTCTGAGGGCAGTTTCGTGATGGGCGCGGCGCAGTTCGTGCTCGATGACGAGACGTTCGCCGCGGTCGAGGGAACGGTTGCAGACCTCGCCGATACCTGCCGCGTGCTCGTTGCGGCCGAGGTCGATGGCTTCACCGAGGACGGAGACATGATCGGTTCCGCGCGTCCGGTGGGGTTCGTTACCATTCGCGATGAGATCCGTGCTTCCGCGGCCGAGACGATCGGGTATTTCAACGAGCAGGGCGTGAGCCTCAACGTCATCTCGGGCGACGATCCCCGCACGGTGTCCTCGATCGCGCGCGTGGTGGGCGTTCCCGGAGCCGATGCGTACGTGGACGCCACGACGCTCGACACATCTGCCAAGATCGATGCGGCGGTCGATCGCTACCATGTGTTCGGTCGCGTGACGCCGCAGCAGAAGCGCGAGCTCGTGCAGGCGCTCAAGCGTCGCGGGCACACGGTCGCCATGACCGGCGACGGCGTGAACGACGTGCTGGCGCTCAAGGAGGCGGATTGCTCGGTCGCTATGGCAGCCGGTTCGGACGCTGCGCGCAACGTTGCCGAGATCGTGCTCGTGAACAACGATTTCGCCTCGATGCCCGCGGTCGTTGCCGAAGGGCGTCGTTCCATCAACAACCTGCAGCGTTCTGCTGCGCTGTTTCTCACCAAAACGCTCTTCTCGATGGGGCTCGCCGCCATCTGCATCGCGTTCCCGCCCTATCCGTTCCAGCCCATCCAGATGACGCTCATCAACTTCTTCTGCATCGGCTACCCGGGCTTCGTGCTCGGCCTTGAGGCGAACAAGGCGCTCGTTCGCGGAAGCTTCTTGACGAATGTCGTCAAGCGCGCGCTGCCGGCGTCATGCGCGGTCATCCTTGCAGCATGCCTCAATATGGCGGTCGCCGCGCTTGCCGGGTTCGATAACGTGACGCTCTCCACGATGTGCCTCGTCACGTCGAGCACCATCGGGTGCTGCCTCATCTGGCGCATCTCCCAGCCTTTCACGCCGGTTCGCATCGCCTTGCTCGTGTCGATTATCGCAGGGCTCTGCATCGGCATCCTCGGTTTCCAGGAGCTGTTCTCGATCGCGCGCCTCACCATTCCCGTCGCCGTTATCCTGCTTGTGATCGACCTGGCGTGCTGCGCGGTGTTCTTCACGTTCGCCGATCTCTTCGATCGCGAGGCGGCGCATATGACGCGCCCGGCAACGGGTTTCGGCAGGGGTGTGCGCGTGCGTCTGGGGAAGCGCGGGGCAAAGACGGTGTCATCCACCGGCTCCTCGGCGCGCCGTTTCGTGACCAAGGTGAGCGAGCGCGTGACGCGCTCTCGTGATGAGCATGCCCGCGAGCAGGCTCGGCAGCACGCCGCGGAGGCGCTTGCATCGCGCGAGGGCTCGACGGGCGCCGTGCATCCGCCCGCGCGCCCCCGTGTTACAAAATCTGCTCAGGGCATCAAGGTGCGGATGCCGCACGGCAAACGCGATAGGATGAAGTGACCTGTTTCCTCCGTGGAAGGTTTGACGGCCATGAGCAACACGCGTCCCAGCTTCTCATACGAGCGTTTTCTCGATGTCGACGGTAGGCGGTACCGCTATGTCGCGCTTGCCGCGGTAGACGGTATCGATCGCGCGCCGATAGCGATGCGCATTCTGGTTGAAAATGTGATGCGCTGCGCCCGCACGGAAGAGGAGGGCATGGCGCTCGCCCGTGCCATGCTCGACGCGGCGTCGGGCGAGCGGGAGACCGGCGAGATTCCCTTCATGCCGGCGCGCGTGCTCTTTCAAGATTTCACCGGGGTTCCGGTGTTCGTCGATTTCGCTGCCATGCGCGATGCCGCCCATGCGCGCGGTGAAGATCCCGCCGTGGTGAATCCGCAGATTCCCTGCACCCTCGTTATCGACCATTCCGTGGCGGCAGATGTCACATCCTGTCCCGAGGCCGCGCGCGAAAACGCCCGGATCGAGTCGGAACGAAATCGCGAGCGCTTCTCATTTCTCAAGTGGAGTTCGTTGAGCTTCGAGAACGTTGAGATTGTTCCGCCGGGTCGCGGCATCTGCCACCAGCTGAACGTTGAGCGGTTCTGCAAGGTGGTGTGGTCGCGTGCCACGGCCGAGGGCGATGAAGCGTATTTCGATACGCTCGTGGGAACCGATTCGCATACCACGACAGCCAACGGCGTCGGTGTGCTGGGATGGGGCGTGGGCGGCATCGAGGCCGAAGCGGCATCGCTGGGCCAGCCCATCACCATGGTGGTCCCGCCGGTGGTGGGCATGCGCATCACCGGCTCGCTGCGGCCGGGTGTGAGCGGCATGGATGTCGCCCTGGCGTTCGCCAGCCGCTTGCGCAGCGAAGGCGTCGTCGGTTCAATCGTGGAGTGCTTTGGTCCCGGCGTTGCAAACCTCACCGTCACCCAGCGTGCCACGATTGCGAACATGACGCCCGAATATGGCTGCACCGCCACGTATTTTCCGCCCGATGAGGCGGTGCTCAAGCAGCTCGAGCTTTACGGCCGCGATCCGGCCGATATCGCGCTTGCGCGGGCGTATCTCACGGCGCAGGGCATCATGGATGTCGCGGACGAGCTCGATTACCAGCGCGTCATAGCATTCGATCTCGGGCTGGTCGAGCCGTGCGTCGCCGGTCCCTCGCGTCCGCACGACCGCGTTTTGCTCGGCGATGTGCCAGAGCATGTGCACGCAGCGCTCCGCGACCATGGGCGCGCGCCCGGTCATGAGGTCTTTTCCGTCGAGATGGACGGGAAGAGGGGGACGGTCACGCACGGTGCCATCGCGCTCGCGGCGATCACGAGCTGCACGACCGCGACTGACCCTGCGATGATGGTCGCCGCCGGTCTCGTTGCCCGTCGCGCCTGCGAGCTGGGCTGTGCGCCCATCCCCTGGATCAAGAAGGTGCTTGCACCCGGTTCGCATGCCACGACCGACATGCTTGCGCGCGCGGGCCTCATCGAGCCGCTTGCGCAGATGGGGTTCGCGGTCTGCGGATGGGGCTGCATGAGCTGCATTGGCAACTCCGGTCCGCTTACGGCACCCATGACCTCGATCGCGGAGGATTGCGAGCTCGTGAGCGTGCTCTCGGGCAACCGCAACTTCGAGGGACGCATCTCACCGCTCGTCTCGCAGAACTATCTCTGCGCACCGGCGCTTGTCGTGGCGTATTCGCTCGCAGGGACGATCGATGTCAACCTGATGGAGGAACCGGTGTGCGAAGGCGCCAACGGCCCGGTGTGGCTGCGCGACCTCATGCCGAGCGATGAGGAGGTCGCCCAGATCGTTGCCCGCGCACTCGATCGCGACGTCTTCGATCGCGCGGCCCTCGAGCTGGGGTGCGGTACGAAGGCATGGAACGAACTCGACCCTACGCCCAGTGCCACCTACGCCTGGGATGAGGGCTCGACCTATGTACGGCGGCCCCCGTTTCTCGATGTCGAGGGCGCGGGCGCGCGCTTTGAGCTGAACGGCGCACGCGCGCTTGCATATCTCGGCGATTTCGTCACCACCGACCACATCTCTCCGGCAGGTTCCATCGCAAGCGACTCGCCGGCTGCCCGTTATCTCAGCGGGCACGGCATCGAGGAGGCGGCCTTCAACACCTACGGTGCGCGGCGCGGCAACCACGAGGTGATGATGCGCGGCACGTTTGCGAACGTGAAGCTCTGCAATCGGCTTACGCCTGAATATCGCGGAGGATGGACGCGCGATCCGGTAACCGGCGAGCTCACGACGATCTTCGAGGCGTCCCAATCGGCGGCGGCAGCCCGCGTGCCGCTCATCGTGCTCGCGGGGAAGTTGTACGGATCGGGCTCGTCGCGCGACTGGGCGGCCAAGGGTCCCGCGTTGCTTGGCGTGCGCGCCGTGATCGCCGAGAGCTTCGAGCGCATTCATCGCTCGAACCTGATTGGCATGGGCATCGTGCCGCTTGAGTTCGAGCCCGGGACAAGTGCCGAGGCGCTTGGCCTGACGGGGGAGGAGACGTACCGCATCGAGCCCTTCTCGATCAGCGATGCGTGCGAGCCGGACGCGCGGGCGCACATCACTGCGACGCGCGCTTCTGGAGAGGTTGTCGATTTCTCGACGATCGTGCGCATTGACACGCAAACCGAGGCGGCCTATGTTGCGCGCGGTGGTATCCTGCCATATGTACTCGATCGACTTCTCTCAGCCCCGCGCTGATCGCTAGAAACCGAGGTTGCGCTGTGATTTGCCCGCATTGTCATGCGCCTGTCGACGAAACGGATACGACCTGCCCGAGTTGCGGCGCCGAGCTCGCAGCGCCCGTGCGAGCGCATCACGAGTTCGTGTTCTGCGAGGGATGCGGCGCGCGCCTGTCCTCACGCGATCGAACCTGTCCAAAATGCGGGCGTCCGGCGCCGGGCATTCTTTCAGAGCACGCGTCGGCGAGCGACCTCGCCGCCGGTAAGACCGCAAGCTTTCCGAGGCTCAGCGTTGAGACGCATGAGGTGGAGGAGATGCGCGAGCGGCGCTCGGCAGCCGAGGTTCTTGAGAGCAGTCTCGATCCCGAGGCCACCAACATGCTCGATCTCTCCGAAATCGAGCAACGCGATGAGAAGCGCCCCAAGAAGACGCCCGAGGATCCCTATCACACGCGCCGTCGGGTGAACGGCAAGCTGGTGACCGCGCTCGTCGCGGTCCTCATTATCGCTGCGGGTGCCGGCTTTATCGTCTACGACCCCTTTGGCGTGATGCCGGGGTTCTACGCCTCCGTCGAGCAGGCCGCTGCCGAGATGTTCCCCAGCCGCACGGGCAAGCGCGAGTCGCTCGAGGATCTCCTCGCAGCAGGGTTATCGGGTGAGGATGCAGATCATGCCGATGACCAAACGGCTGGGGAATCCGAGCCGACCGAGATCGAAGACGAGCACGTGTTAAGCGAGGACGAGGCGTACCAGACGCTGAGTGCCATCTACGATGAGATCGGTGCCTACCAGGACACGATCAGCGATGTCATCGACGATTACAACGGGTATTACATCGCGAGCGATCGTGCCCGCCGCGAGGAGGCGGCCTCGAGCGCCTATGCGATGCGCGATGCCGTCCAGGCCACGATCGACGAGATCGATGGCTTGCGCTTGCACGATGATTCCGCATACCTCGGTGACGTCGAGCATATGCGGAGCCTTGCGACGTGGATGTACGGCCGCGTCGACGTGCTCTGCCGTTCTTGGGACATCTCCCTGGGTATCCCCGAAGGCGAGTCCCCGTCAAGCCGTAGCTCGGAGATCTCACAGCCCTTGCGCGAGGCGCTCGACGAGAACGGCCGCAACCGCGATCTCGTGCAATTCGAGGAGAACTACGCTGCCTGGCGCCCCGTGGAGCATGAGTCGTAACGGACGTTGCATTCCCTGCTTCGGCTCGATGCCGACTTCATGAAAGCTCGCTTTTGCTGCTAAAATACAATCAGTATGTGCATTCGGCGAGGAAGGTAGTGCATGTTCGGCTTCGGAAGAGAGCTCTATACCCCCGAATATCAGGTCACCGGCCATGAGGTCGCGGTGATCGAAACGACGCAGGGCACGATTCGCGTGCAGCTCGACGGTGACGGCGCGCCCATTCACGTTGCGAATTTCTGCGAGTTGTCGTTGATGGGCTTCTACGATGGATTGAAATTCCATCGCTATGTTCCCGGTTTCGTGATTCAGGGCGGCGACCCCAACACGCGCGACATGACTGCCGAGGATGTCGCCGCGGGGCGCATGGGGCCGGATGGCGCTCCCGGTACGGGCGGTCCTGGATACTGCATTAAGGCCGAGTACGCCACCAACCCGCGCAACAGCCATGTGGACGGTGCGCTCGCCATGGCGCGCTCCCAGCATCCCGATTCAGCCGGATCGCAATTCTATTTCTGCCTCGGTCCGCAGCATGCGCTCGATTCGGGTTACACCGTATTCGGCACCACCATCGATGGCCTCGATGTGATCGCCAAGCTCCGCGCGGGCGATGAGATCGTCCATGTTGCCATCGAGAACGCGAATGTGAAGGAGTAGACGTGAACGCCCAGTTATTCGATCAGGCCCGTGCGGCGTACCGTTCGGGGAACTTCTCTGCTGCTGCCCAGATGTTCGCCTCGGTGAAAGATCCCGGCGAGGTGTGCGGCGAGGTCGATCACCTGCGTGGCAATGCGCTCATGCGTTTGGGCATGTGGGGTGAGGCGGCTGCAGCCTATGCACTTGCCCTCGAGGATGCTGCCTACGGCAAGCGCGGCGCGCTGCTCACCAACCAGGGAAAAGCCTACGCGGCCGCCGGAAACCTTGACGCCGCCCGCGCTGCATTCACCGAGGCGACCGGGGACACCACCTACGCCACACCGTTCAAGGCCTATCTCGGGCTGGGCGGCGTGCTGCTCAAGCAGGGCGAGGTGGCATCGGCCGGAACCGCGTTTCGCCAGGCCGCGATCGATGGCGCCAACCCCGCTCCTGCAGGCGCCTTGGCCCAGCTTGCCGAGTGCTTCGTGAAGCTCGGGCGTCCGGGAGACGCTATCGAGTCGTATCGCACCGCGCTCGATTTCGCCGGGCCGCGCGATGATACGCGCGCCATCAACGCTGGTTTAGGGCAGGCGTATCTTGCGGCGAACCGCCCCGCCGATGCTGTCGATGCGTTCACGACGGCAACCTCTGACGGCATCTATCAGCTCACGGCCGAGCAGCGCGATGATTTCGCCCGCGCCCAAGATGCGCTCGATGCCATCTCGGCGCAAAACGCCATCTCCGCCACCGAGCAGGGCGCGCCCGCGCAACCGGTGGCCGATCCGCTCGATCCTCTGGGCAAGTCCGGTGCCTTCATGCCCGACCCCTCCGATACGGGGTTCTTCACCCTCACGGAGTCCGAGCTGATCCAGCAGGACAAGCAGGCCATGAAGGTGCGCCGCAAGCATCGCCATACGGGCCTCAAGCTCTTCATCGTGCTGTTTGTGCTGCTTGTGCTCGCTGCCGGCGGCCTGGGCTTTGCCTATACGCGCGGCTTCGGTTTCCCCTCCCAGCAGGACACCCTGAATGGCCTGTTCCAGGCGGTGACCGATGGCGGCGATACCAACTCCTACCTCGATCCGAATCTTTCCGACAGCGCCAAGTCGCTGCTCGTCTCGGCGATTCCCGAGGGCGCTACGCCCACCATCGAGGCCATGGATCAGTCGATGACCGAGTCCACCGCCCAGGTGATGGTCGAGCTCTCGATGGGCGGTACCCAGCAGTACGTGGTGCACTTCGCGCGTTCTGCCAATCACATCGGCTGGGTGGTGAGCACCATCGAGATCTCGTTCGGGTCGACCGACGAAGCGTCGAGCGATACGGCGCAAGCGGATGGCGCCGCCACCGAGGAGCCCGCGACGGATGCGCAGGCAACCGAGTAGGTATGAAGACTTGAAGCGTTGCGGCGTGCCTCGTGCTGCCGCAGCGCTTCATCTACTACACTTACCCAAGCGGTGCAGCCCTCTATGCCCGCTGCTTTTCAAGTTTCGAGCTTCTTTGGAGCAGATTTGTTTTCTTTGATGGACATGCTGTTTGGTCAGTATGACGGGGACCTCGCCATCGATCTGGGCACGGCGAACACGCTGGTCTCGGTTCGCGGCAAAGGCATTGTCATCCGCGAGCCCTCCGTCGTTGCGATCGATAAGAACGATGATCGCATCCTCGCGGTCGGCATCGAAGCGAAGCGCATGCTTGGGCGCACGCCCGGCAACATCGTCGCGGTTCGCCCGCTCAAGGATGGCGTGATCGCCGATTTCGATGTGACCGAGGCGATGCTGCGCTATTTCATCGATAAGGCGTCCGAGAAGCGCTATCCGTGGACGCCGCGCCCGCGGGTCGTGGTGTGCGTGCCCTCTGGCGTCACATCGGTCGAGAAGCGCGCCGTCTTTGAGGCCACGATCTCTGCCGGCGCTCGTCAGGCCTACCTCATCGAGGAGCCCATGGCCGCTGCGATCGGTGCTGATCTCCCCGTTGAGGAACCCACCGGCTCGATGGTGATCGATATCGGCGGCGGCACCACCGAGGTCGCCGTGATCGCCATGGGCGGCATCGTGGTCTCGCAGTCGATCCGCGTTGCCGGTGATGAGTTCGACCAGGCGATTCTCTCGCACGTTCGCGATGCGTACAACCTTGCTATCGGCGAGCGCACGGCCGAGGACATCAAGATCAAGGTCGGTTCCGCCGTGCCGCTCAAAGACGAGCTCGACGTCGAGGTCAACGGGCGCGATGTCATCACGGGCCTGCCCAAGACGGTGCGCATCGAGAGCGAGGAGATTCGCCGTGCGCTCCAAAAACCGCTTGACGAGATGACGAAGGCTGTGAAAGACGCGCTCGACGCGACGCCGCCCGATCTCGCGTCCGATCTGATGTACTACGGCATCTTGCTTACCGGCGGCGGCGCCCTGCTGCGCGGACTCGATGTGCGCCTGCGCGATGAGACGGGTGTTTCCGTGAACGTGAGCCCCACCGCGCTCGATAACGTTGTGAACGGCTGCGCCCGTGTGCTCGAGGCCAACGCCTTCGATGGCGGCTTCGTGCAGAGCAACGCGTAATCTCTTTAAAGGGGGCTTGTCTCTTGCCGAAGAACAAGAGGTATACGTCCAATCTGAATAACCGAAAGCAATCAACGGGTGGCGGCCCGTTGATTGTTTTCTGCATCATCTCCGTGCTGCTGCTCACGTTCTACATCCGTGAGGGGGAGACCGGGCCCATTCATGCGGTTCGCTCGGGTGTCACGACCATCACGAGCCCGATACGCTTCCTGGGCGGCGCGCTCGCCACGCCGTTCGATGCCTTGGGCAACGCGTTTACCAATCTGACCGCATCGCAGGAAAGCCTCGATGAGCTCAAGGAGCAAAACGCCGAGCTCACCGCGCGTGTCGCTGAGCTCTCCGAGGCCGAGGCCTCTGCCAAGCGCCTTGAGGAGCTGCTCGGCCTTCGCTCGACCTACAACCTGCAATCAACCGCGGCGCGCATCGTGGGCGCATCCTCGGATGCGTGGTCGCAGACGGTTACGATCGACAAGGGTTCGGCGGATGGGATGGAGCCCAACATGCCGGTGTGCAACTCCGCCGGCGTGATCGGACAGATCATCGAAGTGGGCGCTAACACCTCGACGGTGCGCCTCATCACCGATGAGAATTCCGGTGTCTCGGCGATGGTGCAGGCAACGCGTGCCCAGGGCATGCTCCAAGGCCAGCCCGACGGCACCCTGCGCCTTGAATACATCACGACCGATTCCGATGTGCAGGAGGGCGACATCATCGTCACGTCGGGCATCGGCGGCGTGTACCCCAAGGGCCTTCCCCTGGGCACGGTGACGTCGGTGACCAGCGCTTCGAATGACATCTACTACACGGTTATGGTGAGCGCTGCGGCATCGGCGGAGAATAACGAGGAGGTCATCGTGATCACGTCGCTCACCGACGAGCAGGTTGCCTCGGATGACGACGTGGCTGCAGCGAACGATGCCCCGCAGGGGAGCGCGCGCGATGCGCAGGCGCAAGACGGCTCATCGGACGATACGTCCGATGGGGAGGCGGGGGACCAAACCGATGACACCGGAGAGGAGGAGTAAGCACGATGGCCTACCATGACGCACCCCAGACCACGCGCTCGCTCGCGATCCTCGCGATTATCTGCTGCGTGCTGCAGGTGGCGCTGGCACCTCAGATCTCGGTGTTCGGCGGCCGCATCAACTTCATGCTGATCCTTGCCGGTGTCGCGGCGCTTTCCGAAGAGCCGCAGACCGCAGTTATCACCGCGTTTTTTGCCGGACTCTTCTACGACCTCACGGCATCGGTCCCGGTGGGGCTCATGTCGCTGCTCCTCTCGGCGGGAGCCTTCGTGCTCGCCCACGCCTCGGGCTCGGCGGGCGGCGGACTCACGCCGCTTTCGATCCAGTTCTTCAGCATCTTCGCGCTCGCGGTATCGCTCGCGAACGGGGTTGCGCTCATGATCCTGGGCGTCGAGGGATCCATCGTGGCAGCGCTGCTCTCACATGGCCTTACCTCGGCGATCATCACCGCGATCGTCGCGATTCCCTTCATGATGATCTATCGCGGGTCCGAGGCGTCGCATCGCAGCTTCTCATCGCGCGGCGGGTCGCGTTTCAAGGGCATACGTTAGGAGGCGCGCGTTGGACGCACAATTGGTCGTCGTCGTCGCGGGAATCCTTCTAGCAGCCGTCATCGTTGGCTCGGTCTTGTTCCTCCGCGGCTATTCCGGAAAATTCACATTCGATACGTCCGGCGGTACGGCGCCGCGCGCCTCCGAGGGCGAGGGCAACACCGCCGGCGTCGCCTTCAAGGGCCGCTTCACCCTGCTGACCTTAGGCGTTGGCGCCATGTTCACGGCGCTTGTGGCGAAGCTCTGGAGCATGCAGATGGTGAGCTCCGATTACTACGATTCGCTCGCCACGAAAAACCAGACGCGCACCGTGACGACGCCTGCTCCGCGCGGCAGGATCCTCGACCGCAACGGAACGCCGCTCGTGACCAATCGCGCTTCGCTGGCGGTAACCGCCTACCGCGATCTGGCCGATGACACCGTGATGGTGCGCCATCTCGCTAACGTGCTGGGCATGCCGTACGTGGCATGCCGGCGCAACATCCAGGACAACACCGAAGGCGCGCAGGCGCAGCACACCATCGCCACGGACGTGCGTCGCTCTGCGATCGCGTACATCCAAGAGCATGCCGGCGACTTCGTGGGCGTGCAGATTGCCGAGCGCACCGAGCGCGTGTACCCGTACGGCACCACGGCGGCGCATGTACTCGGCTACACCGGAACCATCACGCAAGAGCAGCTCGAAGCGCAGAAGGAGGCCGAGGCCCAGGGGAGCGATGCGAGCCGCATCGAGTACCAGTCGGGCGATATCGTGGGTCAGGCCGGCGTCGAGATCGAGTACGAGAAGCTGCTCCAGGGTATTCGCGGCGAGCAGACGGTTACGGTTGATGCCGGCGGCAACGTGACGGGGCAGGAGGGCGCGGTACCCGCGCGCGCGGGCTCGGACATACGCCTCACCCTCGATCTCACGATCCAGCAGGGCTGCGAGCAGGGCTTGGCCCATGCGATCGAGGTCGCTAAGGAAGAGGGGTACGAGCACGCCGGTGCCGGTGCCTGCGTGTGCCTCGACTGCACGAACGGCGAGATCTTGGGCTTGGCGAGCCTGCCCACGTTCGACCCCACCGTGTTCGTGGGCGGCATCTCGTCCGACCTGTGGTCGCAGTTCAACAGCGACGATGGCGGGCAGCCCCTCATCAACCGCGCCGTAAGCGGCCAGTATATGTCGGCATCCACCATCAAGGCGCTCTCTGCGCTTGCGGGCCTTGAATATGGAATCTACTCCTCCAGCAGATCGACGACCTGCACCGGTTGGTGGACGGGGAACGGCGAGGCCAACGGCAAATGGTGCTGGCTCCATTCGGGTCATGGTCCGATGAACTTGCAAAGCGGCATCGCCAATTCCTGCGACCCGGTGTTCTATGATATCGGGCGCGATTTCTTCTACGATGACAAGAACCCCGAGGGCCTGCAGGAGATGTTCCGACGCTGGGGCCTGGGAACCAAGACGGGCGTCGATCTGCCGAGCGAGGGCGAGGGCCGGGTGCCCGATGCCGCCTGGAAGGAATCGTTTTTCAAGGATTGGTCGGCCGAGGAGCGCGCTTGGAACGCCGGCGACATGACCAACATCGTGATCGGCCAGGGCGACATCCTTGTCACGCCGTTGCAGATGGCGACGGTTTATGCCGGCATCGCGATGAACGGCGTGGAGTACACGCCCCATGTGTTTTTGTCGGCCGTCGCGCGCGACGGCGACGGCGATGCCTACCTCTATAACGAGACGGGCAAGAAGGAGCACTTAGCGCCGCATATCAACTCTGACGATGATCTCGAGCTCGTCAAGGCCGGTCTGCACGACGTCATCTACAGCACGAACGCTTCCACCGCGTCGCATTTCAATAATCTTTCGGTGCAGGTTGCGGGTAAGTCGGGAACGGGCGAGAAGGCGGGCGAGGACGAGTACGCATGGTTTGTGGCGTACGCTCCCGCTGACGATCCAAAATACGTCGTTGCATGCGTGCTCGAACAGGGCGGCGGCGGTTCGGCGACCGCGCTGCGGGCGGTCCGCGATGTCTTCGGTGTCATCTATAACGAGCCCGATACGTCCGATTCGGTCGATACCGCAACGAGATAGGGGTGCATCATGGCAGCAAAAGCTCCGGCGCGCTCCTCGGCGAGCAGCTTGAATCGGGTCAACAAGAAGATCAGCACGCAGCGCAGCTCATTTCGCCAGCTCGTGAATCCCGGCGTCCTCGTGGCATGGGTGCTGCTCATGGCATATGGGGCGGTCATCATCTGGTCTGCCTCGCTCACCAATGCCGAGGCATCGTTTCCGCGCCATCTGCTCGGCATCGGCATCGGTGTCGTGGTGGCTGTCGTGATCTGGCATATCGATCTCAGGAACCTTGCGAATATATCAAACGTGCTGCTGGTGGTCGATATCGCGCTCGTCTTTCTGCCCTATGTTCCGGGCCTCTCGGTCACCGCGCAGGGTATGACGGGATGGATCCGCGTGCCGCTCATCGGGCTCAATTTCCAGCCCGTCGAGATCGTGAAGCTCGTGACGATCTTCTTCATTGCGGCACTCGGTGCGCAGTATAACGGCAAGATCGATACGGTCCGCGACTACGTGCGCCTCTGCGGCATGCTCGCCGTGCCCTTCTGCTGCGTCATCGTTCAGGGCGATCTGGGAAGCGCGCTCGTGGTCTTCTTCGGTGGCGCCGTGGTGATCATGATGAGCGGCGCCAAGAAAGAGTGGGTGCTCTCGACCATCGCGATCCTCATCGGGCTCGTGTCGTTGCTGCTCGCTACCGATTCGATCATCGACGGCATCTTTGGTGACAGCAACTCCATCATCAAGAACTATCAGATGAATCGTCTGCTCGTGTTCATCGATCCCTCATCGGATACGTCGAGCTCGGGATATAATCTCCAGCAATCGCTCATCGCGGTGGGATCGGGCGGATTCTTTGGCAAGGGTATCGGTAACGCCACGCAGGCCACCTCGGGCTTTCTGCCCGAGGCGCACACGGACTTCGTGTTTGCGCTTACGTCTGAGACCTTTGGATTTGTAGGAGCCATCGTGTTGCTGGCCCTGTTCGCCCTGCTCATGTTCTCGACGATCCGTGTTGCCGCGAAGACCGAGAACCTCTTCTTGCGGCTTGCGTGCGTCGGCATCGTGGGATTATGGATGTTCCAGATCTTCGAGAACATCGGCATGTGCATCGGGCTCATGCCCATCACGGGCATCCCGCTCCCGTTCATCAGCTTTGGATCGTCGTCGATGATCGCGCAGTGCGCTGCGGTGGGCATCGTGCAATCGATCTGGCGGCATCGCGCGAAGGCCGCGTAATACGAGGAGGCAGTTATGCGCTTTGGATTTGACGCCCTCGCCGACCTGTTCAAGGTCGGCCTTTCCACCTCTCGCGAGACCGACGCTCCGGTGCGCGTCGCCGTGTATGTCGACGATACGGCAACGCCGTTTCTCATCGACAGCGTGCGCGAGGCCTTTGTGCCGCGTACCACCTCGGCGCTCGTGCGCGTGGCACGTCTCGACGCGGTGCCGGTGACGCCCAAGTCCGACACCGACGTGGTACTGGTGCTTACCTGCGGATCCGACTATCTGCAAGAGGCCGTGCAGCAACTTGTGATTGCGGGCGCGCCGGTGTGCGTGATCGCCGAGTCGAGCGTCGAGGCGCCCTTTATCGAGGCGGATACGCCGTTGCTTGGTCTTATTGCCGCTACCGAGCGCACTCACCTGCTCGATGATCTCGCGCGATGGATTCTCGATCGCACGGAGAAGGATGCGGCCTTTTCGGCGAACTTCGATTTCATGCGCGCTGCCGCATCTATGCGCGCCATCACCTCGTGCGCGATCACGAACATGGCAACCGGCGCGCTTTTCATCATCCCTGGAGCCGACTTCCCCGTGATGACCGCGGCCCAGATCGGCATGGCGCTCAAGCTTGCCTCAATCTACGGTTACGGTATGAAGCCCGAGCGCGGCTACGAGATTGCTGCCGTGGTAGGTGCCGGTCTGGGGTTACGCGGGCTGTCGCGTGTTATCACGCGGCACACGCCGCATGTGGGCTTTTTGGTCAAAGCGCTCGTGGCAGGTTTTGGTACGTACGGCATGGGATGCGCGCTCGCCGCGGCCTATCGTCACGGCATCGACTACTCGCGTGCGAACGAGGTGCTTGGTCAGGTTGCAGACCGCGTAAAGGCCGCTGCCGGCACCGCATCCGCGCATGCCGCCGAGGGCGCAGCCGCCCAGGATCATTGTTAAGGAGGGCGCCGTGCGCCACGTATATGAGGATCGATTTGCCGAGATTGAGCCGCTGCTCAATCGCGTTGAAAAACCGAGCCGCTATATCGATCACGAATGGGGGACGCTTGCCAAGCCCGATGCTGCGTATCGCGTCTGCCTGATCTATCCAGATGTCTACGAGGTCGGTCTGCCTAATCAGGGCATCGCGATTCTGTATAACAACCTGAACAAGGCCGAGGGCATCTCGTGCGAGCGCGGGTACATCCCGTGGGTCGATATGGCCGATGAGATGCGCGCTGCCGGCGTGCCGCTGCTTTCGCTGGAGGGTGCCGCGCCTGTTGCCGCATTCGATGTGGTAGGTTTCCACATTCCGCATGAGCTTGCCGCAACCAACTACCTCGAGGCGCTCGACCTTGCCGATATTCCACTTATGGCGCAGGAGCGCGCAAACGATGACCCGCTTGTTGTTGCGGGCGGCCCTTCTGTGTACAACCCCGAACCGCTCCATGCCTTCTTCGACGCGTTCTTGGTGGGCGAGGGCGAAGATTTGATCGTCGAGTTTTGTGAGCGCCACCGCGAGCTCAAGGTGGCAGGCCTCACGCGCACCGAGCTGCTGCGCGAGCTTGCGAAGATTCCCGGCGTGTATGTGCCGAGTTTGTACGAGCTGGTGCACGATGAGGCGTCGACGCGCTGGGGCCACACGGTGCCTCAGGCCGGAGAAGACGTGCCCGAGGTCATCTACAAGCGCGTTGCCGCCGACTTCGGTGCCACCGATCCCGTTCCGCAATCGGTGGTGCCCTATGCGCAGCTCGTGCACGACCGCCTCTCCGTCGAGGTCTTGCGCGGGTGCGCGCGTGGATGCCGGTTCTGCCAGGCGGGCATCACCTATCGTCCGGTGCGCGAGCGTTCGGCCGACCAGGTTGTTTCGGCGGTAGTGCACGGTCTTGAGAAAACCGGCTACGACGAGGTGTCGCTCACCTCGCTTTCCACGACCGACCATTCCTGCGTGAAAGAGATTCTCTCGCGTCTGAATCGACGTCTTGCAGATACCGGTATCTCTGTTTCTATTCCCTCTCAGCGTCTTGATTCCTTTGGTGTCGAGATGGCGCTCGAGGTAGCGGGGGAGAAGAAGGGCGGACTTACCTTTGCTCCTGAGGCTGGTAGCCAGCGCATGCGCGACATCATCAACAAGAATGTGACAGAGGAAGATCTTGATCGCGCGGTTCGAGCTGCCTTCCAGGCGGGATGGCGGCGCTGTAAGCTCTATTTCATGATGGGGCTTCCCGGCGAGCGCGATGAGGACATCGTGGCTATTGCACATCTGGCGGATCATGTCGTCGAGGTGGCACGTGAGGTTGTCTCGCCCGAGCAGCGCGGGGGCATTGGCGTTTCCATCTCGGTGGCGGTGTTTATCCCGAAGGCGTGGACGCCGTTTCAGTGGTGCGCGCAGCTCGACGATGCCGAGGTGAAGCGTCGTCAGCAGCTGTTGCTCGCAAGCGTGAAGAGCCGTGCGGTGCGCGTACATTACCACGATGCGGAAACTTCGCTCATCGAGGCGGTGCTCTCCCGTGGCGGCCGTGATCTGGCCCCGGTGATTCTGGGTGCCTGGCAACGCGGCCAACGCTTCGATGCCTGGACCGAGCAGTTCGAGCTTTCACGTTGGCTCGAGGCGGCCGCGGCGTGCGACATCGATTTGCGCCAGGCGGTACAGGAGCCGTTCCCGCTCGATGCGCATCTGCCTTGGGAGCATGTGAGCCCAGGCGTGTCCCGGGGCTTTTTGGAGCGCGAATACCGTCGCGCGCTGGAAGGCAAGACGACACACGACTGCACGCGCGATACCTGCACGGGATGCGGCGTATGCCCCACGCTTGACGCACGGAATGTATTGGTAGGTGAGCGGCTGTGATGGAACCCACTCTGTTCAAGCTGCGCGTGCGTTACGTCAAGCGGGGCCGTTTGCGGTATCTGGGACATCTTGAGGTAGCGCATACCATCGAGCGCGTCGTGCGGCGCGCGGGGTTGCCCTACGCCGTCACGCAGGGTTTCTCCCCGCATATGCGCGTCGCATTCTCCTCGGCGCTGCCGGTGGGAACCTGCTCCGAGAGCGAATGGTACGACCTCGTCCTCACCGAGTACGTGCCCGCGCATCAGGCGCTGCAACGCCTTGTTGCGGCCACGCCGGCAGACCTCGCACCTGTCGAGGCCGCGTATGTCGACATTCGGGCGAAGGCGCTCACCGCCTATCTCACGCGCGCCGTGTATCGGATCGACCTTTCGTTGGCTGCAGGGCTCGCTATCCCGGCAAGCGCTATCGAAGGTGCCCTGGAGCGCATCCGCGAGCGCGGCAGCATCGCATATCTGCGCGGCAAGAAGACCAAGCAGCTCGATGTCGCGCGCACGCTCAAGAGCTTCCGCGTGGCGAGCGCGCCGTGTGGGGCGCTTCAGCTTGTGCTCGATACGCGACAGGATAACGACGGCTCGATGCGTCCCGAGATTCTGCTCGGTGCGCTCGATGCCGAGCTTGCGGCACAGTACCTGCCCGATGTCGCGCCGCGGCCACTCGAGACCGGGATCTCCTCGTTCGCCTGCTTTGCCTCATGCTCGATCGTTCGGGTGGAGCAGACGCCCGAGGCTGACGAAGCATGACGTTGAAAGTATCGACATATTGTGAGGGACGGACGCCCGCGACCAGATACTTTGTTGACGCGCCGTGTTTGGCCTGCTACTATAATCGGCTGTTGCACTACCAGATGCATGAAGGGTAAAGGACATGTACGCAATCGTATCCACTGGCGGCAAGCAGTACAAGGTTGCCACCGATGACATCGTTACCGTCGAGAAGCTCGAGGGCAACGTGGGCGACAAGGTCGAGCTTCCCGTCATCTTCCTGAACGATGGCAAGAAGATCGTGACCGACGCCGCCAAGCTGGCCAAGGCCAAGGTCACCGCCGAGATCCTCGACCAGTTCAAGGGCGAGAAGCAGCTCGTCTTCAAGTTCAAGAAGCGCAAGCGTTATCGTCGTCTGAAGGGCCATCGCCAGCAGCTCACCAAGCTGAAGATCACGAAGGTTCAGGCAACCTCGCGCGCGGCGAAGAAGACCACCAAGGCCGACGAGGCTGCAACCGAAGCTGCTGCCGAGTAGCACGCACAACACACGAAAGAGCAGGTAGAAGACATGGCACACAAAAAAGGACTTGGTTCCTCCCGTAACGGCCGTGACTCCCGCGGCCAGCGCCTTGGCTGCAAGCGCTTTGGCGGTCAGGCTGTGACGACGGGCACGATTCTCGTTCGTCAGCGCGGCACCCACATCCATCCTGGCGACAACGTTGGCCGCGGTAAGGATGACACGCTGTTCGCGCTCGTCGACGGCACCGTCGAATACACCCGCGGTGTGAAGCACAGGGTCAATGTTCGTCCGTTCGCAAACGCGTAACGCACTACCCTTCATAGCGTGAATATGTGGGAGACCCTCTGCTTGGGCAGGGGTCTCCTTTTGTTTGAAAGCGAGGAATGGTGTCTCAGTTTACCGACATGAGCCGTATCAACGTGAAAGGCGGCGACGGCGGCGCCGGTTGCATGTCGTTTCGGCGCGAAGCGTACGTGCCCAAGGGCGGCCCCGACGGCGGCGATGGCGGGCGCGGCGGTGATGTGGTGATCCAGGCGGACGCTCAACTCTCCTCGCTGATCGATTATCGTTTCAAACATCACTTCCGCGCCGAGCGCGGCACGCATGGCCAGGGCTCGCGCAAAGATGGCAAATCCGGTGAAGACCTCGTATTGCGTGTGCCCATGGGCACCGTCGTGCGCGAGCTCGACCCTGAGACGCAGGAGCCGCTCTACGAGATCGCCGACCTCACGCATGACGGCGAGCGCGTCGTGGTGGCGCCGGGCGGAGCCGGCGGCCTCGGCAACACGCACTTTGTGACCTCGGTGCGCCGCGCACCGGCCTTCGCGCAGCTCGGCGAACCCGCGCAGGAGCACTGGATCGAGCTCGAGATGAAGCTCATGGCCGATGCAGCGCTCGTAGGCATGCCGAGCGTGGGAAAAAGCTCGCTCATCGCGCGTATGAGCGCCGCGCGTCCCAAGATCGCCGACTATCCGTTCACGACGCTCGTGCCTAATCTCGGTATGGTGCGCGCGGGCGAGTACTCCTATGTTGTCGCCGATGTCCCCGGTCTGATCGAAGGCGCAAGCGAGGGCAGGGGGCTCGGCCATCAGTTCCTCCGTCATATCGAGCGCACCGCGCTCATCATGCACGTGGTGGATATCTCCGGTGGCTTTGAAGGCCGTGACCCTGTGGAGGATTATCGCATCATCAACGACGAGCTTCGCCGCTATGCATCAGAACTCGCCGAGCGCCCCCAGGTCGTGGTGGCGAATAAATGCGATATCTCGGGCATGGAAGACCGCGTGCAGGCGCTCAAGCAAGCGGCGATCGCCGACGGGCATCGGTTCTTCGCGGTCTCTGCGGCAACCGGCGCCGGCCTGAATACCCTGATGCTTGCCTGCGGCGAGATGGTTGCCGAGCTTCGCCGCGAGCTTGCCGATGCGCCTGCGGACGACGTACCGCTCGATCGCTGGGAGCGTCGCCGTCAAGCACGTGAGAAGACCTTCCAGGTGGTATGCGAAGCGCCGGGCGTCTACCGAGTCATGGGCACGCAGGTGGAGCGCCTCGTGGTGCAGACCGACTGGGAGAACGAGGAGGCGTTGATCTACCTGCAGCATCGCTTTGCCCGCATGGGCGTCGACGATGCGCTCGAGAAGGCCGGGTGCCGTGCTGGCGATGAGGTGCGCATCTCCGGTCGCGCCTTTATGTACGAGGGCGCCGAGGAGTTCATCGACGACGTCGACGACGGTGCCGACGCAGAGCAGTAGGTGGTGTGCCATGGTGGATGACGTTCGACAGCGCCTGCCTCGGCTTGGCGATGATCCCGCGCGTGAATATCGCCTTGGCATCATGGGCGGTACCTTCGATCCCATCCATTACGGCCATCTCGTCACCGCCGAGCAAGCCCGTGAGGCGCTCGCGCTCGATCTGGTGCTCTTTATGCCCGCGGGCGCGCCGGCGTTCAAGCTTGGCAAGCACGTGAGTGCCCCTGAAGACCGCTACGCCATGTGCGTGCTCGCTACCGCGGCGAACCCCGCCTTCTATCCCAGCCGGTTCGAGATCGATCGCGATGGCGTCACCTACACGGTCGATACGCTGCGCGCGTTGCGCGCGGAGTATCCCGCAAACGTGAAACTCTACTTCATCACCGGCGCCGATGCCATTCTCGACATCGTCTCGTGGCGCGATGCGGCGAGCATCGCGGAGCTCGCGACGTTGATTGCCGCGACGCGGCCTGGGTATGATATCCGGCAGGCGCAGGCGAGGATCGAGCGCTCGGGTTATCCGTTCGATGTGCGCTATATCGAGATTCCCGCGCTCGCCATCAGCTCAAGCAATATTCGCGATCGCGTGCGGATCGGCAAGAGCGTGCGCTACCTGACATCCGAGTCCGTGATCGGCTACATTCAGAAGAACGGGCTCTATCGCTTCGAAGGAGATGGACGCGATGCATGACAGATACGACGCCTTCGATGAAGGGCAGCGCGCGGTCATCGAGCGCATCGAAGACCTGCTCGCGGTGCGGATGAAGGATGCCAGGAAGCGGCATGCCCATTCGCTGGGTGTGGCGCGTTGCGCCTGCTACCTCGCAAAGACCTACGGGGTCGACGCCTATCTCGCCTACACAGCCGGCCTCATTCACGATTGGGACAAGGTACTGCCCGAGGACGAGCTCATTGCTCGTGCCGTCCACTATCGCCTTCCCATAGCCGCCTCGCCGGTGCTTGCCGCGCCGCTCTTGCATGGACCCGTTGCAGCGCGCGAGCTTCCCGAGCTCTTTTCCGAGCTGCCCGAAGAGGTCTTCCAAGCGGTGGCGCGCCATACCGTTGGCGCCGAGGATATGACGCCGCTCGATATGGTCGTCTTCGTTGCCGACGCCATGGAGCCGGGCCGGCACGGTTCTCACGCCGATCGTCTGCGCGAACTCGCCGGCACGGTCTCGCTCGAGGAGCTGTTCCTGACCTGTTTCGCGCAAGGTCTTGTCTATGTTGTCGAGACCGGCAGATACCTCTATCCCACGGCGATCGACATCTACAATCACTATGTACTCAAACAGCAGAAAGGTAATGCATGATGCAGGAGGATATGAACACGGAAACCGCCGAGTCTCTCGTTGAGGGCATTGAGGACATGCATGATCTCGAGGGTGCCCGTAACGCCACCTATGCGACCACCTCGGAGCGTACGGCGGCCTCGCTTTCCGCGTCCGGCGTCTCTGCCCGCGAGATCGCCGTCGAGGCGGCACACGCGTGCTCGGACAAGAAGGCAGACGACGTGGTGGTGCTCGATCTCACCGAGCTCTCCGATGTATGCGACTACTTCGTGATCGCCACCGGCTCGAATGGCCGCTTGGCCGACGCGATGGTCGATGAGGTGGAGGAAAAGGTCGCGAAAGCCTATGGCGAGCATCCGTTCTCCATCGAGGGCCGCGATGAGCGGTCGTGGATTCTTATGGATTACGGCTCGGTGATCGTGCATATCTTCGCACCTGAGGCGCGCGAGTACTACCGCATCGAGAAGCTGTGGGGCGATGCGCCGCTGCTCGATTGCGGGCTTGAGTAGCCGTAGATTCGGAAATTCACATCATGATTTGAGGGCTCGGGACACGTTCCCGAGCCTATGCTTTATCGCGGCGCACGATATCGCGATCAAAGCGCGCGGCGCGACCGAATCCCACGGCCTGCGACCCAAACTTCTCGCGGACCTTGTCGACGGCAACCGAGAGCTCGCGCCGATCGCTTTGGACCGCACCGCGCTCATCAACCTCGCAGAAGAGATCGGTCTGCACCGCGGCGTCATCGGAGAAATCGCTCATGCCGATGCCGAGCAGGCGCACATGCATGCCATCGAACCAAATCGCATCGATGAGCTCGCGCGCAGCGGCAACGAAGAGGTTCTCATCGTCGGTGGGATGGGGGAGCTTGCGTTGGATGGTGCGACCCGAGCCATAGGAGAACTTGAGCTTCACCGTTACGGTGCGTCCCGCAAGCCCCCGCCTTCTCAAGCGCCTGCCCACCGACTCGCCCAACAGCGCGAGTGCCGCATCGACATCGCCGCGGTCGGTAAGGTCATGTGCGAACGTGCGCTCATTGCTCACTGATTTCACGTCTTCCACCGCATCGATAGGCGTCACGACGCTCTGCTCGCGGCCGAGCGCGCGCTCGCGCATCATCTCCGCGTTGACGCCGAAGATCTTGGTGAGCAGCGCATGGTCGGCCTGCGCGAGCTGGCCGATGGTGCGGATATGTGATCGAACGAGCGCGGCCTCCGCGGAAGAGCCGATGCCGCTCATGGCGCGTACCGGAAGCGGAGCGAGAAACGCCCGCTCTGTTCCAGGGGGAACCACGGTGAGGCCGCGCGGCTTATCGCGCTCGCTGGCGATCTTTGCTACCGTTTTGTTGCATCCCAGCCCGATCGAGCAGGTGATGCCAAGTTCGCGCACGCGGCGTTGGATGCGCGTCGCAATGGCGACGGGGCTTTCGTTGGCGAACCTGCCCGGTGTGATATCGAAGAAGGCCTCGTCGATAGAGACCTGGTCGACAAAGGGTGTCTCAGCGGCAAGAATCGCCATAACCTGGGCGCTGAGGTCGCGATAGCGATCAAAGTGCCCGCGGGTCCAGATTGCCTGCGGGCACAGGCGCTGCGCCTGCGCTGACGGCATGGCCGAGCGCACGCCGAATGCACGTGCTTCATACGAGGCGGTTGAGACCACGCCGCGCTCGTGCGGTGAGCCGCCAACGATGACGGGCTTACCGCGCCATGCGGGATGATCGAGCTGCTCGACGCTCGCGAAGAAGGCATCGAGGTCCAAGAGCCCGATCGCGGGGCCGTTCCACATGCCCATGAGGTTGGCCAGCGAATCATCGAATATGTGTTCGTGGTTTTCCATACCATGAGTATACAACATGCTTGCAAAATCAAAAATAGTGCGTAAACTATGGTTTTGCCTGCGGTACCACCGAGGAAGTTGCGCGTTGGCACTTCATTTGCCCCACCGTTGGCGTATCATACAAACCTGTTTGTCTGTAGTTGCAGCTGCATGCTGCTTGGTTGGAGGAGTTTTCATTGGCAGTTAAGATCCGCCTTTCCCGTCACGGCTCGAAGAAGCGTCCGTATTATCGCGTTGTCGTCACCGATTCCCGTAAGCGTCGCGAGGGTCGTCCCATCGAGGAGGTTGGTCGCTACAACCCGCTTACCAACCCGAAGACCATCGATCTCGACCTCGAGAAGATCGCTGAGTGGCGCAACCATGGCGCGCAGGTGTCCGACGCCGTCGCCGCTCTTATCAAGGCTGCCGAGGAGGGCCCCAAGGCTCAGACTGAGGTCAAGAAGTCCAAGAAGCAGCTCGCTCGCGAGGCTGAGGCCGCGAAGGCCGCTGCCGCCGAGGGCGCTGAGGAGTAGGCTCGTGACCGCTGAAGAGACGGTATATGAAGGCGAGGCGCTGCTTTCAGACCGCATCGCCGACCTTGTCGAATACCTCGTGGTGAGCATCGTCGACGACGTCGATGCAGTGAGCCTCGAGGTGATTGACGGGACTGATTCCTCGACGATCGAGATCACGGTCGCCGAGGACGATGTCGCTAAGGTCATCGGCCGTCATGGCCGCACCATCAAGGCCATCCGCACGCTCGCGCGCGCACTTGCGACCCGCTTGGGTACGTCGGTTGCCGTCGAGGTATTGGGATAGGGCCTTGTCGTCTGGCTATATGAACATAGCCCGCGTCGTTAAGACGCGGGGAAGATACGGGGAGGTCGTCGTGCAACCGGTGCGCGGCCTCCCTTTTCTGCTCGCGCAGGGCATGCGCGTCGCGCTTACGCCTCCCTCGCTTGCCCGTGACCGCTTCTGCCGCGTGCGCACGGTGGGAGATGGGGGTTGCGTGAGCTTTGGCGGTATCGATGACCTCGATGCCGCCGAGGACATCGTCGGGTGCTATGTGCTTGCCAGCACGGATGATTTCGAGCTCGGTCCGCTCGAGGCACCCTATGATCATCTGATAGGGCGCACCGTTGTCGACAGGCATGCCGGTGCGCTCGGGCAGATTGCCGAGGTCATGGAGACCCCCGCCAATGATGTTTGGGTCATCCAACAGGGGCGCTATGGTGAAGTGCTCGTTCCCGTGGTCGAGCACGTTGTCGCATCGCTTCCCGAGACAGGTGATATCGTGGTCGATTTGCCCGACGGCCTGATCGGCTCATCCCGAGCGTCGGCTGGGGGTGATGTTGCGTGAAGATCGAGGCGCTGACCGTATTTCCCGGTATGTTCAACGAGGTGATGTCGACCTCGATTCTCGGCCGCGCTCGCGAGCGCGGCATCTTTGATTTCGAGGCGCACGACTTGCGCGATTGGACGCACGACCGGCATCGCACCGTGGATGACGCCCCGTACGGAGGCGGTCAGGGCATGCTCATGAAGGTCGACCCTATCGCAGAGGCCCTCGATGACATCATCGGTCGCGGCCCCTCGTGCCATGTGGTGTTTTTCACACCGTGCGGCGCGCGGTTCGATCAGCATGTTGCCGAGCGACTTGCATCGCAGGAGCGCCTCTTGTTCGTGTGCGGACGCTACGAGGGGATGGACGAGCGCGCCTACGCGTATGCCGATGAGCGGCTTTCCATCGGAGATTATGTGCTCACCGGTGGCGAGTTAGCCGCCATGGTGGTGACCGACGCCGTGGTGCGGCTGCTTCCTGGAGCGCTTGGCGACGAGCAGAGCAGCAAAGACGAGTCGTTTGCCACGGGCGAGCGCGGTGGTTTGCTTGAGTACGCCCAGTACACCCGTCCTGCATCGTTTCGCGGCGAGGACGTACCCGAGGTCTTGCTCTCGGGCGATCATGCGCGCATCGCGCGGTGGCGTCGCCATGATGCACTCGAGCGCACCTGCCGTTGGCGCCCTGATCTCATCGAGACGGCCGATCTCGCACCCGAGGAGCGGCTTGAGGCAGCGGCGCTCATCGAGCGCTATCATGGTTCCCACACGCCAGAGGGATAGGAGCGATTGTGGTACCTCAGCAACATTCATTCATGCGCGGAGTCCTGGAATGGATCGTCGTCTTTGCCATCGCATGCGTGGTGATGGTGGGCGTGCGCACGTTCATTATGGAGCCCTACGTGGTCCCCACGGGCTCGATGGAGTCAACCATCGAGATCGGCGATCAGGTTATGGGCGAGAAGATCTCGCTCAAACTCGGCCAGGATGTTTCGGCGGGGGATATCGTGGTGTTCCATAACCCCGACGCCACCTCAGACCATGATATTCTGGTCAAGCGCGTCATCGCGACCGCGGGCCAGACTGTATCGTTCGAAAATGGTCAGGTCCTCGTTGACGGTGTTGCATGTGATGGGGACTATACGCAGGGGGAGAGCTATCCGCTCGCCGTGCAGGCCGACGGCGTGTCGCTTTCCTATCCCTACACCGTGCCCGAAGGCTGCGTGTGGGTGATGGGCGATAACCGCGAGAACTCTGCCGACTCACGGTATTTCGGCCCTGTTTCGCGGGACGATCTCATCGCGGTCGTGGTCTTTCGTTACTGGCCGCTTACCCGCATCGGTCCTCTGTAGACCGTCGTTTGTTTGGTAGATAACCGAGAAGAGGAGACGTATCGAGCATGGATGCTTCAACGCTAACCTTCCAAGACATCATCTTGAGGTTGCAGCAGTATTGGGGTGCGCAGGGCTGCGTGATCATGCAGCCCTATGACTCCGAGGTTGGTGCCGGCACGTTCCACACGGCCACCACGCTGCGCTCGCTGGGGCCCAGCGCCTGGCGCACCTGCTATGCGCAGCCGTGCCGTCGCCCGGCAGACGGCCGCTATGGCGAGAATCCCAACCGCTTGCAGCACTACTATCAGTTCCAGGTGCTCATCAAGCCGAGCCCGGTGAACTCGCAGGAGCTCTACCTCGATTCGCTCAAGGCTATCGGTATTGATCCGGCCGATCATGACATCCGTTTCGTGGAAGATGACTGGGAGAGCCCGACGCTGGGCGCCTGGGGCCTAGGCTGGGAGGTCTGGCTCAACGGCATGGAGGTCACGCAGTTCACCTACTTCCAGCAGGTCGGTGGTATCGAGGTCGATCCGGTGCCGGTCGAGATCACCTACGGTCTCGAGCGCCTCGCCATGTACGTGCAGGGTGTTGACTCCGTGTACGATCTGGTATGGAGCTACCTGCCCGACGGTACGCCTATGACCTACGGCGACGTGTTCCTTGAGAACGAGCGCGAGTTCTCCGCATACAACTTCGAGGTTGCCGATGTCGCGATGATGCGCGCCAAGTTCGACGACTACGAGCGCGAGTGCCACGCCTGTCTGGAAGCGAAGCTCCCGCTACCGGCGTATGACTGCGTGATGAAGTGCAGCCATGCCTTCAACATTCTCGACGCGCGCGGCGCGCTCTCGGCAGTCGAGCGCGCCAACTACATCTTGCGCGTCCGTACCGTTGCCAAGGCGTGCTGCGAGGCCTACCTCGCTGAGGTGGCGGGCAAGACCCATGACGAGCTCGTGGAAGGGGAGGTGGCCTAGCATGGCTGAGACCCGTGACTTCCTGTTTGAAATCGGCACCGAGGAGATGCCCTCGGCACCGCTGATGAACGCAGTCGCGCAGCTTGCGCCCATGGTGGAGAAGGGCCTCGACGAGGCCGGTCTTGCCCATGGCGCGGTGCGCGTCCTTTCGAGTCCGCGCCGTCTGGCTGCGCTTGTTCAAGATGTTGCGTGCGCGACCGACGAGGTCCATGAGGTAAAGCGCGGACCTGCGGCGCAGATCGCGTTCGACGCCGACGGCAACCCGACCAAGGCTGCCGAGGGGTTTGCCCGCAAGTTCGGGCTTACTGCCTCCGAGCTCGTTCGCCGGGAAGATACCGATGGCCGCGAGTACGTGTTCGCTGAGAAGAATATTCCCTCGGCGCCGGCGCTGCCGATGCTCTCGAAGCTTTGCGAGCAGGTGATCGCCAATCTGCAGTGGCCTAACTACCGCAGCCAGCGCTGGGGCTCCACGCATGAGACGTTCGTGCGTCCCATCCGCTGGACCTGTGCGCTCCTTGGTTCCGAGGTTGTTCCGGTGCACTATGCCGATGTGGTATCGAGCAATACTACCCGCGGGCATCGCGTGCTGGGCCCCGGCGATCATGAGGTTGCCGAGCCGGCCGTCTACGAGCAGGTGCTCGAGGCGGCAGGAGTGCTTTCGGAGGAGCGCCGTCGCGCGGTGATCGCTGAGGGCATCGAACGTATCGAGGCCGAGCGCGGCGGAGCCCACGTGGATACGCCCAAGAAGGTGCTCGACGAGGTGGTGAACCTATGCGAGTGGCCAACCGTGCTCACCGGCACCTTCGACGAGGAGTTCCTCAAGGTCCCGCATGAGATCATCTGCGAATCGATGCTCTCGAATCAGCGCTATTTCCCCATTTACGACGCACAGGGGAATCTGACGCGCGAGTTCGTGGTTGTTGCCAACGGACGTCCCGCATGCGCCGCGACCATCATTGACGGCAATGAACGCGTGGTCCGCGCGCGTCTCTACGACGCGAAGTTCTTCTACGATGAGGATCTCAAGGTGCCGCTCGAGGACTTCCGCGCGCGTCTCGCCGATGTCGCCTTCCAGGAAAAGCTGGGGAGCGTGCTCCAGAAGTCCGAGCGCATCGAGGATCTGGCGCTCGCCATCGCCTCCGAGGCGCACGTGGGCGCACATGCCGCTTCCGATGCGCAGCGTGCGGCTCATTTTGCCAAAGCAGACCTGGTGAGCTCGGCCGTTGTCGAGTTCACGAGCCAGCAGGGTGTCATGGGCGGATATTACGCTACGGCTGCAGGGGAGGCACCCGAGGTCGCCGCCGCTATTCGCGACCATTACCGTCCGCGCTTCGCGGGCGATGAGCTGCCCGGCGGAGTTGCCGGGTGCATCGTCGCGGTGGCCGACAAGCTCGATACTATCTGCGGCATGTTCGCCATCGGCGAGCCGCCCACCGGCTCGAAGGATCCCTTCGCGCTGCGCCGCTCGGCGATCGGCGTGATCAACATCTTGCGCGAGCGCTTGGGCTGCTCGTATGAACCGCTTGTGAACGCAGCGCTTGATCTGTATGCCGAGCAGGGCATCTCCTTCGATACGTCCGAGGTGGCTCGCGCGGTCTGCGCGTTCATGAAGGGCCGCATGGAGCAGATGGCGCGCGATCAGAAGATTCCGGCCGATGTTGTGAGCGCGGTTTCCGCCGGTTCGGTTTCCGCCCCTGCCGACTTCTTCGCGCTCGCCGCCGCGCTCTGCGATGCACGCGAGCAGGATCCCGAGACCTTCGAGAACCTCGCCGTGGCCTATGCCCGCGCAAGCCATCTTGCAGACGCGTCGCTCGGTGTCGAGGTTGACGAGTCGCTCATGGGCAGCGCTGAGCGCCGCCTCATGGAGGCGTCGGATGCTGCCGCGCAGGCAACGTCGTCTGCGCTTGATGGACGCGACTTCGCGGCGGTCATCGCGGCGCTGGCGGCACTGCGCGCACCCATCGACGCTTTCTTCGACGACGTTATGGTTATGGATGAGGACGCGCGTGTGCGTGAGAACCGCCTGCGCCTACTCAACCGCTTCGAGGCGGTTTTTGCCGACGTTGCCGATATGGGGGCGCTCGCCAAGAAGAAGTAGACGCACAGGGCACACTGCGCTCCAAGACGAAGCGCAGCGTGCCTCCTTACCACCTTCTCATGGGGCTCTCGGTTGCCTCACACATAGAGTTTTATGCCAGATTGACCTCTAAGGACCTCATATTGGGGTCCTTAGAGGTTGATTCTTCATATTTTAGATTTGAGGCGGTGGTTTCCCCGATAGGGAAGCGGTTTTGCGCAGCGCATGCCACGCTAAATCTCCACTTGCCAGTCGATGTGCATTGAGTATACTTATTTCGTTTGTCAAACCCATGTGTCGGTCTTCGGATGCGGCACCTCTGGATTAGAGTAAGGAATTGAAATGGACTACATCCGCGCAATTGAGCGTCAGCAGATCCGCGAGGACATCCCGCAGGTCCGCGTTGGCGACAACGTCAAGGTGCACTATCGCATCAAGGAGGGCGATCGCGAGCGCATCCAGGTCTTCCAGGGTGACGTCATTCGCATGAGCGGCGGCTCATCCCGCGAGACCTTCACAGTTCGCAAGATCTCCTTTGGCGTGGGCGTCGAGCGCACCTTCCCGCTTCACAGCCCCAAGATCGGTAAGCTCGAGGTTGTGCGCCACGGTCGTGTTCGTCGTGCCAAGCTCTACTACCTGCGCGACAAGATCGGCAAGGCTGCTCGTATTCCCGAGAAGCGCTAAACACCATTGTAGGGTGTTGTTTGCGGGCCGTCCCTTTGGGGCGGCCCCTTTCATATTGAGAGGGAGCCAAGGAGGCCCATATGGCCAATCAAACCTCATCCGCTTCGGCAGCGCAGATCGCCGCTGAGCTTGCGAGCGCATCTATCGAGGAGCTCGACGTCCTGCTTGCCCGCTTTCATGATGATCCGCGCGTTCAAGTGCAGAAGGCCTGTGAGCGTGCGCGTCGTCGCCGCGACAAGGAGCTCGCTGAACGCGAGCGCGTGGCGTCGATGTATGTGGCAATGGCCGAGCTGGGCGGAGACGGCGTCGTGGTGGGTGTCGACGAGGTGGGCAGGGGTTCCGTAGCCGGGCCGCTCACCGTGTGCGCCGTACAGCTGCCTTCCGAGCCGCGCATCTGGGGACTGAATGATTCCAAGAAGCTTACACCCTCGAAACGCGAGCTGCTTGCGGCGCGCATCGCCGAGGTAGCGCTCGCGATCGGCATCTGCCATGTGCCGGCCAGCGAGATCGATCGCATGGGTATGGCGCGCGCGCTGCGGCAGGCGGTCGCTGGGGCCGTGGCCGATACCGGCGTAACGCCCGACTGTGTGCTCATGGATGGCAATCCGTTGGGCGCGGTTGAACGGGAGCGCGATGTTGTGCACGGTGACGCGACGGTAGCCTGCATCGCAGCCGCTTCCATCGTTGCCAAGGTGACGCGTGACGAGCTCATGGTCGAGCTCGATGCCGAATATCCGGGCTACCATCTCGCGGAGTCGAAGGGGTATGCGTCGCCCGAACATATCGACGCCATTCGAGCGCATGGCTTGTCCGATATCCACCGCGTGAGCTTTTGCGGAAACTTCGTAGAGACGGGACGCTTGTTCTAAAGCTCTTGTGTACGCCGGGCATCTGGGTCTTGCCTGTGAGCTGCCCTGTTAGAAACCTACTGTGATCGTGTGAGCTTCTTCATCATTTCGGTGAGAGTTCGCATGAGGGCTGTTGGAATGCTCTGCGATGATGCATCCACCGTCAAAGGATGGAGGCATCATGGGTAGTACCTGGAACGATCACGGATTGGTTCAATCGTCTGCAGCGGATGCTTGGCAAGATGAGGGCGTCGATATCGATGATGCGTATCCGTCCATGATCGAGTCGTTCACACCGCACGAGTTGGGTGCCCTCGGTGAAACGCTCGCGCTCGCCTACCTCGATCATCGTGGCTACGAGGTGCTGCAACACGGGTATCGCTGCGTGGAGGGCGAAGCAGATTTTGTTGCCTATGATCATGCGGCCGAGATGCTTGTGCTGGTCGAGGTGAAGAGCCGACGCGCGCGAAGCGATGATGACGACCTGTATCCAGAAGAGGCGGTAAACGCCGCGAAGCGAAATCGCTATCGGCGTATTGCCTCGTGCTATCTCATGGATCACTTTCCGGTGCAGGCAATTCGATTCGATGTCATCGGCATTACGTTCAAACAGGGCCAGCTCGCTCGTATCGAACACATCCACGACGCCTTCGAATGGGGCGCCGAGTAATGGAGCGCACGATGTTCGCGGTGCATGCGGCGTTCATTCGTGGGGTCGAGGCGCAGCATGTGGCGGTTGAGGTGTCGCTCGCGGGAGGCATACCCTCTATGTCTATCGTGGGGATGGCCGATTCGGTTGTACTCGAGGCGCGATCTCGTGTGCGGTGCGCGCTGCGTGCGGCGGGTTATACCGTCCCGCGGAAGAGCATCACGGTTAACCTTGCGCCGGGAAATGTCCGTAAGACGGGTTCGGGTTTTGATCTCCCTATCGCGGTGGCCTTGTTGGCAGCATCAGGTCAGATTCCGGCGGAGGCCCTCGATGGTGCGCTGTTCGTAGGCGAGCTCGCGCTCGACGGGTCGATCAGCTCGATTCCCGGCGACATTGCGTTTCAGGTGCTTGCGCGCGAGATGGGCCTCAAGCTCGTGGGAGCGTGCGGTACGCACATCGTGCTCGATGGCTGCGAGGTATATGGACTCTCCACCTTGGCTGACCTTCGCATGGATGTCTGTTCTATGCCGCAGGTGCCGATGAAGCAGGTTGGGCACGCGCTCGCGTTTCGTCCTCATCTCGACTATGTGGATGTCGTGGGACAGGAGATGGCAAAGCGCGGCATGATGATCGCCGCCACGGGGGATCTCGGTGTGCTTATGGTGGGGGCGCCAGGATCTGGCAAGTCGATGCTTGCTCAGCGCATCTGCGGGATCATGCCGCCTATCGAAGACGCCGTGCTGCAAGACGCCCTGTGCATCCATTCTGTTGCGGGGGAGCCGCTCGACGGCCTGCTTCGGGGAGAGCGGCCGTTCCGCAACCCGCATCATAGCATCTCAGCAGCAGGTCTTCTCGGTGGCGGGCGCCCCGTCCGTCCGGGGGAGATCAGCCTTGCGCACGGTGGCGCGCTGTTTCTCGATGAGATTGCCGAGTTCTCACCGAGTGTGCTCCAGGGGCTCAGGCAGCCAATGGAGGAACAGGTGGTGCGCATCGTGCGTGTGAGCGGCGTGTACGCATTTCCTGCGTCATTTCAGCTGATCGCGGCATGCAATCCTTGCCCATGCGGGTTTTTGGGAGACCGCGAGCGGGCCTGCACGTGCTCGCCGCAGGCCGTGGCACGCTACCAGGCGCGCATGGGTGGTCCGCTCATCGACAGGATCGATCTTGTCATTCCCGTAACCCGGCCCGATGCAAAGCTCATCGTGAACGGCGCTGAAGGCATGTCTAGCTCTGAGATGAAACGCACGGTTGAGCAGGGGAGGGAGTTTCGTGGATGGCGGCTTGAGCGCACCGAAGATCGGGAGGTGCTATCTCACGATGCCCGTGCGGCATTGCTCGCGATCGCAAAGGCAAAGAAGCTCACGGCGCGTGGCATTGCAAGCTTGGTGCGCATCGCGCGGGCGATCGCCGACATGGCGCAGTGCGAGGCCCTTGCACGCGAGCATTTGCTCGAGGCGTCGTTATTCCACGGGGGTGAACGAGAGCAATGACGCATTCTGTGGCGCGCATCATGATCGAGATTGATAGTCCTTGGTATCCCGAGAAACTCAAGCGCCTTCCGAGCCCACCGCCGCGGCTCTTTGCGCGCGGGAATCCCGACGTGCTTTCCGAGCCCTGTCTCTCGGTGATAGGTACGCGCCATCCTACGCCGTATGGCGAGGCGATCACCGAGATGGCGGCGCGTATCGCTGCCGATGCGGGGCTGCACGTGGTTGCCGGAGGCGCCATTGGGTGCGATCAGCTTGCGGGTATGGAGGCGCTTCGATGCGGGGCGAAGCACATCGTCGTCTTGGGTAGCGGGGCGGATGTCGTGTATCCCCGTACATCTGCCAGGCTTATCGACGATACGCTCGAACGCGGCGGCGCGGTCATCTCGCTCGAGCCATGGGGAACCCAGCCTATGCGGTACACGTTTCCCAAACGCAACCGCGTGATTGCAGCGTTGTCCGATGCCGTGTTCATAGCGGAGGCGGGTATGCCTTCAGGGACCTTCAGCACGGCGGAGTGCGCGATGCAGATCGGTCACGAAGTGCTCGTTGCTCCCGGGTCTATTTTCTCTCCCATGTCGCTCGGTTCGAACTACCTCATTGCCAACGGAGCAACCTGTATCGGTGACGAGGAGGCGCTCGAGGTGGCAATCTCGCGCATCTATGGTCGCCTGAGGCGCTTCCGTCAGAAGGCAGCGCATGCGGCGACTATGAGCGGGGAGGAACGCCGCGTGGTCGATGCGCTTATCGCATCTCCCATGCGCATGGAGGAAATCGCATCAATGCTTCGACGCGACGTACTCGGCACCATGGAGCTCGTTGGCTCAATGGAGATCGATGGTGCCATCGAGCGCCTGCCGGATGGCAGGTTCGCTGCTTCCAAGGAGACTCTTCACGCACAGACTTCCATCGGTCAGAATAGGTGAGTTGAAACGACTGAATGGAGTGACGATGATGCAGCGAGAAGATGTATCGGTTATTGGTGGCGGGCTTGCAGGTTCTGAGTGCGCGCTGCAACTTGCAGCTCGTGGCGTGCCGGTGAGACTCTATGAGATGCGGCCTGTCCAGTCATCGCCTGCGCACCACACCGATCATCTGGCCGAGCTCGTCTGCTCCAACTCGCTTAAGGCAACGCGTATCGATTCAGCTGCCGGCCTGCTCAAGGAGGAGCTGCATCGCATGGGTTCTTATCTGCTCGCGTGCGCCGAGGAGGCGGCCGTTCCGGCGGGCGGAGCCCTTGCCGTCGATCGTGAGGCATTCTCCCGGCTCGTTGAGCAGCGCGTGCGCGAACAGGACCTCATCACCGTGGTGCGCGAGGAGGTTTCCCATATCCCAGAGGGCCGTGTGGTGATTGCGGCGGGACCGCTTTGCTCGCAGGCGCTTGCCGATGAGGTGCTGAAGCTTGTCGGCGGAAGCGCCCTCTCGTTTTTCGATGCCGCAGCGCCCATTGTCGATGCCTCGACGCTCGACTTCGATGTGCTGTTTTCGCAGTCGCGCTACGAGCAGGGAGGGGAGGGCGACTATCTCAACGCGCCCATGAACAAGGAAGAGTACGAGGCGTTCATCGACGCCCTGCTTGCAGCAGACCGGGTGGTTGCCAAGGAGTTCGAGCAGCGGGATCTCTTCCAGGCATGCCAGCCCATCGAGGAGATTGCCCGCGCTGGCCGCGATGCCGCACGCTTCGGTGCGATGAAGCCCGTCGGTCTCACCGATCCTCGGTCTGGCCGCCGTCCGTGGGCGGCGGTGCAGCTGCGCGCTGAGAATCGCGAGCGCACTGCCTATAACCTGGTGGGCTTCCAGACAAATCTCACGTTCCCTGAGCAGCGCCGTGTGTTCCGCATGATTCCGGGGCTCGATCACGCCGAGTTTTTCCGTTACGGCGTCATGCATCGCAACACGTTCATCGACTCGCCGCGCTCGGTGGATGCAACGTTCAAGATTCCTGGTACGAGCGTTCGGTTGGCAGGACAGATCAGCGGCACGGAGGGGTATGTCGAAGCGATCGCCTCCGGTTTGCTCGCTGCGCTCAACACCTACGCCGAGCTTATGGGCGCGCCGGCGGTCGAGCTTCCCAGGACAGGCGCGCTCGGCTCGCTCGTGGCCTATGCCACCAACCCTGAAACCAATCCCTATCAGCCCATGCATGTGAACTTCGGCATCGTGCCGCCGCTTGCAGATGGTGTTCGCCGTAGCAAGCGCGACCGCTATCGTGCCTATGCCGATCGTGCGCTGGCAGATATGGACGCCTATCTCGCCACGCGGGGCGATCTCTTCGAGGGACGTGCAGCTTGTGGCGCTTGAGGTCGATGAGAGCTTCCTCGATGCGCTCGATGGATTCATAGCCTATATCGCGGGAGTAGAGGGCTTGTCTCCCGAGACGGTTCGCGCGTATGGGAGTCATCTCGAGGCCTATGGTGCCTGGGCGCATAGGGCCGGTGTTCATGCGCTCGATCCTGAGATGCCCGAGCTTCGGCACTATCTCGCCGATCTTCGAAATGCTGGATATGCGCCGCGCACGATATCCGCCCATCTCTCGGCGCTCCGCACGTTTGCCCGCTGGCTCAAGCTCGAGGGGATCTCGGATCCCAAGGCCGTCTTCTCGCTCGTCACGCCGAAGATTCCTCGGAATCTGCCCAAGACGGTCACGGCATCGCAGATGGAGGCATTGCTTGATGCTCCCGATACCGCAACGCCCGAGGGCGTGCGCGATGCGGCGATCCTGGAGTTGTTCTACGCCACCGGCGCGCGTATCTCCGAGCTTTCGCGACTAGATATAGAAGATCTGCATGTAGGCAATAAGACCGTGCGACTCTTCGGCAAGGGTTCGAAGGAGCGCATCGTGCCGCTTTATCGCAGGGCATTGGAGAAGGTTCTGCGCTATCTTGAGACGGGGCGGCCGGTATTGCTCGCGGCTGCGGGGCGCACGGAGACACTTGGTGCACGGCGACCGCTTTTCATCTCTGCGCGAGGCAACCGGATGGATGCCAACGCCATCCGCTACCGGTTTAAGACGCTTGCGCGCAAAGCGGGCATCCCGCATGACATCTCGCCGCACGCCATGCGACACACCTTCGCTACCGACCTGCTTGCCGGCGGAGCGGACCTGCGCAGCGTCCAGGAGCTGCTGGGTCACGCAAGCCTCTCGACAACCCAAATCTACACCCATCTCACGCCGGATCGCCTGAAATCCGCCGTTGCGCAGGCGCATCCGCGTGCAGATAGCCCGAAATGAGAAGATTTCTCTGCGTTGCTGCATGACGGAAGATTTCCTGCTATCATTCATCAGGTTGCCACGTGGCAACATGCAGTATCACACACGCGCGGCTACTCTCTTGCCGTGGTGCCCCGGTATCGGTAGCAAGGAACGGGGTGGCCAAGAGGGGATGACACCGCGCGGAGGCAAACCACAGGAGGTTTACATGGCTACCAAGATCAACATCCGCACCCTGCTCGAGGCTGGCTGCCACTTCGGTCACCAGACCCGCCGCTGGAACCCCAAGATGAAGCCGTTCATCTTCGGTGAGCGCAACGGCATCTACATCCTCGACCTCAAGCAGACCATCATGAACGCCGACCAGGCGTACACCTTCCTGCGCAACGCCGCCAAGACCGGCAAGGTGCTCTTCGTTGGCACCAAGAAGCAGGCTCAGGAGCCCGTCAAGGCTGCTGCCGAGCGCGCCGGCATGCCCTACATCAACCAGCGCTGGCTGGGCGGCATGCTCACCAACTTCGTGACCATCCGTTCGCGCATCAACCGCATGGAGGAGCTCGAGGCCATGGTTGCCGATGGTTCCATGGCGCTGCGCGGCAAGAAGGAGCAGGCGGTGCTCGGCAAGGAGCTCGCCAAACTTCAGAACAACCTCGGTGGCGCCCGTGACCTCAAGGGCCTGCCGTCGGCGCTCTTCGTGATCGACACCAAGCGCGAGGAGAACGCCATCAAGGAGGCCCGTCGCCTCAACATCCCCGTGATCGCCCTCATCGACACCAACTCCGATCCGGACGAGGTCTTCGAGAACGGCATCGGCATCCCCTGCAACGATGACGCCATCTCCGCGGTGACCCTCATGTGCGAGCTCATGGCCGACGCCTGCCTCGCCGGCACCGGTAAGGAGCAGATCTCCGAGGCCGAGATGGCTGCTGAGGCTCCCGCTGCCGAGGCTGCAACCGAGGCTGCCGCTGAGTAGGAATCGTCTGTTTCGAGACACGTTATTAGTGAAAGGAGCCATCATGGCCCAGATCACCGCCGCAATGGTCAAGCAGCTCCGTGAGCTCACCGACTCCCCGATGATGGAGTGCAAGAAGGCGCTCGTCGAGGCCGACGGCGACATGGACGCCGCGGTTGACGTCCTGCGTAAGAACGGTCTTGCCGCTGCCGCCAAGAAGGCTGGCCGTGCAACCAACGAGGGTGCCGTCGCTGCGTACGTCTCCGACGACGCCACGCTTGGCGCGCTCGTCGAGGTTGCCTGCGAGACCGACTTCGTGGGCTCCAACCCCAAGTTCACCGGCTTTGCTGCCAGCGTTGCCAAGTGCGCCGCTGAGAACGAGCCTGCCGACGTCGAGGCGCTGCTTGCCTGCGATATGGACGGCGAGACCGTCGAGGCGGGTCTCACCGAGCTCATCCACATCATCGGCGAGAACATGAAGCTCGTCCGCTTCGCGGTGCGCAAGCCCGCTCACGGCGCCGTTGCCAGCTACATCCACATGGGCGGCAAGATCGGCGTGCTCGTTGAGTTCGCCTTCGAGAAGCCCGAGACCGCTTCCACCGACGCCTTCAAGGCATTCGCCCATGACGTCGCGATGCAGGTTGCTGCCACCGCGCCTATCTGCGCTGTTCGCGAGGATGTGCCAGCCGAGACTGTCGAGCATGAGGTCGCTATCTACAAGGCGCAGGCTGCCGAGTCCGGTAAGCCCGAGGCCATCCAGGAGAAGATGGCTGTTGGCCGTCTGGAGAAGTTCTACAAGGGCGTCGTGCTGAACGAGCAGGAGTTTATCAAGGATTCCAGCCTTACCATCTCCAAGTACGCTGCCAAGGTGTCCAAGGAGGTCGGCGACACCATCACGATCACCGGCTTCGATCGTCTTGCTCACGGCGAGGCCTAAGACATCGCTTCGCTGGCAAGCGCTATGAACGTACGCAGGCTGTGGGTTTACACCGACAGCCTGCTTTTTTACGGGTCGATTCTGCTTCTTTGCTAGAATGGATGAAGTTTCGACAAAAGGAGGATATCTTGTCCGAATATCGATACAAGCGCGTTCTACTCAAGCTGTCCGGTGAGGCGCTTATGGGCGAGGGGAGCTACGGTATCGATCCCGCTGTTACCGACCGCCTGGCCCGTCAGGTGCGCGAACTCCATGATGATGGTATTGAGGTCGGTATCGTTGTGGGCGGTGGCAATATCTTCCGCGGCATGGCCGGGGCCGCCAAGGGCATGGATCGCGCTCAGGCCGATTACATGGGTATGCTTGCAACGGTTATGAATGCGCTCGCGCTGCAGGATGCCTTCGAGCGCGCCGGCTGCGAGTGCCGTGTTATGAGCGCCATCCAGATGAACGAAGTCTGCGAACCCTATATTCGTCGCCGCGCCATGAACCACCTTGAGAAGGGCGATGTGGTGGTTTTCGCTGCGGGTTCGGGCAACCCGTACTTCACCACCGATACCGCGGCGGCCCTACGCGCCTGCGAGATCGACGCCGATTGCCTCATCAAGGCTACCAAAGTGAGCGGCGTCTACGACAAAGATCCTGCAGCGCACGACGATGCGGTGCGTTTCGACACCATCAGCTACCACGAGGTACTGGTTCGCGGGCTGCAGGTGATGGATTCCACGGCAACCGCGCTCTGCCAGGACAACAAGATGCCCATCATCGTCCTCAACATCGAGGGCGAGGGACAGATCAAGCGAGCGCTTGCCGGAGAACCGGTTGGCACCGTCGTTGTACAGGAGGACTAACATGGCCGACATTACCAGCCACATGGACAAAAGCCTAGAGGCGCTCAAGCACAACTTCTCCAAGGTACGCACGGGGCGCGCTAACGCCAACGTCCTATCAGACATCACCGTGGATTACTACGGCGTGGCAACCCCTATCACCCAGGTAGCCGCGGTGAAGGTTCCCGAGGCCCATATGCTCATGGTTGAGCCGTGGGACAAGGCCCTGCTCAACGCCATCGTGAAGGCCATCAGCGCCTCCGATCTGGGCATCACCCCGTCTTCCGACGGCACCGTGGTGCGCCTGCCGTTCCCGGCACCCACCGAGGAGCGCCGCCGCGAGCTGGTACGTGAGTGCCGCGACCTCGCCGAGCAGGCCCGTGTGTCCATCCGCAACATTCGTCGCGATTTCAATAATAAGATCGAGCGTGATGAGGAGCTCTCGGAAGACGACGTTCGTCGTGAGCAGGCGAAGGTGCAGAAGCACACCGATGCGTACATCAAGAAGATCGACGAGATGCTGAAGGCCAAAGAAGCAGAGGTCATGGAGATCTAAGGTGAGCAGCGACGATAGCACCTTCGAGACGTATTTCGCAAATCCCCCAGTCGATATCGATATGGGGGCTTTCGACCGTTCGCGCGTGCCGCGGCACATCTCATGCATCATGGATGGCAACGGCCGTTGGGCGACTTCGCGCGGGCTCTCGCGCGGTGAGGGCCATAAAGCGGGCATCGTCTCGCTGCGTGAGATCATCACCGCCTGCGTTCGCCTGGATGTCGAGGTTCTCTCTGCCTACGCCTTTTCCACCGAGAACTGGTCGAGGCCGCAGCAGGAGGTCAATCTCCTCATGCATCTGTTTGCCAAGACGTTCATCGAGGAGCTGCCGCTGCTGCATCGTGAGAACGTCAAGGTGCTGTTCCTGGGCGACATAGCCGCATTGCCCGACCAAACGCGCGAGGTGTTCGAATACGGGCTCAAAGAGACCGCCGACCATACCGGTATGACGCTTGCGCTTGCGGTGAACTACGGTGCCCGCGCTGAACTCGCACGCGCTGCCCGCCATATCGCTGAGGAGGCGCGTGCCGGCAAGCTCGACCCCGAGCTCGTGAATGAGGACACGGTTGCAGCGCATCTCTATACCGCCGGCTTGCCCGATCCCGAGCTGGTGATACGAACCTCGGGCGAACTGCGCCTTTCCAACTATCTGCTGTGGCAGGTTGCCTACGCAGAGTTCTACATTACTGATACGTATTGGCCCGATTTTGACCGGTGGGGTCTTATCCGCGCCATCCTGGCATTCCAGGGGCGCGACCGTCGCTTCGGCGGCCTCACCCAGCGCAAGGAGTCGTGAGATGGGGGAGCGTAGCGCCTCACAAGACCAGCAATCGCAGGAGAAGCCCGCTCGCGGGCTCTCCTCCTTTTGGACCCGCGTGGCCTCAGGCCTCATCTACGTGGGCGTCTTCATCGGTTCGCTCATCTTGGGTACCGTGCCCACTGCGGTATTCGTTGCCGTCATGAGCTGGTTTTGCTGTAAAGAGTTCTTCATGATGATGCGCATCGACGGCAAGGTTCCCAATGAGCTGCTGGGGCTTACCGCGGCGGTGCTCTTTCCGTTCTGCGCCCTCGGTGACAGCATGCTCATCAGTGCGCTGCTTTTCCTGCTCGTGCTCTCGGTGGGTCTCTGGTATGTCTACTCACCGCGTACGCGCATCGCCGATGTTGCCATCACGCTCATGGGGCCGCTCTATACGGGACTTATGCTCTCGGCTGTGGTGCTCTTGCGCAGCCTGGTACCCGGCTTTGCCGGTGCGTTGCTTTCGGTGGGCGTGTGCGCATCGCTGTGGGTCTCCGATTCATTCGCGTATCTCGTGGGCAGCAAGTTCGGTAAGCACAAGATGGTGCCCAAGATCTCTCCTAAGAAAAGTTGGGAGGGCTTTGCAGGCGGCATCCTGGGCGCGGTTATCGTCTGGCTCATCTTGTGGGCTACCGGATTCTATGGTTTCGACGCTGTGTACGCCGTGGTGTGCGGTGTGGTCGTGTCGATCTTGGGTGTTTTCGGCGATCTCATTGAGTCGCGCATCAAGCGCGGTGTCGGCGTCAAGGATTCGGGAAATCTCATCCCCGGCCATGGCGGCATGCTCGACCGCTGTGATTCGCTCATCTTCGGCTGCATTACCGCCGAGATCCTGCTCGTTCTGGGAGGCATTCTATGACACAGGGCACGCGCATGCGCGTAGCGCTCATCGGTTGTACCGGTTCTATCGGCTCGCAGGCCATCGATGTTTGCCGCCAGCATGCCGATACGCTTGAGATTGTCGCGCTTACCGTTCACGGTAGCACAGATGAACTCGTGTCGCTGGCGCGTGAGTTCAAGCCGGCATGTGTCGGTGTTACCGACCCAGCGCATGCGGACGATCCCGTGTTGGGCGAGCTCCCTCGTGGCACGAAGCTCATCACCGGTGACGCCGCCCTGACCGAGATTCCGGTGCGCGACGATGTCGATTGCGTCCTCGTTGCGGTGGTGGGCGCCGCCGGGCTTCCCGCCAGCCATGCAGCGCTTACAGCTGGCAAACGCCTGGCGCTCGCCAACAAGGAATCCCTCGTGGTAGCTGGCGATCTCTTGATGCCGCTTGCCGCCCCCGGTCAGCTGCTGCCCGTCGATTCAGAGCATAGCGCCATCTTCCAATGCCTGCTCGACGCAAAGCACGATGATATTCATGCCATCTGGCTCACCTGCTCGGGCGGTCCGTTTTTCGGCAGGTCTGCGAGCGAGCTCGAATGCGTCACCGCGCGTGAGGCGCTTGCACATCCCACCTGGAAGATGGGTCCCAAGATCACGATCGATAGCGCCACCCTCATGAATAAGGGACTTGAGCGCATCGAGGCGATGCATCTGTTTGGCACCGCGATCCAGGATATCCGGGTGCTTATCCAGCGTGAGTCGAAGATTCACTCTATGGTCGAGTTTGTCGACGGCGCCGTGATCGCGCATCTCGGTGCCTCGGACATGCGTCTTCCCATTCAATATGCGTTCTCCTATCCTGCGCGTTGGGATACGCCGGCTCCGCGCGTCGATTTTCGTACCCTCGGGTCGCTTACGTTCGATGCGCCCGACCCCCATGCATTCCGCTGCCTCGCGCTTGCCGAGCGCGCGGGCGTTACAGGCGGCACGCTGCCATGCGTGATGAACGCCGCCAACGAGGTGGCGGTTGCCGCGTTTTTGACAGATCGCTGCTCATTCACCGATATCGCGCGTATCGTCGAGGACACGATGGATGCCCATGCAGTCGAGCAGGTCGAATCGTTCGAGCAGCTGCACGACATCGACGCATGGGCTCGCATGACCGCTAAGAATCTGCTTGCACAGCGCGCCCGCTAACCGATTGGTATATTCATGAATCCCCTTGCTGTCATAGCCCCCATCTTCTGGGGCCTCCTCATGCTTTCGGTGCTCGTGTTCGTTCACGAGGGCGGCCATTTCCTTGCGGCTCGCGCGGTTGGCGTTCGCGTGACCGAGTTCTTCCTCGGCTTGCCGTTTCGCTGGAACATCCATCATGTGTCGAAGCGCATTGGTACAAAATTCGGCGTGACCCCTTTGCTTTTGGGTGGCTATGCCATGATCTGCGGCATGGAGCCTACCAAGAGCCCCCATGCACCGCGCGTGCTTGCCTACATTCACCGGCACGGCAGGGCGAACATCGAAGGCATCGCGCAGGCGCTCTCCATCAGCGAGGACGATGCGATGGAGGCCTGCGTGCAGCTGCTCGGCTGGGGTTCGGTTGCCCCGGTGTATGACCCCGAGAAGGGGGAGACGCCCAACGGCGCGTATTATCCCACCACCTATGCTGCCATGCCGCGCGATCCGTCCGGGAACACCATCTACGATGGGCGCTCGTTTGACCGCGCGCACGCCACCGCCGAGGGAGAACCATGGGCCACCGAGCTATCCGACGAGGTGTTTTTCGAGCAGGAGCGCGCGCACACCTATCTGGGCAAGGGTTTCTGGGCGCGAGCCTTCATGCTCGTGGCGGGCATCGCGGTGAATATCATCTCAGGCTTCCTGCTGCTCATGAGCATCTATTCCATCGTTGGGATCACCGTCTCGGTTAACGAGAGCCAGATCGGTACGGTCGAGACGGGTTCTATCGCCGCTGATGCGGGGTTGCAAGCGGGCGACGATATCATCTCGGTGGGCGGCGTCGAGACCACGTCGTGGGAGACGCTCGTGGGAGCCATCTCAGAGGCGCCGCGCGATGAGCCCGTTGTCATTGAATACGAGCGTGACGGTGTTGCGGGCTCTTGCGAGGTCGAGCTGGGCCAAGATGACATGCTCGGCATCACCGTACCCACGCAGGTCGTGCATCTTAATCCCATCGAATCTGCGCAGCTCTCGTGGTCCTATGTCGCCATGACGGCGCAGTCGGTGCTCGACCTCATCAATCCCTCGCAAACCATGGAGGTACTGGACAGCTCTACCTCGATCGTCGGCATCTCCGTGATGTCGGCACAGGCAGCCGAGGAGGGGGCCGACACCTACCTCACGTTCGCCGCGCTGATCTCGTTCTCGCTCGGCTTCATGAACCTGCTGCCCATTCCACCGCTCGACGGCGGCAAGCTCCTGATCGAGATCATCCAGGCTGTAACGCGCCGGAGCGTGCCGCTCAAGGTGCAAAATGCGCTTTCGTATGCAGGCATCGCGCTGTTCGGACTGCTGTTCATCTACATGCTGCGCGCCGATGTGCTGCGGTTTCTTCTTTAGGTGATATGGAAGGGATTGATCGAGATGGCACAGCTTCCCCGTGAGCTCACGCGCCCCGTTCAGGTGGGTAACGTCCAGATCGGCGGCGGCGCGCCGGTTGTTGTGCAATCCATGACATGCACGCCCACCTCGGATGCCGGGGCAACGCTTGCACAGGTTCGCGCGCTCGCAGATGCCGGGTGTGATATCGTGCGCGTCACGCTGCCCAACAAAGCCGCCGAGGAAAGCTTCAAACAGGTGTGCGCGGCATCGCCGGTGCCCATCGTAGCAGACATCCATTTCGATTATCGGCTTGCCATCGACGCCGTCTCGCTTGGTGCTGCCAAGCTGCGCATCAACCCAGGCAATATTGGCTCATGGGAGAAGGTCGATGCGGTGATCGATGCGGCGGGGGAGGCCGGTGCGGCCATCCGCATCGGCGTGAACGCCGGTTCGCTCGAAGACGATATCGCTGCCCGCGACGAGCTCACGCTACCTGAGAAGCTCGTGGCCTCCTCGCTCAAGTTCGTCGAGCATTTCGAGGCGCGCGGGTTTACCAACATCGTGCTGTCTGCCAAGGCACACAGCGTGCCCACCACGATCGAGACGTATCGTGCGCTTTCCGCCGAGCTGCCGCAGGTGCCACTGCATCTGGGCGTGACCGAGGCGGGTACGGTGCAGCAAGGGACTATCAAAAGCGCTGTCGGGCTGGGGGCTCTGCTCGCAGATGGCATCGGTGACACGCTACGCGTCTCGCTTACGGCGGACCCGGTGGAGGAGCCTCCGGTTGCCTGGGCTATTCTGGAGTGCTTGGGTATTCGGCGGCGCGGCCCCGAGCTCGTGAGCTGTCCTACGTGCGGGCGCACGCAGGTCGATCTTATTCCTATCGCCGAAGAGGTCGAGCGAAGGCTGCGCGGCGTTGCCAAACCCATCTCGGTCGCGGTTATGGGGTGCGTGGTGAACGGCCCCGGGGAGGCGGCCGATGCCGATGTTGGCGTTGCCTGCGGCAAGGGATCGGCGCTGCTGTTCAAACATGGCGTGCCGGTGCGCAAGATTGCCGAGTCCGAGATCGTCGATGCCCTGATGGCCGAGATTGAAGCGCTGTAACGCTGCGCTTGTGCAGCGCGCCGCAAACATCATGCTGTTGTATCATGCTGCCGTATCACGCAGTATCTAACTGGGGAGGAATTCCGTGTCAAAGTCGCTATCCGTTATGAAGATGAGCCGCCTCTACGCGCCCACCTTGAAGGAGGATCCGGCCGAGGCGGAGCTTGCAAGCCACCGCTTGCTCTTGCGCGCCGGCATGATCCGCAAGCAGGCCGCTGGTCTCTATAGCTATCTGCCGCTCGCGTGGCGCTCCATCCAGAAGATCGAGCAGATCTGCCGCGAGGAGATGGATGCTATCGGTGCACAGGAGATGCTTGCGCCCATCCTAACCGACGCCGCGCTCTGGGAGGAGTCGGGCCGCATCGGTGCGTATGGTCCCGAGCTCATGCGCTTGGAGGATCGCCATGGCCGTACCTTCTGCCTTGGCCCCACCCACGAGGAGACCTTCACCGATCTGGTGCGCAACGAGCTGCGCTCGTACAAGCAGCTGCCGGTGACGCTCTACCATATTCAAGACAAGTTCCGCGACGAGCTGCGCCCGCGCTTCGGACTCATGCGCAGCCGTGAGTTCATCATGAAGGACGCGTACAGTTTCTCGGCCACACAGGAAAGCCTGAATGAGGTCTACGAGGACATGAAGGGTGCCTATGCGCGCTACTGCGACCGGTGCGGCCTCAAGGCGCTGCCCGTGGCGGCAGACTCCGGCGAGATCGGTGGCGATGCGTCCGTCGAGTACATGGCGCTTGCCGATGCTGGCGAGGCGTCGCTCGTGTGGTGCGACTGCGGCTTCGCTGCAGACGACGAGGCGGCATCCACCACGGTGGCCGTCTCCGAGGGCCCGGGCGACGGCACCCTCCAGAACGTCGAGACGCCGGGGCTCGGCACCATCGAGGCCGTGGCCGCGTTCTTCGGCTTCCCGGAGAACGGCACACGCAAGTCGCTTGCGATCATCGATGGCGAGGGCAACCCTGTCGTGGCCATCGTGCCGGGTGACCATGAGCTGAATGAGATCAAGGCGGCCAAGCTCTTTGGTGACTATCATCTCATGACCGATGAAGAGCTCGAGGAGCATGGCCTCTTCAAGGGCTTCATCGGGCCCGTGAACCTGCCCGAGGGCATTCGCCTGGTCTGCGATGAGTCGCTCAAGGCTTCCATGTCTTGGACCTGCGGCGCCAACGAGGTGGATTATCACTTCACCGGTGCCCAGCCCGGTCGGGATTTCACGGTGGATGCCTGGGAAGACCTCGTGACCGTAAAGCCTGGCGACCCGTGCCCGCATTGCGGCAAGCCCCTCAAGGGCGGGCGCGGCATCGAATGCGGCCAGGTGTTCCAGATCGGCCCTGATAAGTACGCCGCGAAGATGGGCGCTACCTTTGCCGATGAGAACGGTCGCGAGCAGCCGTTCTACATGGGCTGCTACGGTATCGGGATCTCGCGCACGCTGGCGGCCGTGGTGGAACAGCACCACGACGAGCACGGCATCATCTGGCCTGTCTCCGTGGCTCCCTATGAGGTATCGGTCATCGCCCTCGACAAGAAGGGCGAAGCGTTCGATGCCGCAGCAGAGATCGCCGCTCAGCTTGCTGAGGCCGGTATCGAGGTGGTCTTTGACGATCGTGCGGAGCGTCCGGGCGTGAAATTTGCCGACAACGATCTCATGGGCTTCCCGTATCAGGTTGTTGTGGGCAAGCGCGGCATCAAGGCGGGAACCGTCGAGGTTAAGGATCGCGCTACGGGCGAGCGCACGGATGTGGCAATCGCTGATGTCGTAGCGCATCTCTCGGCGCGGGTAGAGGCTGATCGCCGGTAGGGACATTACTACCTGCGGTGTTGTTGCGAGCGCGACGCGACGCGAAGCATCGTCAAAAAAAGTTCGACTTTTTGCTTGCAATGCTCGTCTCGTTACCGTATATTATTTCCCGCACCGCTTGGGGGCGTAGCTCAGCTGGGAGAGCGCTTGACTGGCAGTCAAGAGGTCAGGGGTTCGATCCCCCTCGTCTCCA
>CALUFC010000010.1 GCA_944319885.1 uncultured Coriobacteriaceae bacterium
GGGGTTGGGGAACACGAGCACGGTGGCATGGCCGGCAACCGTGCTTTCAGGAGCCTTGCGCTGCGCAACCTCGGGTACGATGGCGGCGTCGAGCTGCAGGTCGCCATCGATGGCGAGTTCGGGTGCCTTCTCCTTGGCAAACGCGGTGGCCTCCTGGACCTTCTTGGCGGTATCGCCGCCGGCCGACCCCATCGTGGAGTACGAGAGCATGGCGACCTTGGGCTCGACATCACCCATGAACGTCTTGAAGGAGTTGGCGGAGGCGATGGCGATCTCGGAGAGCTCGTCGGAGGTCGGGGCGATGTTGAGGCCGCAGTCGGCGAAAACGAGCGTGCCGTCGGCACCGAACTCAGGAGTCTGGGTGCACATGACCATGAATGCGGAGACGAGCTTCGTGCCCGGAGCGGTCTTCAGGATCTGCAGCGCCGGACGCAGCGTGTTAGCCGTGGAGTGACAGGCTCCCGAGACGAGACCGTCGGCGTCGCCCATCTTCACCATCATGGTGCCGTAGTAGGTGGCGTCCATCATCTGCGCGCGCGCCTGCTCGATGGTGACGCCCTTCTTGGCGCGAAGCTCCGCGAACTTCTGGGCATAGGCTTCGTGCTTGGGCGCGGTGGGGGAGGTCGGATCGATCACGGTAACGCCCTCGACGTCGATCTTGGCCGGATCGCCCAGGATAACGAGGTTGGCAAGGCCCTCGGCGACGATCTTCTTCGCGGCCTCGATGGTGCGCGGATCCTCGCCTTCGGGCAGGACGATCGTCTTGACGTCGGCTTTGGCGGCGTCTTTCATGCGTGTCAGGAAATCGCTCATGATACTCCTTGAGATCACGCTCACGTGCGCGAACCGCCTGGTGCGGGCCGGCATGATGAGCTTTCCTTGTGTGGCATGTCTATTATAGGCCGCTGAGCGCTATAATCGCTCTGAACAATTCGGTGGTACATGCCGAGCTGGCTGGAAGTTCCATCGCGGGGCTTCCCGAATAAGGAGTGTCGATGCACATCACATCCGGTCTTCCCGAGACCTTCAATCCCGACTCGTATGACATGATCGTCGTGGGCGCTGGCTACGCTGGTTCCGTCTGTGCCCGCCGCCTCGCCGAGAGCGCGGGCTTCCGCGTCGCCGTGCTCGAGCGCCGTGATCACATCGCAGGCAACGCCTACGATTGCGAGAACGAGGACGGCATCCTTATTCACGTGTACGGCCCGCACATCTACCACACCTTCGATGAGCGCGTGCACAACTTCCTGTCGCGCTTCACCAAGTGGACCGACTACCAGCACAAGGTGCTTGCGAACATCCACGGCACGCTCATGCCCGTGCCCTTCAACCACACCTCGCTCAAGCTCGCCTTCGGCGACGAGCGCGGCGAGGAGCTCTACCGGAAGCTCGTGGAGACCTTCGGCGAGAACAAGAAGGTTCCCATCATGGAGCTGCGCAAGAAGAACGACCCCGATCTCCAGGAGGTCGCGGATTACGTCTACGAGAACGTGTTCCTGTATTACACGATGAAGCAGTGGGGCCAGACACCCGACGAGATCGATCCTTCGGTCACGGGCCGCGTTCCGGTTTTCATCGGCGATGATGATCGCTACTTCCCGCAGGCACCGTTCCAGGGCATGCCCGCCGAGGGTTACACGAAGCTCTTCGAGCACATGCTCGATCACGACCTGATCGATGTCTTCCTCGATGTCGACGCGCGCGACATCTTCGAGATTACCGACACGAACGTGAACGTGTGCGGCAAGTGCTATGGCGGCGAGATCGTCTATACGGGTCCCCTCGACGAGCTGTTCGGGCTCGATCTGGGCGCGCTGCCGTACCGTACACTCGACATGGTGTTCGAAACCCTTGACGAGGATCAGTTCCAGCCCGTGGGTACCGTGAACTACACCACGAGCGAGGACTTTACGCGCATCACCGAGTTCAAGAACATGACCGGTCAGGTGGTTCCCGGCAAGACCACCATCATGAAGGAGTTCAGCCACGCCTACGAGCCCGGCAGCGGCCAGACGCCGTATTACGCCATCATCGACCCCGAGAATCAGGCGCTGTATGAGCGCTATCTCGAGCGCGTGCAGAACCTCACGAACTTCCATCCGGTGGGCCGTCTTGCCGAGTACCGCTACTACGATATGGACGCGGTGACGGCTTCTGCCCTCGACCTTTCGGATGAGATCATCGCCTGCCATGCATAAGATCATCAGCTTCGGCATTCCGTGCTACAACTCTGCGGCAGACATGGACCACTGCATCACCTCGATCCTCGAGGGGTCGGGGTATGCGAGCGACATCGAGATCATCATCGTCGATGACGGCAGCGTGGACGAGACCCCCGCGAAGGCAGACGAATGGGAGGCGCGCTGCCCCGGCATCATTCGCGCCGTGCACCAGGATAACGGCGGGCACGGTATGGCGGTGCTCGCGGGGCTTCGCGAAGCGCAGGGCACCTATTACAAGGTCGTCGATTCCGATGACTGGCTCGATGCGACGGCACTCGCCACGATGCTCTCCATGCTGCGCGGGTTCGAGGAGCGCGATGTGCGCGTTGACCTTTTTATCTCGAACTACGTGTACGAAAAGGTCTACGAGAACAAGCGCAACGCGGTGAGCTACCGCTCGGCGCTGCCGCGCAAACGGGTGTTTGGCTGGGATGAGATCGGGCATTTCCGGCCCGATCAGAATCTGCTCATGCACAGCCTGTGCTACCGTACGGACGTGCTCCGCTCAGCCGAGCTTCCCATGCCGGCCCATACGTTCTACGTCGACAACATCTATGCCTACGTACCGCTGCCGCGCTGCAAGACGCTCTACTATGCGGATATCGACCTCTATCGGTATTTCATTGGGCGCGAGGGCCAGAGCGTCAACGAGGCGACGATGGTCAAGCGCCTCGACCAGCAGTTCCGTATCACACGCATCATGATGGAGTCGTATCATCTCTATACCGAGGTTGCCGAGCCGCGTCTGCGCTCGTACATGATGCATTACTTCACCATGATGATGACGATCTGCTCGGTGTTCACCAAGCTATCCGATGACCCTGCGATGCCGGGGAATCTGCGCAAGCTCTGGGATGACCTCAAGCGGTTCGATGAGAAGATGTACCGCAAGGCCCGTTGGGGTCTGTTGGGCATCAGCACGAATCTTCCCACCAAGGCGGGGGAGAAGGTCACGCTGGGCGGCTATCATCTGGCCGAGAGGATCTTCAAGTTCAACTAAGCGAGATCGCGGGCGGCGGGAATGCCGTGAAGCCCGGTTGCCTCGGTCACGCCTGCAATGAGCGCGTCCTCGAGGGTGCGGGTGGCGGCGATGCCCATGACGTCGAGCGGGACGGGCTTGTCGATCTCGCCGGACGCGAGCACGTAGATGGTGTCACCATCGTTGGTGGTATGCGTGGGGCGGATGACGTGCGCATAGGCGTCTGCTGCCATCTGCGCGACCTTTGTTGCCTGCGCCTTGGTAAGGCGTGCGTTGGTTACGATGCACGAGATGGTGGTGTTCGTACGGTCGAGTGGCATCTGGGCATGCGCGCCTGCGGCGAGCATAGCGTCTTCCATGTCGACGATTTCCCGTGATTCAGGTGTGCGGCGCATGCCGGCGATCGCGGCTCCCGTGGCGGGGTCGCAGATATTGCCGCAGGCGTTTACCACGGCGACGGCTCCGATTTTGAGCGCGTCGAGCCGATAGGCTCGTGCGCCGAGACCGCCTTTCATGGCGCACGCCGGTCCGTTGAACTTGCCCACCGTAGCACCGGTGCCAGCGCCTGTGCATCCTTCGGCGAGCGCGCTGTCCGACGGCCCGTCGAGCGCGGCGCGCGTTGCGGCAACCCCGTCTGCAACAGATGGACGCACATCGGCACGGCCGAATGCAAGATCGAAGATGCAGCTTGAGCAGACGATGGGTACGAGCGCGGGGCCGGTGTCGAGCCCGATGCCGCGCTGCTCGAGCTCGCGTGCGACGCCAGACGCCGCTTCGAGTCCGTATGCCGATCCGCCCGAGAGGCACACGGCGTGGACGGCCTCGACCGTGTTCTCGGGGCGCAGCAAGTCGGTTTCTCGCGAGGCGGGAGCACCGCCGCGCACGTCCACGCCGGCAGCGGCGCCGCGGGGGGCGACGATGACCGTGCAGCCCGTGCCTGATTTGAGGTTGGTGGCATGGCCGAACGAGAATCCCTCAATCGAGGTAATGGGGATGGGTGTGAGCTGAGCTGATGCAGCCATGTCGCGACCTTTCATGCGTGGTACGAGCCTAAAAGCCGCCGAGATGAACGAGGCGGCGAATCTCGCGGTGGACTTTTGCGATGGGCAGGCCGACAACGTTGTAGAAGTCCCCGTTGATGCGCTCGACCAAGAGTCTGCCGCCTCTGCCCTGGATGCCATAGGCACCGGCCTTATCGAGCGGCTCGCCTGATCGGATATAGCTCGTCATCTCGTCTTCGGTGAGGGGGAAGAACGTGACATCGGAGATATCGGTGAACGAGCATGTTGGCAGCAGCTCGTTGCCGGTGGCGATGCAGACGCCCGTCGCCACCTGATGCGTTCTTCCGGAGAGCTGCCCCAGCATCGCGAGCGCCTCGTCCGCATCGGCCGGCTTGCCGAGCGAGCGGCCATCGATGCACACGATGGTGTCTGCCGCAAGCACGAGCTCGCCGGGAGCGGCGTGCGCCTCGCAGACGCAGTGTGCCTTCTCGTTGGCAAGGCGCCTCACGAGTGCGATGGGGTCTTCTTCCTCGTGAGGCGTTTCGTCGATATCAGCGGGAATGACGCGAAACGCATAACCCGCTTCGTGCATGAGCTCGATGCGTCGCGGGGACTGCGAGGCCAAGATCATAGCTGGATGCCCTCGCGCACCTTGGCGACGGCGGTCTTGCCGGCGATATCCTCGAGTACGGCGAGCGCGAACGGCAGCGCTTGCCCCATGGCCGACGCCGTGATGATGTTGCCGTCGACCACAACGGTCTTGCCGCCCGCATAGGTGCCGGCGGGGAAGGTCTGCTCGAAGCCGGGGAAGCAGGTGGCGCGACGTCCCACCAAAAGCCCGAGCTCGCCCAAGATAGAGGGCGCGGCACAGATGGCGGCCACGTGCTTGGTGGTGGCAAACTCGCTTACCAAGTCACAGACGCGCTGATTACGACGGAGATTGGTGGTGCCGGGAAGCCCTCCGGGCAGCACGATGTAGTCATATTCGTCGAAGTCGACCTCGTCGAGCGTATAGTCGCACACGATGCTGATCTGCTGCGAGCTGATAGCGTCGCGCGTGGACATGGTTGAGACGAGCGCGACGCGAACGCCGCCCCTTCGAAGAACATCGACAATCGTTAGGCATTCGATGGTCTCGAAACCGTCGGCGACGAGCACGGCAACAGCGGACATGGGGCTTCCTTTCGCGCGCGTGCCCCAGATGGGGCGAGAAGTACGAACATCTTGGCTTATACCCCTGAACGCGGGCGGCTATCAGCGCATGCGCTTGAGATGTCCCACGGTTTCGCAGTGGAAGGTCTGGGGGAACAGGTCGACGGGCGTGGCCGAGATGAGCCGGAACGTTCCCTCATCGTGGAAGCGCTTGATATCACGGGCGAACGTCGCGGGATCGCAGGACACGTACGCCACATCGCGTGCGGAGGTCCCTGCGATGAGGCCGATCGCTTCCGGCGCGAGGCCCGCGCGCGGCGGGTCGACCACGAGCACGTCGATGTCCTGATCGGGAAATTCGCGTACCGCGTCGCCACCGATCACATCGACGTTATCAAGGCCGGCGAGATCGATGTTGCGCCTGAGGTCGCGCACGGATGGCCCGTACGCCTCGACGGCAGACACGAACGCGGCGCGCCGCGCGAGCGGGATGGTGAACGTGCCGGCACCGCAGTAGAGATCGCAGGCGAGCTCATCGGCTTGAGGGTCGAGCGCCTCCATGACAAGTTCGATGAGTATCTCGGCGGCGGCGGTATTGACCTGGAAAAACGAAGGTGCCGAGATGCGCATGCGCTCGCCGGCGATGCGCTCTTCCCATGTGGGATTGCCCGCGAGCACCTCGAGCGCGCTCACGCGCCGCGCCGCCGCGTCTCCCTTGCTCATTACGCGCACCACGCTCGAAGGCGCCAGCGCGTCACCAAGCACACGCGCCACCTGCGCGCGCGGGAAGCCCCCGGTGGGTGTCCAGAGCGCCACTTGGAGCTGCCCGGTACGGCTGCTGGCGCGAATGCCCACGCGCTCAAGGGATAGATCGCGGGAGTTGCCCATATACGAGAGCGCGCCGGCAACGGATTTCACTGCGCGCGGGAACCGCTTCTCAAAGAGCGGACACCGGTCGACCTTGATGACCTGGTTTGCATCGTGGCCATGCATGCCGAGGGCGAACTTGCCGTTTGTCTCGATCGGCGAAAGCTCGACCTTGTTGCGATAGCCCCATGCAGCCTTTGCGTGGCGGAGCGGCTGCACGATCGAGGCAACCTCGGAGGTGCTGAGCTTGCCGGTTCGCTCGAGCGCGCTTGCGAGGTTCTCGGCTTTTGCCGCATGCTGAGCGGAGATGCTGAGCACACCCCACGGGCAGCCGCCGCACACGCCGATATAGGGACAGGGGGCGTCGGTACGCAGGCTCGATGGCTCGAGGACGGACGTGGCACGTGCACGGGCGTAATGCTTCTCCTCGCGGACGATTTCGGCGTCGACCACGTCGCCGGCAACGCCACCGGCGACGAAGACCGTCTTGCCGTCGTCGGTGTGCGCCAGCCCGTCGGGACCGTACACCATGCGTTCGATGGAAAGTCTCATGAAACCCCCTGCGCCTGTCGTATCATCCGGTTCAGTGTAGCGGTTTTGCCCGCATCTGCATCCGCGTCCAAGCGATGTCTCCAAAATGACAGGACGCCCGTCTTGATGAGGGCGTCCTGTTGTGTGGATAGGGGCATGAACACGCAGTTAGCGTTCGGTACGGTTGTCGCTCCCTTTGGTTCCGCGAACGAGCGTCTTGATCCCTAAGCCGATCAGCGCGAGTCCGGTGCGCAAGCGGCCGGCGGGTCGCTTGGCGAGGGTGCCGCGCCCGGCTGTCTGCGCAGGGCGATTCGCCGGCTGCTCAGCCCCGGCTGCGGGCGCCTCGGGCTCGATGATGGTTGGCTGCACCTGAATTTCGGCATCGCCAGCCGTGGTGGCGGGGGCGGCTTCTGCGCCCGTTGGTGCGGTTACCGCGGATGCAGGGGCATCTTGGGTGAACGCGATTGCCTCCGCGGCTTCGTCGTTGGCACGCGCCCGCGTCTCATCGAGCGCAGCGTCGATGGTCTGCTGGGCGGCGATGGCCGCCTCCTCTTCGTGCTTCCGCACGTGCATATGCGCCGAGCCGCCGTGCGCGCGGCGTTTCCCAATCCCCGCTGCCTTCTCGTATGCCTGGGCGAGCAGGAACTCCTGGGAGTTGAATGGCTCGGTGCCGGGTTCTACCTTAACATGCTCCCAGGTTCCGCTGGGCGAAAGTTCGCGCGCCTTGACGTTGTCAGCGAGCTGCGCCTGGATGTAGCCCTGCACGAGGGCGCGGCAGGCGGGGTCGAGCACCGGGTAGGCAATCTCCACGCGGTGCTCGGTATTGCGCGTCATCATGTCTGCCGAGGAGAGGTAGATGAGGTCGGAATCGACGCCGAACGAGTACACGCGCGCATGCTCCAAGAACCTGCCCACGATGGAGCGGATGTGCACGTTCTCGGTTTTGCCGGGAATGCCGGGCAGCAGGCAGGAGATGCCGCGGATGATCATCTGGACCTCGACGCCCGCCGAGCTCGCCTCGGCGATCTTGTCGATGATCTCGCGATCGGTGAGCGAGTTCATCTTGAAGAACACCCGAGCCTTCTCGCCGGCGCGTGCGCGCTCGATCTCGCGGTTGAGACCGTTCATCACCATCGGCTTGAGGCCTGCCGGCGCCACGCCCAGGTAGCGGTAGTGGCCGCGCAGGTTGCCGAGCGCGAGGTTGCGGAAGAACGAGTTGGCGTCCTCGCCGATGCCGGGATGCGCCGTCATGAGCATGAAGTCCGAGTAGAGGCGCGCCGTCTTCTCGTTGAAGTTGCCGGTGCCGAGCAGCGTGATGCGGGTAAGCGCCATACCGTGGCGATAGGTGATCTGGCAGATCTTGGAATGGACCTTGAATCCTTCGGAGCCGTAGATGACGGTGCAGCCCGCCTCCTCAAGGCGCTCTGCCCATTCGATGTTGTTCTGCTCGTCGAAGCGCGCGCGAAGCTCCATGAGGACGGTGACCTCTTTGCCGTTCTCGGCGGCATCGATGAGCGCCTCGCACAGACGCGATTGCTTTGCCACGCGGTACAGCGTGATGCGCATCGAGATGCAGGCATCGTCGAAGGCGGCCTCGTGCATGAGGTCGAGCAGGGGATTCATCGATTCGTACGGGTAGAACAGGAGCTTGTCGCCTTCGATGACCTGCTCGGAGAGGGGCCTGCCGGCCTCGAACATGGGGCTCGGCTGGGGGCGGAACGGCTTGAACAGCAACGCGCTGCGCGCCGCCTCGGGTACATGGCTTTCAAGCGAGTAGACATAACCAAGGTCGAGCGGGATGTCGCGCGTCATAACCGAGCGCGCGGCGAGTCCGAGCGACTTGCGAATCATCTTGAGCGTGTCGGGTTCGAGGGTGCCGCAGACGTTCAGGCAGACCGGCTGAAGACGCAGGCGCTTCTTCAGGATCTTCTTCATATGCTGGCGGTAATCTTCCTCTTCCTCGACGCCCTCGCCATCGGGGTCGATGTCGGCGTTGCGCGTGACGCGAATCACGGCGCGGTCGAGCGGCGTGAAGGAGCCGAAGCAGCTGGTGAGGCAGGTGAGGATGATGTCCTCAAGCAGGATGTAGCGATACGAGCCGGGTGTGCTGGGGATCTCGACCACGCGGCTCATCGAAGGGGGAATCTCAATGAGGCCCAGCAGCCGCCCCTCTTCTGCGCTATCGAGCGCGCACACCAGATAGAGCGCGCCGTTGCGCAGGTTGGGGAAGGGGTGGCGGGGATCGATGACGAGCGGCGAGATGACGGGCGACACGTAGGACTGGAAATAGCGCTCAACGAACGTGCGCTCATCACCGGAAAGCTCGTCGGGACGCGCGCGTGACATCCCGTAGCCGTCGAGTGCCGTCTCGATGTCGTGGAAGACGGAGACGGCGCGATCCCACAGCGGCGGGAGCGTTTTGAACACGGCATCGATCTGCTCGGAAGGCGTGAGGTTGCTCTTGTTGTCCTGTGGCTGGTGCTTCAAGGTAGCGAGGTCTGAGAGGCCTCCGATGCGGATCATGAAGAACTCATCGAGGTTCGATTCGAAGATCGAGACGAACTTCATGCGTTCGAACAGCGGCACCTGCTCGTCGAACGCTTCGTCGAGCACGCGGTTGTCGAAACGCAGCCAGCTGAGCTCGCGATTCTGCGTGTACGAGTAGTCGTAGCGATCGGAGCGCGCGATGCGCCGCCCCTGCTCTTTGCGCTTTTTCTTGCTCTTCTCTGCGTCTTTATCGTGTTTCGATGCCATAGCGACCTCGTCTTCCCATCACGTGCTGCCAAGCGACGACCGCGACGTATTCGTATGTATCCAGTATATAAGCTCTCTAGTTATACGCGTGCCTCGATGCTGCCGCGACGGGGATGCGAAAGCTTTATCAACTCCTTACGAGTTGAAGGTGCGGGGCGCTGGCGCAGCCGCGCTTTGCGACGACCGATTGTTACCATCCGCCTTCACGGCGACCATGCTGGCGGTGCGTGGTACGCTGTTGCGAACATGGCGCGCGACGCCGCCGCACCACACGTGCCGGCGCGCTTGTGCGCCTCTGTTGGCTGAACGGAAGAAAGGACGATGACGATGGGCGTCAACCTCTCTGGTCGCAGCTTCTTGAAGCTGCTGGATTTCTCTACCGAGGAAATCGAGTACCTGCTTGCGCTTTCCCGCAACTTCAAGGACCTCAAGCGCACGGGCACGCCGCATCGCTATCTCGAGGGCAAGAACATCGTGCTGCTGTTCCAGAAGACCTCGACGCGCACTAGGTGTGCCTTCGAGGTGGGCGCGATGGATCTGGGTATGGGCGTCACCTATCTCGATCCCGGCTCGTCCCAGATGGGCAAAAAGGAGTCCATCGAGGACACCGCGCGCGTGCTCGGCCGCATGTACGACGGCATCGAGTTCCGCGGCTTCGCGCAAGAGGACGTCGAGGAGCTCGCCGCCAAGTCGGGCGTGCCGGTTTGGAACGGCCTCACCGATCTGTGGCATCCCACGCAGATGCTTGCCGACATCCTGACCGTCCAGGAGAACTTCAACTACGACATCAAGGGCAAGACGCTCGTATTTCTGGGTGATGCGAAAAACAATGTGGCTCGCTCGCTCATGGTGGTGTGCGCGAAGCTCGGCATGAACTACGTCGCCTGCGGACCTGAGGCATGCATGCCCGCCGCCGACGTTGTCGAGGCGTGCAAGCCCATCGCTGCCGAGAACGGTTGCACGATCACGCTGACGCAAGATGTCGAGGCGGCGTGCACCGGCGCGCATGTCATCTATACCGATGTGTGGGTCTCGATGGGCGAGCCCGACGAGGTATGGGCCGAGCGCATCGAGCAGCTTCAGCCCTACCGCGTTACCACGCAGGTTATGGAGCTGGCGGATCCCTCGGCGATCTTTTTGCATTGCCTGCCCAGCTTCCACGACACCAATACCACCATCGGCGCCGATATCGCCGCCAAGTTCGGCGTCACCGAGATGGAGGCCGAAGACGAGGTGTTCGAGTCGCGTCGCTCCAAGGTGTTCGACGAGGCGGAGAACCGCATGCACACCATCAAGGCCGTGATGTATGCCACGCTGAAATAAGCTGGGAAACGAAACGGCGCCCCCGCCGCAGCGAGCGCGCCGTCCACACGAAGCGCCCGGGCCGGTATAGCCCGTGCGCTTCTTTTTTGCTGCCTTGCTATTTGTGGTAGTAGCCGCTCCGCTCGAATTTGGGCTCGCAGCACACGTTGATGCCGAGGCGCTTGAGCAGCGCCTCATCGGTGGACGAGATGATCACCGAGAAGAACGCATCGCAGCCGCGCAGCTCGGGCAGGCCGGCGAGCACGCGCGCCGCCACCTCGCTGGTGGCTGAGGTGATGGAGAGCGCGATGAGCGTCTCATCGGGATGCAGACGCGGGTTGCGGCTCCCGAGCTGCTGGGTCTTGAGCCGACTGATCGGCTCGATCGCGTCGTCGCTGATAACCTCGAGCTCCATATCGACGCCGGTCACCGCCTTGAGGGCATTCATGAGAAGCGAGCTGGCGGCGCCGAGGCGCGTGGAGGTCTTGCCGGTCACAACATGGCCGTCGGGCAGGATCATCGCACCCACCGGCGAACCGGTGGTCTCCTCCTTGAGCAGCGCTGCCGAGCGGGCGGGCGAGTAGTCCTTGTCGACACCGGCTTTCTTCATGATGAGCTTGAGCTTGCTGACGTGATCCTGGCCGGTGCCCGTGCGCTTGACGTTGACCGCAGCGGTGAAGTAGCGCCGCACGATCTCCATCTTCGCCGCCTCACGGCAGGCCTCATCGTCGGAGATGGCGAAGCCTACCATGTTCACGCCCATGTCGGTGGGGGATTGATAGGGGCTCTCACCGAGGATCTTCTCCATGAGGGCGTGCACGACGGGGAAGGCCTCGACGTCGCGGTTGTAGTTCACGGTGGTTTCGCCGTGCGCCTCGAGGTGGAACGAGTCGATGATGTTCGAGTCGTCCAGATCGACCGTCGCCGCCTCGTAAGCGATGTTCACGGGGTGGTTGAGCGGGAGGTTCCACACCGGGAAGGTCTCGAATTTGGCGTATCCCGCCGCCACGCCGTGCTTGTGCTCGTGGTAGAGCTGGGAGAGGCAGGTGGCGAGCTTGCCCGAACCGGGGCCGGGGGCGGTTACCACGACGAGCGGGCGCGTCGTCTCAGCGAACTCGTTTTTGCCATAGCCCTCCTCGGAGACGATCGATTCGATGTCATGAGGATAGCCTTCGATGGGGAAATGCAGCTTGCAGGGGATGCCGAGCATCGCCAGACGCCGACGGAAGGCTTCGGCGGCGGGCTGGCCGGCATACTGCGTGAGCACCACCGCGGCGATTTTGAAGTCGTTGCTGCGGAAGATATCGGCAAGGCGCAGCACATCCTCATCATAGGTGATGCCCAGGTCTCCGCGCGCCTTGTTCTTCTCGATGTCGTTCGCGTTGATTGCGATGATAACCTCGACGTCGTCGGAGAGGCTTTTCAGCATGCGGAACTTGCTGTCGGGCTCGAACCCGGGGAGCACGCGGCTGGCATGGTAGTCATCGAAGAGCTTGCCGCCGAATTCGAGGTAGAGCTTGCCGCCGAATTGCGCGATGCGCTCTTTGATGTGTGCTGCCTGGGAGGAGATGTAGCGGTCGTTATCGAACCCTTGACGCATATGCATGCCTTTCTTGCTCGGCCAACAGACGGCAGATGCCGTAGGATCGTCGAAGCGGTCCCGCGGTGCGGGTCCAGCGGTCACAATTGTGCCACAACGAGGGTCCGCGAGCGCATTTTGCGCGAGAGTCACACGCAGCTGTTTGGTGCGGACGCACATGTTACAGTTTGCGCGGCGCTTGCGCGGGTTCGACCCGGCGCCGCGCCATCTGCTACGATGCAAGCCATCGGCGTAGATGCCGGCTGCGCGACGACATCGTCGCCACATCCGGGGCACGCTATTGCTCATGTTGCAAGGAGGCTCGTCATGCAGAAGAAGCTCGCGCTTATCGGTTGCGGGAATATGGGTAGCGCCATCGTAAAGGGTGTCGTGTCGGCGGGGCTCATCGCGCCCCAAGAGATCGTGGTGTCCGATGTGTCCCGTGCATCGCAGGAGCGTCTCGCAGGTGAGCTGGGATGTGCGGGCACCTGCGATAACAGCGAGGCGGTCACCGGGGCCGCGATGGTTCTCATCGCGGTTAAACCCCAGTATCTTGACGAGGCGGTGGCAGCGTTCGCTCCCGTCCTCGACGCAGGCGTGCTGGTCGTTTCGATCGCCGCCGGCGTCACGATGGCGCGGCTCGAGGGCCTTGTGGGGCAACATCGCAAAATCGTGCGCGTCATGCCCAACCTTCCTGCCATGGTTCTTGCCGGGATGAGTTCGCTCACGCCGAACAGCAACGTTTCGCCCGAGGAGATCGCTTACGTCAAGGAGCTGTTCGAGAGCTTTGGCCGCGCCGAGGTGGTGCCCGAACACCTCATCGATGCGGTGATCGCGGCCTCCGGCAGCTCGCCCGCCTATGTATGCGTATTCATCGAGGCGCTCGCCGATGCGGCGGTTGCCGAGGGTATGCCGCGTGCCCAGGCGTACACCTTTGCCGAGCAGGCCGTGCTCGGCACGGCGAAGTATCTGCTCGAAACCGGTGTGCATCCAGCGGTACTTAAAGACATGGTATCTTCGCCCGCGGGAACGACCATCGAGGCCGTTGCGGCGCTCGAGGCGGGCGGCATGCGTGCCGCGGTGATCGATGCGGCCCGCGCCGCGGCGCGGCGCAACCGCGGAATGTAGTCCGTCATGCGTGTTAGATACGGGCGCGGGTGGTCGCCAACGTGCTGCCTGCGCTTCGTTTCTCGTTGAACGAAATGCTTTTTTCAGGTATGCAATGGTTTGAAGTCGGGGTGACGAGTAGACATTCATGCCTGAAGCGTATGAGCTGGGCTTGCACTTGGGCAAAACACCTGTCTACTGCAGCCTACGAACCTAAACCATTGCGTGCTTGCATTTTGTGAAGGGTGCCCCGTGCATGAAGTACTGCGCGAGCGATTTCAAATAGATGAACACATTATGTTGCATGCCGCTGGCGCTGTAGAGTGCTACGATAAAGACCCGTAAGGACCGAAGTTCCAAGCGGGAAAGCGCAGGTACAACATATGACGAAGCACATCTTCGTGACCGGTGGCGTGGTGTCATCGCTCGGCAAGGGCATTACGGCTGCCTCACTCGGGCGTTTGCTCAAGAGCCGTGGTTACAAAGTGACCATGCAGAAGGCCGATCCGTATTTGAACGTCGATCCCGGCACCATGAGTCCGTTCCAGCACGGTGAGGTCTTTGTCACCGAGGACGGCTATGAGTCCGACCTCGACTTGGGCCATTACGAGCGCTTCATCGATGAGAACCTCACGCGCGATTCCAACTTCACAACCGGCGCCATCTATCAGAGTCTGATCCGCCGCGAGCGCCGCGGCGACTATCTTGGCGGTACGGTGCAGGTCATCCCGCACGTCACGAATGCCATCAAGGACAAGTTCCGCCGCGTCGAGGAGCAGACCGGGTCCGACGTGGTGATCACCGAGCTTGGCGGGACCATCGGCGATATCGAGAGCCAGCCGTTCGTCGAGGCGATTCGTCAGTATAAGAAGGATGCAGGCCCTGAGAACGTCTGCTATATCCATGTGTCGCTCGTGCCCTACATCTCCGCGGCGCACGAGGTGAAAACCAAGCCGACGCAGCATTCTGTGAAAGAGCTGCGCAGCTTCGGCATCCAGCCCGACATCATCGTGTTGCGCAGCGACCACGAGATCGACGATGCCATCCGTGCCAAGATCGCGAGCTTCTGCGATGTGGATGTGGACTGCGTCTTCACCAACGAGGACTGCAGCTCGATTTACGATGTGCCGCGCATGCTCGCCGAGCAGGACTTTGACCTGCGCGTCTGCGAGCGTTTGGGCCTCGATCCGCGCGAGCGCCATATGGAGGATTGGGCGCGGTTCCTGGAGAAGCAAGATCATGCCAACCGTCACGCCGACACCATCAAGGTGGCCGTGGTGGGCAAGTACACCCAGTTGCCCGATGCCTATCTTTCGGTTATCGAGGCGCTCCGCCATGCGGGCATCTACTTCGATCGCCATGTCGATGTGCAGCTCGTCGATGGTGAGGCGCTTACCTGGGAGGCATGTCCGGAGATTCTGGGCGATGTCTCGGGCATCGTGGTGCCAGGCGGCTTCGGGGTGCGCGGTCTCGAGGGCAAGATCGCCGCGGCGCGCTACGCCCGCGAGCACAAGATTCCCTATCTCGGACTCTGCCTGGGCATGCAGGTGGCGGTCTGCGAGTTTGCGCGGCACGTGGCAGGCCTCACCGATGCCAACTCGACCGAGTTCGAGCCGGAGTGCACCCATCCGGTGATCGATCTTATGAGCTCGCAGGAAGACGTGACCGAGAAGGGCGGCACGATGCGCCTGGGCGCCTATCCCGCAAAGCTCGCTCCGGGCACGCTCGTGCGCGAAGCCTATGGTGAGGAGCTTGTCTACGAACGCCATCGTCACCGTTTCGAATTCAACAATGCGTTCCGCGATACGCTCGAGGCGCATGGTCTGATCATCTCGGGCATCTCGCCCGATGAGCGTCTGGTTGAAATGGTCGAGCTGCCCGAGGACGTGCATCCCTGGTTTGTGGCCACGCAGGCGCACCCCGAGTTCAAGAGCCGTCCCACCAAGCCCCAGCCGCTGTTCCGCGAGTTTATGCGCGCTGCCGTAGGGGAGCACGAGGGCATCGAGCGGCATCAGGTCACCCCGATCAACGCCCCGGTCGACTAGGCGGCGTTTGTGTCTGGCGTCTCGGGACACGACGGGCTCGGTCGCGCTGTAGGCGAGTACCTCGACTATCTTGCGGTCGAGCGCGGTCTTTCTGAGAACACGATCAAGGGGTACCGGCGCGATCTTGAGGCGTATGCGGCCTTTCTCCGCGCGCGCGGCATCACCGATCCCGATGATGTCGCGCGCGGCGATATCGATGACTTCGTCGCCGATCGCCGACAGGGAGGCTATGCATCGAGCTCGATCGAGCGGTCGCTCTCTGCCATCAAGGGCTTCCACGCCCATCTGCTGCGCGAGGGCATCGCGCAGAATCAACCTGCCTCGCTCATCAAGCTGCCCAAGAAAGAGGAGCGTCTGCCCGATTTCATAACCATCGATGAAGCGCGCGCCCTGCTCGACCAGGTGTTTCCCGCCTCGGCGGCGGGCGCGCGCGACCGCACCGAGCTCGAGGTCCTCTACGGGTGCGGGCTGCGTGTCAGCGAACTCTGCGGCCTCGACGTGCGCAATGTCTATCTCGACGAGGGATTTCTACGCGTGGTTGGCAAGGGTTCGAAAGAGCGCCTTGTGCCCATCTTGGGATCGGCGGCGCATGCGCTTGCAGACTACCTCGCTCATGCGCGCGCCGAGCTCTCTGCGCACGCGCGGGGCACCGGAGAAACCCCCGCGGTGTTTCTCAACAAGAACGGCGGGCGTATATCGCGTCAATCGGTGCATGCCATGTGCGAGCGCTACGGCCGCGCTGCGGGCGTCGAGGGACTTCATCCGCACACGCTGCGTCACTCGTTTGCCACGCATATGCTCGCTGGCGGGGCCGACCTCCGCGTCCTGCAGGAGATCTTGGGTCACGCTGACATCTCGACAACGCAGATCTACACCCACATCGACCGCACGCAGCTACGCGAGGTGTATCTCGCCGCACATCCGCGCGCATAGCTTGGCTGCGTCCTTCTGGCATGCCGGCGCACACGCCGCCGCGTCGCTCCAGAGCCTCATGCGTGGCCGGGCTGCTTGACGCGCCGCCAGACCATGGCGGCACGAGCCAGCTCCTGCGCTACCTGCGGCGTTCTTCGTTTCGACACAAACGAATGGCCATCCTCAAAAAACGGTTCAACCTCAGCTCGAAGGTTAGGGTTTGCCACCGGTCGCTCGACCGGTGGTGCCAACGTATGCCCTCAACACAACATCTTGTGTTGCCGCCTCGCCACGAATCGTCTCCCATACCGCGCCGCCGGTGGGTCGAATGAAGCCGGTGGGGGAGATGGTGGGAGAAAGTGTTGCGAAAAATCGCTTCGGCCCATAATATGTAAATCGTCGACACCCGGGGTGGTTCCCCGTTCCTTGCCCGCACCGAGCAACCGAGAGGAGGGCGCAGCAGCTATGTTGACCGGCACATTCGAGCGCAATCTCGACGCCAAGGGTCGCCTTTCGCTGCCTGCCGCCGTTCGCTCCGAGCTTTCCGAGCATGTGTACGTGTTGCCCGCACCGGATGTTGATGCCCTGTACGTGTTCTCGAAGGACGAGTTCGAGAAGTGGGTCCTGGGGCTCTTCGAGAAGCGCGGCGGCTTCAATGCCCGCTCGCGCGCCGATCAGGCGCTCATGCGCAAGGTCACGTCGAAGGCGACGCCCCTCGATATCGACTCCGCCTCTCGTATCGGCATCTCGGAGCAGCTCCGTGAGAAGGCCGGTCTCGTTCGCGAGGTGACCGTGGTTGGTAACTGGGATCACCTTGAGATCTGGGACCGTGACCGTTGGAATGCCGCCGAGGCCGAGGAGGACGACGATGCGAGCCTCTTCTTCGACGAGTAATCGAGACGCAAGGCAGGGTGGGACATTGACACACGAATATCGGCATGAACCCGTGATGCTCACGGAAGTACTCGAAGCGCTTCGCCTCCATGAGGGCTCCTGCGTGTGCGATTGCACGCTCGGCGGCGCCGGCCATTCCATTCATATGGCGCGCGCCATCGGCAGCGAGGGGCTGCTCATCGGCATCGATCAGGACGACATGGCGCTCGCTGCGGCATCGGCGCGCTTTGCGCGCGAGGCGCCGCAGGCCCGCACCAAGCTCCTCAAGGGGAACTTTGGCGATCTTGATGAGCTCCTCTGCCAGGCGGAGGTGCCCGGCGTCGACGGCATCCTGTTCGATCTGGGCGTTTCGAGCCCGCAGCTCGATATCCCTGGAAGGGGCTTCTCCTATCACGAGGACGCCCCGCTCGACATGCGGATGGATTCGGGAAACAACACCCTAAACGCAGCTGAGGTCATCAACACCTATAACGAAGCCGACCTCGCCCGAATCCTTCGCGTCTATGGTGAGGAGAAGTACGCCCGGCAGATCGCACGCCAGATCGTGCGCCGTCGCGCCGAGCGCCCGATTCGCACCACCGGCGAGCTCGTCGAGGCGATCAAGGCGGGCATTCCCGCTTCCGCGCGCCGGCATGGACACCATCCAGCGCGCAAGAGCTTCCAGGCGATCCGCATCGAGGTGAACCATGAGCTCGATGTTCTTGAACGAGGGCTCGACGCCGCGATTCGCTGGCTTAACCCCGGCGGGCGCGTGTGTGTCATCAGCTATCACTCGCTGGAAGACCGCATCGTCAAGCATATGTTCCAGGAGCGCAGTCGCGGGTGCACCTGCCCACCGGATATCCCGGTGTGCGTGTGCGGCAACGTGCCGGTACTCAAGGTCATAACCCGAAAACCGCTGGTTGCATCTGCCGAGGAGGTGGAGCGCAATCCGCGGGCGAGATCGGCGAAGATACGTGTCGCCGAACGACTATAGCCAAACGGCTAGAGTCTTCGAGACGCGCCATTCGAACCATCCCGCAGCAGCATGAACAGAGCTTAAACGAACTACCAACACACCCATGGGATGGGAGGCATGCATATCATGGGCTACCACACCACAAACGCAGCTTATGCCTATGATATGCAGGCAGCCCCGTCACGCGCGCCGCGCGAGGTGTCTCGTCCTCGCTTCGATGTCTACACCGGCGAGGGCCGCGAGGCAAACCAGCAGGCAAGTCCTGCATTCGTACATGTCATCAAGCTATTCTGCGTGCTCGTGGCACTCTTCTGTGCCATCGGTCTTGCGCGCGTGACCATCGCCAGCTTCACGACCGCCGAGCTCAACGCCGGTGCCGAGGCGAGCACGAGCCTCACGGCCGCGCGTGATGCGAGCTCCGAGCTCGAGGTTATGCGCTCCGTCTACGGCGCCGATTCGCGCATCTACGATCTTGCTACCGGGACGCTTGGCATGGTCGAGGCAAGCGAGACGGTCACGATCGATCTCGGCAGCTCCGCTGCCCGCTAGCATCGAGGGGCACGTTCGCCATGGCACGCGATTCTAGGGATTCCCGCTATCGTGATGGCGCCTCCTATCGGGGGCGCCCGTCTTCATCGCGCGGCTCCTCGGATGGTGCGCGGCGGGGCTGGGGAGGGCATGTACAGCCCGATCTTTTTCATAGCGATCTTGCGCATGAGCCGGTGTCGCGCCGCACGGTGGTGCTCGGCTTCATGGGCGTCGCATCGCTGTTCGGCATCGGTAAGCTCGCCGATTATCAGGTTGTCAATGCGGGGACGTATCGCAAGCGCGCCGATGACCGCCGCGTATCGAGCCAGACCCTCTACGCGAAGCGCGGGACCATCTACGATCGCAACGGCAACGTGCTCGCTTCGAGCGCCGAGTGCCGCAACGTCTATGCCAATCCCAAGCTTATCGAGGATGTCGACGACGCGGTCGCCGCGCTTGTCGAGATCTTGGCGGTCGACGAGCAAGAGGTGCGTGAAAAGCTCGAGCGCGATACCACGTTCGTGTACATCAAGCGCCAGGTCGATATGGATGTGGCGGAGGAGCTGTCGGATCGCGAGATCGCGGGCATCGAGTTCGAGCAAGCCATCAAGCGCGTCTACCCCTATGGCAACCTGGCCTCGCAGATCATCGGCGTGGTGAACACGGACAACAAGGGCGTCTCAGGCCTGGAGGCGTATTACGACGACGTACTCTCGGGCGTGAACGGCTCGCTTGTGCGCGAGCGCGCCCGCGACGGCTCGTTTATCGCCGGCGGTGCCTATGAGCGGGTGGATGCGCAGGACGGCACCGACATCATCCTCACCATCGACGCGAATATCCAGGCGGCGGCCGAGGAAGCGATGGCGCAGGCGGTGCAGGACATGAGCGCATCGTATGGCTCGGCATGCGTAACCGATCCGCGCACCGGCGAGATCCTCGCATGCTGCTCCAACCCCACCTACGATCAGACCGACCTGGGCAATACGAGCGCCGAGGACATGAACCTCCGCGTGGTGACCGACTCCTACGAGCCGGGCTCGGTATTCAAGGCGCTCGTGTGCGGCATGGCGATCGATCTGGGGCTCGTGACGCCCGACACCACGTTTGAGGTGCCCGCCAAGATCGAGGTGGGCGATTACATGGTGGGTGATTCCGACCACCGCGACTACGGCATGACCATGACCGTGCGCGAGATCATGCGCCGTTCATCGAACACCGGCATGGTGCTCGTGGGACGCAAGATCGGTGCCGAGGACTTCGCCAAGTACCTTGACACATATTGTATCGGTGAGCTCTCGGGCGTTGATTTCCCCGGCGAGTCGACCGGCACGGTGCGCGAGCTTGAGGACTGGGACGGCTCCTCGCTGGGTTCGATGTCGTTCGGTCAGGGCATCGCGGTCTCACCCATCGAGATCATGCGCGCCGTGGGTGCGATCGCGAACAAGGGCGTTATGCGCACGCCGCACTTTTTGCAGGCGAAGGGCGGCGAGGACGTGGCGTGGGACGATGAGGTGCGCGTGATCAGCGAGGAGGCCGCCGCCGAGGTCACCTCGATGATGGTCACCGTGGTCGACGAGGGTACCGGCGAGGAGGGCCAGGTAGCGGGCTACGACGTTGCCGGTAAGACGGGTACCGCGCAGCGCGCCAGCGAATCGGGCGGATACGCCGAGGGGGTCTACATGGCATCGTTCATGGGATTTGCCCCGGCGGCAGATCCGCGCGTGCAGGTGTACGTGACCCTCGATAAGACGCCCCAGGGCTCGAGTGCGGCGGCAATCCCGTTCCAGCGCATCATGTCGAGCGCCCTCTCGACGCTGCGCGTTCCCAAGACGCGTTAACTCCATAGGGACTGCATGCGCAAGGCGGGATGCCTACGCTACAATCATACGTTGGCAAGGTAGGCCAACATGAAGGGGATCGCATGGTAGAGATCGCCGTGAAGTATATCGAGGGGGTCACCGGTGCGCGGGGTGTCACGGGCGTCGCCGATCGCTTGTGCCGCGGTTGCGTGATCGACTCGCGCGCCGTGGATGAGGACGCCATCTTCGTCGCATTTCCGGGGGAGCGAGTAGACGGCAATGATTTTGCAGCGCAGGCCATCGATGCGGGGGCTGCCGCCGTGGTGATGACGCGCGAACCCGATCGCGCACTCATTCGTCTCGCCGACGACCATGAGGCCGCGCTCTTTGTAACCGATGATCCAGAGGAATTCCTCCTCCGCTTGGCGCAGGGCTATCGCGCCCGCATGCGCTGCACGGTGGTGGGCGTGACCGGCTCGATCGGCAAGACCACCACGAAGGACATCCTGGCGCGATTGCTTGCGAAGCGCTATCGCGTCCATGCCACCCGCGGTAACTACAACAACCTCATCGGGCTTCCGCTCACCATCCTGGCTGCTCCAAAGGATACGCAGGTGATGGTGCTCGAGATGGGCATGGACGGTGCGGGCCAGATCGAGCGCCTCTCGCGCTGCGCGCAACCCACGTATGCCATCATCACCAAGATCGGAACCTCCCATATCGGCATGCTGGGCAGCCGCGAGAACATCGCGCGCGCCAAGGCGGAGATCATCGCGGGCATGCCCGCGTCGAACGTCAATTTCGAGGGGCATCATGCCGCGCTCGTGCTCTCGGGCGAAGATGATTTCACCCCCTTCATCATCGAGCACTTCGCCCGGCCCGCCGGTATCGATGTTGTGCTCGCCGGCATGAATGCCGACGACGACGTATCGGCGCGCAACATCTCGATCGACGAGACGGGCTGCGCGAGCTTCGATATCATGCTCGAGAACGGTTCGCAGTACCGCACCGGCCTTTCGATCCCCGGGATGCCGGCGGTGCACAACGCGCTGCTCGCCGTTGCGGTGGCGCATCGCCTGGGCGTGCCGCAATTCGAGATGGACGAGGTGCTTCACGAGCTTGCGATCACCGATCGTCGCCAGCAGACGAGGGTCGCAGCGAGCGGTGCGCGCATCATCGATGATTCGTATAACGCGAGCCCCGAGTCGATGGCTGCCGGCCTCGACCTTCTTGCGGGGCTTAAGGCGGCTGGCTCGCGCATCGCCGTGCTGGGCGAGATGGGCGAGCTGGGCGACGAGGCGCCGCGCATGCACGCGCTCGTAGGCGCATACGCGGCGGCGAAGAAGCTCGATCTGCTCGTATGCGTGGGCGGCGAGCATGCGCGCGAGATGGCTGACGCCGCACGCCTGATGGGCATGGGCGACGATTGCATCGTGCATGTTCCCGATGCCGCGGCCGCGGTCCTGCGCCTTCGCGACGCGCTTGCCACCGGTGATGTGGTGCTCGTCAAGGCATCGCGCTTCATGGGTCTCGATCGCTTTGTCGAAGAGGTGTGCTCAGATGCTCGCTAATCCGTCATACCCCACATTCACGGCCTTTCTTGCGCTCGGCATCGCCGCGGTGGTTGCCGCGCTGCTCATGCCGCTGTGGATTCACCTGCTGAAATACGAGGGTATCGGCCAGCAGGTTCGCGCTGACGGTCCGCAGCGCCATCTCGTCAAGCAGGGCACGCCGACGATGGGCGGCGTCATCATACTCATCGCAGTGCTCGTCTCGTGTCTCGTGGTGGGGCGCCTCACCACCGAGCTCGCGCTCGTGCTCGCCGCGACCATCGCGACCGGCGTGCTCGGCCTCATCGACGATGTCACATCGGTGACGCACGGCCGCTCGCTCGGTCTCACGCCGCACGCCAAGATGATCGGTCTCACCATCATCTGCGTGCTGTTCTGCCTGCTCGCCGTCAATTGGTGCGACGTCGCCGCCGAGGTGCGCTTTCCGGGTGGTTTCGTGATCGATCTCGCGGTGTTCTCCACCACGCTTCAGATCGGCGGGGAGCCGTTTACCATTCCCTGGCTGTACGTCGTGTTCACCTGGCTGCTCATCGCCGGCCTTTCGAATGCCGTCAACCTCACCGACGGCCTTGACGGGCTTGCCGGCGGCACCTCCATGATCGCCATGCTCATCATGGCGGGTATCGCGTTTTTGCACGGAGACGTGAACCTCGCGGTGTTTTCCGCATCCTGCGCCGGAGCGTGCCTGGGCTTTCTATGGTTCAACTGCTACCCGGCGAGCATCTTCATGGGCGATACCGGTTCGCTGGCGCTGGGCACGGCCTTCGCGTGCGTTGCCATCATGACCAACACCGAGATCGTCTCGCTCATCATCGGCGGCCTCTTTATCGCCGAGGCGCTTTCAGTCATGATTCAGGTGTTGAGCTTCAAGGCGACAGGGAAGCGCGTCTTCCTGATGGCGCCCATACACCATCATTTCGAGAAGATGGGCTGGGCCGAGACCAAGGTGGTCATTCGCTTCTGGATCATAGCCGCCGCGTTCGGCGCGCTCGGTCTTGCGTTGTTCTTCCAGTTGGGATAGTGAGAACATGACGTTACCGGATCATATGGATCTTTTGGTGCTGGGACAGGGGACCTCGGGGCTCGATGTCGTGCGCTGGGCGGTGCCTCATCTGGGCGAAGCCGTTGCCTCGGTTACCGTATACGGCGGGGCCGTCTCGGCGCCGTCCGATGCCACCCGTGCGCTCGAGGATGCCGGCGTGCGCTTCGTCTTTGGCACCGAGGATGTTGAGGGCGCGTACGATATCTGCGTGGCAAGCCCCGGCATCTCGGAGTTCTCGGCGTTCTTCGCGAGCGGTCGAGCGGCATCGCGCGAGATCATGGGCGAGCCCGAGTTCGCCTATCGGCTCTCGCCCGATCGCTGGGTGGGCATCACCGGCACGAACGGCAAGACCACGACGACGGCGCTCACGACGCACCTGCTGCGCTCGGCCGGCATGGCGGCGTATGCGGTGGGCAATATCGGCGATACGCCGACGTCGCAGGTAGCCGTTCGCGAGCAGGGCTCATGGTTTGTCGCCGAGCTCTCGAGCTATCAGCTGGCGACATCGTCGACGTTGCACCCGCGCGTGGGCGTGCTGTTGAATATCACCCCCGACCACCTTGCCTGGCATCGTACGCATGAGGCGTATGCCCTCGCCAAGTGCCGCCTGTTCTCGAATATGGGGTCGGGCGACCTCGCCATCGTGGATGTCGAGGATCCAGGCGCCGCGTCGATGCTTGCCCACATCGTTCACGATGATGTGCGCATGCTCTCGCTCGGTATCGCCGATGCAGGCACCCGCGATGCCGCCTTCGTGCGCGATGACGTGCTCGTCGTGCGACTCGGCGGCGTGGAGACGCCGCTCGTTGCGATCGCGGAGCTTAAAATCGCCGGCCAGCATAACTGCATCAACGCCCTCGCCGCTGCGGCGACCGCGTTGTTTGTGGGAGCAGACGCCGAACGGGTGCGCGTGGGGCTCCGCTCGTTCGCGGCGCTCGAGCATCGTATCGAGCCCGTATGCACGATCGATCATGTTCGCTTCTACAACGATTCCAAGGCAACGAACACCGATGCGGTCGAGAAGGCCCTCACCGCCTTTGCGGACGACGACGTCGTGCTGCTGCTGGGCGGTCACGATAAGGGGACGCCGCTCGCTGAGTTCGCGGCGCACGTCGTGGCAAGCACGGTGCGTGCGGTCGTGTGCTATGGCGAGGCGCGCGAGCGCTTCCTGCAGGCATTCGTCGATGCCAATCGTGCCGGCGACGTTGAGCTTGCAGAGGCGGAGAACATGCGCGACGCCGTGGATGTCGCACGCCGTCTGGCGCGGCGCGGCGATGTGGTGCTGCTCTCGCCGGCGTGTTCTTCGTTCGACGAGTTCTCAGGATTCGAGGAGCGCGGCGAGGCGTTCAAGGAGTATCTCGCGGGTATCAGCGTGAGCGCCGATGATGAGGCTGGGGAGTAGCGGTGACGAGGGAGTCCCGCGCGAACGCGCGTGCCGCGTCCGGTAGACAGCGCGCCGCATCGCGCCAAACGCTCGAGGAGCGTTATATCGCTGGGGTGCCTGCGCGCATCATGCGCCCGCGCCTCGTGTTCCTGTCGTGCCTGGGTGCGCTGCTCGCTTTCGGCCTGCTCATGGTGTACTCGGCATCATCGGTCGAGGCATTGAAGGAGTACGGCAGTTCCACCTACTTCCTTGAGCGCCAGGCGTTTTTCATCCTCGTCGGCCTTGCGGTCATGGTTGCCATCTCGCGCGTGCCGCTCTATGTGATGCGCTCGCCGGCGATGTGGTGGATCTGGGCGACGACGCTCGTGGTGCTCATGCTCGTGCTGGTGGTGGGCACCGACGCCGGTGGTGCACGCCGCTGGATCGACATCGGCTTCACGCAGCTGCAGCCTTCCGAATTTGCCAAGTCGGTGGTCATCGTGACGGCGGCGAAGATCATGTATGAGTTCTATGAGGCGCGCTCCCTTGATGTGCAGTCCTTTCTCGTGCTGCTGCTCGCCTGCGTGGGCCTGCCGCTCATCTTCATCATGCTCGAGCCCGATTTCGGTAGCTGTGTGATCATCGCCGCCACGGTGTTCGTCATGTGCTACTTCGCAGGGTTCTCCTATAAGCTCATCGCGCTGCTCGTGGTGATCGGGGGCCTTGCGGCGGCGGTGCTCGTGCTGAGCTCGGGATACCGCTCGGCGCGCATCTTGACCGCGAGCGATCCCTGGGCAGATCCGTATGGCGATGGCTATCAGGCGGTGCTTGCCATCATGGCGTTCGCCTCGGGCGGTCTCACCGGCCGCGGTATCGGCAACTCGACGATGAAGTACAACTATCTTCCCGAGGCGCACAACGACTATATCCTCGCCATCATCGGCGAGGAGCTTGGCTTCGTCGGCACGTTGATATTCTTCGCCGTTGTCGCCGGACTGGTCATTTCGGCGTTTCACATCGCGTCGCAATCGCCTACGCTTCAAGGTAGGCTCATCGCGAGCGGTTCGGCCTTCCTGATCGCTCTGCAGTTCTTTATCAACTCATTGGGCATTCTGGGCGTAACGCCCATGACGGGCAAGACGCTTCCGTTCATCTCATATGGTGGATCTTCGATGATCGCCTCGCTCGTCTTGATGGGGCTCGTGCTGCGCGTCTCACTCGAGAGCTCGGCTGCGACCGTTCACGATGTGCGCCGCGAGAGCATCGAGCTTGTCGACGAGAGCACCGCGGGCGAGGTTCGCGTGCGGTCGGGTTCACGTGCCGGCTTCAGCGTGGTAGATGGCTCGCCCCGACCTACACCGTCTGCTCCGCCGTCGCGACGCGGCCGGGATGTCCGAACCTCCGCGCGCGGTGGCTCGGGAGGGTATGGACGCGTAAACCTTGGGTCGGACCCCGCAGATCGCCTGCGCAGCTCCGGTCCGCGCGTGAGCGCTGCTCGCATGGGGGAGGACCGTCCGCGCGGCGGTGCTCCAAGAGGGAGGAACCGAAATGGCAGATAAGCTCCAGATCGCAATTGCCGCCGGCGGCACGGCGGGGCACGTCAACCCGGCGCTGGCGCTCGCCGAGGAGCTGCGCGCCCGTGGGCACGAGGTTCGGTTCTTCGGCGAGGAGCGCCGGCTCGAGGGCACGCTTGTGCCGCAGGCGGGTTTTGCATTCTTCCCGGTTAACGTCACCGGGTTCGACCGCCAGCGCCCGTGGACGCTCGTGACGGCGCTTGCGCACCTCGCACACGAGGAGCGGCGCATTGTCCGCGCGTTTCGCGACGATCCTGCGCTCGCGCCCGATATCGCCATCGGGTTCGGTGCGTATGTCGAGCTACCGCTCATGCGCGCCGCGAAGCGCCTGGGCATCCCGCTCGCGCTTCACGAGCAGAATTCGGTGCCCGGTCTTGCCAACAAGCAGACCGCGCGCGATGCGGCGCTCATCGCCATCGCCCAGCCAAGTGTTGCGCGCGTGTTCGAGCGCGCGGGCGCCGCGCCCGATGTCATCACCCTCACGGGTAATCCGGTGCGCTCGTCGGTACTTGCCGGCAACCGCTCGCGCGGCAGAGCGGGCCTGGGGGTCCCGGCCGATGCAACGGTGCTGCTGGTCTTCGGCGGATCGCTCGGCGCGCATCATCTCAACCAACGCCTGGCACAGCTCAAAGACCGTCTGCTCGCGGTCGAGGGGCTCTATGTGGTGCATTCAACGGGTGCGGAGGATTATGAGGATACGCGCGCCGCACTTGCTCTTTCCGATGACGAGGCGCGGCGCTATCACGTGATGCCCTACATCGATGACATGGGCGACATGCTCGCGGCTGCCGACCTTGTGCTCTCACGTTCCGGAGCCTCCTCGGTGGCCGAGATCGCCGCGCTTGCGGTGCCGGCAGTGCTGGTGCCGTATCCGTTCGCTACGGCGGACCATCAGACCACGAACGCGCGGTATCTCGTTGATGCGGGTGCCGCCGTGCTCGTTGCCGATGCCGATATAGACGAAGAGGGCTTTGCGAAGACCTTGCTCGATCTTGTTGCGAACGGGGCGCGCCGCGATGAGATGCGCGCTGCCGCGCGCGGTCTGGGCCAGGATACCGCGGCGCAGAAGCTTGCCGATGCTCTCGAGGGGCTGGCGCGCGCGTAAGCGGCGCGTAAGCGCTTGGTTGCAACGCTTCGTCGCGGATACGGTCAAGTTGCGGTAAAGTTACTAGCATCTTTGGAACGAACCGCACAAGAGGAGATGTACGGCATGACAGACACTTCGACTTCCTCCGCCGCTCCGATGTTCAAGAAGGCGCACTTCATTGGTATCGGCGGTGCTGGCATGAGCGGCATTGCGCTCGTGCTGCACGAGCGCGGCTATGCGGTGAGCGGCTCCGATCTTAAGACATCGCGCTATATCCGGCAGCTCACGCGTGCCGGGGTTGATATCCATATCGGTCACCATGCGGAGACGATCGACGAGGTCGCTCCCGATGTCGTCGTGGTCTCCACTGCTATCCCCGAAACCAATCCAGAGCTGGTTCGCGCACGCGAGCTCGGGATTCCCGTCTGGCCGCGTGCGAAGATGCTCTCGGCGCTTGGCCATGGCTACACCACGGTGGCGATCGCCGGCACGCACGGCAAAACGACCACGTCGTCGATGTGCGCCACCATGCTCGATCGCATGGGGCTCTCGCCGAGCTTTCTGATCGGCGGCATCGTCGAGGGCTACGATACCAACGGCAAAAACGGCGAGGGATCGTATTTCGTTGCCGAGGCGGATGAGTCGGATAGCTCGTTTTTGTTCCTCGACCCCCATGTGGTCGTCGTCACCAACGTCGAGGCAGACCATCTCGACCATTACTCCTCGCTCGAGGAGATCGAGGAGACGTTCGTCAAGTTCATGAGCCTCGTGCCCGAGGACGGTACGGTCATTGTCTGCGGCGATAGCGCGCACCTGGCCGATCTGGCTCGTTCTACAGGGCGTCCGGTGGTCACCTACGGCTTCGACGAGGGCAACGACATCGTATGCGTCCCCGAGCAGCACGAGCGCTCGATCGAGACGCATTTCACGGTGCGCCTGCCCGAGGGCGGTACGTGCGCCGTGACGCTTTCGAGCAATCCTGGCTTGCACAACATGCTGAACGCAACGGCCTCGTTGGCGGTCGCGCGCGCCCTGGGGCTCGACGTAGATGCAGCCGCACGCGCCCTCTCCACGTTCGAAGGGGTTCGTCGGCGCTTCACGCACGTGGGCGATGTGCGCGACGTTACCGTTGTCGATGACTACGGCCATCATCCCACCGAGATCGCCGCGACGCTTTCCGCAGCCGCCGGTCTGGGGTTCAAGCATGTTGATGTCGTGTTCCAGCCGCATCGCTACTCGCGCCTGCAGGCGCTTGTCGACGATTTCGCCGATGCGTTTGCACATGCGGATCGTCTCGTGCTCATCGATGTATTCTCGGCCGGCGAGATGCCCATTCCCGGTGTGACGAGCAAGATGCTCGCCGACGTGGTCCGCGCGCGCCATCCCGAGAAGGAGGTCGTCTACGCACCCGACCGCATGAGCCTCTACAAAACGCTCGACGCGCTCGCCGAGCCGGGTGACCTGCTGATCACCATGGGTGCCGGCGACGTTACCACGGTGGGTCCTGACTATATCGATTACGTCTCCAAGCAGGGGGCATAAGGGGCCATGGGTCTCTTCAACGCCGTGATGTCGCTGTCGGGCACCGCCGATACCGACGTGATCGAGAACGAGCGCCTTGCGCGCCATACGAGCTATCGTATCGGTGGCCGGGCGGCGCTGTTTATCGTCTGCCATAGCTATCATGCGCTGCGCCGCGCTGTCGATGTGCTCGAGGGGGAGCAGGTCCCCTGGGTCATCATCGGCAAGGGCTCGAATCTGCTTGTTTCCGATGAAGGGTATGACGGTGCGGTCATTTCGTTGGGCAGGGAGTTTTCTCGCACGGTGCTCGCCGATGACGGCTGCACCATCACCGCCGGCGCGGGGGTGATCCTCGCGCGGCTGGTGAACGAGACATTCACGCGCAGCATCAGCGGACTCGAGTTCGCCGTGGGTATCCCGGGTACCGTGGGCGGTGCGGTCTCCATGAACGCCGGCACGCGGGACGCGTGGATCGGGTCGCTCGTCACCGATGTGGTGACCTTCAAGGAGGGCCAGGGTATCAAGCACTATGCGCACGGCGATATCGACTGGGGCTACCGCACCTGCTCGCTGCCGCGTGACGAGATCGTGCTCGAGGCCACGCTCAAGCTCGAGGCGGGTTCAAAGTCGGAAATCCGCGCGAAGATGGAGCAGCTGCTGTCACGTCGACGTCGTACGCAGCCCATTGGATGTGCTACCTGCGGTTCGGTATTCAAGAATCCACCGGGCAACAGTGTGGGAAAGATGATCGAGGACTGTGGATTGAAGGGTTTTTCCGTGGGCGGCGCCGAGGTCTCGCGTGTTCACGGTAACTTTATCGTGAACACGGGTACCGCTACTGCAGCGGATGTCCTGGCGGTTATCAGGCACGTTCATGAAAAGATTCGGGAGGTATACGGCGTTGAACTCCAGCCGGAAGTCAAATTCCTCGGGTTCTAGCGCCTCGAAGCCCACGTTTCGTCGAGCGGGGGGTCGAGGTGCCCCGCGCGTTTCGCCCTCCCGTGCGCCGCGCGCATCGAGTGGCGCCTCCCGTGCTCCGCAGCGCAAGCCCATCAGCTCATATTCCTCTCCAACGAAAAGCACGCGTCGCAAGGCGGTGACGGCTCGTTCTGCATCGGGCATGGCACAGGCAAAGCCTGCGCCGCGAAAGATTGCCGTGCAGAAGGCGCCGAAGCCCCAGCGGGCTTCCACGCAACAGGCTGCCTCCATGCGTTCCGCCGGCGCCTCGCAGCCGAAGGCGCGTCCCACCAAGCGCAAGCCAACCGCCCATGCATCTGCGCCGGTACTCAAGAAGCGGACTACTCCACGCAGCGCGCCGGCGACATCGTTCGTCTCGGTTGCGGCTAAACCGCGCCCGGCGAAGGAGAAGCGCACCGCCAAAGGGACGCCATCCATCAAGGTGCCGCATATCGCCCTCCCGAGCATCGCGCTGCCCGGTGGCGTTATCGCCGCCGTCGTGGGCGCGGTGGCTGTAGTAGCCGTTCTTGTGATCGTTGTCATGAACGCGCCGATCTTCGCGGCGACCAATATCCAGCTCAACGGAAGCCCGCACGTATCGCAGCATACCGTTGAGCAGCTTGCGCAGATTCCCGACGGTACAACCCTGCTCAACGTGAACGCCGAAAAGATCACCGAGAGCCTCGAGTCGAATCCCTGGGTTGAGGGCGTCGATATCGAGCGACAATTCCCCAACACGCTCATCATCACACCCCACGAGCGCACCATCGCCGCGATCGCGTATATCACGGCCGATGATATCGCATGGGCGATCAGTGACGACGGCACGTGGATCGCACCCATTTCGCTTGCCGTTACCGTGGACGCCGAGGGCAACGTGGTGGGGAGCGGTGCGGGCAATCCGGCGCCGGTCGATGAGAACAACGCTGCCGCCTCGGCGGGCGAACCGGCTGATGCCGCGACAACCGATGGCGATGCGGGAACGGATGCCGCGGGGGATGCGGGCGGCGACGACGCAGCAAGCAGCAGCGATGCCTCTGATAGCGCCGGGGCGACCGATGCCGCCGGGGAAGGCGATGCCGCCCAGCAGGTCCCGCAGGACGGCTCCCAGCAACTGAGCGGTCTCGACGCTGCGCTCGCGCTCGCGCGCCAGAATGGCGTGCTGCTGTTTGCCGATGTGGCGGCAGATGTTGACCCCTCATCCAATCAGCCGGTGACCTCCGAGGTGATTCGCGCCGGCATCGATTACGCCAACGGGTTCTCGGACGATTTCATCGCGCAGATTCAATATTTGTCGCTTCCCTCGATCGAGGCGATCACCGCGTACCTCACGTCCGGCGTCGAGGTTGCCCTGGGTGCACCCGAGGACATCCAGAGCAAGGAGCTCATCGTCATGCGCCTGCTCGAGCAGGAGCACGGTGTCACCTACATCAACGTTCGCACGCCCGACAGCTATTCATTCAGAAGCGCGCCGGCGGAGTGAACGGGGCGTACCACGGCTTCGGCGAACGGTTAAGGCATCTACCTGCGAATCTTTGTGCGTGTTCACAAATTGGACGTAGTCGATTTGACTTTGACCTGCATTTTATGCAAACATATGCCGATTTACCTCGACGTTTAACGTGAACTTGAGGGTTATACTTAAGGCGTTCGACAATCCATCAAGCGGAGGACCGACATGCACGAGAACGAGATCAACAACTATCTTGCCGTCATCAAGGTGGTCGGCGTCGGCGGCGGCGGAACCAACGCGGTCAACCGCATGATCGAAGAGGGCATCCGCGGCGTCGAGTTTGTGGCCATCAACACCGACGCGCAGGCGCTTGCGATCTCGGACGCCGACATCAAGGTGCACATCGGCACCGATCTCACGCGCGGTCTGGGCGCCGGCGCGAACCCCGAGATCGGCCGCAAAGCTGCCGACGAGAGTCGCGACGACATCCAGGAGGCGCTCGCCGGAGCCGATATGGTCTTCATCACCGCCGGTGAGGGCGGCGGCACCGGTACCGGCGCCGCACCCATCGTGGCCGATATCGCCATGAACGACATCGGCGCGCTTACCGTCGCGGTCGTCACCAAGCCCTTCACCTTCGAGGGGCGCAAGCGCAAGCAGGCCGCCGAGGAGGGCATCCGCACCCTCTCGCAGAGCGTCGACACCCTCATTGTCATCCCGAACGACCGTCTGCTCGCCACCGCTGAGAAGAAGACCACGATGCTCGAGGCGTTCTCCAACGCCGACGGCGTGCTTTCCCAGGGTACCCAGGGCATCACCGACCTCATCACGGTCCCCGGCGTCATCAACCTGGACTTCGCCGATGTGAAGACCATCATGAAGCAGGCCGGCACCGCCATGATGGGCATCGGCACCGCCTCCGGCGACAACCGCTCCGTCGACGCGGCCCAGCAGGCAATCTCGAGCCCGTTGCTCGAGAGCTCCATCGACGGCGCCACGCGCGTCCTGCTCTCCATCGCCGGTTCCAAGGATCTGGGTATCCAGGAGATCAACGACGCCGCCGATCTCGTTGCCAACGCGGTCGATCCCGAGGCGAACATCATCTTCGGTACCGTGGTCGATGAGTCGCTCGGCGACCAGGTTCGCATCACCGTCATCGCGACCGGCTTCTCCGATTCCAACGTCAATCGGCAGGACGATCTCTTCGCGGCCGCGCACGCTCCCAAGAGCTCCGAGCCGGTGGGTGCGCACAGCAACCAGCAGGCTTCTTCCGCTTCTACCTCCAGCAGCCGCAATATCGGCGGCACCGAGGTTCATAACTTCGGCAACGACCAGTTCGAGCTGCCTGATTTCCTCAAGCGCGGTAGCTTCTAGCCCGCGTGCCGCTGATGGGCGGCATAGGAACATGGTATACGCGAGGGCGCCTCATCGGGGCGCCCTCATTGTTTTGTGTGCGTCGCCTGCGCCGAGGTGCGCGCTCTCATCCTCTAAACGTGATGCTGCACGCAGTGACTTGCCCATGAGATCGAGAACACGTTTTTCTACGTACGCGGAGCGCTGCATCGTTCGAATCCGTGGTACATCGTGTGTTTGTGGCTCGCGATGTGGTTCAAGGGGCGCGATGCGTCCAAGATGGGTACAACATGCTCGATGAGAAGCGGTGACGGGCGAAAGGGACGGCCTATGGAGCTCGAACACAAGACATGTGCGAACGGCGTTGCGATGACGGGGATGTTCGAGGGGCCCGTCCGCTTTGGGTTCACCGAACGAACCGGTGGCGTCTCAGCGTCGCCGTATGCTTCGCTCAATCTTGGCTCGCATGTGGGCGATGATCCCGCAGCGGTTCGCGAGAACCGCCGCCGCGTGCTCGAGGCGCTCGGTGCGGCAGCAGAAGCGGATCGCCTGCTCGTTCCTCATCAGGTGCACGGCGATCATATCGTCTGCGTTCGCGACAACGGGCACGAGACGCTCGCCACGGTTCGCGATGAGATTGCCCAGGGCGCCGACGGTATCATCTGTACCGTACCCCATGTTCCCGTCATGCTGTGTTTCGCCGATTGCGTTCCCGTGGCCATAACGAGTCCTCATGGCTTCGCGGTTGTCCATTCGGGCTGGAAGGGAACGTATGCGGGTATCGCGGGCAAGGCCGCGCGCATGCTCATGGTGGAGACAGGCTGTTCTGCGGGCGACATCTCGGCGTTCATCGGTCCCCATATCCTCGGCTCTGAATACGAGGTTTCCTGCGAGCTTATGGATCGCTTCCGGGAGCGCTTCGGCGCGATCTGCGCGGCGGGGGAGCGACTGCTTGATCTTTCTGCGTGCATTCGCGCATCGCTCGCACGGGAGGGCGTGGCACCCGGTGCCATATGCGACCCCCAGCTTTCGACGATGGGACTCAACAACCGGTTCTATTCATATCGCGCCGAGCACGGCACGTGCGGCAGGCATGCGGCGGTGGCTGTCATGGGGGCATCGACGTGGTAGGCGCGGCGGCGACGGTGCTCCGTCGCTCGGCGGGCGCATGGCTTCAAGCCCGTGTGCCGCAGCCGTGATAATTCGCTTATCAATGCACGTCATTCCCTTTACAGCAAGCTTACGATGGGTTGTTAGACTGAACCGCGTTGTGGCAGGTTCGTGGTGCCTGTCAGCTGACGGCTGCGCCGCCAGCGCCTACCGGTTGCGGGACATGCGCGTCCCGCGGGCATCTGATTGGAGCTCTTTATGCGCAAACTGTTCTCACGCCAGCTCATCGAGGCGCGGCACGAGATGCTGTCTATCTTCGAGGCGCTCGACCTGACGCTGCATGACGCCATCACGGCGTTCAATACGGGCGACAAGAAGCTTGCGAACAAGGCGAAGAAAAAGACGCTGCAGGTCGATGCGCGCTGCGCGAATCTCGAGGCGGTCTGCTACAACCTCATCGCCACCCAGTCGCCGGTTGCCTCGGATTTCCGGTTGCTGCAAACCATCATCTACGTGAACTTCAACCTCCAGCGCCTGAGCGACCACATCCGTTCGATAGCGCGCGGTGCCAAAGCGAAGGCCAAGGCCGAGGTGGAGATTCCTGCCGAGCTCATCGAGCTGATCGATCGCGAGGCGGGGTATGTCTACCGCGTCATGGGCGCTGCGATTTCTTGCCTCGTGAACAACGACCTTGCCGAGATGCGCGCCATGATCGCACTCGACGAGCCGGTGCACGACGTATACGAGGAGTTTTTCCGCGCCTACAATCGCATCGTGTCGGCCGACGATCCCGCGCCGGAAAACTACGACCATCTGCGCCGCGCTATCATGACATCGCGCTATCTCGAGCGCATTTCGAGCGTGTCGGTTGAGATCGCGACTCGTCTCACCTTCCTGCTCACCGGTCAGCGCCTGAGCGCCTCGGACATCATCGAGTCCGACGAGGATGAGCTCGAGAGCCTGCGCGTGCCTTCGGGCGAGGGCGTGATCCTCGAGCCGAAGACCGATGCGCGCTACGTAGCGGCGCTGCCGCTCGATGAGGTGGGCGAGGACCTCAAGCGTCTCATCGAGAGCGTCCAAAACGGCGACGACGATGAGGACGACGAGTAGCTCACCGGCTCTGGTTCATTTGGGAAACTCTGGAAAACGAACGCGGTCTCGTGATGTGCGGGGCCGCGTTCGCGCTAGTATGGGTACATCATGACGCGATAAGAAGGTGTGCCCATGGGTGGCTATGAAGATCAGATAAAACGGCGCCGCGAGGCAATTGAGGAGCGTGTGGAGGCGGCGCTTGCACGCAGCGGCCGTCCGCGTGACGCGGCGCGAATCATGGCGGTCTCAAAGACCGTAGGCATCCCCGAGGTCGTGGCGGCAATCGCTGCGGGATATCGGTTGTTTGGCGAGAACCGACCTCAGGAGCTGGTGCGCAAGCTTGAGGGGCTCGCACGCGAGCAGGGCCTGCCCGCGGTCCGCTTCGATATGATCGGCAATCTGCAGACCAACAAAATCAACGCGGTGCTGGGCCGTGCGAGCTGCATCCATTCGATCAGCTCGCTGCACTTGGCGAAGGCGGTGTCGTCACGCGTGGAACGCCGCATGGCGTCCGGCGATTGCGGTGCCGCCCAAGACGTGCTGCTCGAGGTGAATGTTTCAGGCGAGGCATCGAAATCCGGGTTCTCGCCCGATGAGCTGCGCGCCAGCCTCGATGAGCTGCGCACATATCGTGGAATTCATGTCATCGGGCTTATGACCATGGCGCCCCAGGGGGATAAGAGCATCGCCCGCCGGACGTTTGCCGGTTTGCGCGAGCTGCGCGATGAGCTTGCTTCGCGCTGTCCCGAGCTCGATCTCGGCGAGCTGTCGTGCGGCATGAGCGAGGATTTCGAGGAGGCGCTCGAGGAGGGATCGACCTTGGTTCGCCTGGGGCGAGTGGTCTTCGACCCGTCTTTTGAGCTAAAATAGGGTAAAACCGCCATGTAGAGAGGTTGCATCGTGAGCTTCTTGGATGACATCAAAAGCAGGCTGCCCTTTGGCCAGGCGCAGAACGGCTATGACGCCGATGACTACGGTCAGGACGGCTATGAAGACGACTATTACGAGGATGACGGCTATCAGGAGGGGTACGGCGAACCCGCCGACGACTACACGCCCGCCGTTTCCGCCCACGACCCCACCAACGGCATGCTCGGCCAGACGCGTCGCGGCGAAGCTGAATCTGTTGCCGTCTACACGCGCTCCGGCCAGTTAGTGGGCGACGCCGATCGTCACGCGACCACATATAACCCACCCGCCCGTTCGCAAGACACGTATCGCCCCGGTGCCTATGATACGCCGTCGAGCTATGCCGCTCAGATGCGCGTGCACGCCGCGCAGGCGAGCGCGAGCACGCCCGCGTCCCAGGCGACCGAAACCCGGGCGAATGCCATCCTTACCTCGACACCGCAGCTCCCCGCCTACGTGCTCCGTCCTGAGAGCTACGACGACGTGGAAACGGTCGTGCGCCGCGTGCGTACCAAGCAGCCCGTTGCGCTCGTGTTCGTAGGCGTGAGAACCGAGGTTGCCAAGCGCGTCCTCGACTTCAGCTACGGCTTTGCCTGCGGCTTGGGTGCCTCCGTGCGCGAGGTGGGCGATCGCGTCTTCATGGTGCTGCCTGCCGGATGCGAGGTTAAGGATTCCGATATTTCCAAGCTGCGTGCCGACGGCTATCTCAGCTAACCCAGGGGCTCTGATCACTATTTATCAACTTGCTCAGATCATCAGCACGCTCGTCGGCTTCTACGAGACGCTGATTCTTGTCTATGTTCTCATGTCGTGGTTTCCCATTCGCCAGGGAGGGCTCGTCTACGATATCGCGATGGTGCTTCGCTCGGTTTGCGAGCCCTGGCTGGGCATCTTCCGTAGATTTATCCCCCCGTTCGGCGGTATAGATTTCTCGCCGGTTATTGCTATTCTTGCGTTGAACGCGGCAGCTCGCTTGCTTATAGGTATACTTGTCTAAACGCATGGCCGGCCTGCATGGGGGCTCGGCCCAGGCGACGAAAAGGAGTTTCTAGATGGCTATCACACCTGCAGACATCCAGGCCCAGACCTTCTCTGAGGCGAAGCGCGGCTATGATCCCGGCGAGGTTGACGTGTTCCTCGAGCAGCTGTCCGCTGAGGTCGATGCTATGCTGAACAAGATCGTCGACCTGAAGAACCGTCTCACCGCAACCGAGCAGCAGCTCGCTGAGGCCCAGGCAAAGCTTGCCGCCGGCCCCGCTGCCGCTCCTGCTGCTCCCGCGCAGCCGAGCTTCAATGCGTCCGAGCGCCAGATCTCTGCGGCGCTTATCGCTGCCCAGCAGACCGCCGAGGCCATCGTGAACGAGGCGCAGCAGAACGCCGAGCGCATCAGCAACGAGGCGGATGCCAAGGCCCGTGACGTCATTCGCCAGGCGCTTCAGGAGAAGCAGGAGGAGCTCAAGGAGATCGATCGTCTCAAGGCATCTCGCGAGGAATTCAAAGACGAGTACCTCAAGCTTCTGCAGCACTTCATGGATGACGCTCAGAATTCCTTCCCGTCCGATCTGCTGTCCTCTACGCCTGTCGGATCTGCTGCCGCACAGCCCGCTCCCGCTCCGGCTCCCGAGCCCGCTCCGGTTGCTGATCCGTTCGCGCCGCTCGACAACTTTGGCATGGACGATCTCGACTAAGCATTTTGCTACAACGCTCAGTTGAGGGCGTCGCCGTTGATCGTCATTGATACCAGCCACAGTGAAAGGACCTCGTCTCGTACGGGGTCCTTTTCTATCTTTGGGTATACTGCAGCTACATTATGACGTTGGAAGGAGCGTGCCGTGGGCAGATCTGGAGGCGGAAGATCGGGCGGTGGTCGCAGCGGTGGCTTCTCCGGTGGTGGTAGATCGTTCGGCGGCTTCTCCGGTGGTGGTAGATCGTTCGGCGGTTTCTCCGGCGGCGGTGGCCGCGGCAGGAGTTTCGGAGGCGGCTTCGGCGGCTTCGGACGCAGGGGGCCGGCGCCACGGCCGCCCATGGGAGGCGGTTCGGGTAGCAGCTTCTGGCCATTTCTGACGGGCATGAGCTTGGGCCGTATGTTCTCGCGCTCTGTGTCGGCACCAGCGGAGGTTTCGGATGCACCGTCCACGGGGCGTCGAGGCCAGGCGGGCTGCTCGCTTGGCGGATGTCTGGGGCTTGCGGCCGCGTGTATCATCGTGGTGCTGCTGTTCTCGTTGCTCGGAAGCGTTTCCTCTTGCGACTCGTCCTTTTCTAACGGGATCGCCGCATCCACGGTTGAGCGCGAAGCGCTTCCTGCGGGCACTGCCCAGACGACGCCTCGTCATGTTACCGACGAGGATGGCGGGTGGATTTCCGATAGCAATGTCTTTGAATCCGGCATGGACACATTTGCCGATCTCACCGGTGTCGAACCCTACGTCTACATCCTTCCAAACGGTTCGGTGACCTCGACTGCAGAACTTGGTTCGATTGCGCGGGCGACGTATGACGAGCTGTTCGATGACGAGGCGCATTTCCTGCTCGTCTTTTGCGATGATGGCGCGGGGTCGTTCAATTGCGGCTACGCGGTGGGAAGCCAGGCAAAGACCATCATGGACGACGAGGCGATCGGCATTTTGGCGGACTACCTCGATCGTTATTATCAGGATATGTCACTGAGCGAAGAAGAGATCTTCTCCAAGGCGTTTGCAGATACCGCCGAGCGCATCATGACGAAGACCGTCTCACCGCTTGCCTATATCGTGCCGGGCGTGGTGGTAGTGGTTGTTGCTGTGCTCGCATATGCGGGTGTGAAGCGCTATCGCGCATCGAAAGAGCGCGAGGCGAAGCGGGTGCAGGAGATCTTGGACACACCACTCGAGACCTTCGGCGATGCGGATATAGACGAGCGTGCAAAGAAGTATCAACGATCGTCTGAAGACGACGAGAGTTCGTGATGCGCGCTGCAGGATAGGGTAGAACAAGTGCGACTGCGCATAGGGTGCGGTAGCAGGTTATGAGACAGCAAGGGAGCTTGATCATGGGAATGCTCGACAGGTTTGCCGACATCGTTAAGGCCAATGTCAACGATTTGCTCGATCGCGCCGAGGATCCGGCGAAGATGGTCGATCAGTATCTACGCGATCTATCCGAATCGCTCGCCGAGATAAAACAAGAGACTGCCGGCGTTATGGCCGAGGAGACGCGTACCAAGCGCCTCGTGGAGGAGAATGCCGCCGAGATCGCCAAGTACGACGATCTTGCGCGCCAGGCGCTGAAGGCGGGCAACGAGGATGATGCGCGCGCCTTCCTTGCCAAGAAGCAGCAACTCGTCGCGAAAGGCGAAAGCTTGGCGCAGGCTCATGCTGCCGCCCACGAGAATGCATCCAAGATGCGCGAGATGCACGATAAGCTCGTCAACGATATCGAGACGCTCAAGGGCCGTCGTGAGGCGGTGAAAGCAAAGGTAGCTGTCGCGAAGACGCAGGATAAGGTGAACGATATCACCTCGGCAGGCGATCGCGCTGAAGGTGCCATGAGCGCGTTCGACCGCATGGAGGCAAAGGCCGACGAGATGCTTGATCGCTCGAATGCTATGAGCGAGCTCAATGCTCGCGCGGTCGATACGACGGCCGAGCTCGAGAAGAAGTACACCGAGGCAGGCTCCACCGCCGCCGTCGACGATGAGCTTGCGAAACTGAAGGCCGAGATGGGTATCTCATAATAATCGGTAATCGGCTCGATACATCGTGCGTCGACGGGGCAGAAGCAGATGCTTCTGCCCCGTTCTCGATTGAAGTTTTTCTTCTCTTCGTCATTATTTTGGCCAGTTAGTTCAGATTCCGGAGCGCATAAGGCGTGAATGGCATCTCGCTCGTCGAAAAAACGATATGACAACTCGAATAATATGCATATATACCTAAGTAATATGTCCTCATGCAATCACTTATCCGATCATGATCGGCAACCGAGTGAATTCGGAGGGCAAAACGCTCCGGAATCTGAACTAACTGGCAATAATGATGGCATTGCCCGAAAAAATGCATGCGGCTGCTGCCAAACCATATAAAAGCGACGATGCGACGGACGCGTATCGCGCATACGTCAGTCGCATCGTCGCATAGAGGTGGTACGCGTGTCGGGATAGCCCCGGCTTGTCGGTTAGCTCAGGCTGAGGAATTGCTCGCGTTTGATACAGCGCGCTTCTCGTGTTTCGGAATCGGCGATCGTGTCGGCAGGGTAACCTACGGTGAGCATCGACACAGGGAGAATGCCCTCTGGCATATTGAATTCCTTTCGCGCGATCTCGGGGTCGAACATGCAGACCCAGCAGGTGCCAAGGCCGAGCTCCGTCGCCTGCATCATCATGTGATCGACGACGATCGAGGTATCGATAAGCGAGGAGTTCATCTCGTCGTCCCGACGAACCCACGCATCGCCGGTGATGGCGCAGGCGATGAGTACAACGGGTGCCCCGAAAACGCTGCCTTTGCGTTCGAAACGATAGGCAGCTTTGGCCGCCTTTGCGCGCAGCTCGGGCGTATCGCAGACGATGACGCGCGTGGGATGGTTGTTATGAGCGGAGGGCGCGATACGGCCCGCTTCGAGGATGAGATCGAGGCGATCTTGCTCGATCGGTTGATCTTCATATGCGCGGCAGGAATAGCGTTTCCGGGCAAGGTCGATGAATGACATGGCAGCTCCCATCACGAAGTCGGCATTGCTGAGAACATTGTACCCGTCGCGATGGTGAGCGCGCGTTGCCGGTGAGGAGCAAAAACACAAGGCAAAGCGGGCCGATAAGCCGGGTTCTGTCGAGGACGGTCATTTATCTTGGCGCACGCGTTGCCGCGTGGCTCCTCGCACGCTACCCGGATGCGGTGCGGGCAACACCATCGCATCCCTATTCGCGCTTGCTCCGGATGGGGCTTGCCAAGCCGCCGTGTCGCCACGACGCTGGTGGTCTCTTACACCACCGTTTCAGCTTTTCCCTTTGCACGGCCCGAGGGCCGGCCAGTGGGAGTCTTCTTTTCTGCGGCGCTTTCCGTCGGGTTGCCCCGCCTGGCCGTTAGCCAGCATCCTGCCCTGTGGAGCCCGGACTTTCCTCACGCCGGTAGAACCGGTCGCGCGACCGTCTGGCCCGCTTTGCGCAGGCCATTGTAGCACGAGCGCGCTTCGCTGTCCGCGTTGCGGTCAAGGTGGAGCGCTGTCTGGGCTGCGGTGCGGCGCATATGGGGTTTCAGCAGCTAGAATGTCGTTAGATGCAAGTAAGCCGAATGTAAGGAGTTGGTAAGCTAGCATATAGCCTGATAGTAAAAGCGCAGATATATCGCTAGCAACGAAATCATAATACCCGGAAAGCGTCATAAATATGTCAACTGAGCATAAGCGCGAGGTCAAGAACGGATAGAATGTTGACGTATTGTACGCGCGTACGCACGCGAAAGCATGCGTATCGCAAGGGAAGCGAGAGATCTTGGACGTTTCGTTAGCGACTTTCGTGGCCCAGGTGGCGAGCAATCCTATCTTGGCCGTTACGGTACTGCTTACGCTCGGGGTTATCTTCGTAAACGGTTGGACCGATGCTCCCAATGCCATTGCGACGTGCATCTCGACACGATGCTTGAACGTTCGCCCGGCAATCATCATGAGCGCCATCTTCAATTTCCTCGGGGTGCTCATCATGACGCATCTCAACGCATCGGTTGCATCCACCATCTCCAACATGGTCGATTTCGGCACGAACACGCATGAGGCGCTCGTTGCGCTCTGCGCGGCGCTGTTCTCGATCGTGGTCTACAGCGTGGGCGCTTCGGTGTTTGGAATCCCTACCAGCGAGAGCCATAGCCTCATCGCCGGTCTCACCGGCGCTGCGTTGGCCATCCAGGGCGGCTTGGATGGCGTGAACGGTGCCGAGTGGGTCAAGGTGCTCTATGGCCTGGTGCTGAGTTTGGCGATCGGTTTTGCGCTCGGCTGGGGGCTTTGCAAGCTCATCACGATACTATGTGCCGGCATCGATCGAAGACATGCGAACGGGTTTTTCACCGGCGCTCAGATCTTTGGTGCCGCCTTCATGAGCTTCATGCACGGCGCGCAGGATGGCCAGAAGTTCATTGGCGTGCTGCTGCTGGGTGTCGCTTTCTGCAACGGACAGCCCGATCTTACGAACGCCGTCATTCCGATCTGGCTCATGCTGCTGTGCTCGACGGTTATGGGCGTCGGTACCTCGGTGGGCGGCGAGAAGATCATTAAGTCCGTAGGCATGGATATGGTCAAGCTCGAGAAGTATCAGGGATTCTCCGCAGATCTCGCCGGTGCAATCTGCATCCTGCTTTCCACCTTGTTTGGTATCCCCGTTTCCACCACCCACACCAAGACCAGCGCCATCATGGGCGTTGGCGCGGTGAAGCGTCTCTCGGCAATCAACTTCAGCGTGGTGCGCGACATGATGCTCACCTGGATCTTCACGTTCCCCGGATGCGGGCTCATCAGTTTCGTCATGGCGAAGCTCTTCATGTTCGTGTTCTAGGGAAACGTTCGCAGCGAATTGGCCAACGGGCCGTAACAAGATGCAGTGCCATCGACAGTTTGGAGATTGAACATGGCCAGGAAAAAGGATTCCTACTATTACGACACCTTCTGCGAGTGCGCTGATCTCTCGTATCAGGCGGCGCAGGTGCTTGCGGAGGTGATGCGCTCATTCGATCCGTCGCGCATCGGCGAGGCCATTGAGGCCATGCATGCAATTGAACAGGCGGCGGACGAGAAGAAGCACGAGATGCATGACGCGCTCGTGACCGCCTTCGTGACGCCGATTGAGCGCGAGGACATCGCTGCGATGAGCGAGCACCTCGACACCGTGACCGACCGCATCGAAGGCGTGCTGCATCGGATCTATTTCGATAACATCACCTCCATCCGCCCCGATGCGCTCGAGCTCGTCGACATGATTGAGCGTTCGTGCAAGGAGATGCGCGCGCTGCTAGAGGAGCTTCCGCAGTTCAAGCGCTCCAAGACCCTGCGTCAGCATGTGATCGAGATCAACTCGATCGAAGAGGAGGCTGATCACCTCTACATCAAGGCGATGCGCAACCTGCACACCACCTGCGATGATTTCCGCGAGGTGTTCGCATGGCACGAGGTCTACACGTTCCTCGAGTACTGCGTTGATTCCGTGGAGCACGTCGCCGATACCGTCGACAGCATCGTCATGAAGAACAGCTAATCGGTCTGTTACACATCAGCGTGGCGCCCCAGCTTGCATTCCGATGCGGCTGGGGCGCTTTCGTTCGATGATCGGCGCACTACGTTTTCGCTACTATAGTTGCTAGGGTTTACGACACGCAAAGGTGGATGGATTCGTGGAGAGATACATCACGATGCGCGCCGGGGCAGAGGCGACCGGTGAGTTTGTCGATCGCAAAAGCAGGTTTATCGCCCAGCTCGTGCACGTGGAAACGCCGGAGGAGGCGACCGCGCACCAAGACGCCGTGCGCGCGCGGCATTATGATGCGCGCCACAACGTCCCGGCATGGATCCTCGCCGGCGGTAGCGAGCGCGCCAGCGACGATGGCGAGCCGCAGCGCACGAGCGGTATGCCGACGCTCGAGGTGCTGCGCGGCGCGGGGCTCAAAGACGTGTGCTGCGTGACGACACGCTACTTCGGCGGGACGCTCCTGGGTCCAGGCGGGCTCGTGCGGGCGTATACCGCTGCGGCGCAGGCAGCCGTAGAGGCCGCGCGCGCCGCGGGTGATTTGGTCGAGATGACGCTGATCACTCCCATCGATATTTCTGTTGCGTATCCGTTGTTCGAGCAGGTGCACCGCGAGGTCGAGCAGCGCGGCGGCAAGATCGCCTCGATAGATTTTACCGAGACCGTGATGATCCATGCCGTCTTCAAGACAGGGGAGGAGCAGCCGTTTCTGAGCTGGCTTCGCGAGATGATGGCAGGACGTGATTGCGCGACGGTGGGCCGGCCGAATTTTGGCGAATTCTAGACTGCTTCGACGTGAGCCTTCGTGTACGCAAGGCCAATGTCGGCATCTCAGCGCACGGGTTGCGACAGCGGCGTTAAATATATCGGCGAGATTCGCATCGAGCTTACGGGCGATGAGGCGTTGCAGTATCCTTGAACGCGCATGTTGAAAGGACGCGTCGCACGGCTGCGCGTCTCACCTCCGATTATTCGACTCGATGACCAAGGAGACCAGATATGGCAGAGCGTATCGGAACCACCTGCGTTCAAGGCGGCTATCGTCCCGGTGACGGCGAGCCGCGCCAGGTGCCCATCTACCAGTCCACCACGTGGAAGTACGATACGTCGGAGCACATGGGCCGACTGTTCGATCTCGAGGAGGCAGGGTATTTCTATACGCGTCTCCAGAATCCCACCAACGACTACGTTGCCGCCAAGATCACGGAACTCGAGGGCGGCACGGCCGGCATGCTCACCAGCTCAGGGCAGGCGGCAAACTTCTTCGCGCTCTTCAACATCGTGGGCGCGGGTGACCATGTGGTTGCAAGTTCGGCCATCTATGGCGGAACCTATAACCTGATTGCGCACACCATGCGCCGCATGGGGGTTGAGAGTACGTTCGTGAAGCCCGATTGCACCGACGAGGAGCTCGAGGCGGCATTCAAGCCCAACACCCGTGCAGTTTTCGGTGAGACGGTTGCCAACCCCTCGCTCGACGTGCTCGATATCGAGCGTTTCGCCGCCGCCGCGCACGCCCACGGCGTCCCGCTCATCGTTGACAACACGTTCCCCACGCCCGTGCTTTGCCGTCCCATCGAGTGGGGCGCCGACATCGTGACGCACTCCACGACCAAGTACATGGACGGTCATGGTGCCTCGGTGGGCGGCGCGATCGTAGATTCGGGCAACTTCGACTGGGATGCGCATGCCGAAAAGTTCCCCGGCCTCACGACGCCCGACGAGACCTATCACGGCGTGATTTACACGCAGAAATTCGGGCAGGGTGCCGCCTTCATCACCAAAGCGACCTCGCAGCTCATGCGCGATCTCGGCTCCATCCAAAGCCCGCAAAACGCATTTTTGCTTAATATGGGCCTCGAGAGCCTGCATGTCCGCATGCCGCAGCATGTGAAGAACGGCCGTGCTGTGGCCGAGTTTTTGTCCGAGCATCCCAAGGTGCGCTTTGTGAAGTATCCCGGCCTTCCCGGCGACCGGTGGTATGAGCTTGCGCAGAAGTACCTGCCGCAGGGCACCTGCGGTGTGGTGAGCTTCGGCTTCGAGGGCGGGCGCGCCGCTGCGGAGACCTTCATGAAGAATCTCAAGGTCGCGCAGATCGCCACCCATGTTGCCGATGCGCGCACCTGCGTGCTGCATCCGGCAAATGCCACCCATCGTCAGATGAACGACGCCGAGCTCGAGGCATGCGGTATCGCGCCGGACATGGTGCGCCTCTCCTGCGGCATCGAGGACACCGACGACCTCATCGCCGATGTCGCCCAGGCACTCGACGCGATCTAAGCCTCGTTGCCAGCACACTTGTTATAGAGCCATGAAAAAGCACCCGTCGACGCACGTCGGCGGGTGCTTCTGCAAGGAATTGCTGTGAGAAGCGTTTACTCCAGTGTGTTCACGTAGCCCTCGAGCTTCGCGGTGCAGTGCGGGCAGCGGGTCGCATCGTCGGCGATCTCCTGCTTGCAGTAGGGGCAGGTGCGCGGCTCAGGGGCAGCCTCCGCTTCGGCCTCCTTGGCAAGGCCCGCCTTGGCAAGCGCGGCCTCCTTCAGGTCGTTCAGGGTGTTCATGCCCTTGACGATGGCGAAGACGGCAGCGGCGGTGATGAGGAAGCTGATGACGGCGGAGATGAAGGCGCCGAAATCGATAGTCTGGCCGTTGAGCACGAGCGCCATGCCCTTAACCTCGGGATTGCCGCCGATTGCGCTGATGACCGGCTGAATGAGATTGGTGACGAGCGAGTTCACCACCGACGTGAACGCGCCGCCGATGATAACGCCGACGGCGAGGTCCATCACGTTGCCACGGCTGATAAACTCAACGAATTCCTGTACGATGCTCTTCTTCTCCATGGGTCCCCCAAGTCGTATGTTGTGGTTCGAGATGCGAAAACGGCGCATTGCCAGCGGATATCATAGGCGCATCCGCGAGGCACCGCCACATGTGGCTTTTGCTTAAAGCAAGAGTTAAACCAACAGATCCGCCACGTCGAGGGTCCTGCGAGTCTACCGGCTTTGCTGCGGGCCTGTGGGATTTCGCGGTACCAGGACATTGAGCGCGTGCGGAAGGATCGAAACTGAGAGATGCCGCGCGTGCAGTTGCTCGCCGTCGGCCTGAATGGGATAGTCGCCCTCTTCAAGCTCAAGGTCGATGGTGGCGACGCGCGCGGTGTGCACGAATTTCGAGTTGACGTGATTGCCGTTTTTGGCGCGCAGGAAAAGCGGCACCGTGATCAGGCGCGGTGCGGGGCCTGCGGCGTAGCAGATATCGAACCATCCGTCTGCGGGGTCGGCGGCGGGGCAGATCGTGTAGCCGGATCCATAGGTGGGGCCAATCTGGACCGCGATGAGATACGGCCTGATACGCTCGGCGGGCGCGCCGTCGAACGACGCCGTCATGGGATAGTCGCGATATCGCGTACCGAAAACCCTGAGTCCGCTCGCGGTGTACAGCGCGCTACCGCGCAGATGGGTCGATGCTCGCAGCTCATAGGTATCGATGGCGATGGCGGCATCGAGGCCGATGGAAAGCGTTTCGACGAAATATTCCGTTGAGCCGCCCGCCTGTCCATCGATGCGGTCGATGTCCACGCGGCCCACATCGAGCGGGGTTGGAAGACTGGTGAGCAGCACCTCGAATGAATCCTCGCCGCGCTCGGTGATGCCCAGGGTGCGCGCGTAGTCGTTGCCCGATCCCACCGGTATGATGCCGAGCGTGGGGCGCGCGGAGCGGGGGTGTTGCATAAGTCCGGCGGCGACTTCGTGGATGACGCCATCGCCACCGAGCGCGACGACGGAATCGTAGCCCCGGCAGGTTGCGGCGAGTTCGGTGGCATGGCGCGGTCCTTCGGTGAACACCAGCTCGAAGGCATCGGGATCGTCGAGGTACATGCTCAGGAAGCGTTTGAGGCGTTTGGCCACCGCTTCGCCCGTACCGGATTGTGAGGCGGGGTTGGCGATGATGAGCGTCGTGCCCAAGGCATGGCGGCGATTCATGACGTATGTTCCTTATCTGCTTCGGCGATGCTGTGCCGGTGCTGCTCGATTGCCTCGTCGAGCGTAAGTCCGCTATCGCGAGCGAGCGATCGCCGCTTGGGCGTGACGATGCGTTGCGCGGCGTAGACGCCGCGGTGGCCCGCAACGAGATAGCTCACGAATGCGACGATCACAAAATACGGGGCGCCCTGTCCGCCGAACATATCGATGCCGAGCATGATGGTCGTGATGGGCACGTTGAGTCCGGCGCCGAACACCCCGAGCAGCCCGAGGGCAGCCATGAAGGCAGCCGGCATGTCAAAGACGCTGCTCAGCCAGCCGCCGAGCGCTGCGCCGATGCCAAACAGCGGTGTGACCTCACCGCCTTGGAAACCGGCGCCGAGCGTGAGCGCGGTCATGATGAGCTTGAGCACCGCGTCACCCAGCGTGGTATCGCCGGAAAAGCCCGCATCCACCAGCCATGTCGAGAGGCCGGCATAGCGCTCGAGGTGGCCTACAACAAAAACCGCGAGCACGACCAGCGATCCTACCAGGGCGGCAACGAGATAGTTGGTGATGCGATGGGCGTAGAAGCGTTTAAGCGCGCGAATAGCGAGTGAGAAAAGCCGCGCCGTCAGGCCGAATACGACCGCAGCGGCAACGGCGTACGCCACCGTGCGCGGCTCGAGGTTGGGAATGATGCCGATGAGATGCTCGGCATGCTGCGTTCCCAGTGCTCGGGCAACAGCATCGCCGGTAAAGGACGCGATGAGGCAGTAGATGCCTGCGCTGTAGTTGAGCTTGCCCACGAAGCACATCTCCATGCCGAAGAACGCACCGGCGAGCGGCGTGCCAAACACGCCGCCAAATGCGGCAGAAATGCCGGCGTGCAGAAGGTCTTGGTGATCGCGGGGACCAAGCTGCAGGCGTCGGGCAAGGTTGTCGGCGATCGTGCCGCCGATCTGCACGGCGGTTCCCTCGCGACCGGCCGAGCCGCCCGCCAGGTGCGTGGCGACCGAGCAGCAGAAGGTAAACAGCGCCATGCGGGCGGGAATCGGCTTGCCGGTGAGCGTGCTATCGATGACCAGGTTGTTGCCGCGCGCGGCGTCGTTTCCATGCGTGCGGTAGAGCCACGCGGTGGCGATCCCCACGATGGGAAGAAGTGCAAAGCACAACGGTTGCGCCGCGCGCACCGCGCTTACCGCATCGAGGCATGCGAGGAAGAGCCACGCGGCGGCGCCCATGGCGGTGGAGACGATGAGCACGAGTACGAGCAGCCACAGGCTTTCACGCGCATTGCGCAGATCACGCGTGGTGTCGGCGGCGAGCAGGCGCTCGCGTTGCAGCATGCTCGCGCTTGCTGTCTCGAAGGTGTTCGAGAGCGCGTCGAGGGACGTGGCGGTATGGGGTGGGTTGTCGTGCACAGTCGTCCCTTCATACAAAGTGGTTGGCGAGCTATGTTCTCGCGACGAGCGCTCTCATTCTAGTACGTGTTGTTGCACGTACTGACGAGATGATGCGGTGCGGTGCTGCTTGCAACGTCGTTGCGCAATAAAAAAGCGCCCTGAAGGGCGCTCGTTGCATATGCAATGCACAGCATGAAGGGTATCTGAGGGGTGTCCCTTAGGAGCGAGCCACCTTGCCAGACTTGAGGCACGTGGTGCACACGTTCATCTTGCGACGATGACCATCGACAACGCAGTAGACGCGCTGGATGTTGGGACGGAACTGACGGTTGGTGACGCGGTGGGAGTGGCTGATAGAGCGACCAGCAACAGGGTGCTTACCGCAGATCTCGCAAACTTTGGACATGACTAAACCCTCCTTGGGCGGTGTAGGCATAACCGCTTGAACAAACAGATAGGAACTATAGCACACATTGCGTTTGCTACGTGCAATCTTCACATCGTTGCCGACAGAAGCAGGACCGCAGGCGCAGCGAGGGCTGCACGCAGGATGCCGGAACGATTGCAAAGCACGGCGCGTTCGCGGTGCGCCAGTGCATTATTGCAGGTGGCAAGCGGTATTGCAAGCGAGAAACGCGGTATTTGCACTGTTGGGCGCCCAACGGCGGCGCGTGTTGCCGAGGATGTCGATCATAAGGTGCCTTAAGGATGGATTTTGTATGCGCGACCGTACACGGCGGCCTTCCAGATGCTGTGCGCGGCGCGTTGGGGGAATAATCATCGCTCGTGTATATTTCCGGAAAGGGGATGCTCGGTGAAGATCTTCAGATTCATGAAGGGGCACGCCATCAATTTCCTCATCGCGTTGGTGCTGCTGTTCATGCAAGCCAACTGCGAGCTGATGCTGCCCGGGCTTATGAGCGACATTGTTGATGTGGGCATCAGTCAGGGCGGAATCGAAGGTTCCGTCCCCGATCAGATCACCGGGAACGATCTCGCCGATGTCGAGCTGTTCCTCGATACAGACGTTGCCGAGGATATTGATGCTCTCTATTCCGCGCCCGATACCGCGGGCGTTCGCTCGTTCACGGGCTCCAACGACGACGCCGCCCGGATCGAGGGCGACATGGCCAAGGCCGAGATGCTCGTCTATCAGATCAACCAGGGTATCCCGGTCGAAGATTTCGTAGGCGATGGGGACGCGGCCGCCGTGGCGGCAATCAAGGCCCGCTACGGCGATACGCTCGACCTCGATGAACTCGTCGACATGGCGGAACAGTTCGCCTCCGCCGAGGCGGGGCAGGCCGTCACGTTTGGCCCGGGCAGTTTCGCCCCGATGCGCGAGCAGCTCGTAGGTAGCCTGGGAGACCAGGGCGACACCATCATCCAGAGCCGTGCCATCGAGTTTGTGAAGGGTGCCTACCGAAACGCCGGCATCGACTTGAACGACGTCCAAACGGGCTATCTCTTCCGCGAGGGCATGACCATGCTCGCCTTTGCGCTGTTCTCGGCGCTGTGCGCGGTGCTCGCGGCGTTCAACGCCTCAAAGACCTCCGCTGCCATCGCGCGCGATCTCCGCCACGAGCTCTATGCGCGCGTGCTCAGCTTCTCGCCGGCAGAAATGGAGAAGTTCTCGGCCGCCTCGCTCATCACCCGCGCCACGAACGACATCCAGCAGATACAGATGGTGCTCGTGATGTGTCTGCGCATCGTTTTGTTCGCTCCGTGCATGGGGCTTGGCGCTGTTGTGCGCGTGCTCACGATGCCCACAGGGCTTGAGTGGATTCTCGTGGTGGCGATCCTTGCCATCGCGATCGCCATCGGCATCCTCATGGGTGTCACGATGCCCAAGTTCCGTCGCATGCAGAGCCTCGTTGATCGCAACAACCTGGTGGCGCGCGAGATCGTGACGGGTATCATGCCCATTCGCGCGTTCGGGCGTCAGGCGTACGAGCAGGAGCGCTACGACCAAGCGAACCGTGAGCTCACGAACACCTATATCTTTACCAACCGCTGCATGTCGCTTCTCATGCCGGCCATGCTCATCGTGATGAACGCCACCACCGTCGGCATCGTGTGGTTCGGAGGGCAGGGCGTGGATTCCGGCGGCCTCATGGTGGGCGATCTCATGGCATACATCAACTACGTGATGCAGGTCATCATGAGCTTCATGATCCTCACCATGATCTCGGTGATGCTGCCGCGCGCCGATGTGGCTGCCGAGCGCGTGCAGGACGTACTGGCGTGCAGCACGAGCATCGCCGACCCCGGACCTGAGCGTCGCGTGACGAGAGAGCGGGGCGAGGGCTGGCGAGGCACGATCGCCTATCACGATGTGACCTTTACCTATCCAGATGCCGACGAGCCCACGCTCGAGCACATCAGCTTCACGGCCATGCCCGGCAAGACGTGCGCCATCATTGGGTCGACGGGGTGCGGTAAATCGACCCTCGTATCGCTCATCCCGCGCCTTTACGATGTGACCGAGGGTTCCATCACGCTCGATGGCGTGGATATCCGCGACATCGGTTTGGAGGAGCTGCGCCGGGCCATTGGCTATGTGCCGCAGAAGCGCATGCTGTTCAGTGGCACCATCGAGAGCAACATCAAGTATGGCGATCCTTCCATGTCCGACGACGATATGCGTCGCGCCGCCGAGATCGCGCAGGCAACCGAGTTCATCGAGAGTAAGCCGGATGGGTTCTTAAGTCCCATCAGCCAGGGCGGATCGAATGTTTCGGGTGGGCAGAACCAGCGCCTTTCCATCGCGCGCGCTCTTGCAGTGCGCCCGAAGGTGCTCGTGTTCGATGATTCGTTTAGCGCGCTCGATTACAAAACCGATGCCGTGTTGCGCGAGCAGCTCGCTCGGCAGGCGTCCGATGCGGCGGTGATCATCGTGGCCCAGCGCATCGCAACCATCATGCACGCCGATGAGATTCTGGTGCTCGATGACGGCCGCATCGTCGGGCGCGGTACCCATGAGGAGCTCCTGCGCAGCTGTCCCGAGTATGTGGAGATCGCGAAGAGCCAGCTCTCGGCCGAGGAGCTTGGGCTTGCGGGCGAGGATGCGCGCGGTACAGCTGTACGCGCCGCCGTGCGGGAAGGGGGTGAGCGCTGATGCCGGGCCCCATGGGACGCGGTCCTGCTGCCGAGCGCGCCAAGGACTTCAAGGGAACAATCAAGAAGCTCATCGTCTACATCGCACATGAGCGCATCGCGCTCATCATCGCCATCGCCTGCGCCATCGCCTCCGTGGTCTTCAACGTGCTGGGGCCGCGCATCTTGGGTCAGGCGACCACGGAGCTTTTCAACGGGCTCGCTGCCAAAGTTGCCGGGACGGGCTCGATCGACTTCACCAAGATCGGCTACATCTTGGCAGGGCTTCTCTGCCTCTATGCGACCGCGGCCGCGATGAACTTCGTTCAGGGATGGCTCATGACGGGCATCACCCAGCGTGTGTGCTATCGCATGCGGCGCGAGATCATCGAGAAGATCGATCGCATGCCGCTCGCGTATTTTGAAACCAACTCCGTGGGCGATGTCATGAGCCGTGTGACCAATGACGTCGATACACTTGGGCAGTCGCTCAATCAGAGTGTGACGCAGCTCATCACCTCGGTCACGCAGATCATCGGCGTCGCGGCCATGATGCTCTCCGTATCGTATGCGCTCGCCGGCCTCACCTTCCTCACGGTACCCATCTCGCTTGTGCTCGTGGTCGTGGTGGTGCGCTCCTCGCAGCGTTATTTCCGTCGACAGCAGGTGATCTTGGGACGCGTTGACGGCATCATCGAGGAGAGCTTCTCCGGTCAGAACGTCATCAAGGTGTTCAACCGCGAGGCGCGCGCCGTGGCCGATTTCGATGTGGAGAACCGCAGTCTGTACGAGAGCGGCTGGAAGTCGCAGTTTTTCAGCGGCCTCATGCAGCCGATCATGAACTTCGTCGCGAATCTCGCCTATGTGGGCGTTGTCATCGCGGGGGCGTTTCTGGCAATCGCAGGAGCTATCAACCTGGGTGATATTCAGGCGTTCATGCAGTACGTTCGCAATTTCACGCAGCCTATCACCCAGCTTTCCCAGGTGTCGAACATGCTGCAGATGCTCTCGGCGGCAGCTGAGCGCGTGTTCGAGTTCTTGGACGAGTCCGAAGAAGATGCGGTGTTCGCGCCGCGTGCGCTGCCCGCCTGTCGGGGCGAGGTCGCATTCGATCATGTTCGTTTTGGCTACGTGCCTAATAAAACCATCATCCATGATTTCTCGTGCACGGTAGAGCCCGGACAGACGGTTGCCATCGTTGGCCCCACGGGCGCCGGCAAAACCACGCTCATGAAGCTGCTCATGCGCTTCTACGATGTGAACGCGGGCGCTATCCGCGTGGACGGGGTCGACGTGCGCGACTGCGCTCGCGACGATTTGCGCGCGAACTTCGCCATGGTGCTGCAGGACACCTGGCTGTTCAAGGGGACCATTCGCGAGAACATCCGCTACGGCAGGTCCGATGCGAGCGATGACGAGGTGTACGCGGCCGCCCGTGCCGCGCTCGCCGACCACTTCATCCGCACGCTCCCCGGCGGGTACGATTTCGAGCTCAACGAGGATGCCTCCAATGTAAGCCAAGGACAGAAGCAGCTGCTCACCATCGCGCGCGCGTTCATCGCCGATCGGCCCATCCTCATTTTGGATGAGGCGACGTCGAACGTGGACACGCGCACCGAGGAGCGCATTCAACGCGCCATGGACGCCCTCATGCAGGGGCGCACGAGCTTCGTGATCGCGCACCGGCTCTCCACGATTCGGAATGCCGACGTGATCCTTGTGCTGCGCGATGGCGACATCGTGGAGTCGGGCACGCACGATGAGCTCCTCGCCGCGGGCGGCTTCTATGCCGAGCTCTATAACTCCCAGTTCGAGGATGTGGGTGCAGAGGGGGAGTAGGCGGTGGCACGCTTCGTGGGCCGTCTGTGGACGCACGGAGCGCCGCCGCCGATTTTTCCTGCACCTGCGCGTCGCTCGTAGTAAAATGCAGCGGAATAACTCCCGTGTTGGATGCACAGCGCGCAAGAGAAGGAGATTCTAGTGTCTGAGACAATAGCCGGTAGCCTGAGCGTTTCGAACGATGTCATCGCCGATATCGCGGGATATGCCGCCCTTTCCTGCTACGGCGTCGTGGGTATGGCCGAGCAGCTCCAAGGGGCGGAGAGCGTTCGCTTGCTCGCGGGCCAGCGCTTGCGCAAGGGCGTGTTGGTTTCGAGCGATGAGTCGGGCCTGCGCGTCGATCTGCACGTGGTGCTCGAGAACGGGGTGAACATGAAGTCCGTGTGCGCCAACCTTTCGAGCGCGGTGGCCTTCACGCTTGCCGAGATCGCCCAGATCGATGCGTCCAAGCTTACGATCGGCATCCATATCGAAGCTCTCAAGAGCTACAACTAAGAGCACTCGGATACTGAAGTTTTGGAGATCACCCTGATGATTGCGAAGACCATTCGAACCTGCTTTCCCATCGCTGCTGCTGCGGTATCCGAGAAGGCCGAGGAAATCAATAAGCTGAACGTCTTTCCCGTGCCCGATGGCGACACGGGCACGAATATGTCGCTCACGCTTTCCTCGGTGGTGAAGGAGCTGAGCACGCTTCCCGCCGATGCCGATATGGCGGACATCGCCGCTGCTATCACCCATGGCTCGCTCATGGGCGCGCGCGGCAACTCGGGCGTCATCACATCGCAGATCCTGCGCGGCGCCGCTGAGGGCCTTGTGGGTGCGACCGATCCTGCCACCTCCGCCGATGTCGCCGCCGCGCTGCGCAACGCCGTGAAGGTGGCGTTCAAAGCGGTCCGCAAGCCCGTCGAGGGCACCATCCTCACGGTGCTGCGCGATATCTCCACGCGTGCCGACGCTTGCGCCAAAGCGCGCGATTCGGTGGAGGACGCGCTCGATGCCATCGTGGTCGAAGCCTATCAGTCCGTTGCGCGCACGCCCGATCTGCTGCCGGTGCTCAAGGAGAACGGCGTTGTTGACTCCGGCGCGTTCGGCTTCGCGATCTTTTTGGAGAACTTCGTAGCGGCTGCACTTGGTCGCACCGCTAAGATCGAGGACTTCTCCGCCACCTTCGATGCCGATTCCGCATCGGCTCGCGAGGGCGCGCTCGCCCAGGTGAAGATCGAGGCGAACGACGACTGGGAGGGCTCCGAGTATCGGTATTGCAACGAGTTCCTGTTCAAGGCGGATGCGCCGTTCGACGAGGATGAATGCCTTAAGTTCCTCGCCTCCATGGGCGATTGCGAGCTGCTCGTGGGCGCCTATCCCGATTACAAGATCCATGTGCACTCCAACACGCCCAACCTCGTGCTCGAGCATATGCTTCAGCTCGGACAGATCTACGAGGTGTTCATCCATAACATGGACATGGAGAGCGCCGAGCGTACCGCGAAGATCCATGAGGACGAGGATGCCGCGCCGGCCGAGCCGGCTAAGGCGCTGGGGTTCGTGGCGGTGGCCGCCGGTTCCGGCGAGGCTGAGATCCTTGAGTCGCTCGGGGTCGACGTGGTCGTTTCCGGCGGGCAGACCATGAATCCCTCCACGGCGGATCTTCTGGATGCCGTATCGAAGGTGAATGCCGAAGCTGTCATCATCCTGCCCGACAACGGCAACATCCGCATGGCTGCCGAGGCCGCTGCGTCGGCGTGCGAGGACAAGCAGGTCGTGGTCGTCCCCACGAAGACGGTCCCGCAGGCATTCTCCGCGCTCTTCGCCGTGCTGCCCGATTCCTCGCTCGATGATGCCGTCGAGGCTATGACCGAGGCCATCGCCGAGGTTCGCGATGGCGAGATCACCTGTGCCGTGCGCGACTCGCAGGCGTCCGACGGTACGCCCATCCATGCCGGCGACGTCATGGGCATCATCAACGATTCGATCGATATCGTGGGCAGCGACGTCAAGCAGGTCGCACTCGACTGCATCGCGCGCATGCAGGACGAGGAGGAGGGCGACGCGCTCACCATTCTTGCTGGCAAGGATTTCTCGGATGAGGACTTCGAAGACCTCATCGCCCGCATCGAAGAGGCGCAGCCCGATCTCGAGATCGACGCTCACCGTGGCGAGCAGCCGCTCTATCCGGTGATTTTCTCGATCGAGTAGGCGGTTCGGCCGTGACGCGCGGCTGCACGCTTACGCCTGCATCCACCCGGCTCGCATCGACCGCGATGCTCCAGGAGGATGTCGGCAGGCTTAAATATGTTTCCGGCGCACGTGAGGAGGCCCTCCGCCGGCTCGGTATCGAGCGGGTGGGGGACCTTCTGCTCCATATTCCGCGCCGCTACCTTGATTTCTCGCACGCGCTTACCATCGAGGAGGCTCCGCTCGGCGAGGTCTCGACCATCGTTGCGGTGGTCGACCGGGTGGTTGCGAAGCGCACGCGCTCGAGGATGAGTGTGGTCGAGGTGTCGCTGGTCGATACTACCGGCGTGCTCAATATCGCGTTTTTCAAGCAGCCTTGGATTGCGCAGCAACTCGAGCGCGGATGTCGTCTTGCCGTGATGGGCAAGGTCGAGTTTGCCTATGGGTTCAAGCAGATGTCGTCGCCGCATTTCGAGAAGCTCGATGATGCGGCCGCCTCGGGGACCCTGCTGCCGGTTCACGCCGTTGGCGAGGGCATCTCGGCGGCGTGGATGCGCCGCATCGTCTCGAGCGCGCTCGAGTTGGTTGGGTCTATCGTCGATCCGCTGCCCGCCCGCCTGCGTGCCCGCCGTCAGCTCATGAGCGCCGCGCGCGCCGTACGTGCGATCCATTTTCCCGCGCAGGCGCACGAGGTGTCGAGCGCGCGCCGTCGCCTGGCCTACGACGAACTGCTCTATCTGCAGCTCGCGCTCCGGTTGCGCAACGATGTGAATCTGCTTGATGTGCCCGCGACGGCGCACCGCGTGCTCGATCATGTGCGCGCGCTCCGAGACGCGCTGCCCTTTGAGCTCACGCGTGAGCAGGATGCCGCGGTTGCGGACATCTTGGGCGACATGGCAGATGGCTCGCGTGTCATGAACCGTCTGCTGCTGGGAGATGTCGGTACCGGCAAGACCGCCGTGGCAGCCTGCGCGCTCGCCGCTGTCGCCGATACCGGCACGCAGGCGTGCGTCATGGCACCCACAAGCGTGCTTGCCCGCCAATATGCCGTGAAATGCGGCCCGCTGCTCGAGCGTGCGGGTATCTCATGGGCGCTTCTAACCGGCTCGACGCCGCCTGGTGAGCGTGCCGCTATCACCGCACGGCTTGCGGCGGGGGAGCTCACGGTGCTTTTTGGAACGCATGCCGTACTCTCCGACGACGTCGTCTTCTCGCGGCTGACCCTCGTGGTGATCGACGAGCAGCATCGTTTCGGCGTGGGCCAGCGCAATCAGCTGCGCGCCAAGGGTCCCGGTGCCGATCTGCTCGTGATGACGGCGACGCCGATCCCGCGCACGCTTGCGCTGTCGGTCTACGGCGATCTCGATACGAGCTTCATCAGAACGCGCCCGGTCGCAGGGGCCGGCATCACGACCCGTGTGCTCTCAGAGCCCAATCGCGATATCGCCTACGGGGCAATCCGGGCAGCGCTGGAGCGCGGCGAGCGCGCCTACGTGGTCTGCCCGCTCGTAGAGGCCACCGATTCTGCGGATGAGCTCGAGGATGTTGTCGGATCCTCCTCGGACGATGGCCCTGCTCGCGGTCCGCGCTTGCACGATGTCGCCTCGGAAGCCACTGAGCTGGCACGGATCTTCCCCGAGGCGCGCATCGGTGTGCTGCATGGGCGCATGCGCCCCCAGGAGAAGGATGCTGCCATCGAGGCGTTCAATGCGGGCGAGACGAACATCTTGGTCTCGACCACGGTTGTCGAGGTGGGCGTCGATGTGCCCGAGGCAACGGTGATGCTCATCGAGAACGGCGAGCGGTTCGGTCTGGCTACGCTTCACCAGCTGCGCGGGCGCGTGGGGCGCGGCAGCGCATCGGGCACCTGCTATGTGATGGCGCACACACCTGCTGGAGATGCCTCTGCAGCGGTGCAGCGGATGCAGGCGCTCGAGAAGATGTCGGACGGCTTCGCGCTGGCCGAGCTCGATCTCAAGCTCCGCCATGAAGGGGAGATCTTGGGGTTCAGGCAGCATGGCGGTGTGACGCTGCGATTCGTCGATTTGGAAAGCGATGTGGACATCGTTGAGGCCGTGCGGCGCGATGCGTGCGAGCTGCTACGATATTCCCGTGATTTGGGTACGATCGCTGTGCGCCCGTTGCGTATCGAGGTGGTACGGCGCTATGGCGATGTCTTCAAGGAGGTGAGCGGCGGATGAGGGTTGTTGGCGGCATGTGGCGCGGCAGGAAGATCGGCGAGCCCCGCGGCAAGGATGTGACGCGTCCTACAACCGATCGCGTGCGCGAAGCGTGCGCCTCGATGGTGCTCTCCGCGCTTGAGGACGGCATCGATGACACCTGCGTGCTCGATGCGTTTGCCGGCTCGGGAGCGCTCGGCATCGAGATGCTTTCGCGTGGTGCCAAGCGCGCCGTGTTCTTTGATTCCGATCGCGGCGCGGCGGCACTCGTTCGCAGCAATCTTGAAACCCTTGGCGCGCCGCGGGATCGTTGGCGCGTGGTGCGCGGCGACGTCGTCGCCGCCGCCGAGCACGGCCGCATACCGGCGGGGCCGTTCGACCTCGTGCTGCTCGACCCTCCGTATGCCCTCGACGTCGCGCTCACCGAGCGCCTGCTCGAGGCGCTCGCGGCGCATGGTGCGCTGAGGCCCGGTGCGCTCGCGCTGCATGAGCACGCGTCGTCCGCGCCCGGCGCGCGTCCGCGCGCCTTCACGGTTGTGCGCGAGAAGCGCTACGGCATCACCGCGGTCGATCTTATCCGCTATACACCAAACCAGAACAGCTAAGCGAGGACACCATGACCGATTGCATCAACCATGTGCTGGTACCCGGCACGTTCGACCCCATTACCTACGGGCATATCGATGTGGTGCGCCGCGCTCGCAGGATCTGCCCGCGGGTCACCGTCGCGGTGGCGCGCTCGCTGGGCAAAAACGGGGTGGGTACCACCTTTACGCTCGAGGAGCGCGTTGCGTTTGCCCGTCGCGCCCTCAAGGGGCTCGACGGCGTCGACGTCCTGCCGTTCGACGGCCTGCTCGTCAACCTTGCCCGACAGGTTGGTGCCGGCGGGGTGGTTAAGGGCTTGCGTGCCATGACCGATTTCGAGTACGAGCTGCAGCAGGCCGATCTGAACTACCGGCTCGATCCCTCGATCGAGTCGATCTTCATCATGAGCAGCCCTGAGTATTCCTACCTTTCGTCCTCGGCGGTGCGCGAGATGGCCTCGTTCGGCGGCGATGTGACCGAGTTTGTGCCGCCGTGTGTTGCCGATGCGCTCCACCAGCGCTTCAACCGGTAACGAGCCGGCGATGTGGTACCATCGAACGATGATATGCACCCGATGAAAGGAGACGGGATGCCGGGCGACATCTTTCCTGGCGAGCGAATCGAAAGCTTGGTAGACGAGCTCGAGGGCATCATTGAAGAGGCGAAGCCGCCGTTTGGCAAAAGCGCGCAGTTCAAGGTCATTGAGACCGAGGTCTTCTTCAACATCCTCGACGAGATTCGCATGAGCTATCCCGAAGAGTGGCAGAAGTCCCGTCGCATCCTGAAGGAGCGCGACGAGCTCATCGCCAGCGCCACCGCACAGGCCGATTCCATCATCGCCGACGCGCAGCAGCAGGCGCTCACCATCGCGGGCGAGCAGGAGATCGTGCGCTTGGCCCAGCAGCAGGCCGATGACATCCGCGATCGTGCCCAGCAGTACGAGCGCGAGACGCGCTACGCCGCCGAGGACTATGCCGAGCAGGTCTTCACGCACCTCGAGGAGAACCTGAAGAGTCTCACCAACACGGTGACGCGCTGCCGCCAGCAGCTCAACGAGGGCGCGAACAATTCGCAGAACGGTGCCTGGTAACATGGCGTTCATCGATCCCGTCATCATCGAGCTGCGCGACCGCATCGAGAACCCGGGCGAGAGCCTTCAGCTCAAAGGAACGCTCGACGCCGGCGCCTATACGGTGGGGGACAAGGAGTTCCAGCTGCCGCAGGGCATCGCCTACGATGTCGTGCTCACCAACGCCGGAGACGGCATCTTGGCGAGCGGTATGGTGCGCGCCCATGTGGAGGGCACGTGCGATCGCTGCCTCGAAACCGCCTCGTTCGATATCGCCGGCGAGATTCAGGAGTACTACCTGTTCCATGAGCCCGAAGACGCCTCGGAAGACGAGGACTTCGAGCTGCTGGGCGCCGAGCGCACGATCGACCTCGCTGAGCCCATCTCGGATGCTGTTGTGATGGACATTCCGTTCGTGGTGCTGTGCCGTCCCGATTGCGCCGGCTTGTGTCCTGTCTGCGGATGCAATCTCAATCACGAGACATGCGATTGCGCGCAGCAGGCCGAGGAAGCCTGGGTGGAAAGCGACGAGAACCCGTTCGCCGCGCTCAAGCAGCTCAAGCTCGACAACTAATATGGTCAAGCGGTGAGCAGGCGGCATTTTTCCTGTACACGTCTCGGCTGTCTGTGCTAATATCGCTACTTGCGCATATTCGTACCTGTACGTTAGGTCTTAAAGGAAGGTCATCATGCCAGTACCTAAGCAAAAGAAGGGCCGCGGGGCGACCCATTCCCGTCGTTCTGCCAACATGAAGATCGACGCCCCTTCGCGTTCCACCTGCCCCCGTTGCGGCGCTGTGAAGCTCCCGCATCACGTGTGCCCCAACTGCGGGTACTACAAGGACCGCGAGGTCATCGTCACCGAGTAGCATGAAGACCCATCGGTGAGAGCTTAGCTTTTTGGGTAGTACGGGCCGGCTCGGTGAGTCGGCCCGTTCGCTTATGAGGGGAGCCGTTGTGAGCAAGGTTCGAGTAGTCGTAGATGTTATGGGTGGAGACGAGGAGCCCCAGGTGGTCCTCGATGGCATCGACGCCGCACTGGCAGCCGATGAGGACCTGGTCGTGCTCGCATGCGGGCCGGAGGAGCTTGTAGAGCCGTTCGCCAAGGAGCGCGAGCGGGTTGAGGCCCTTGTCGCCCCCGATGTCATCCGCATGGAGGATGATCCCATCAAGGCGGTCATGACGAAGCGCAAATCGAGCATCGTCATTGCCTGCCGCGCCGTGAAGCGCGGGAAGGCCGATGGCTTCTTCTCGGCGGGTGCCACCGGCGCCATCACGGCGGCGGCGACCGCCTACGTGACGCCGTTTCGGTATGAAGAGGACGGCGAGCGGCGGCCCATCCGTCCGTGCATCACCACCGCCATCCCGAACCGCTCGGGCTTCACGGTGCTCGCCGACATGGGGGCAAACCCCGATGTCGAGCCGGGAGACATCGTTCGCTTCGCCCAGATGGGCGCCGCATACGCCCGCGTGGTGTGCGGCGTGGCTGCCCCGCGCGTTGGCCTGCTTTCCAATGGCACCGAGGACACCAAGGGCTCGCATTTCACCAAGGCGTGCTTCCCGCTCATGAAAGAGCAGGTGGAGGGCTTTGTGGGCAACTGTGAGGGCACCGATCTCACCTCGGGCGATTTCGATGTGGTGGTGTGCGATGGTTTCGCCGGCAACATCGCGCTCAAAGCGACCGAGGGCGCGGCGAAGTTCTTCATGTCCGAGCTCAAGGGTGCGTTCATGAGCTCGCTCAAGACCAAGATCGCGGCGCTGCTGCTCAAAGACAAGCTTATGGGTATCAAGGAGAAGCTCTCGGGCGACTCGCATGGCGGTGCCATCCTGCTCGGCCTGCGCGGCGTGGTGCTCATCGGGCACGGCGCGACGTCGGTCGAGGCGGTAAAGAACGGCACGCTTGCCACGGCGCGCGCCGTTCGCGCCGGGCTCATCGAGAACGTCATCGAGTCGGTTGGTTGCATCGCCGAGTAGCCGTGTCTGCGCTTTGCGGGTAGAATCAAACCGTATCGCAGTATCGCATACGTATGCAGAGAGAGGAGAGCCCCATGGAGCGCTCTGAGTTGTTTGCAAAGGTTGTCGAGGTCGTAAGCGACGTGCTTGGCATCAGCCCCGAGGAGATCACCGAGGAGACCACCTTCGATGAGCTCGATGCCGACTCCCTTGATCGTCTCCAGCTCGTCACCGCGTTCGAGGATGAGTTCGATATCGAGTTCAACGAGGAGAACCTCGCCTCCATCACCTCGGTTGCCGATGCGCTCGATGCCATCGAGGCCACGCAGGAGGCTTAAGCTACCCGTGCCAGGTTCGAATAAACTCGCGCGCGCGGAGGCGATCTGCGGCTATGAGTTCCATGATAAGAAGCTGCTGAGAAGCGCGCTCACGCATCCGTCCGCCGTCGAGGGCGAGCCGGTGTGGGCGTCGTATGAGCGCTTGGAGTTTCTGGGTGACTCCATTTTGGGTGCCATCGTGGCCAACGCGCTGTTCGATGCGTATCCGGAATTCGACGAGGGCAAGCTCACGCGACTCAAGGTATCGCTGGTGGCCGGCGCAACGCTTTCCGAGGTTGGCAATGAGCTCGGGCTGGGCGAATGCATCATCTTCGGTGCCTCGGAGACGGGGACGGGCGCGCGCGGCATGCATTCCGCGCTCGAGAACGTCTACGAAGCGCTCGTGGGCGCGATGTTCCTCGATGGCGGCCGCGCCCCTGCCGAGGCGTTCATCATCCGCACTCTGCGTCCGCATCTTGCGGCCGATCGCGCCGAGCACCCCGATAACCCGAAGTCCTATCTGCAGGAATGCGTGCAGGGAGACGGTGGCGAGCCACCGGCGTACAAGGTGATCGATACCGCGGGCCCCGCGCACGACCCCACGTTCACCGCGGTGGTGCTGGTAGGGGGCGCCCGCCAGGGCAAGGGCTGCGGATCATCTAAGAAGGAGGCCGAGGCGGCCGCCGCGCGCGATGCGCTCGAGCGTCTGGGCTACACGAAAGATGGCGTGATAACGCAGCAAAAACGCAGGTAAGCGAGGCATCGTGTATCTTAAGTCGCTCACGCTCAAAGGATTCAAATCGTTTGCCGATCGCGCCCACATGACGTTCGAGCCCGGTCTCACCGTCATCGTGGGCCCCAACGGCTCGGGCAAATCGAACATCTCGGACGCCATCTTGTGGGTCTTGGGAGAGCAGAGCGCCAAGCAGCTGCGCGGGCAGGCGATGGAAGACGTCATCTTCTCGGGGTCGTCGGCCCGGAAGCCGGTGAGCGTCGCCGAGGTTACGCTTGTGCTTGATAACGCCGACCATGTGCTGCCGGTTGATTTCGACGAGGTCGCCATCACGCGGCGCATGTATCGCTCGGGTGAGAGCGAATACCTCATCAACCAGAGCCCCTGCCGCCTCATGGACATCCAGGACATTCTGCATGATTCCGGCCTTGGCAAGGATACACATTCCATCATCAGCCAGGGAAAACTCGATTCCATCCTGCAGAGCCGCCCCGAGGAGCGCCGTGCGCTCATCGAAGAGGCTGCGGGCATCTCCAAGCACAAGCGCCGCAAGGAACGCGCTGCCCGGAAGATCCGCTCGATGGACGAGCATCTCACGCGCGCGCGCGATATCTCGCGCGAGATCACGCGCCAGCTGCGCCCGCTCGAGCGCCAGGTCGACCGCGCCCGCCGCTACAAGGAGCTATCCGCACGCGCCAACGAGCTCACGCAGATCCTCGCCGTCGATGAGCTGCGGAGCCTCCAGGCGGCGTGGAGCGAGCTCGAGACGCGCGCCAAAGAGAACGCGGCGAGCGTGGAGCTCGCGCGCTACCGCGTGTCCGAGAAGGAGCGCGAGCTTGAGAAACTGCAGGTCATGCTTGAAGAGAAGGGCCTGTTCGTAGGTGATCTGGGCGAGCAGCGCCGCCACATGCAGGACATCGTGGGGCGTATCGGGTCGGATATGCGCCTGCTGGAGGAGAAGGGCCATAACATGGTCACCCGTCTCTCCGAGATGCGTGGCACGCTGTCCGGCTCTGAGCACCAGCGTCGCCGTGTGACCGAAGAGCTCGAGGCCGCTCGCCGCCAGCTTGACGAGGCGAAAGCGACCTTCGACCTTGCCGAATCCGATGTCGCCGAGCTCGCACCTGCAGCCGATGAGTTGCATGACCGCCGCGTGGAGCTCGACGAGCAGATCTCGCGGCTCACCCGGGAGCAGCGCGAGGCGCAGCGCGCGGCGGACGATGCGTCGCTCAAGCTTGCGCGTATCAAGGAATCGCTCTCCAACGCTGAGCTCGAAGACTCCATGTACGCCGCGCGGCTCGAGCAGATCGAGTCGGGCATCGAAGAGGTTACCGCTTCGCTCGAGAGCAGGCGCGACCGCGCCGAAGAGCTCGAGACCCTGCTTGAGGACGCAAGGTCATCGCAGCAGTCGGCGCGCGAGGCGATCGAGGTTGCCGCGCGGGCGCTCGATGATCGGCGCTCCCGCGAATCCGAAGCGCGCCGCCACCTTGACGAGGTCACGTCCGAGCTCGCGAGCTTGAAGCGGCTCGATGAGCGCGCGGGCGACGCGTCTCCGCTCGTTGCTCGCATTCGCGCCGAGCACGAGATGGGCGTCGAGGCGCGCCTGGGCGATGTTATCGAGGCACCGCAGGAGCTTGAACCGCTTGTCGAGGCGCTGCTTGCACAAGATATCGATGCGCTCGTTATGAGCGATGGTGATGCGCTTGCGCGTGCGGGCTCGTTTGCCCTGTCGCAGACATCGCTCGCGGGCGACGCGCTGCTTCTTGCTCGGGATATCTCATCCGACGCCCCCGCGGCGGATGCCGCCGGCTATCGGCTCGTCGATCGGCTCTCGGTTGCGAGCGGCTATGAGGGCGCCGTCGCCGCGATGCTCGGCCATATCTACGTCGTCGCATCGCTCGATGAGGCGCTCGCCGCTCCTGTTGTCTCCGGTGTGCTGTACGTGACGCCCGAGGGCGCGCGCGTGCGCGACGGCGGCGTCGTGCGCGTGGGCACCGCATCCGATGCGGCGTCGGGCGCGCTCGAGCGCAAGCGCCGCATTCGCGAGCTCGGCGATCTCGAGCCCGATCTCTCACGCGTGTTCGATCATGCTCGCGAAGCCGTTGCCGAGGCAGAGGAGGCGCTCGCCTCTGCGCGCTCCCAAGAGAGCCGGTTGACGGGCGAGATCGCGCGCCTTGAGGGCGAGAAGCGCTCGCTGCTTGCCGAGATCGGCCGCCTCGAGCAGGCGCTTTCGACGTCGCGCGCCGAGCAGCAGCAGGTGGAGCGTCGCCGCAGCGAGGCCGCCGAACAGGTGCGCTCCGCTGCTCCGCAGGTCGATGAGCTCTCCCGCGCACGTGATGAGGATCGCGCACGCGCCGGCGAGCTTGCGCAGCGCCTCGCCGATCTTTCCGACGAGCTCGATCGCGTGCGGCGCGATGACGCCGATGCCGCCGGCCGGCTCGGTGATGCGAAGGTGCGTCGGGCGCAGGCCCAGGAGCGCATGAAGAGCCTTTCTGCGCGCGTGCCAGAACTGGAGCACCGGCTCGAGGGCATCGATCGCCGCATTCGCGCAACGCGCCAGGCCTCGCGTTCGCTCGAGGTGCTCCGTCTGCGCGTCGATCCGCTGCACGACCGCTATCTCGCGCTCTCTCAGCGCGCAATGGACTGGGCTGCTCGCCTGCGCGATCAGGCATCGCTCGAAGAGGCCGATTCCGCGTCGCTCAAGAAGACCATCGAAGATGCCAAGGGCGAGGTCGCCGCGGCGAAGCGCGAGCTCGAGCACGCATCTGCGACGCAGGGTGACCTCAAGGTCGAGCGCGGCAAGCTCGAGGTTCAGGTGGAAAATGCCATCAAGGCCATCACTGCAGATGGTACGACGGTGCTCGAAGATGCGTTGGCGCTTCCGGCACCCGATGATCGCGATGCCGCGCGTCGCGAGCTCAACGAGCTGGTGGCCAAGATCAACAACCTCGGACCGGTGAACCAGGTGGCGATGGAGGAATACGAGCGTCTCCGCGAGCGTGCGGACTACATCGCCGAGCAGCTCGCCGACCTTGAGGGGGCGCGTCGCGCGCTTACCAAGATCACCTCTGCCATCGACCGCAAGATGCGCCGCGCCTTCCTCATGACCTTCGAGAAGGTGGACGAGAACTTCCGCGAGGTCTTCTCGGTGCTGTTCCCCGGCGGTAGCGCACACCTCGAGATGACCGACCCCGAGCATCCCGCCGAGACGGGCATTGAGGTCGTGGCCCAGCCGCGCGGCAAGCGCATTGCGAAGATGACGCTTATGAGCGGCGGCGAAAAATCGCTGACGGCGCTTGCCCTGCTCTTCGCCGTGTACCGCACGCGCACGGTGCCCTTTTATGTGCTCGACGAGGTCGAAGCCGCCCTCGACGACTCGAATCTGTCCAAGCTCCTTGACGCGATCGACGTGCTGCGGCGCAACACGCAGCTGCTCGTGGTATCGCACCAGCGCCGCACGATGGAAGACGCCGATGTGCTGTACGGCGTCTCGATGCAGGCAGACGGTGTGAGCCGCGTGGTGAGCCAGCGGCTCGATCGCGCGACCGGAAAGGTGGTTGATGCATAGATGGGACTGTTTGATGCGCTTTCCCGCGGCCTCGAGCGAAGCCGCGAGGCCCTGAACGAGATCTTTTATTTCGGTGGCGAGGTGACCGAGGAGTTCTGGGAGGATCTCGAGGACACGCTCGTCATGGGCGACATGGGTGCCGATATCGCCATGGACGTCACCGACGATCTGCGTGATCTGGCTGCCCGCAAGAACCTCACGACGGCGCGCCAGCTGCGCTCCGCGCTTGCCGATCGCCTGGCCGAGAACTTCATTGAGCCCGAGCGCGATCCTTTCTCAGCGACCCCGTCCTGCGTGCTCTTCGTGGGCATCAATGGTGCCGGCAAGACCACCACGGTGGGCAAGATCGCAAGCTCGGCGCATGAGGCGGGCAAGAAGGTCGTCATCGGTTCGGCTGATACGTTCCGTGCGGCGGCGATCGAGCAGCTCGATGTGTGGGGCGAGCGCGCCGGCGTGCCCGTGGTGAAGCGCGAGCGCGGCGCGGACCCAGCGAGCGTGTGCTACGACGTGCTCGATCGCGCGGATGCCGAGCATGCCGACCTGGTGCTCATCGATACCGCCGGGCGCCTGCATACCTCGCCTGAGCTCATGCGCGAGCTCGCAAAGGTTGTGAATGTGACGCGCAAGCGCGCCGAGAAGATGCAGGCTGGTCCCATGCCTGTGTACGTGGTGCTCGTCATCGATGCGGCGACCGGGCAAAACGGCTTGGTGCAAGCGCAGGAGTTCAACGATGCGCTCGGACTCGACGGCGTCATCATGACCAAGCTCGACGGCACTGCGAAAGGCGGCATCGCCATGGCGGTCGCCTCGAAGCTCTCGCTGCCCATTTTGCGCGTAGGCGTGGGCGAGCGCATCGAGGACCTGCAGGCATTCGACGCACATGATTTCTGCCGGGCGCTGGTGGGGGAGTAGCGCGCTCGTTCGTGCTGCCACCGCCCGCTCAGACACTGAACCGAGGAGTCGATTATGTTCAACTCATTGTCCGATCGCCTGAACGATACCTTTGATCGCCTGCGCGGCAAAGGCAAGCTCACCGAGGCCGACATCTCGAGCGCGATGCGCGAGATCCGCATGGCGCTGCTCGAGGCGGACGTGAACTTCAAGGTGGTTCGCGACTTCGTTGCCAAGACGCGCGAGCGCTGCATGACCGCTGAGGTCATGGATTCGCTCACCCCGGCGCAAAACGTCGTGAAGATCGTGCTCGACGAGCTTGTCGAGCTGCTCGGTTCCACGGAGAGCAAGCTCGTGCTCTCGAACCGCATTCCCAATGTGATCATGCTCGTGGGCCTCCAGGGCTCCGGTAAGACCACGGCGGCCGTGAAGCTCGCGTACCTCCTCAAGAAGCAGGGCAAGAGCCCTTTGCTGGCCGCGTGCGACGTGTATCGCCCCGCCGCCGCCGACCAGCTCGCCACGCTCGGTGGCGAGATCGGCGTGCCGGTCTTCCGCGGTGATGGAGCGCATCCCGTCGAGATCGCCCAGAGAGCCATCCGCGAGGCGGTCGACCATATGCGCGATGTCGTGATCGTTGATACCGCCGGTCGTCTGCAGATCGACGAGCAGATGATGCAGGAGGCCGTTGACATCAAGCGCGCCGTGAAGCCCGATCAGGTTCTCATGGTCGTCGATGCCATGACCGGCCAGGATATCGTGAACGTGGTCTCCACGTTCGCCGAGCGCACGGATTTCGACGGTGTCATCATCTCGAAGCTTGACGGCGACGCCCGCGGCGGCGGCGCGCTGTCCGTTCGCGCCGTGACCGGCAAGCCCATCAAGTTCGTCTCGATGGGAGAGAAGCCCGATTCGCTTGAGGTGTTCCACCCCGACCGCATGGCCAAGCGCATCCTCGGTATGGGCGACGTGGTGGGCATCATCGAGAAGGCCCAGGAGATGGCCGATGCCGAGCAGATCGAAGCGGCCGAGCGGATGCTGCGCGATGGCTTCACCATGAACGATATGCTCGAGCAGATGCGCGCGGTGAAAAAGATGGGCGGCATGAAGAAGATCCTCGGCATGCTTCCCGGCGGCCAGCGCATGCTCAATCAGCTCGGTGGTAACATGGACGAATCGATCTTCGATAAAAACGTCGCGATCATCCAATCCATGACCGCGGCCGAGCGCCTGAAGCCCTCGATCATCAACGGCCAGCGCCGCGCCCGCATCGCCAAGGGCTCCGGCACCACGCCCAGCGAGGTCAACACCCTCATGAAGCAGTGGGGCGAGATGAACAAGATGATGGGCCGCATGCGCTCCATGGCGAACCAGCAGCAGCAAGCGAAGGGCAAAAAGGGCAAGAAGGGCAAGAAGGGAAAGCGCGGCCGCGCCGCGATGCCCGGCATGGGCAACCTCGGCAACATGATGGGCGGCATGCCCGGCATGGGCGGTGCGAATCCGTTCGGTGGCGCGAGCGGCTCCGATATGGATATGCTGCGCGCCATGGAGCAGCAGATGAAGGGCAATAAGCGCTTCTAGCGTCACGCGCGTTCGCGCGGCGGTGTAAGCGTTATGAGAAGGGGTGCGCCATGAGCAAGGCCGATCAGCAGTTTGTGAAGATGTGCCGCGACATCTTGGATCACGGGACCACAACCGAGGGCGAGAAGGTTCGTCCGCGCTGGGAGGATGGCACCCCTGCCTATACCATTAAGAATTTCGGCGTGACGGCGCGCTACGATCTGCGTGAGGAGTTTCCCGCGCTCACGTTGCGCCGCACGGCCCTCAAGAGCGCCATGGACGAGATCTTGTGGATCTACCAGAAGAAATCCAATAACATCCACGATCTCAACAGCCATATCTGGGACGAATGGGCAGACGAGACCGGTTCGATTGGCAAGGCCTACGGGTATCAGATCGCCCAGAAGAGCCACTATCCCGAGGGTGACTTCGACCAGATGGACCGGGTGCTCTACGATCTCACCCATACGCCGTACTCGCGTCGCATCATGACGAACATGTACACGTTTGCCGATCTTTCCGAGATGCATCTTTATCCGTGCGCCTACAGCGTGACCTACAACGTGACGCACGCGGCGGGCGATGAGAAACCCACCCTCAACATGTGCCTTATGCAGCGCAGCCAGGATATCCTTGCGGCGAACAACTGGAATGTGTGCCAGTACGCGATCCTGCTCATGATGGTGGCGCAGGCGACCGGCATGATCGCCGGCGAGCTGCTGCACGTGATCGTGGACGCCCACATCTACGACCGGCACGTGCCCATCATCCGCGAGCTCATCGAGCGCCCGCAGTACCCGGCGCCCAAGGTGTCGCTCAATCCCGAGATCACGGACTTCTATGATTTCACAACGGATGACCTCGTGGTCGAGGGCTACAACCACGGCCCCCAAGTGAAAGGAATCCCCATTGCCGTCTAATGAGATCGCGCCTCGGAACAACCTCGCCGCAATCGTGGCGGTGTGCGACGACTGGGGCATCGGGCGCTCGGGCGACATGATCGTGGCGAACCGCGCGGATATGCGTCATTTCGTCGAGACCACCTCGGGCCATACCGTCATCATGGGGCGAAAGACCTTGGAGAGCTTTCCCGGTGGCAGACCGCTCAAGAACCGCCGGAACATCGTGCTCACGCGCGATACCGCGTTTGAGCGCGCGGGCGCCGAGGTTGTGCATGATCTCGAGGCCGCGCTTGCCGCGTTGAGAGACGGCGAGGAGGCATGGGTTATCGGCGGTGCGGAGGTGTATCGCCAGCTGCTGCCGTATTGCTGCTGCGCTGTGGTGACGAAGAACCATTGCGTGCGTCCTGCTGACACCTATTTCCCTAATCTGGATGACGATGCCGCCTGGCGTGTTGCCACGGCAACCGATCCGGTGGCAATCGCGCCCGGCGAGGGAGACGAGGGAGTATCCTATAGCTTCGTCACCTATGTGAGGAACGAGCAATGAAGACCATCATCCTGTATCGCTCAAAGCACCACGGCAACACATTGAAGCTTGTCGAGGCGATAGCAAATACGTTCGACGACGTCGAGACGCTCGATGTGGCAACACTCGGGAAAAACGAGGTGCTCGACCTTACGGCGTACCACCTCATCGGCGTCGCGTCGGGCATTTACTACGGTCAGTTCGATCGCGATCTCAAGCGCGTGGTCCAGGCTTCGCTTAAACAGGGCGACAAGGTGTTCGCCCTGCTCACGTTCGGCGGCGAGGATAAATGGTACGTTCGCGATATCGATGGGCTGTGCCGCGTCTGCCAGGCCGATCTGCTCACCTCCTATGGATGTCCGGGATTCGATACCTGGGGACCGTTCAAGCTCAAAGGCGGCGTCAACAAGGGTCATCCCACCGAGGAGGAAATCCAGGGCGCCGTCGATTTCTATCGTCGCCTCGAGACCGAGTACGGCGAAATACTCGAAGAGGACCACGAGAAGCGCTCGCGCCGCCGTGCCTATGAGCAGGCGCATCCCCGTGGCGGGCTGTGGACGCTCGTCAAGAACACGGCGAAGGGCGTTGCCGGAAAGAAGAAGGGCTGATGCGAATCCATGGCGGCGTCGATCATCCGCATCACCTCGCTCGATGACGAGCGGCTCGATGCGTATACCCGGCTCACGGAGCGCGAGCTGCGCTGCGTGCTCGAACCCGAGAAGGGCATCTTCATCGCCGAGAGCGCGAAGGTGATCGAGCGCGCGCTCGCAGGCGGTATGAAGCCGTTGAGTTTTCTGCTTGGCGAGCGTTGGCTCGATCAGATGATGCCGCTGCTCGATGCCCAGAGCGAAGACGTCCCGGCGTTTATCGCGCCGATGGATCTCATGGAGCGTCTCACGGGCTTTTCGGTTACGCGCGGGGCGCTGTGCGCCTGCCGCCGCCCGCTGCTGGCGCCGGCAGATCGCTTTCTCGATGACATCGCGCGGCGTGCCCAGGGCCGCCCGATCCGCGTGTGCGTGCTCGAAGGGATCGTCGACCACACCAATGTGGGCGCTATCTTCCGCTCGGCTGCCGCACTCAATGTCGATGGCGTGCTCGTGAGCCCTACCTGCTGCGATCCGCTGTACCGCCGTGCCGTGCGCGTTTCGATGGGCACGGTCTTTCAGGTGCCGTGGACGCGCATCGGATCGACTGCGCGCGCCTGGCCCGAGGATGGGCTGGCAACCTTGCATGATGCCGGTTTTTCGTGCGCAGCGATGGCGCTTACCGACAACTCGGTTTCGCTCGACGACCCTGCGCTCGCCGCGCTCGATCGCCTCGCGATCTTCATGGGCACCGAGGGCGAGGGCCTATGCGCGCGTACCATCGAGGGCGCCGATGCGGCCGTCCGCATTCCCATGGCAAACGGTGTCGATTCGCTCAATGTTGCAGCCGCCTCGGCGGTGGCGTTCTGGCAGCTTTGCCAGCATCCGGCGAATAGCTACCACTACGAGCGCGGCATGTTTTAGCCTGCGCCTTTTGCAGCACGTCTGACTAGCTCCGCATACGTTGGGTATCTTACATATCATTCTGACCGTGCATGGGCAATGCCCCTAGATGGAGTACATGAACATGGAAATGGATGAACACAAACGTAGACGAAACATGATTCTCTACGTGCTGATTGCGCTTGCAGTGTATCTGGTGCTCAATACGCTGCTCTTTCCCAACATGCGCCAGCAATCTCAGATTACCGAGGTGAGTTACAGCACCTTGCTCTCGGATCTCGATGACAAGAAGGTATCGGAGGTCGATTACACGACCGGCGACGCAGACGTGCTCTATCGCCGGAAGGGCGAGGGCGACGACGTTGCATATCACACCACCGCGCTTCCCGGTTCCGAAGATTACCTGCTCGAGAAGATCGAGGCTGCCGGCGCTCAGATTGACGTCACGATTCCGAGCAACGATTCCAGCATCTGGACCTATTATCTGCTCACCATGTTCCTGCCCATCGGCATCTTCCTGCTGTTTGGCTGGTGGCTCAACCGCCGCATGAAGAAGGCGATGGGAGACGACGGCCCCTCTATGAACTTCGGGTCCGGCGGCTTCGGTGGCATGGGCGGTGGCCTCGGCAAGAGCGGTGCGCGCATCGTTGCCTCGAAGGACGTCGGCGTGACCTTCAAAGATGTCGCCGGTCAGGAGGAAGCCAAGGAGTCGCTCAAGGAGGTCGTCGACTTCCTTGAGAACCCCAAGCGCTACGAGGACATCGGCGCGCGTCTGCCGCGCGGAGCGCTCCTCGTAGGCCCTCCGGGTACCGGTAAGACGCTCCTCGCCAAGGCAGTTGCCGGCGAGGCGGGCGTTCCGTTCTTCAGCATCTCGGGCTCCGAGTTCGTCGAGATGTTCGTGGGCCGCGGCGCTGCCAAGGTGCGCGACCTCTTCAAGCAGGCGAACGAGAAGGCGCCCTGCATCGTCTTCATCGACGAGATCGATGCCGTGGGTAAGCGGCGCGACCAGGGCCTCTCGACCAACGACGAGCGCGAGCAGACCTTGAACCAGCTCCTCACCGAGATGGACGGCTTCGATAACCACAAGGGCATTGTCGTGCTCGCGGCCACGAACCGCCCCGACTCGCTCGACCCGGCGCTTCTGCGCCCCGGCCGCTTTGACCGGCGCATCCCCGTCGAGCTTCCCGATCTGGCCGGCCGTAAGTCCATCCTCGAGCTCCATGCCAAGGATGTGAAGGTCCAGCCGCCGATCGACCTCTCGGCCATCGCGCGCGCCACGCCCGGTGCCTCGGGCGCAGACCTCGCCAACATCATCAACGAGGGCGCGCTCCGCGCCGTGCGCCAGGGGCGCAACCGCGCCACGCAGGAAGACTTCGAGGAATCGGTCGAGGTTGTCATCGCGGGCCAGCAGCGCAAGTCTACCGTGCTTTCGGACCACGAGAAGCAGGTCGTCTCGTACCACGAGATCGGTCACGCTATCGTGGCGGCCAACATGAAGGAGGGCGCGCCGGTCACCAAGATCACCATCGTGCCGCGCACTTCGGGCGCGCTCGGCTACACCATGCAGGTGGAGGAGGACGAGAAGTTCCTCACCACGCGTCAGGAGGCGCTCGACAAGCTTGCCGTGTATTGCGGTGGTCGCGCGGCCGAGGAGCTCATCTTTGGCGAGATGACCACCGGTGCCGCTAACGACATCGAGCAGGCTACGAAGCTTGCGCGCAACATGATCACGCGCTTCGGTATGTCTGAGGAATTCGGCATGATGGCGCTCGGCACGGTGCAGAACGCGTATCTCAACCAGGACACCTCGCTCACCTGCGCGCCGGGCACCGCCGAGCGCGTGGACGAGGACGTGCGTAAGCTCATCGAGGCCGCGCACACGCGCGCCACGCAGATCTTGAAGGAGAACAAGTTCAAGCTGCACGAGCTCGCGCGTTACCTCTACAAGAAGGAGACCATCACGGGCGACGAGTTCATGACGCTCCTGAAGCGCGAGAACCCGCTCATGCCGCCGAAACCCACGGCATAAGCATTCACACATCGCTGCTTTGCAACGGCCCGCACCGGATTGTTCTGGTGCGGGCCGTTGCATGTCGAGGCATCATGCCATGCGCTTTCCTGAGGCAGGCCCTCGCGCTGGGTGCTGAGAAATTGTCGTAGGTATTATCGAAAAACAAGTCGCAAAACCTACAATTATTGCGACAATTTTTTAATCCGTACCATGTCGTAACAAACCCATGCCCTCATACGTGTATAGGGTAGGGAGGTGATTGATGTGCGGGAATCACATAACGAGCTCCGTAGCGAGGAGTTCATGGACGAGGCAATTGCGGCACATCAAGGAGCCGTGTACCGGCTTGCGCTGAGCCAAACGCGGAGCGCGGCGGATGCGCAGGATGTCATGCAGGATGTGTTCATTAAGCTTATGCGCTCGCAGGTGCCGTTTCGCGATAGCGACCACCTGCGCGCCTGGCTGCTTCGCGTCACCATCAACCAGTGCCGCGACCTTGCAAGGCAGGCATGGCATCGACGTGTCGAGGTCGTGGAAGAGCCCGATTTGGACTCAACTGTTACGCAAGACGAAGCGGTTGAATTGCTGATGGAGCACCCTGTGTGGCGGGCAATGGAAGCACTCAAGGAGGCGGATCGCTCTGTGCTGCATCTTCGATATGCCGAGGAGCTTTCAATCCCAGAGATCGCCGAGGCACTTTCGTGCACGCAGGTTGCGGTGCGCGTGCGGTTACGGCGGG
>CALUFC010000011.1 GCA_944319885.1 uncultured Coriobacteriaceae bacterium
ATGTCCTGGATCTCCACGGGTGGCGGCGCCTCCATGGAGCTCGTCGAGGGCAAGGCCCTTCCTGGAGTGGAGGCTCTTGAAGATGCAGAGTAAGCGTACCCGCCTTATCGCAGGCAACTGGAAGATGAACAACGACGTCCCCGCGGCCAAGAAGCTGGCCGAGGAGCTCGTCGAGCAGGTGTCCGCCAACGATTCCGTTGAGGTTGTCATCTGCCCGCCCACGATCGATCTCGCCTGCACGTCGCACAAGATCGCCGATTCCTCCATCAAGCTCGGCGGCCAGAACGTGTACTGGGAGGAGAAGGGCGCCTATACCGGTGAGACCTCCTGCGCCATGTTGAAGTCCGTGGATGCCGAGTACTGCATCATCGGTCACTCCGAGCGTCGCGACTACTTCCATGAGACCGACGAGGAGATCAACAAGAAGGCGAAGGCCCTTATGGCAGCCGGCATCGTGCCGATCAGCTGCTGCGGCGAGTCTCTCGAGGTTCGTGAAGCTGGCAAGCACGTCGAGTTCGTGGTCGATCAGATCAAGAAGGATACCGAGGGCCTCGAGATCACCGATCCTGCCAAGTACGTCGTTGCCTACGAGCCCATCTGGGCCATCGGCACCGGCAAGACCGCTACGGCCGACGACGCCCAGGAGGTCTGCGGCGCCATTCGTGCAACCCTGACCGAGATCTTCGGCGAGGAGACCGCGCAGGGCATCCGCGTGCTGTACGGCGGTTCCGCCAAGCCCGAGAACATCGCCGGCTTCCTGGAGAAGGAAGACGTTGACGGCGCGCTCGTGGGCGGCGCTTCGCTCGTCGCCGAGAGCTTCGCCGCCATGGTTGAGAAGGCGGCCGAGTAATGGCTGAGAACAAGCGTCACCTTCCGGCGCTGCTCGTGATCATGGACGGCTTCGGTCTGGCGCCCGCCGGTGACAACAATGCCGTCTACAAGGCGAAGAAGCCGTTTCTCGACAAGCTGTGGAACGAGTATCCGCACACCACGCTCGGTGCTTCGGGCGAGGACGTGGGTCTTCCTGACGGTCAGATGGGCAACTCCGAGGTGGGCCACCTGAACATCGGCGCCGGCCGCATCGTGTTCCAGGAGCTCTCCCGCATCAACAACGCCATCAAGGACGGCTCGATCCAGGAGAATGACACGCTCGCCAAGGCGATGGACGACGTTGCCAAGCACGGCAAGACCCTGCACCTGCTCGGTCTTGTCTCCCCGGGCGGCGTTCACTCCATGCAGCGCCATGGTGAGAACCTGGCGGCCCTCGCCGCTATGCACGGTGTCGAGAAGGTCCGTTTCCATTGCTTTATGGACGGTCGCGATGTCGATCCGCATTCCGGTGCCGGGTACATGCAGACCCTGAAGGAGAACTTGGAGGCGCTCTCCAAGTACACGGGCGTCGATGCACGTATCGCTACCGTGTCGGGTCGCTATTGGGCTATGGACCGCGATAACCGCTGGGAGCGCGTCGAGCAGGCCTATGACGTTATCACGCAGCCGTGCGAGACCGAGACCGATCCGGTTGAGGGCGTGCGCGCCTACTACGAGCACGACGAGCGCGGCGATGAGTTCGTCGTGCCGTTCGCCTGCCACAACGAGGGCGTGCACGATGGCGACGCGATGGTCTTCTTCAACTTCCGCCCCGATCGCGCCCGCGAGATGACGCGTGCGTTTACCGAGGAGAAGTTCGATGGCTTCGACCGCAAGGTTGCGCCCAAGCTCTCTCACTTCGTTACCATGACGGAATACGACGAGACGTTCAAGAACGTCGAGGTGGCGTTCCCCAAGACGTTCCCCGAGAACGTGCTGGCCGACGTCATCGCGCAGAACGGGTTGAAGCAGCTCCATACCGCCGAGACCGAGAAGTACGCGCATGTGACGTTTTTCTTGAACGGCGGCATCGAGGAGCCCAAGGAGGGCGAGGAGCGCGTGCTCGTGTCCTCTCCGAAGGTTGCCACGTATGACCTGCAACCCGAGATGAGCGAGCCCGAGGTCACCGAGAAGCTTGTTGAGGCCATCAACGAAGATCGCGCCGATTTCTACATCGTGAACTACGCGAACTGCGACATGGTGGGCCACACCGGCGTCTTCGATGCGGCGGTCAAGGCTGTCGAGGCCGTTGACGATGGCCTCTCGAAGGTCATCCCCGCGATTCTCGCCAAGGGCGGCTTCGCGCTCATCACCGCCGACCATGGCAATGCCGACCATATGTATGACGAGGACGAGTCGGGCGAGAAGCATCCTTTCACCGCCCACACCACCAATCGTGTGCCGTTCATCGTCGTCGATGACAAGGCTAAGCTCACCGGTATCGAGGATGGTCGCCTGTCGGACATCGCGCCGACGATGCTTACGCTCGCCGGTCTCGAGCCGAGCCCCGAGATGACTGGTCGCGTGCTGGCCGTCGAGGAGTAGCAAGACCGGGACACGTTAAAACTCGTCACCACGAGGCCCCCGACCGTCAGGTCGGGGGCCTTTGCTCATTGGGGGGATATGTCAGGGCTTTGACAAGATGTTGTCTGCGCCTCTCATATCGGGCGTACCATGGGACGTGCGGGGGATTTGCTGCTTCCCGCTACGACGCATGCAGGTAGATCGGAGTGCGCGCCATGCCAGATTATTGTGCCTTCTTGATGATGCTCATCTACCCTGCGATCTTTGCTGGTGCGTGTACCGCATGTCTGCTGAAGTATCGCGCTGAGCGGATTCAATCTGAGGAAGTGGGCATGGGGAATCCCATGCGTCTTCTAGATGGGCTGCATCCAGCAACCGTGTGCGTGCTTGCCGGCCATCCTGATGTTGTCGATGATGGATGCAGATACGTGGTCCAGGTGTTTGATGGCGCGTTGGCAACCTTGCTTTCACTGGTTGAGCGCGGAATCGTACGGTGCTACCGGGGCGTTGAGCAAGAGCATGAGTCCCATGGGGAATTTGCTCGCGCAAACAACCGCTGGCAGCTGCTGAATCGAGATGTCGTGCATCACGGGCGCAAAGATTTCCTCTTGCGGTACAGAGGCATACGTGAGGACATGTGCGAACTCGATCGATTGGCTATCAACGTGTTCTTTCCCGATGGTTGCTCTGAAGTTGCATTCGACACCATACTTGCCCGCATCAAGCGGCGGCGCGACATGTCGCAGGAGCTTCGTGTCTTTCGCGGGCAGCTGGAAGAGGAGCTCAGGAGGGATGGCTTTACCAAGGCGCCGTTCAGTTGGGCAACAGCGCTGGGCGGTGTTCCATTCCGCATCCTTGTGGTCTGGTTGATTGCTTCGGTCATGATATGGGGTGTAAGCTACGGTGTCGACTCGCCCTGGACGATCGGCATAGCAGCGATGGTTGTGCTCACGCCCATTCCAGGGGTCTTGCTGCCGCTGAGGCCCATGCTCACGAAGCGCGGTTTTGAGATCGGGAGGACAGCGCTTGTTCTACGCGATACCATGCTCGCCGGCGCGCGCATCGAGCGACTCGAGCGCATGGGCGCGAGCGATGCCGAGGCGATCGCGCTTCACTATGCCGAGGGGTATGGAGAGAAGCCGCGCAAGAGTGCATATTTCATATGGCGTGCTAAGACGCAGGCATGGACATGGGCGTTACTCCTATCCGTGTGTGCCGGCGATCTTCGGTCTGGAGATGGTCCGCAGGGGTTCACACAGGCCTGTCGCAAGATCGGGGATGTTGCAGCGGCCGTTCCTGCCCGCATCGCGCAGGAGCAAGGGCTCGAGCGTGTTTTACCTTGGTATCGATGGGATGATGAAGAGGGCGGGGGAGTGCCGCCCGCTGCGGTGACGCTCCACGATGCGATGGTCAGCGCATGCGGCGACACCCGCTCGTAGGGGTTGGTTGGGGTTGGTTGGGGACGTGTTCCGTCCAACCCAGCCATGGGTCAGATGGAACACGTCCCCAACCAACCCCATCCAACATGGGCAACTTGGTGGTGCGTTGTGGTATCATCTCGACCGTTCAACCTTATGTTCTAAAAGGAGAAAGCAATGGGTCCCTTCCAGATTCTGCTTTTCGTTGTGTGGCTGGCTTCCACGCTTGCGCTCGTTGCCCTCGTGCTCATGCATTCGGGTAAGGGCACCGGCGTTTCCGACATGATCGCCAGCTCGCTGTACAACTCGAGCGCGGCAACGGGCGTGATGGAGAAGAACCTCGACCGCCTTACGGTGATCGTTGCCTGCGTGTTTGCCGCGTGCGTTGTACTTGCGATGTTCTTCTTCCCGCAGGGCATCGTTGGCATCTAAGCGCCGCTCCCTCAGCGGGATCCGTAGCAGGGGCCGTTACTACGGCCCCTGTTTTGCGTGGCGATGCAGTGCGCTCTATGTAAGGAGCGCACGCATGATTGTTGCGGACGTGTAAACAATCCGTACTATTTTTGTTTTGAAATACCGCGCAACGTAGGGCAAACGGCTGCTTGGGCGCGGCGTGGAACGGGCGCGTACGCAGCGGTTATGCATAATTCGAACACATTTGATCGTGCGCTCCGGTGGCAAGGCAGCAAGTATTGGCATAGTTCATGCAAAATCAAGCGCTTTAGCGCAGTCAACTTGGGTTAAGGTAGTTCCCGACGCTGCGAGTGCCGGGACCATTCAGCCTAGGCTCCAGGCCTCGTATCGTCACATGGGCGGGCCGTACGGCCCGCGCAGGATCTGTACTAAGGAGGATGGAATGGCTGAATTCCTGAACAAGCCGGTTTCTCGCCGCAACTTCGTCGGCGGAGCCTTGGCTACGGGTGTTCTTGCTGCGCTTGCTGGCTGCGGCCAGAAGGGTGGCACTGCGACCGCGGGCAGCGGTAGCGCCGCTGCTGGTGGCGCCGCTTCCGGTGGCACCCTTCGCTACTACATCAACAACCCCGTCTGCATCGACCCGTTCAATCTGCAGGAGGACCAGGGCACCCAGGTCGGCTTCCAGCTCTTTGACTCGCTGACGCAGTACGACTTCGAGGCCGGCGAGCTCAAGTGCCTCGCTTGCGAGAGCTACGACGTCAACGAGGACGCCACCGAGTTCACCTTCCACCTCAAGGCCGCCAAGTTCCACGACGGCACCGACGTCAAGGCTGCCAACTGGAAGTACGGCTGGGAGCGTATCGTCAACCCCAACACCAACACCGATAGCCCCTCGGTGATCGGTTATCACCTCGCCATGGTCGAGGGCTACGACGCGCTCGCCGCCGGCGAGGCCGAGGAGATGACGGGCATCACCTGCCCCGACGACTCCACCCTCGTCGTCAAGCTCTCCTACAGCTACGCCGACTTCCCTTATGTCGCCTCTCACCCGGCGCTTGCTCCTATCCCGGACTGCGCCAAGGAGATGAGCCAGGTCGACTTCGGTCTCGCTCCCGTGGGCAACGGCCCCTTCAAGATGGACGGCGAGTGGGTCGACGGCCAGTACATCAACATCGTTCGCTTTGATGATTACTACGGCGAGAAGGCCATTCTCGACGGCGTGAACTTCATGATCCAGAAGGACGTGGAGACCGCCTACAAGGAGTTCCAGGCTGGCAACCTCGACGTTTCCGACGTTCCCGTGGCCTCCCTCGCCTCCGCTGCCGAGCAGTATGGCACCTCTGAGGACGGCTACACCATCACCCCGGGCCACCAGTTCCTCAACGGCACCGAGCCCTCCACGTATTACCTGACCTGCAACGTTGTTGACGGTCCGTTTACCGACGTGAACCTGCGTCACGCCGTGTCGCTCGCCATCAACCGTCAGGCCATCTGCGACACCCTCTTCAATGGCTCCCGTACCCCGGCCGACAACATCGTCCCGCCCGGAATCGACGGCTACGAGGAGGGCGCGTGGGAGTACTCCCGCTACGACGTCGATGCCGCCAAGGAGATCCTCGATCAGTACTATCCGGCCGACGCTGACGGCAACCGCAACCTCGAGCTGACCATCACCTCCAACCAGGATGGCGGCCACAAGGAGGTCATGGACTCCATCATCTCCGATCTCGCTGCGGTGGGCATCACCTGCGTTGCCGACACCCCCGACTGGGCCACGGTCCTCGACCGCTATCAGAAGCTCGACTACCAGTTCGGTCGTCTGGGCTGGGTCGCCGACTACCCGATTCTGGACAACTTCCTCTATCCGCTGTTCTACACCGGCAACGGTGACAACCGCGCCGGCTACAGCAACCCGGATGTCGACGAGAAGCTCATGGCTGCTCGCTCCACTGTTGACGACGCCGAGCGCAAGGCCGCGCTCCAGGCCGTCAACAAGGAGATCGCCGAGGACATGCCGGTCATCCCGCTCATGTTCTACACGCACACCTGCGTGGGCGGCTCCAACGTGGCCACCATGTATCTCGACCCGCAGAAGAAGGCCGATCTCTCCAAGGCGCAGCTCGTCGAGGCTTAAGATTTTCGGTGAAATCTGCAGAGTAGTGCTAAACTAGCGGCTATGTCTGTGTAGGGCGCCTGTCCTTCCTGGGCAGGCGCCCTCTTTATGTCTAGCCAAATAGGGGAGAGAATTATGGGGAAATATATATTGAAGCGCGTGCTTCAATTCATCCCTGTCTTCATCGGCGTGACGATTATTCTGTTCGCCATGAAGGCAATTGTTCCCGGAGATCCTATTTCGATGATCACCGGTGGACGCTCCGTGCCCGAGCAGACGCGCCTTCAGCTCGAGGTCGAGAACAACATGATTTACGGCAACGAGAAGGGGCAACCCATCTACGACGAGAACGGTGAGACCATCCCCGTTCCCCTGTGGGAGCAGTACTTCCGCTACATGAATGACCTGTTCCATGGTGATCTGGGTACGTCGTACTCCAAGAAGCGTCCGGTAACCGACATCTTTGCGGAGAAGTATCCCTACACCATCCAGCTCGCCGCCTGCGCCATCTGTCTCGAGGCGATCATGGGTATCGGCGCGGGTCTCATTTCGGCCGTTAAGCGCTATTCCTTCTGGGACATCATGGTGACGCTCGTCACCTCCGTCCTCGTGGCGGTGCCGGCGTTTTGGCTCGGCATGATCTTACAGTTGATATTCGGTATCTGGCTGAAGGATCTCACCGGCGGGGCGTTCTCGATGCCCATCTCCGGTGCCGGCGGCCCCAACTCCCCCTATCAAGATTGGATGCACTACATCCTTCCGGCGTTCACGCTCGCAGCGGTCTCGACCGCCTATACCGCGCGTATTATGCGCTCGCAGCTGCTGGACGTTCTCAATCAGGATTACATCCGCACGGCCAAGGCCAAGGGCTTGTCCCGTCGCTCCATCATTGTGCACCATGCGCTCAAAAACGCGCTCATCCCGGTCGTCACCTACATCGGTATCGACTTCGGTGCCATGATGGCCGGCGCGATCCTCACCGAGACGGTCTTCAACTGGCCCGGCGTCGGCTCCGAGATCTACAAGGCGATCTCGGCGCGCGACTGGCCGCTCGTCATGGGCGGCGTCACGATCATCGTCGTCGTGGTCATGGTCGTGAACCTTATCGTCGATATCAGCTACGCCTTCCTTGATCCGCGCATCAGGCTTGGCAGCAAGAGCGAGAAATAAGGAGGCGCACTTTGAAGTACCCGGTTTCCAGCCAGGGCGCCGCTGCGGCAGCCGCCGCCGTGAACGCCGAGGCAACCAACTCAAGCAGCTCCGTCTCCGGCGCTGCGTCGCGCACCCTGTGGGGCGATGCCTGGAAGCGTCTGCGCCAGAACAAGCTGGCCATCATTGCCGCTATCTGGATTGTATTCGTTGCGATCGTTGCCCTTACGGCCGATCTGTGGGCCCAGCAGTGGCTCGGTTCTCCGACTGCCGCCGACACCACAGCCATGGCAACGTCCTCTCTGCTGCCGCCGTCGCTTGAGCATCCGTTCGGTACGGACGTCACGGGTCGCGACATCCTCGTGCGAGTCATCTACGGCGCCCGCATCTCGCTGACCATCGGCCTGCTCGCTACCGCGATCTCGACCGTCATCGGTCTTGTCATGGGCGCGCTTGCAGCCTACTATGGCGGCATCTTCGACACCATCATCATGCGTGCCGCCGACATCTTCCTCGCCTTCCCGTATGTGTTGTTCGTGCTCTGCCTCATCGCGGCGCTCGGCCAGTCCATCACGAATGTGTTCATCGCCATCGGCATCTTGGGGTGGCCTTCAATTGCACGCGTGTTTCGTTCTGCGATCCTCTCCGTCAAGGAGAGCGACTACGTAGATGCCGCGCGCGCCATGGGCGCCTCCGATGCCCGTATCATCGCGCGTCACATCTTCCCCAATTCCGTTGCCTCCATCGTGGTGTACGCCACGATGAACATCGGCTCCGCCATTCTGACTGAGGCTTCCATCTCGTTCCTCGGCATGGGCGTCCAGCCGCCCAACCCCTCGTGGGGCATCATGATCCAGGACGGCCAAGCCTACCTCATGACGGCGCCTTGGCTCATGATCATGCCCGGTCTGGCAATTCTTTCGACCGTGCTCGCGTTCACGCTGCTGGGTGACGGTCTGCGCGACGCGCTCGATGTCAAGATGAAGGATGCATAATGGCGAAGAAGCATACGAATCATACCGATCTCAAGGAGAAGCCCATCCCAGAGGGACGCCATCTGCTCGAAGTCGATAACCTCAAGATGTTCTTCCACACTGAAGACGGTATCGTCCACGCGGTGAACGGTGTGTCCTACACGCTTGATCGCGGCGAGACCCTCGGCGTGGTGGGCGAGTCCGGTTCCGGCAAGTCCGTGACCGCGATGACCATCATGGGTCTCATTGATATGCCTCCGGGCAAGATCGAAGGCGGTCATGTGTACTACCGCGGTGAGTCGCTGCTCGACATGACCGAGGAGCAGATGCAGCACATTCGCGGTAACGACATCGCGATGATCTTCCAGGACCCCATGACGAGCTTGAATCCGGTCTACAAGATTGGTCACCAGGTGGGCGAGGGTCTGCGTCTGCACCGCGGCTACTCCAAGAAGGAGGCGCTGCAGCGCGCTACCGAGCTGCTCGATCTTGTGGGTATCCCCGAGCCCGAGAAGCGCGTGAACGAGTATCCGCATCAGTTCTCCGGCGGCATGCGTCAGCGCGCCATGATCGCCATGGCGCTTTCCTGCGACCCTGACATTCTTATCGCCGACGAACCCACCACTGCGCTCGATGTGACCATTCAGGCGCAGATCATCGAGCTCATGCAGGAGATGCAGGAGAAGAACGGCAACGCGATCATCATGATCACCCATGATCTGGGTGTTGTGGCAGATATGGCCGATAAGATCATGGTCATGTATGCTGGTCGCCCAGTCGAGTTCGGCACCGCCGACGAGATCTTCTACGAGAGCCGCCATCCCTACACCTGGGGCCTCATCCGCTCCATTCCGGAGCAGGCGATCGATGAGAAGAAGCCGCTTACGCCGATCCACGGCAATCCACCCTCGCTCGTGAACCTGCCGAAGGGTTGCCCGTTCGCTCCGCGCTGCCCGTATGCCGTCGATATCTGCCACGAGCAGGAGCCGGTGCATATCACCACTGAGACGGGGCATTACTCGGCATGCCATTTCGCCGACGATCCGGAGTTCTTGAAGTTCGCTCCCGACACGTCGCGTTCTCGCGGCAAGATTGCCACGGGTACGCCTGAAACGATCCAAACCAAGCCCACGGGAGGTGAGGCATAACATGGCCTCCAACACCACCGGTGCGCCCTTGCTCAAGGTTGAGCACCTTACCAAGGAGTTCCCGGCCGAGGCGGGCATGCTTGCAGGTCGCTTCTCCAAGCGTGTCGTCTCCGCTGTGAACGATGTCTCGTTCGAGATCCACGCCGGCGAGACCTTCGGTCTCGTGGGTGAGTCCGGCTGCGGCAAGTCCACGACGGGCCGAACCATCATGCGCCTCACGAACCCCACGGCGGGCAAGGTCTTCTTCGAGGGCAAAGATGTTGCGCAGATGAACAAGCATGAGCTCAAGGATCTGCGCCGCGAGATGCAGTTCATCTTCCAGGATCCGTATGCGAGCCTGAATCCGCGCATGACCATCGGCGAGATCATCTCCGAGCCCATGACCATTCATGGTGTGGGTACGAAGGAAGAGCGCATGAAGACCGTGCGTGAGCTGCTCGATGTGGTTGGCCTCAACCCCGAGCACATCAACCGCTATCCGCACGAGTTCTCGGGCGGCCAGCGCCAGCGTATCGGCATCGCGCGCGCGTTCGCGCTGCACCCCAAGCTCATCATCTGCGACGAGCCGGTCTCAGCGCTCGATGTGTCCATTCAGGCGCAGGTTCTGAATCTTCTGAAGGATCTTCAGAAGCAGTTTGGCACGGCGTATCTGTTCATTGCGCACGATCTGTCTGTCGTCCAGCACATTTCCGATCGCGTGGCCGTCATGTACTTGGGCAAGATGGTCGAGCTTTCCGACTGGAAGACGCTGTACACCGAGCCGCACCATCCCTATACCCAGTCGCTGCTCTCGGCGGTTCCCGTGCCTGATCCAGACGTGCAGAAGAGCCGCAACCGCATCATCCTCGCGGGCGATCCGCCGTCGCCGCTCGACCCGCCGAGTGGATGCCGCTTCCATACGCGTTGCCCGATCGCGCAGGCCCGCTGCTCGCAGGAGCAACCCGAGTTCCGCGAGATCAAGCCGGGTCATTTCTGCGCATGCCATTGCGCGGCGCCGTTCCCCATCAAGGAGTCGCACATCGACCTGTAGGCAGTGCTGAGCTCTGTGAGCGGCCTGGATATTCCTTTGGGTGTGGTCCTCGGGTCCTCACGGCGATGCCGTGAGGACCCCGCGGGAAACGTCCGTCGGAATATCCAGGCCGCTTTTGCGTTCTCGGCGATGATGCAGGTCCATGCGGATTCGGTCTATGCCGTTGGCGTGCGGTTAGGGTACCCTTGAGAACAGATGGGGATCACAGAGCACTTCCGGAGGTTTTTCGTGGCACTACTGCGTTCAGATGCATATCTCAGCCGACGGGGTCTCATGAGCGGCATGCTCGCATTGTGCTTTGCGGCTGCGCTCGGCGGTTGCTCGAGGGGATCCCAGGGCACCAGCGCGGGGGAGAACATCGAGGGCCTGCTTCGCGTGGCGATGGGGCGCCCCGCTCATCTTGATCCGGCCTATGCGCGCGAAGCATCGGAGCTCGCCGTTGTCGCGCAGGTCTTCGAGCCGCTGTGCAGCTATGACTATGTCCACGATATGCTCGTGTGCCGCGCTGCCGAAAGCTTCGAGATCTCAGATGATGCTCGACAGCTTACCTTCCATCTGCGCGAGGCAACCTTTCATAATGGAGACGCGGTGCGCGCCGCCGATTTCAGGCGTGCATGGGAGCGCATGCTCAATCCTGAGAGCAACGCGGTTGCCATGCATGGGGAAGCGCCCTATGCATACCGTTTAGCGCTCATCGAGGGGTACGAGGAGCTGCGTTCCGGAACCGCCTCATCGCTCGCGGGCGTATCGTGCCCCGACGATCGGACATTGGTCGTGCGCCTTGCCCGCCCCTATGCCGACTACGCCTACGTTCTTGCGCATCCGGCGCTGGCTCCGGTACCGCATGATGCGGATGAAGATCCGGAAACCTTCGATACGTATCCGGTGGGCAATGGCCCCTATGCGCTCGAAGGTCCGTGGTCGCCCAAGCGAACGGTGCTGCCGCTCACGGCGTACGAAGACTACGGGGCGGGCGAATCTGCGATCCCGCGTCTGCGGTTTCTCGCGTATGACGACATCGCCGAAGCCTATGCCGATTTCCTGTCGGGCTCGGTGGATGTTTGTGCCTGTCCCGTCGATGAAGTGGAGAATGCACAGCGCCTGGGTGTTGCGGAGGACGGGCTCACGATGGGCGAGGGCGAGCGCCTGCTGGTGGACACGCAGCTCAGCTGCAGCTATCTCGTATGCAACCTGACTGCCCCGCCGTTTGACAACGCCGATGTTCGCCGCGCGCTGAGCATGGCGATCGATCGAGAGGCGCTCTGCCGGACGGTATACCGCGATCTTGCCCTTCCTGCCGACGATATCGTCGCGCCGCATGTTCGCGGGTATCGTGCGGGCGCCTGGGCCGATACCGCCTATGACGCGCAGCGCGCTGCGGATTTGGTGGGTGCGCTTTATCCCGATGAGGCGAGCAAGCCGCATATCACGTGTTCGTACTACTCAAATGGCGGTCACAAAGGAGCGCTCGAGTTTATTGCGAAGGCGTGCCAGTCGCTGGGCTTTGAGTTCGAACTTGAAGAGCTCGATTTCGATGAGCTGCACGGGCGTTTGGCGCAGGGCGCGTTCCAGCTTGCCCGCCTCGATGCGATTGCCGATGCGCCCGTGATGGACAGCGTGATCTTCCCGCTGTTCTCGAGTTCCTGTGTGGGAAGCACCAACTACAGCGGCTATGCCAACCCTGAGGTCGATACGTTGCTCGAGCAGGCGCGCGGCACGATTAATGTGGCGGATCGCACGGCCATGCTGCAAGAGGCCGATGACTTGGTGGCGCGCGAACTCCCCGTCATTCCGCTCACCTATGCGCAGCGCGTGGTCGCGGGCTCCGATCGCATCGAGCGCCTCGTTGTCGATCCGCATGGTATCGCGCAGGTAGAGGGCGGTGCGCTGGTCGACGAGGACGCGTAGAAGCGTGCTGGCAAGGGAACCCTGTTCGGTGCATCGAAACTTTCTCAAATTTCTTCTTGCGCTCGGGTAGGGTCTTGGGTATTATTCTTCTTGCTGCTTTTGTCGGAGTGGCGGAATTGGCAGACGCGCTAGCTTGAGGTGCTAGTGTCCTAACCACGGACATGCGGGTTCAAGTCCCGCCTCCGACACCATCGCATCCTAGGAGCCTCTTCGGAGGCTTTTTTCATGTCGATATGGGGTATACGGAACAACGTGTGGATTGTTCAGATGCGAAGGGGAGGCCATGGAAGCTGCGAGCCGCGAGGAGCTAACCGACGCCTCACGCCTCGTGGAGCTCACGAGCGATGCTGTGGCGATATGCGGGCTCGATGGCACCATAGGTCATGTGAACCAACGCTTGTGCGAGCTTATGGGGCGCGAGCGTCGTGAGATCGTAGGGGCCGACATCAAGGATCTGCTCTTCAGCGCTGCGTTCGAGCGGGCGCTCGACCATGAACTTCCGTTTCCGCTCGACGGGTCCGCATCGTCGCTCATGCTCAAGCTCTCAGATGGCTCGTTTGTTCCCGTCGAGGCACGGGCCATCTCGCTCACGTCGCATCGTGACGAGTTGCTGCGCGGCATCTTGAAGCGCCTGCATGCACGCGGGCGCGTGCTCGTGGTCATCCGGAGCCTCGAGGAGCAGTACGCACATGATCGTCAGATGCGACGTGTGCTCTCGGAGCTCCAGGCGGCAAATAAGCGCCTTTCGGGCACACTCTCGGTCATTATGGCAACGGTGGGTGCGAAAGACCTTCCCGAGCTTCTCAATTCCGTGCTCAACAAACTGGTGGACGCGCTCGATGCTGGCGGCAGCACGATCTACTTTTCCGAAAACGGCGGTTTCAAGCTCCGCGGCGTTTCGGAGAGCCTGCTGCACGACTACGTGCCCGAGTTCATTCCGCTCGGTGCGGGCGTTCCCACCTACGTGCTGCGCGAGGCACGGCCGTGCCGGCTTTCGGTGACGATGCCGGGGGAAGATGCCGCCGCGGCATCGGGCAGGTTCTACGATATGGATCGTCGTCGCTCCCGCCCGGTGCGCGCCCACGAGATGCCGCCGTTCAAGACGCTCATCGCCGTGCCGGTGTTCTTTGGAACGCAGGTGCTCGGCGTCATCGAGGTGGGATGGAAGCGTCCCACCATGCCGCGTCGCTTCGATGTGAACGTGATCGAGGTGGTGTGCGACTACCTCTCGATCGAGCTCGTGAGCCTCGTGTCTGCACTTCGCTCGCGTCGCGCGGCGGAGCTCAACCGCTCGCTCAACCATATGCGCGACACGATTTACGCGTTTGGAGACGATCGCAACACGGCATGGGCTGAGCTCACGCAGGAGGTGCGTCGCGTGCTGCGGTGCCACGTGTGCCCTGTGGCATACGATCGCGAACTGGGATGCTATGTGGTCGATTTCGAGGGCGGGAGCCAGGTTCCCTTGCCCGGCGATGTCGAGCGGCTGTTTTTCTCGGCTACCGCGCCGGCGGCGCGGCTCAACCCCGCCATGGAGGACTTCTTCGCCCAGCAGTCCGATATTGGCAGGTTGGAAGAGAACAGCCTGCGGTTTATTCGGCTCACGCGCGTCGATCAGCTCTCGCGCGCTGGCGAGTGGCTGCTTGCCCACGGTTTGCCCAACCAAGGCGTGTACTTCGATCTTTCATCTGGCGAAGGCGAGGAGGCGACGGCATCGGCATCAGATGCCGCGATCGTACCTGCCGGTCCGGCTGCAGCGGGGCCGCCGCAGAAGTTTCTGCTGCTGCGCGACAGCACGCAAGAGCCCATCGATGACATCGAATATGACTATCTGGTGCGCCTCGCACACGATTTCGAGCTGGTAACGCGCACGGCGCAGCGCAGCACCGAGGACCGCCGCATTGCTCAGACGCTGCAGATCGGCATGCGCAGCTCGCTCGAGCAGGTGCCCGGCATCACCTCGGACGCCCTCTATTCATCGGCGACCCGCCAGGCGCTCGTGGGCGGTGATTTCTATACGCTCATGCGCTTGCCGGATGATCAGGCGGTCATGATCTTGGGCGACGTTTCCGGTAAGGGCATCGAGGCGGCGTCGATGTCGGCGCTCGTGAAGACGGCGCTTACGGCATATGCGTGGGAGGGCGCGAGCCCAGTGCATATGGTGCGCTCGCTCAACAGCATGCTTATGAGCTTCTCGCGCGTCGAGACGTTTGTCACCATGTTCGTGGCCAAGATCGATCTTAAAAGCGGGGAGGCCGCCTATTGCTCGGCGGGGCACCCGCCGTCGCTGCTCGTGCATCATGCATCTGTTGCAGATGGCGGCGAGCATGCTGGGTACGAGATCGAATCGCTCAGCACGCAGTCGGGCGTGGTGGGTGCATTCGAGAGCATGCGCTTCGAGGGCGGCAGCTTCCGCTTTGCCGCCGGTGATGTGCTATTCATGTATACCGACGGCGCCATCGAGGCGCGTAGCCGCGATGGCGAGTTCTTTGGCGAGCGCCGCCTGCGCGATCTGCTGCTCAACACCGCCGGTATGGACGTTCACGGTCTTTGCCAGCGCGTGCTTGGCGAGCTCGATGATTTTACCGAATCGTCGCTCGAAGATGACATCGCGCTCGTTGCGCTGCGGTTCGATATCCCGAGGGCGGGTGATCATCGTGCGTGAGTGGAACGACATCGCCGTCCTTGCGCCGTCGAGCGATATCGATATCGCGACGGTGCCTGCGCTGCGCGAGCAGGTCGACGATCTCATTGCGCGCGGTGTCAGGCGCATCATCATCAATTGCCAAGGCGTTGGGTTCATCGATTCCACCGGGTTAGCGTTCTTATTGTCGCGAGCGCGCCGCCTCATGCAGGTCGAGGGTCTGCTGTCGCTGGTCAACGTGTCTGCAGCGGTTGGGCGCTTCCTGCAGATCGCTCAGCTCATCGATGTGCTTCATGTGAGCGCGGCGGATAAGCCGCCCGTTCCCATGCTCTCGCCCAACGAGGTGCCCCTGTGGAGCAAAAGCATCCCCATCCTTGCGGGTATCGAGCACCTTGCCCAGTATCGACATCGGGTGGTCGAGCTCATATCGGCGTTACCGCTTTCGAGCGATGCCGTGTTCGACATGGCGCTTGCGGCGGGGGAGGCACTCGGCAACGCATACGATCACGCCGGTGGTACGGGATGCATGATGAGCGTGCGTGCCTATCGCGATCGCGTGGTGATCGAGGTGAGCGATTCGGGTGCGGGATTCGAGATCGCCGATGACGAAACGCCGGAGGCGACCGAAGAGCGCGGCCGCGGCATCAAGCTCATGCGGATGCTCGTGGATAGCGCCGAGGTGAAGCGTCGTAAGGACGCGCAGGGCACGATCGTTCGATTGGTGAAGCTGATCTAACAAAACGGGCGCCCGCAGGCGCCCGATCGATGCAATGGAGGCGACGCCCAGATTCGAACTGGGGGTAAAGGCTTTGCAGGCCTCTGCCTTACCACTTGGCCACGTCGCCGATGAAAAAGGCCGAATTATAAATCCGGCCCTTGACATGCGATGGAGCGGACAACGGGGCTCGAACCCGCGACCCCAACCTTGGCAAGGTTGTGCTCTACCAACTGAGCCATGTCCGCTTGCAGGCAAATAATATACGCGAGTTTTGGGCGGTGTGCAAGCATTGTTTTGAAAAAATTTGACGGGGTAAAATGTGTCAAACGCATCGATGCCAAAAATGCCGTATTGAGCTGCTCTTTTAATAGGTAGAGGATTCTCGTGCTTATTGTATCGCTATTCATATTGATCTCATTTTTGCTTGTGCGCGCTCTCATTGGGGCCGTGCAGCGCTATCTCGAGAGCAGGGCGCGGGGAGCCGCATTCAAGCGCATGATCAAACAGGGGCGTATCGACGCAGGCGTCTACGACCAAGCGCGGTGGGGTGGCGCGAGCGGCACGTCTGAGAGGCGTTGGCTTTCTCGAGAGCAGCGCGCTGCCATTGCCCGGGCCCGCCTTGAGATGCGCGAAGACTTTCTGAGCGACAACGATCCGGGGTTCTATCAGTACGTCATCCTGTTTCTCGTCGCGTCGGTGCTGGGCCTGGTGATTGAAACCGCCTACACGTTTGTCATGTTCGGCGTGTTCGAGAGCAGGGTGGGGCTGGTTTGGGGTCCTTTTTCGCCGCTGTACGGTGTGGGTGCGGTGCTGCTCACCATGGTGCTCTGGCCGCTGCGCAAAGAGCCGGCATGGAAGCTCTTTTTGCTCTCGGCGGTGCTTGGAGGTTCGCTCGAGCAGTTTGCCGGCTGGAGCTTGGAGCATTTTGCGCATGCGCAGTCGTGGACGTATCTAGGCTTGCCCGACCATATCACGCAATGGGTCGCGTGGCGCTTTCTCGTGGCGTGGGGGCTTCTCGGCGTCATCTGGTGCCGCGCCATCATGCCCGAGGCGATTTTTCGTATTGGCGAGCCCACCACGCGCCGTCAGATGGTCGTGGTATCGCTGCTTACAGTCTTCCTCGCGCTCGATATCGTGATGACGGTGGCGTGCTTTTGGCGGGCGGGACAGCGCCTCGAGGGCGTTCCGCCGCAGAATGCGCTCGAGCGCTATGTCGACAATCATTTCGACGATGCATTCATGCGTGAGACGTTCGAGAACATGCGCGTGGGGGAGGATCTGGAGCCTGCCGATCGATAGGCGCCTTGGGTTTGAGCCGTCCGCGATTTCCGGAAGGTCGGTTGGCGGAAAATCGTTCGATTTTTTGCTTTACAGAAGCGGCTCGGTTCGGTATATTATCCCTTGCGCTTGCGAGCGCGTACATATTCGGGCGTTTAGCTCAGGGGGAGAGCGCTTCCCTGACACGGAAGAGGTCACAAGTTCAAATCTTGTAACGCCCACCACAAAATACGAGGTCAACGGCTTAGGCGGTTGGCCTTTTTTCTTTGGTGAGCAAAACCTACCTAAACCTTGCTCAGGCGCGTGATTGCCCCGGCCGACGTCCATGGCCTCTTATACAGCGGGACGAGGCGCGCCGTTGCCGCGCGCGGTTAGAGCGCGAGGCAAAAATGCACGCATTCAATGGTTTATCCCTGACCTCTAAAGTAGACCGTGAAAAACGCCACATGCGTCAAGCTAACTACCTGCATTGGTGCAAATCGCCTCTTTTAGCTATTTGGAAGGTGAGTGTCAAACCATTGAATGCCTGAAAAAAACGATATCTGCTTCTGGTCTAAAGGAGGTATTCGCCCAAGAAACGTTGGGACGGATGCGGCACGAGGCGTATCCGCAAGTGCATAACGGCCAAGTGGGCATGCCTCGACGGGCATCTTGGCGGGCGGTTTTGACCCACGTTTGTTTTAGCTGTGCGCGCACAGAATACGGTCGTGTTTTCTCGATCGACAGCGTCGTTTTCGGGGCAGCGTGATAGCCTTAATTCGTCGTTGATGGATTCGATGGGAATGTTGCAGGAGTACAGGAAAGGGAATGCGGGTGGTGAGGTTATGATCCAGGGCAAACGGTTGCGGGGCTATGCTCAAGTCAATGGGAACATCGGCTGCCACATGGGCGCAGATGAGCTGACATCCGCCCTTTTCCGCGGCGGACCGGCAATCACCATGACCGGGTTCCACGGGTTGGAGCTCGCGGATCTCGATGCTCGCGACGCAACGTTCAACCAGGTTGTCTTTCGCGATTGCACCTTCGATGGCGTCGACTTTTCACGCAGCGGCTTTACCGATGTCGTATTCGAAGGGTGCCGATTCCTCTCATGCATCATGGAGGCCTGCTGGCTCAATCGCGTCGATTTCCGTTCGTGCTCGGCACCAGGCATCTCGTTTGCCAAAGGGCGCTTCACCGGCGTGGCGATGGAGGACGCGCAGCTTCGGTATGCGAACTTCTCCGAGGTGAATATCAAGGGTCTGCGCATGCGCTCATGTTCGCTTGCTGAGAGCGCTTGGCGTGCCACCCGCTTGTCAGGTGTCGCGCTCGACCGATGCGACCTCTCCCGTGCCGAAGTCGCGCGCACGTCGCTGACGGGCATCGACCTTTCCTCGTGCGACATCGCGGGAATCGTTGTCTCGAGCGACTTTCGCGAGCTGCGCGGTTGCATCATCGCGCCGGAACAGGCGGCCGAACTCATCGGGTTGCTCGGCGTGCGCATCCGCGAGGACTAGGGGGGCGACGTGAAGGTATCCGTGCTTCTGGAAAATGCAACGCCGTCGAGTCGATTCATCGCCCGCCACGGTCTGAGCCTTTTGCTTGATACAGATGCTGGCGAGCGCATCCTGTTTGACATGGGGCCCGACGCAAGCTTCTTGCAGAATGCCGCAACGCTCGGCATCGATATGGCCAGCGTCGACGTGGCGGTCATCTCCCACGGCCATGCCGATCATGGCGGCGGGCTCGGGGCGTTTCTAGAGGCGACGGACGATGCGGCACATCCCGCGCCGGTCTTTGTTCGCCAGGGAGCCTTTGCACATCATTTCTCGGGTACGAAGCGCCGGTATCGCGAGATTAGCTTGGATGCAGCGTACGCTGAAAGCGAGCGCGTGGTCGAGACGGGGCAACAATACATGATCGCGCCCGGCATCATGCTCTTCTCCGATGTCGAACGGCGCTATCCAGAGCCTGCTTCCAATGCTTGCCTGTTCGAGCTGGCAAATGGTTTACTGGTACCAGACGGTTTTGCCCACGAGCAAAGCCTGCTTATCATTGGGGGAGCGCGCAGCATACTGGTCTCCGGGTGCTCGCATGCGGGGATTCTCAATATCATCGAGCGTGCGGAGGAGCTTGCGGGCGGCCCGCTCGATGTGGTGATTGCGGGATTTCATCTCATGAGCCCGAGCTCCGGAGTGGGTGAGGAGAACGAGGCGGTACGCCGCCTTGCCCGACAGCTTGCAGAAAAGCCAACGCAGTACTACACGTTCCATTGCACGGGTGCGGATGCGTTTGGCATCTTACGCGATGAGCTGGGTGAGCGCGTGCGCTATCTTGCGACCGGCAGCGTCATCACGATCTAGCGTTATCGCACATTTCTACTAGCCCACAATCTCGTTGGATGCGCGCTCACCGCGCGAGAACGCGAGCAGCGCTTCGCAGGTGCTGCGCACCATATTCTCGACATCGCGCGCAGTGTAGAAGGCCATATGGGGTGAGACGATGACGTTGGGAAGCGCGTCGAGCACCGCGCGGTCGCGATGCGGCAGGATATCGCGCGACTTGTCGAGGTAGTAGAGCCCGGCTTCGTCTTCGATCGTGTCGAGCGCCGCGCCGCCCAGATGGCCCGACTCGAGCGCATCGATGAGCGCGACGGTGTCGACGAGCATACCGCGGGCCGCGTTGACGAGGATGGCCCCTTCGGGCATGAGCGCGAGCTCCCTCTCGCCGATTATGTGGCGGTTCTCGGGCAGGCCGGGGGCGTGCAGCGTTACCACATCGGATGCGGTGAGCAGCGTCTCAAGGCTGGTGTAACGGGCGTGCTCGCGCACCTCCGTTCGCTCGTGGGGATCGTAGGCGAGGATACGGCAGCCAAAGCCCGAGAGATAGCGCACCACGCAGCTACCGATGGCACCGGTACCAACCACGCCCACAGTGCATGATGAGAGATCGCGTCCGATCTTGCCGGCAAGTGAGAAGTCCTGCACGGCAGCTTGCTTGAAGACGAACTTCGCCCGACGCAGCGCCATCAGGATGAGCATGATGGTGTAGTCTGCCACGCCTTCGGGCGGGTAGACGGCGTGGGCGAGCCGCATGCCGAGGGAGCGCGCGTGTGCCACGTCGATATGATCGTAGCCAATTGAGCGCGTTGCGATCGCGCGGATGCCCAGCTCATGATAGGCATCGAGCAGCTCAGGCGTCATGGGATTGGTGATGATGCTGAGCGCGTCTGCCCCATGTGCTACGTGGGCATTTTCGAGCGTGGGGTACTCGTCGGTCCAGTCGTATGAGAAGCCGAGCCGTTGGCTCATCGCATCGAGATAGGGCAGCTCGTCATAGGGGCGCAGCGCGAACGCAAAGATCTTCATAGGTGAGGCACTGGTCCTCTCACGTCGATGGGTTTTGAGGTTTCGCCATGATAACAGGCAAGCTAGAAGTTCGCTCCGTTCCATCCGAAATTGGGGGTGGAGCCGTAGGAGATGTATATGTGTGCGGGGTCGATTCCCAGCGTGCTCGCGACCACCGGTGTGATGAGTTCGGTCATGCGCTCCCATACCTCAGCTGCAATTTCGCTGCGCGCATAGACGCTGACCTCGATGAGCGCGCAGGGTTCGGCGTCGCTTCCCGCAAAATACATGGGCACCTTGTCATCGAACAGGCACATGAGCCATTGCTCGGACTTACCGGGCACCGTGGCGATGGCCTCGCCATAGGCGGCCTTGAGAGCCTCGCGATTTTCAGGGGAAATGGTGGTAGAGGTATGGGTCTTGATGACGGGCATACGGGCTCCTTTCACGCGTGCCGATAGCTTCTAACGTTGTACCCAGTTGGGTCTGTCCGCGGCACGGTGCCTGTAGGTGCGCGGGCACACCTAATTGCTCGCCTCAAGCAAAAGATAGATGCGCGGCTCGGTATGCTCGTCCCAATCCTCCTCGGTATCGGTGGAGTAGTAACAGTTGACCTCTGCGCCGTCCACGATGCCGGCGTCATCGAGCTCGTAGTACTGCAAGCCTATGGATTCGTACATCGATCCCGCCAAAAACGCTTGCCGAAATGCCTCGGGAAGCGCGCCGTAGGTGAGCATGCCGTCTGCGCGCGCGGGAATGTCACGTGCGGCGAGGGGAGCATGCATGCGCGCGAGGTCCGCCTCGGTGCGGGCGAGGTTGTCTTCGAGGCTCGCGGCAGGATCGACGGCAAGCGTATAGCTCACCTCCACCACGGTGCCCGTGTTGTCGACGTCCACGCGCATATAGCTCCCGGTTTTCTCGCCGGTCGCATCGAGGATGTCGGCGGCGACGTAGTACCCAAGCTCGTCGTGTTTCTCGGTGGGGTCGATGCTGAAGGCGTCGAGCCCGGCATCCTCGAGCGCCGAGGCGATGGCGCGGGTGGTTTGCGCTGCGGTCTCGGTCTCCTGCTCCATAATCGCCGTGCGCTGGATGAAGTGCGGCACATATGCGAGCGCGAGCACCATCAGCGACGTCGCGAGCGCGATGCGCCGTGCGCGTTTGGGGTTGGGTAGCGCGATGTCCAACGGCCTGGCAAGGCGTGCGGCCGCCGCGGCAAGCCCGTCGGAATCCTCCGGGTAGTCTCGCGCGCGTTGCGCGCCGCGGCGACGGCCGATTGCCGGGGCTTCTGCGTTGCTCGTATCGTCGTCCTGCCCGCCGCTCGTTACCCCTCGCTTTGCTTTTCGAGCTTTATACGCCGCAGACGACCACGTCTTTTTGTTGAGGTCGATGCGCGAGGCGAGGATGAGATAGGAGATGATAAACGTCCAGACGATGATGAGTGCGAGCATGATGGCTAGCCCGAAGATGTGCATGCCGGGATCATGAAATACCAGGTCATCGAGCATGGAGAGGAATATCCATTCGGCAGAGATAAGAATGATGTAGAACAGCCCATGCATTCCAAGCGACGGCAGCAGGTAGTACCACCGAATGAGAAGCCGCTCTCTGAGCGTGGTCGTGATCACAGGTATCCCTCCCCGATTTTGCAGCTGAATGGTATGTACCCAAAACGTGCGCGCCGCGCGATATACTGTTGCGCTTGTGAGGCAACGCGGCAAGGGGAGGGCTTCATGCTCGCGAAGGTAAGGCGATATGTGGATGTGCGTGAGTTCATGCGCAAGGATCCCGTGCTCATGATCGCGCTTTCGCTTGCGTTGCTCTCGTGCATTGCCGTTCCGCCGGATGCGGGGTATCTGGATTATGTCGATGTGCGCACGCTCGGCATGTTGTTCAGCCTCATGGCGGTCATGGCGGGGCTCACGCGTGCCGGGGTGTTCAGCGCACTGTGCCGCCGTCTGCTCGCCATCGCCCGCGGTCCGCGGCGACTCTGCCTGACGTTGGTGCTGCTCGCGTTTTTCTCGAGCATGCTCATCACCAACGACGTCGCACTCGTTACCTTTGTGCCGCTTGCCCTGCTTGCGCTGCAGGCATTTCGATCCGAGCGGCTTACGTGCTTCACGGTGGTGCTCATGACCGTTGCGGCCAATCTCGGCAGTATGGCGACGCCCGTTGGGAATCCGCAGAACCTCTACCTCTATTCGGTGTCGCACATGGCGCTCGGTGACTTTTTGTTGCTCATGCTGCCGTATGCGCTTGCGGCGCTCGTGCTGCTTGCCGTTGTGATCTGGGCGTGCGGGAAACCAAACGATGTAGCTGACGGTAGGGATACCGAGCGCCACGCCTCGCACGAAGATGTTCCGGCGGGCATGGCGACCCGCGGGATACTGCCGTGGCTTGCAGTGTTCGCGCTTGCCCTGTTGTCGGTCGCGCGCATGCTGCCATTCGAGGTTCCGGTGGCCGCGGCGGCTCTTGTGGGCGTCGCGTTCGACCGTGCGACACTGCGCCATGTTGACTACGGATTGCTCATCACGTTCGTGGCGTTTTTCGTCTTTGTGGGCAACGTGGGGCGCATTGGTGCTGTGAGCGCCTTGATTGCCCAGATGGTGACGGGTCACGAGCTCATTGTTTCCGTGGCGGCCAGCCAGGTGCTCTCCAACGTACCGGCTGCGATTCTGCTTTCGGGTTTCACGGATGCTTGGCAGGCGCTTATCGTGGGCACGAACATCGGCGGGTTGGGGACACTCATCGCCTCGATGGCGAGTCTCATCTCCTATAAGCAGCTCGCGCTTGTGCTGCCGCATGCCAAAGGGCGCTACATGAAGCTCTTCACGGCGTGGAACATCGTGTTTCTGGTGGCGCTTGGTGTTTTGGCGGCGTTGCTTTCTATCGTTACGCTCCGATGACATTATCTTTGCAGGCGCCTTCTACCATGGAAAAGCGTCGTTATCGCTGTGTGGAAAGGTGACCTCATGGGTAAGAAGGCAGAGGATTCGCAGGTTGTTCCGTATGGTATCGACGCGGTGTGGGGCGCGTTGCTGAGCGGGCTGGCAAATTCGAAGTTCAAGATCGTCTCAACCGATGAGGCGGCGCACACCATGGAGATCAAAACGGGTATCAGCCTGCGTTCATGGGGTGAGAAGCTGCATGTTGAGCTGGCGTCCGAGGCCGAGGGGACGCGTGTCTCCATTCGCTCGGCGGCAAAGCTCGGCACCACGTTGTTCGATTATGGCAAGAATGCCGAGAACGTTCGGAAGATCATTGAGATCATCCATGTGCAGCTTGGATAGCCCAGCGGCTCCACGGTAATAGCGGGCGCGTCGGGACTCATATCGGCATATCGTCGATGCCGGCAAATCCGGTTTGCCGCAGCGCTTCATACAGGACGATCGCGGCGGCGTTTGAGAGGTTGAGCGCGCTGATGCGGTAGCCGTTGGGGTCGATGAAGTTGCCGCAGATATCCTGCCGTTGTAGCGCGGCGTGCTCGGTATCCTCGCCGGCAGGCTCCTTCCATGCGTCGCGGTTGGCGAGCGACGCGCTGTCGGTGAGCATGGGGATACGCTCGCAGCTTGCGGGGTAGGCGGCGAGCAGTTCCTCGGGAAGGCCGGCGCTCTCCTTGCCGAGTACGAGAAAGTCACCGTCGCGATAGGCAGCTTCGGTATAGCGCCGGCGCGCCTTTTTCGTGAGCAGATGCAGGCGCTCGCCGGCATCATCTCCCGTGAGGTTGTTCTGCGCGAGAAAGTCGTCCCAGCCGTCGTACACGCGCACGTCGAGGTTGGGCCAGTAGCCCAGCCCCGCGCGATGGAGCGCACGATCGTCGAGCGAGAACCCCAAGGGGCGGATGAGATGCAGGCGTGTGCCGGTGACCACGCAGGTACGGCCGATGTTGCCGGTGTTGGCGGGAATTTCGGGTTCGAGCAAAACGAGGTTGAACACGATGGCTGCTCCTTGTCGCGTGAATCATCGGCGATGTCGATCATCTTACTGTACCACCTGCCTGCTATGATACGTGATAGAGTGTCATGTGGTTTACTTTTGAGAGGCGCAGAGCTCAGGGGAGGAGACATGGGAGTGCTTCATCAGGTTCATCGCCTGGGCGTTGTGCTCATCAACACCGGATCGCCCGATGCTCCGACGCCCGAAGCGGTCCGCGCTTATCTCGAGACGTTTTTGATGGACGATCATATTCGACCGCTGCCCAAGCCGTTCTGGCGCGCGATACTCAACCATATGATCTTGCCCAAGCGCAGCGTCGCATCGGCAGAGAAGTACCGTTCAATCTGGACCGACGAGGGCTCTCCGCTGGTTGCTACAGGCAGTTCACTAGCTGCTAAGGTTGAGGTCTTGTTACAACAAGGGTGGGAAGCGTCTTCGTATTGCGTTCGAGACCTCGAGGGGCAGAAGGGTGTGACGGACCCCTTTTCTTGTGTGGCGGGCGCTGCCCATGAAGTTTTGCCTCCGCTTGCTCGTCAAGCAATGCTTTATGGTTCGCCCTCGCTGCGCGATACGCTTGCCGAGCTTCGAGATGCGGGCTGCAGCGAGCTTGTGATCATCCCGCTGTATCCCCAGTCGGCGTTTTCCACAACTGCCGCGGCACTCGACGGCGCTTATCGCGCGCTCGACAAGTTGGACTGGTCGCCCCGTGTTCTCACCGTCGAGAGCTATGGCATGAATGTTGCCTATCTTGATGCCGTTGCGGCTTCGATTTCATCTGCTGGATACAACCCCGCTTCCGACTACCTATTGCTCTCGTTCCATGCCGTGCCGCTGCCCGACATTGACCGAGGCGATACCTATTCACAACAGGTTGGTGCTTCTTCGCAAGAGATAGCGCGGCGACTTGGCGCTGCCTCAGGCACATGGGGTATTGCCTATCAGTCGCCATTCGAGGATGGCCGGCGATGGACGGGGCCATTTACCAAGCGAGTCATCGCTCAAGTTGCTCATGAGTCGACACGACGTCTTGTGGTGTGCTGCCCTGGTTTCTCGGTTGACTGCCTTGAGACGCTCTACGACGTCGAGCAGGTTTTCCGAGGGTTGTTCCTCGAGGCGCGTGGAAGCCAACTTGGCGATGACTTTCTTTATGTTCCCTGTCTGGACGACGCAGACGAGCACGCTCGTATGTTGGCACACGTGGTAACCACCTCGCTTGCGCGCGATGACGAATAGCGCAGATCCGGTTGCTGCGAATACGAGTTTGCCATAACGGCTTGTTCCGCAGCCTTGAAAGCATACTTCGAGATGAACAAAAGATAGATAAAGCTAACTTTTTGCGTCGCAACACTGTTCTTTCTGATAAGTTAAATGCGGTTAACAAAGTTGTAGGTAGCCTACCAAGGAACCGGCATGGAACGTCCCATATCGCAAGGTGAGCTTGAGGCTTCTGTTGTTCGGCTGTGCGCGCCCGTGCTGCTCGGCGCCAAGCCGGGAAATCTCTTTACGTTCTGCGGGTGCTTTGCGCTTGATTGCCCCGACTGCCTCGATGAAGCTTGTCGGGTCTCGGCGACAAAAGCAGGGGAGCAGCGTCGGATATCGGTGCGCCGCGCCCGCCTGAGGGAAATCGTTTCCAAACTTGATGTACGACTTTCTCCCCATGGCGCGCGGTGCCGTGTTCTTGCATGGCGCCCTTTTGGAGCGCTTGTATATGTGTTTCGCCCCGTGCTTGTAGCGCGCCATCTGAGTGATAGCTCGGTGGCGCAAGATCTGGTCGACCTGGGATACCCCCGCGGAGTAACGAGGCATCTTGCAGGGCTGCACGTCCGTAGAGCACGTTATGCACCTGCTGAAAAAAAGAGCGCTTGGAGGGGTTTCTCTCTCGTCTCGTTGCGCGATTTGAAGAACAGGCTGTTCCACACGAGATTGGCTATTTCTTAGGGTATCCCGCTTCGGACGTACGCGGTTTTATCGAGCACGGGGGTCGCGACTTCTTATGCTGCGGCTGTTGGAAGGTATATGCCGATGTCCGAGGAGCGCAGCGCCGGTTTGCACGATACAAGCGCTGCACCCGGCGCTGGTGCCGAAGCCGAGGTCATTGCCTGCAGCGATTTCTCGGCATCCGACCTCGATGCATACGGTGCCTTTGCCTTCGGGTGCCCTGCAATGGGTTTCGAGGAGTTGGAAAGCGACGAGTTCGAGCCCATGTGGGATGATGTCGAGGCCGAGCTTCCGGGACGCAAGGTCGCACTTTTTGGCAGCTACGATTGGGCGGATGGGGAATGGATGGATCTGTGGCGTGAGCGCGCCGAGTCGGCGGGCATCACCGTTGCGGACGCCGTAATTGCGAAAGATTATCCCGATGAGGCTGCTTCGGTTGATTGCAAAGCGCTCGGGGCTGCGCTGGCGTAGAGGCCTAAGGCGGTCAGGCAATCATTTATCTAGCCTACTCAGATGACAGCGCCCTGCAGGGAACGTGCCCGCAGGGCGCTCCATCCTCATACAACCTGGGAGGCGAGCGACCGCACGGTCTCCTCGTAGCCGCCGCCCGATTGGTAACGTGCCGACCGCCATGTCTGCTGGGCACCCCGCTCGATTTCCAACAGCGCAACTTGGATGGAAGATCTTGTTCCGCAGCTCAGATGGCCTGTAAATCACTTTATACTGCGTCTTGGACGCCCCTCGGCTATGTTCGGGATGTCAGAGAGGTTGCGAGGGATGAGGAAGCGCGCATGGACGTCGGTAACCAGATCAGGGAGCGGCGGCAGCGGCTCGGACTCTCCCAGGAGGAGCTCGCGCAGAGGCTCTACGTGAGCCGCGTCATGAATCTGAATCTGAATCTGAATCTGAATCTACCCCGATTCCGTTTACACCCCTACGCCGCATTCAGGGCGGCGCCATCCCGACGCCTCGCCTCGAACTCCGCCGGGCTGAGGTCCCCCAGCGCCGAGCGGATCCTGACCCTGTTGTAGAAAGCCTCGATGCACTCGGAGATCTCGAGCGATGCCTGCCCGCGCGTCTCGAAGGTTCTCGCGTGCACGCACTCGGCCTCGATGAGGCCCCATGAGCGACTCCATGTAGCGCGTCATGAAGTCCATGCCGCGCCCGCCCATCATGTAGAACATGCAGGCGAGGGATATGACGACGGAGGCGAGGCAGGCGAGGCCGAGCCGCCAGTCGAAGACGAAGAACAGCACCAGCATGCCCAAGATCATGGCGATGCTGCCCGCCGTGTCCGGGAGCTTGTGGGCGAGGAGCCCCTCGGTCTCGGCGGCGCAGCCGTCCACGACGCGGCGCAGCGCCCCGCTCGCGTGCGTGTCGAAGTAGCCGAGGCTCGCGTGCATGAGGTGGTCCGTGGTGCGCTTGCGCATGTTGGACGCGCAGCGGAAGGCCGCGAGGTGCGTGCACATGAGGCCGGCGAAGTAGATGAGGATGCTCGCGGCCGCAAGGCCGAACGCCCACCAGCCGTACGCGGCGATCCCCGTGGCCGCGCCCCAGTCGGGGGCCACGGCGATGAGGTCGCGCGCCACGAGCCAGATGCAGACGTACGGGCCGAAGCTCACGAGCATCGAGACGGCCGAGAGCGCGCAGCCCAGATAGGTGAGCATGCGCCGCTCTCCGGCGAAGCCGAGCAGCTGTGTCAAGGGATTCGGCGTTTTGCCCGCGCTCGTCCCGGAAGAGGATGCCATAGGGAAGCCTCCAATCGCTTGTACGGATATCTCCGCTACCGCATCATTCAAGTAACCTATGGCTAACTATTGGAGCGGAGATTGGGACAAATTCGAAACAGCTCGTTTTTGCATGTGATCGAGGACCTGTATCTGCCGCAGGTGGAGCAGTTCGGCATAGCGCTCAAATGCCGCGGCGCCGCGCTTGCGGGAGGCGTTTCGAACGAGCGCGTAGATGCTCGGGTAGTGGTATGTCCGTTGGGGCGCGCGGGCGCGGTGGTCTCGCATCGCATCCGCATCAAGCGCGACATTCGCTTCGAGGAACGAGGCGTGCCAGGGCTCTGCGCGAGCACGCTTTCTGCTGACAGCCTGGCGCTCTGTTCGGTGGTACAGCCCAGAGATCCACATGAGACGGGAAACGTTGCTGTTTTTGGCCAGGATCGCTATGAACGGTGTTACCCGCTGCGCTCGCTAAGTCCCCTCTTCGGCGGAGCGATGCTTAATGAGCGGCGTCTGGCCGCGGGTGCCGATGCCGTGGCGACGCTTGCGATTGGCTGGTATGCGGAGCGCGAGCGAGCCGAACGGGCGGCGGGCACGCTCGCGCAGGCGTGGCTTGTTCGCGCAGCGCGTCGTCTGGTGGTACAGCACTTGGACGAGGACCTCTCGCTCGACCGCATTGCTCGCGACCTTTTGGTCAGCCGCACGCGGCTCTGAGCGGCGTTTCGTCGCGAGACGGGGGAGGGCCTGGGCTCTTTTGTCAGACGCGTGCGCATGGAACGCACGGCGTATCTGCTTGAGGACGATGTCATGAGCGTGGGCGAGATCGCTGCGGCTGTTGGCTATCAGCGCGCCTCAAGCTTCACCGTTGCGTTTGAACGCTGTGTTGGCTGCTCGCTGCAGCATTGGCGCAAGCGCGTGCTCGAAGCGCGAGCCGCTACATGATATGCGTCGACTCGAGTGCATGCTCCACGCGCTCGTTCAACCGCGCCGCGCGTTTGCGCAGGGCGAGTCCAAGCACGAGCGTCGGTACGAGATAGCTGGCAAGCAGGGCGAGCTCGATCCAGAAGTCGTTGCCGTAGAGGCCAAACATGGCGGCGCGCATGGCGCCCTCGGCATGTACGAACGGAAGCCAAGGGTAGATAGCTTGGAACGGCGTCGGCAGCATTTGAGGTGGGAACGTGCCGCCCGCGCCCGCTACCTGCATCACCATGAGGATCACGGCGACCGCTTTTCCCACATCGCCGAAGGTGGCGGCAAGCGCGAAGATGATGTTCACGAACACGATCGAGGTAGCGCAGCCGGCAAGTAAAAAGAGCGCGGGGTGTACGCATTGGACGCCGAGATACCATAGGTCGCCCGCGCAGATGATGAGCGCCTGCGCGATGCCGAGCATGCAGAAGAACGCAAGCCTGCCCAGGTACGCTTGACGTTCGTTGCAGCCTGTCTCAGCGAGCGCGCGCGTGCTCGGGGTGGTTTTGACCAGCGCTGCGAGCACCACGCCGCCAATCCAGATCGAAAGGACCGTGTAAAACGGTGCCATGGCCGAGCCGTTGTTTTCGACAGGGAAGACGGCATGGCGATCCATCTCGACCGGCTGGGACACGAACGCGCCGAGCGCATTGGGGGTTGCAGCGAGGATGGCGCGCACCTCATCCATGTTGGAGGACGCAAGCGCCTCGTCGAGCTGCGTTTGCAGGTCTGAGAGCCGCGTGGCGCCGCCCTCAAGATCGTCGGCAGTCGCGGCGAGGGTTGATGCCGCGTCGGAGAGCTGGGTGCGCGCTCCGGTGATGACCTGGTTGGCGGCAGACATGGCGCTATCGGCGTCATCGAGCAGCGCGTCGATGTTCTCGGCGGCGCTGTCGATATCGTTTGCGAGATTCGTGAGGGTGCCCTTGAGCGAGGTGTCGTAGGTGCTCCGCGCGTCCTCGAGGTTCGTTGCCGCGGTGTCGACCATGCTGGCGAGCTGCGAACGGGCGTCTTCGGCATCGGTTGCGGCCTGTGCAAGGTCGCCAATTGTTGTTTCGAGTCCGGTCGAAAGGTCCGTGAGCTCGGTGAGTATCGCTTCGATGCGGGTGTTCACGTTCTCAAGAGCGGTCCGTTCGGCGTGGACCGCCGCATAGGCCGGGGAATCCGCGGGGAGCGTTTGCTCGCGCTGTTCCAGCGCGGCTGCCTTATCCTCGAGTGCGGTCGAAACCTCCTCGAGTGTCGTGATGTACTGGTCGATATCGCCTTTTGCTTCGCTGAGGGCATCCGAGAGATCGCTCGACTGAGCGCTTATGGTGTCAATGGCGCCGTCGATCGCCTGGCGCACCTCATCGAGGTCATCAGATCCTGTTTGAAGCGCCGCATCGACGCCGGCGAGCGCGTCGTCGATGGTGCTGTCGAGGTCTGCGAGGCTCTCAGCGCTGTCGCGCAGATCGCTCGTCACGGTGCTGTTTGCAGTGAGGCCTCCTTCAAGCGCACCGGTACCGGTGCCGAGCAGCGCTTGCGAGGTGTCGATGATACCGGAGAAGGAGCGTGCCGTCCCGGATGCGTCGGTAAGGGTCTGGCTTGATCCTGCGAGCGCGTCATCGAGCTTCGCGGCCGCTTGCGCCAGCTGGTCATCGTCCATGAAAGAGGCGAGCTCGGCGAGGGCGCCGGCACCAACATCGGTAACGGCTTCAGAGAAGCTCCGGTCGATGTCGCGCTCCACGGCACTCGCCGCTTTGTTCGTGACGATTTGCGCGATGGCATTCTCCTTCTGGTTTTGATAGAACGCGACCTGGGCTTGCTGCGGCGTGTCGCTCAGTGTGCTGAGCAAACAGGAGGAGAAGTTCTCGGGAATGATAACCGCGGCGTAATATGTGCCCGCGCGCACCCCTTCGAGCGCCTCTTCGCGCGAGGCGGCAACGTAGCCGATGGAATCCGAGCGCATGAGGTTGGCGACAACGCGGTCGCCGAGGTTGAGCGCAACGGGTACGAGCTCGCTGGAATATCCCGCATCTTCGTTTGCCACGGCGATGTTGAGCGCGTCCGTGTTGCCATACGGGTCCCAGCTGCCCGCGATATTAAACCATGCGTAGAACGAGGGTACCACCATGATGCCCACGAGCACCACGATACCGATGGCGCTTGCCAGGGCATGGCGTGCGTCGCGACGGATGAGATCGACGATGTGCTTCATAAGATCACGCCCTTTCGGCGGAAACGGCAGCATGCTTGCCGCGAGCGTTGGCGGCATGAGCGCCTCGAGCGCGTTCATGCAGGTATTCCACGACGATGAGGTAGGTGCAGGTGCCCACGAGCGATGCGATCCACAGGATAAGCAGCGGCAGCTTCGCCGGCAGGATGAACAGGAGCGCCAACAGCGCGAGCGGTACGCCGGCGAGCACGGCAAGACCGCGTCGCACGAGGCGGGGGTAGGCGCGCTCGAAGCGCGTGGCGCGTGCGGGGTCGGCGAAGAGCGTTCCCGCGGCGAGGTGCTCTCCGGCGTGGATATGCTCCGAGACCATCAGGTCGGTGCGGGCGAGCGTATGGTCGAACAGCGTGTTGATAGCCAGCAGCCGCTTGCGTGCACCCAAGCCGATGGCGAGCGCGGGCACGCAGAACATGAGGAGCGTCAGCAGGTTCGTGAGATAGTAATCGCCATAGAATCCGGCGACGGCTTCGCGCATGGCATCGATGCCGTATGTGAAAGGCAGCCATGGATGGAGCGCTTGGAAGAAGCCCGGCATCATCTCGATGGGGTAGGTGCCCGCAGCTCCCGGGATCTGTAGCACCACGAGCAGCACGCCGAGTGCCTTGCCGATATGTTTGAATGCCACGGCAAGGGAGTACACGACGAGGACGTACGTGAGCGATGCCGCCATACCGGCGACGATGAAGGCGGCGGGCGAGACGCATTGCACGCCCAGCACCAGATCGCCTGTGCAGCAGATGATGGCCTGTGCTTGGCCGAGCACGGCAAGCAGCATCCAACGTCCCAGATACGCCTGCCAAGGGCGCACGCGGCCCATGCCCTCGGTGTCGACTTCCAGCTTGTAGATGGTGACGAGTACGAAGCCGCCCACCCAGAGCGCCAGGTTGGTGTAGAACGGGGCAACACCCGAGCCGTAGTTCGCGACGGGAAAGACCGCCTGCATCGCCACATCAACCGGCGATGCAAGATGCTCGCCTAGGCGCTTGGGATCGAGCTGGACGAGGTCTTGCAGCGCGCGCATCGCCTGCGAGCTTTGCAGCGCGTCGACATCGCCTGCCAGCGTGCCGATGCGTTCGCTGGCCGCTGAGAGGGTTGCTGAGACGTCATCGATGGTCGTCTCGGTTTGTCCGAGCACATCATCGAGCTGTTGGAGCAGGGAGCTCGCCTGGTCTGCCGCGGGGGCGAGCGCTCCGAGCGATCCTGTTGCCTGGCCGCCCATCTCGGCGAAGGTGTCCAGCGCGCTCGATACGCCCGGCAGCGCCGAGCTGGAAAGTTGGCCCTCGAGGCCGGTGAGGCTTGAAGAGCCGTTTTGAATCGCATCGGCGACCGAGGTGGTGAGCCCGCGTGTGGTGTCGGATGCTGCCTTGATGTCGTCCGAAAGCTGTTGGAGGCGATCGAGATGTTCCTGCTGGGCCTTAAGGAGCTTCTCGAGGGCGTCGATTTGGTCGCCGAGGCCTGCGTTGTCGCCGGACGACGTCTCACCGCCTTGGTTCATGCTCTTGAGTGAGGTAAGCATGTCTTCCATCGTGGCGTTGAGAGCTTTGACCTGCGCGATCGTGCCGTCGAGCTTTCCTTGCGCCCAGCCCACGTCTCCCGCCAGCGCACCGATATCGTATGCAGCGGTCGACGAGATGCCGGCGATCTCGCCCGCGCCCGCGCTCATCGCTTGGGTGAGCTGGCCAGCGAGCGTCTGTGCGCCTGTGCGGGCTGTCGCGAGCTCGTCGAGCGCGCCGTCAAGCGTCTGCGCAAGACTCGTGGTTTGGTCTCCCATATCGGCAAGGGAGGTGCGGGCGCTGCTGATGGCGGCGCGGGATGTCGCGATGGTGTCGTCCATGTCGGCCAGCGATGTCACGAGCTCTGAGAGCGATGAGCTCGTATCGTGCAGGGTCTGGGCGGCGCTTGCCCCGGCCGCGACCGCGCCGTTGTGCGTTTGCGCCGCCGCTCCCGAGAGCTTCTCGGCCGCTATCTCGCCCACCGTGCGCGTGAACTCCTCCGAGATCTGGCTTTCGAGCTCGGTCGCGCCGGTGTCGGTCACCTTGGGCGCGATGGCATTGGCCTTCTCGTTCACGTAGTAGGCGATCTTTGCCGGTTCCGCCTTGCCGTCGAGTACGCCGGCAAGTGTTGCCGTGAAGTCGCGAGGGATGATGAACGCCGCATAGCTGCGCCCCGACTCCACGTCTTCGCGCGCCGCATCCTCCGAATCCGCGAATGTCCACGCAAGCTGATGGTTTTCCTCCAAGCGTTCGCGTACGAGCTCGCCGGCGTTCATCTGCCCCATGCCGGGGATCTCGGCGCCCTCGTCTTCGATGACAACGCTAACCGGCACGGTGGCGGTATTGGCGTAAGGATCCCAGTTGGCAAGGATGTTGATCCAGGCATAGAGTGAGGGGATGAGGCACACGCCGATCATGATGATGACGGCGGCGGGGTTGTGCAGGATGCGATTGAGATCCCGGATGAAGATGCGCGCAGCGGTACCCATGCTGACCTTCCGATTCGTATCTGTTGACAATATGTCAACCGGTCAGTATCTCCCATGGAGCGCACGGGCATGCATACTTCAGCGAATCTTAAGAAAATCGCGAGCGATTCGTAAGCAACGCGCATGGGCATGCCGCGTTTTCATGCCAGGCTGCCATCGCGGCTTGCATGCAAGGCGAAGCGGGTAAGCTGGAGGATATCGGGTCAGCACGAACGCGAAGGAGTTGCCATGGCGCGCATCACCGAAACCTATGTCGACTATGCTGGATTCAAGACCTACTGCAAGACCTTCACGCCCGATGAGCCCGTGGCGGGCAAGAAACCGCTGCTGGTGCTGCACGGTGGGCCGGGTATGTGTCACAACTACCTGCTCACCTATGGTCAGCTTGCCGATCGCGCGGGTCGCACCGTTGTCTTCTACGATCAGATTGGGTGCGGCAAGAGTGCCATTCCGCATCAGGAAGACGAGTTCTACACCTACGAGCTGTGGATGGATGAGTTCTATGCGGTGCGCGAAGCACTGGGGCTCGACGACATCCACCTGTTCGGCAACTCATGGGGCGGTATGCTGGGCTTGCTTTGCATGATGAAAGACGACGCCGGCGTGCGGTCGTTCGTGATCAACAGCTCGCCGGTCTACATTGACACCTGGCTCTCCGAGGCGCGTCGGCTCATCCAATATCTGCCTGCCGAGATGCAGGATGCACTCATGGAGGCGGAGCGCACCGGTGATTACACGACGCCTGCTGCTGCGGCGGCGGCCGACGAGTACTACAAGCGGCATGTGGTCGGCCTCTACGAGCGCGACTATCCTCAGGACGTGCTGGATTCCAATGCCGGTACCGGAGAGTGCTACATGGTCATGCAGGGTGCGAGCGAGTTTGTCTGCACCGGCAAGATGAAGGATTGGGATATCCGCGAGGGCGTGAAGGGCATCCGCGTGCCGTGCATGGCGCTTTCCGGAACCGACGACGAGGGCACGCCCTACACCATCAAAGAGGGCGTTGACCTCATCCCGGGCTGCGAATGGACGCTCATCCAGGGCGCACCGCATATGGCGAACCTCACGCATCCGGACGCCTGCCTCGATGCCGTCGAGCGCTTCATCAGTCGATTTGAGTAACATGGTGTGAACGTGGGCGATGCGGGCGCTCGTGATGGGTGCCCGCTTTCGCTGGGATACCGGAGAGATGGGATGGGTATGCTCGATGCCAACATGCTGCAGGCACTTACGTGGGCCGCGCTTGGCTGCGGCTTCACGTGGCTTATGACGACAGCGGGCTCGGCCGTGGTGCTTCTCACTCGTCCCGATGCACGGGGAGATGCGCTCGCCAACCGCATCTTTCTGGGCTTCGCGGCCGGCGTGATGGTTGCGGCGAGCGTGTGGTCGCTGCTCAACCCCGCGATCGAGCAGGCGGAGGAGCTGGGGCAGATTGGCTGGATTCCCGCAGCGGGTGGATTTCTGTTAGGCGTGGCGTTCCTGATTGCGCTCGATACGCTGCTGCCTCATCTGCATGCCGACGCTCAAGATCCCGAGGGCATGCCCAGCAGCTGGAAGCGAACGACGCTGCTTGTCTCGGCGGTGACGCTCCACAACATTCCCGAGGGCATGAGCGTGGGGCTCCTTTTTGCGATGGCCTCGCAGACGCCGGGGGCGGCGGGCGAGTCGTATCTTGGGATGGCGTTTGCGCTCGCGCTCGGCATCGGGCTTCAGAACGCTCCCGAGGGCGCGGCGGTCTCGTTGCCGCTGCGACGCGAGGGATTCAGCCGTGCCAAGGCCTTCGCGGTGGGAAGCCTTTCGGGCATCGTCGAGCCCATTTTTGGCATCTTGGTGGTGCTCGTGAGCGGATGGATCGCTCCCTACATGCCATGGCTGCTCTCGTTTGCCGCGGGCGCGATGGTCTACGTGGTGGTCGAGGAGCTCATTCCCGAGGCTCATCTAGGTGAACATTCCAATGTGGGCACGCTCGGCGTTATCGCGGGCTTCGTGGTGATGATGGTGCTCGATGTCGCGCTCGGATAGGTGCGATGGGCGTTGCGCTGCGGTGATGGGGGTATGCACGATGCGGGGCGATTTCTTGAGCAGGCTGCCGCTCGCCCAGAGCGCCGTTGATTATGACGTGGAGCGGCGCAGTGAGGAGGGACTCATCGACCGGCTGCTCGATGATCCGGTGACGCGCGTCATGCTCGTGCACGAGGGCCTTGTGGCGGTTTCCAAGCAAGCGGCTGGTCGTGTGCCGGTGGCGCTCGATTGCGTTGCCGATCCGGCTGCCCCGCGCCCTGACGCCGAGCCGCCAGCAGAAACGATGACGCTTGCCTTGCTGGCAGCGCGCGATCTTCGCGATGCGGCGCGCTGTCGTGGATGCCTTTTCATCTATCTGGGCATCGACCGGGCGTGCGCGCCGGCGGTGCCGTATCTTGCGCTCGACATCACGCGGGCGCTCGATGCGCAGCTACAGGGCGGGATGGGTGCCGATAGCGAGCTCGACGCGCAACAGCCGCCGCTCTTCCAGCGTCTGCTTGCGGCGTATGAATGGGTCGAGCTTCGCTCGTTCGCGCCATGCGCCTCGGTGCGTGATGCCGGACTTGCTACGAGCGCGGTTGCGGTGAGTATGTGGCACCACAGCCAGCGGTACTGCCCTGCATGCGGCTCGCCGGTGCGCCCCGCGCTTGCTGGATGGGCGCAGACCTGCACCAACCCCGAAGATGCGGATCGCCTGCTGTTTCCGCGAATTGAGCCGGCGGTCATTACCTCGATTATCGATGGACGCGAGCGCATCGTGCTGCAGCACAACACGGCGTGGCGCGACCGCTTTTACTCGGTTTCGGCGGGATTTGTCGAGGCGGGGGAGAGCTTGGAGCACGCCGTGCGACGAGAGGCGATGGAGGAGGTGGGAATCCCGCTTGGCGAGGTGCACTATCTGGGCTCGCAAGCGTGGCCGTTTCCCTCGTCGGTCATGCTGGGATTTACCGCGCGCGCAGTGAGCGACGAGATTCGCGTTGACCATGAGGAGGTTGCTGCTGCTCGATGGTTCAGCCGCGATGAGCTGGCCCGAGCGGTCGAAACCGGCGAGGTCATGCTGCCGGGTCGCGCGTCGATCGCGCGACATCTCATCGAGCATTGGTATGGCGGTCCGTTGGGTTGAGGTGGCTCAGGTTGTTGCACGCGCGACGGTTTGCCGGGCATGTGGGGCGCCCGCTCCGCGATGTCGGACATGCGGATTCGGCTGCGGCGGCTGCGGTAAGGTGCGACCAGGCTGCGAGGGAATACAACTAGCGGCGCATGTAGAGCAGCGGGTAGGGACGGCCTTCCTCGTCGAGGTCCGTGCGCCGGTAGGTTGAGAACCCCATGTGTTCGTAGAAGCCCACGGCACCCGGATTCTGCTCGTTCACCGTGAGCTCGGTTACGCCGAGGTGTTCGATGCCGTAGGTGAGGACTATCTCCGCTTCTGTGAGAAACGCATGCGTAGCGCGTACGGAACGCTTCCATACAGAGACGAGGCATTCCGCAAGTTGTGGCGTACGGGCATCTGCCGATACGAGCTTTATCGTCTCATCTGCCATGGGGGGCCACCCCTTATCGGTCTCGTGGATGCTCGTCGATGTGGTCGCGAAGCATGGACGAGACACCATCATGGATCATGCGCTCTTAGCGTATCGTGTGCTCGGCGAATCTCCCGCTTGCTGGGGTGTTCAATCAGTAGGTTAGCACCGGGGCGGCACTCGATGGTGGCTGTGCACGATGAAGCCTGCGATGCCGAGATAGCGCGCTTCTGGCGTCAGCTCTGCATGCTGGAGCTGCGCATATAGAGCACCTGAGCGGCAAAGAGGCCCAGGAGCTCGTGTAGGCACGTGGGTAAAGCGGTTTGATGTAAACGCATGCGGGTGGTGCCACGGCGCGCTCGCGCGCTACCTATTATGCGGGGACCAGCTGCCCGATGGCGCTTGCCGCGTCCGCATCGATGAGGATGGAGCGTTCGGCGATCTGCGTGGGCGCGAATGCCTCACCGGGATTCATGCACGCGTAGGTGGCACGTGGGTTTTCTGCCGTCATGCGCCAGAACGGAAACTTGATGATGACCGGGGTGTTGCCGCCCACGCCGATTTCCAGATAGAGCACACGGTCGCCCCCGTGCCGAGCAAGGAAGTTTTGACAGCGCGCTGCGGCGGCATGCCAGCCCTCGTCCTCCACGAAGGTGTCGTCCGAGCGCAGGTTCATGGCCATGGGCTTGCTGCAGACGGGGCAATGGGGGATGAGCGATGAGGGGATGAAGCGCGCGGGCGCGCGGCCATCCGCAGGCTCCCGCAGGGTGCCGTCCGCGTCGATGCGCCACCCTTGCGCCTCGACCATCTGGCGCACGACTGCGAAATTGTCGTAGGTTGTGGCATGACAGGGCTCGCTGCACTGCCAGAGGCCGTAGTCTCCTTGGGTGTAGAAGAGGCGCTGTCTGTCGAAGCCGGCGCGCTGGAAGCAGTGGTCCACGTTGGTGGTGAGGACGAAGTAGTCTTTGCGTACCACGAGTGCGTGCAGCTGCTCATACAGGTCGCTCGGTACCGGCGCGTACCGGTTGATCCAGATGTAGCGGCTCCAGTACGCCCAACGCTCCTCTTCAGAGGAGAAGGGGAAAAACCCGCCAGCGTACATGTTGGTAAAACCGTGGCGTGCAGCGAAGTCGCCGAAGTAGCGCCGGAAGCGCTCGCCGGCGTAGGTGAGGCCCGCCGCGGTGGAGAGTCCCGCGCCCGCGCCGATGACCATCGCGTCGCACGAGGTGAGCGCGTGCTCAAGACGTGCGAGCTCGGTTGAGGAGTTCCTGGTAGACGCACTCGTCACGGTCAGAGAAGACATCGAAGACCACCTTCAGTTGGGAATCGGTGCGGGTGAGGTGCGCGCGGACGGTGTCCACGGCGATGCGGGCGGCCTCTTCTTGCGGGAAGCCGAAGAGCCCGGTGGAGATGCAGCAGAACACGAGCGTGCCCAGGCCGCGGCGCGTTGCTTCGGTAAGGCACGAGCGGTAGCAGCTGGCGAGCAGCTTGCGGTCGCGCGGGATCGCCGTGCCGTCACGCACGATGGGCCCCACGGTATGGAAGACGTAGCGGGCGGGCAGATTGAACGCGGGTGTAACCTTGACCTGGCCCGTTGGTTCCTCGTTCCCCTGTGCGCGCATGAGCTCGGCGCACGCGAGACGGAGCTCAATGCCGGCGTAGGTGTGGATTGCGTTGTCGATGCAGTGGTGCCCGGGGACGAAGCAGCCGAGCATCTGGCTGTTCGCGGCGTTCACGATGGCATCCGCTGCGAGGAGCGTGATGTCGCCGCGCCAGAGTGCGATGCGTGAGCCTGCGGGGTCTGCCGCGTCCGCGGGTTCAAGGTGCGCGGCGTCGACGGCGCCGCCTCGCTCGACGAGGCGCTCTGCGAGGTAGGCGTCCTGCGCGGCGAGCACCTCGTGCGTCACGGGCGCGGGCGGCCGAACATTCATGAGCGCGCGCAGGAGGGCGCGTTGGCCCTCGGCATCTTCCGGTGTCACGATCTTTCCGCCGTCTGCGCGTTCGGCAAGCAGCGCATCAATGAGATATCGCCTGCGGTCGTCCTGGGTCATCGCGTCTTCCATTCACCGTAGTCGATCGGGCTTTTCTTACAGGAGCGTGGGCTGCAGGCGGCGGAGCGGCTTCTGCGCACCCTGGGTCATCGTGTCCTCGGGGCGCAGGTGGTCCAAAAGCAAGGGCGACTCAGGGTCGTGCTGCGTGCGGTAGTTCTCGAGCGCGCGTTCGGGATCCTTGTTAGCGTAGCAGTAGCGGCAGCCGTTTGGGCAGGAGTCATACGCGCCGATGTCGCGGCTCTCGATGCAGCCGCAGCCGGCGCGCTGACCCTTGTGCTTGCGCGGCGCGAAGGAGATGCCGTTGGCGGCGCCCAGGATGTCGAGCGTGGTGCAGCCGCTCGGGTGGATGCCGTAGGCGCTCCAGTCGCCATTGGAGCCGCAGGTCTGGAGCCAGATTCCGTGCTCGGCGGCGATGGTGCCCATGCCGCGGGCGAGCCGGTCCATGTCTTCGGGGCCGATGGGGGAGAGCTCGGGCATATTGAACCGCAGCTTCTTGTAGAGCTCCACGAAGGAGAAGATGCAGCGGTCAACATGGCCGGCCAGGCGGCCGCACAGATGGTCGAACGTTGCCAGGTGGCGCTCCACCGTGTAGGTGGGCGTGAGCAGCACCGGGTCATAGCGCCAGGCGATGCGCCGCGCACCCACGATTCTCTCGAGATCATAAAGGGTTTCTACGGAGTCCTCGACGTTGGGGACGCGCGGTTCGATGTCCTGCCCGTAGGCGGTGATGGTGTAGTTGAAATAGGTGTTGAAGCGGTTCGTGATCTCGTGCAGGCGCGGCAGGATGGGCGCATAGTTCTTGGAGCAGAAGATCACGACGTCAACTACGTCCGGCGTGAGCTCGTAGCGCGTCACCTTGGTGGGGAAGAGCGGGTTTCTTGCCAGCGCGAACCCTTCTTCGAAGCGCCTGAGCAGCCAGGGCGTGTACCACTGCACGGTGTCTGTGCGTGCGCCGGTGTTGATGATCATACCGCCTCCCCATATACGAACAAACGTTCTTATATATCATAGCGCGAGGGCCGTGCCGCTTCAAACGAAGGGGCGGAGCTTCACGCCTCACCCCCCTCGGCTCAATCTGCGGCATCTTCTGCTTTGGCTACTTGCTTACCACCGAGACGCGCTCGCACACGTGCTCGCCGCTCTCGATGAGGTCAACGATCGCGATAGCGTAGTCGGCATAGCTCACGGTGGACTCACCGGCTGCATTCAGGGTGAGCTCCTCGCCGGCGAGCGTGTTCTCCGCGGTGAGGTCGAGCGCGTCCTTCACGAGCGCGTTTTGCGCCTCGGTCTTGTTCTCTTCGCGCACGATGGCGGTGACGTCGAGGCCACGCTCGACGGCCTCCTTCACGACGAGCTGTCCCACGCGACCGTTCGCGGCGACGACGGCGATCTTCTTAGCCATGATGGCTCCTATCTGCCCGCGGGCTTTCACGTGTCCGCAGGCGTAGCGTTGTTTGTTCCGGCGTTCTCTCTGCCGGCATCGTTATCGTCGCGCCTGGCCCTCACATGAGAAAGTAAGCACAATTTTGTGCGGTAAGTACCTGTGGGTAAGTAATGGTTTATACCTGCTCGAATAATTGTGTGCATACTGTGGCAGGCACGGGCAGCGGTATGCTGTTCCCGATGGAACGACAGAAGAGGAAGGTGAATCGCTGTGCTGGAGAACCGTCAGGCGTCCCCGGATGCGGAGCGCGAGTGGCCGGCGTGCCCGGTCGAGACCACGCTCGCGCTCATCGGTGACAAGTGGAAGCCGCTCATCCTGCGCGACCTGCTCGAAGGCACAAAGCGTTTCGGCGAGCTGCAACGCAGCGTCGGCCATGTGTCGCAGAAGGTGCTCACAGGCCAGCTGCGCGCCATGGAGGCGGACGGTCTGGTGCATCGTGAGGTCTATGCCGAGGTGCCGCCTCGCGTAGAGCACTCGCTCACGCCGCTTGGACAGAGCCTCAAGCCTGTTATCGATGCGCTCAAGACCTGGGGCGAGCATTTCAAGGCGGGCCAGGCACAATAAGCGTGGGGTATACGGTCCGTAGGTAGCATGAAGCTCGCATGCTCGGCATACTATAGCAGGCAACCGAAAGACAGCGTTGTGTACGCGCTTCGACCGAAGGAGTTCTATGGCCGCCTACATTACCGCCGAGACCATTAAGATTCTGCGCGATGAACGGGGCCTCACGCAACGCGCCCTTGCTGAGGCGATAGGTGTAACGGACAAGGCGATCTCCAAATGGGAATCGGGACGCGGGCTTCCCGACATATCGCTTGTTGAACCGCTTGCGTCGGCGCTGGGCGTCTCGGTTGCCGAGCTTCTCACCGGCGACGTGCGTCAGAATGCCAATCGGGCGGGAAATCCTTTGCGTGCGAAGTTTTACGTGTGCCCCATCTGCGGCAACGTGGTCTATGCCCTCGGCGATGGCGCGTTTTCGTGTTGCGGCGTGCGCTTGCTGCCCCTAGAGGTGGAGCAATCCGACGAGAACCACGGTATCGCCATCGAGCGCGTAGAGGATGAGTGGCACATCACGCTCGACCATTCCATGACGAAAGACCACTTCATAACGTTCATCGCCTATGTTGCTCCGGATGGCGTCACAATCAAGAAGCTCTATCCCGAGCAGGAACCGGAAACGCGCTTCCGGATGGGGATGTCGGGTGCCATCTATGCTTGCTGCAACCGGCACGGCCTTTTCCGCGTGCCCACACCAAAACGTTCGCTGAGCGCACGTCTCTAAGGGGCCGTAGCCGCTGCACGCCTTCTACCTGCGCTTTGCAACCATAGGGCGCCTTGCGGTTGCTGAGATTTCCCTCAATTGCGCACCGCCGGTTGGTAGAATGGCGGTGCGCGCCACCCTAGACTTTTTGGTGCCGGCAGAATCGATACGAACATCCGAAGCGCCGCGTTGCTGCGTTTTCGGGTTTGACAGAGAGGCACCGCTATGAGTTTCCGCGACAACCTTCAACACCTGCGCGCCGAGCGCAATATGACCCAGGAGCAGCTTGCCATGCTGCTGGGCGTATCCCGCCAAAGTGTTACCAAGTGGGAAGCCGAGCGGGCGATGCCCGAGCTCGACAAGCTTCTTAAGATGTGCCAGATCTTCGACTGCACGCTCGACGACCTTGTAACGGGCGATCTTGCCGCGCGTCCGGCTGTCTCGGCAGATGCCGGCGAAGAAGCGGGGCCTCACGCGGTGCCGCGAATTCCTGCGGGTCCGCCGCAGGACATCTGCGGGTACGAGGAGCACCAGCTCATGATGGCATGGAAGGTCCCCACGGGCGTCGCCGCGATTCTTTTGGGCATCGCCATTGGCCTGCTCTTCGAGGGCTCGGTCATGCTGGCGTCTTGGAACGGGCGCGACGGCCTCTTCGTAATCATCGTGCTTGTGGGTATCCTTGCTGGTCTCGCGTTCCTCGTGCCCGCGGGAATGGATCACGCGGCGTTTCAGAAAGCTCATCCGTTTATTGAGGATTTCTACACAGACGAGGATCGCGATGCCGCGCGCAAAACGTTCTCGGTGTCGCTTATCGCCGGCATCGCCTTCATTTTCACAGGCATCGGTGCGTTGCTCATGCTTGAGGAGACGGCAGAACACTGGGGCCTGTTCTTCTTGATGCTCTTCATCGCCTTGGGCGTGTGGTGGATCATCCGCGGCGGCATGCTGCTCGGTCGCACGAACGTGGCGGAATATAACAAGAGCGTTGGCGAGGACCTCGAGGTCGAGGAGATCATGAACCTTGCGCTTGATGAAGCGCGGCGCGACGCCCTGCTCGCGGTGAAGCGCCGTGATAACAAGCTCGGCGCGATCTGCGGCGTCATCATGATTGTTGCCACCATCGTGGGGCTGGGACTGTTGTTTGCCCCCGTGCTGACGTCATCGAACCCGGATGCATTCGAACCGCTGGGGACATCTGCCACCTGGTTCTGGGTCGCGTGGCCTGTGGGTGGCATGATCTGCGGCATCGTGGCGCTCATCTGGGAGGCGTTCGGGCGCGGCGAGTAGTGCGTTCACAGCCGTTTCTTCTGACGAACAATCCTCTTTACGTTACACGCTATGTAATGTACTATAGCTTGTAAAAAAAGGAGGGCCCATGGCAGCACGCGAGATTGACATCACAACCCGTAAGCAGCTGGATATCTACATGAATCCCCAGCGCCAACGTCTCTTGCACGAGATGCAGCTCATCGTGCGCCCCGCAACCTGCAAGGAGCTTGCAGACATCATGGGCATCTCCGCCTCTTCCGTTACGCATCACATGAAAAAGCTTGAGGAGTTGGGGCTGGTCGAGCTCGACCATACGGAGGCCATACGCGGTATCACCGCGCGGTATTGGCGAGCTGTTCCCGTGCAGGTGAATCTGCGTATGAGTGATGGGGACGATCTGAGGGAGGAGAAGGAGCTCGTTGTCGACTACCTGAACCAGCGCGTGTTCGAAGGGCTGCGCGCCTACGTCTCCTCCGGTGCTGCGGCGCGCGACGAGCAGCTCGGGCGTGCGTGTGGCGAGTTGCGCGCTGGCGTCGTCTACCTCACCGAGGACGATGCGCGGGCGTTTCGGCAGATGGTCGATGAGTTTATCGCCGCGCACGAAGTGCCTGCAGACGGTGCCGTGCCGTGGGAGGTCAGCATCGGGTGCTATCCGCACCGAAGCGAATCGGTATAACGTTCTTTGCTGGACAGTCGAATAGCTCTGCACAAGCCCGTTGCGAAGGGATGGTGTCGCCATGCCCATAATCCGAACGAACGATCATGGTCGGGCTGCTCCCGGTTCGATTCTTCCCGCGAGCCACGCGCTGGTGTTTTTGACTATGCACGTTGCAAACGGTCTCGCGGTTCCGGTGCTCTCGCTCATGCTGATCGCGCGTGGCGCCTCGGCCGAAACGCTGCCGCTTTCGGTGGGTATCACTCTGGCTGTCACGTGCGCGTTCGAGGTGCCGAGCGGCCTTGTGTCAGACGCTCTGGGCAGGCGCGCGGTCTTCGTGTGCGCCATGGCGCTTCATGCGGGGGCGTATGTCGCCCTGCTGATGGGCATGGGGTTCGCAGGCGTGCTAGCATCAAGCGTGTTGCGTGGTCTCGCCCTTGCAGCGCGTACGGGGTCGCTCGAGGCCATCGAGATCGATCGCGTGATGGACACGAGTCCCGAGGGGCATGCACGACTCGCCGCGCTGGATGCCTTGAACGGGCGCTTCGCGCTGCTGGAGACGGTGGGCACCGCTGCGGGAGGGTTGTTCGGCGGTATGCTCGCCGCGCTTGACGGCAGCTACACCATGCTGATCGTCGCGGTGGTTCTTCTTTCTTCGGTATCGCTGGTGGGTGCTCTGGCGATCTTTCCACGAGATGCGCCGCGTTCGAATGCTGGAGCGCGCGCGAGCTTGCGCGACGAGCTGGAGGCTATTGTCGCCATGGTGAGGCGATCTGACAACGTTCGGCTTGTGCTCGCATGCTCGATATCAGCGGGTATCGCCATGGTGGCGCTCGAGACGTACTGGCAGCTTGATTTGCTGGTGCTTTTGGGCGGTTCATGCGAGTGGATGCTAGGCATCGTCAGCTGTCTCGGCATGGCGGCTGCCTCGGCAGGAAGCGCTTGCGCCATGCGCGGCGGCTTTGCCGCGCATGCCTTCGGAGGAAACGGGAGGCGCATGTTCTATATCTTGCTGCAGGGGGCGATGGTCGTTGTGCTTGCCGTGTTATCGCTTGCCGCGACACCAGGCTTATTCACCGTGCTCTATGCGCTGATGTATCTCGTACTGGGTGCGCGCAGCGTTGTCGAGCAGACATTGCTGCACAACGCAGTCCCCTCTTCGGAGCGATCGGGCATGGCGTCGGTTCAGTCGGTTGCCATCCGTGGCGGGGGCGTGTTCTCCTCGGTCGCAGGCAGTGCGCTTGTGCCGGTCATCGGCCTGAACGGGGTATGGATAGCGCTTGCGGCGATTGCCGTGGCGCCGGCAGCCCCGGCGATTCTTCGCATCCGTACGGCTGTCCGCCGATAGGAAGGGAGATGCCGGGGCTTGCATGGGGCTGCGGAAGCTTCTTCTACAGCTCGCGCCGTTCGTAGAGTTTGAGCGAGATGGCGGCGGAGACGCCGAGGAAGATGGCTGCCACGCAGAGGGAGACGGCAAGGCTTACGGTCACGCCGAGGGGCGTTTCGATGAAGGCGAAGATGTTTCGGATGGTATCGGCGATACCGGCGAAGTTATCGAGGCCGCCGGTGGCACCCAGGATGACCATGGGGCAGATGAACAGGCACACGGAGATCATGGGGATCCATTGCGTTGCTTTGGTCTGGCCGAAGCGGAAGTAGATCGGTTCCTCGAGTGCGGCAACGCCCGAGCCAACAATGGCGCACAGCGCGCAGGAGAATACCATGGCTTGCACGTTATCCGCAGAAAAGCCAAGCGCCATCTTGAGGTCGGCGGGCAGCGGCAATGCGCCGGCGATCAGCGAGAGCGCGAGCGCACCGATGAGGCCCGCTGCCATGCCGATGAGCCCGAGCGTGGCGATGACGCCGTATCGACCGAGTACGATATCGCGACGGCTCAGGGGCATGGTGAGACGGTAGGTGCCCCAGTTGTTCTGCTCATCGTAGGCTGAGGTGGCGAGCGCTCCCATGATGAAGTACATGCAGGTGAGTACGCCGGGCGCCCCCGTAAGGCTCTGCATGCCGAGGCATGTGCATGCGGCAACAAAGATACCCAGGCCAAAAAGCTGGCGAACGTAATCGCGAATAATGGTCATCTCAACGAGGTATGCGCGCTTCATTTATCGCACACCGCCTTTCAGGGTCAGAGCCATGTAGTCATCGATGGTCATGCGGTCAACGGGGATGTGGGGGAATTGTCGGGCAAATGCGAAGCGATCGAGGACAAGCACGTCGATACCGTAGTCGTGCTTGTGGTAGCGCAGCTCGCGCTCGGGGATGAGTCCCGATGCGGCGACTGCCTCAAATTCAGCCACGCGGCAGCGGGCGATGCCCATCTCGTCGGTGATTTCATCTTTGGCGAGGTCGAAGACGATGCGGCCGTTCTCAATCCCGAGCACCCGATCGGCGATCTTCTCCAAATCGCTTGTGATGTGGCTGCTCATGAGAACCGCGCGTCCGGGCTCCGCTACGAATTCACGCAGCCTATCGAGAATCTCATCGCGCGCCATGGGATCGAGACCCGCCGTGGCCTCGTCGAGTACGAGCAGGCGTGCGCCATGGGAGAGCGCGCATGCAAGGCTGAGCTTCATGCCCATGCCGCGTGAGAGGTCTTTGACCTGCTTGTTGCCGGAAAGTCCAAACTCGCGCACGAGCTTGTCGAACGTGTGCTGCTCCCATTGGTCGAACGCGCGAGCATGCACGCGGCCCACGTCGGCAACGCGCAGATGCCCCGGCATCGATACGGTGTCAAAAACGACGCTGATGTGCTCTTTAATGCGCGCCCCCGCTGCGGTGTGGGCGAGGTCGCGCACGCCTGCGCCCAGAATGCGCGCGCTGCCGTCATCGAGTTCGATGACGCCTAGAAGCGCCTTGATGGTAGTGGACTTGCCGGCTCCGTTTTGGCCGACGAAGCCCACGATCTCGCCTTCGGCAACGGTAAGGTCGAGGTGGTCGAGTGAAAATCCCTCGTAGTGCTTGGTGAGCCCGTGCGCATCGATGAGAAGCTCGCTGGTGCTCGTGGTATCAGATGCCATGGCTTGCATGGTCGACGTCCTTTCTGTCTTCCTCCGCGTCGCCGCTCGTGACGTGCGGGCACGGTTTCTTGGTCATTCCAATTCGAGCGCGAACATCTCGGCAAGCTCGTCGTTCGTGAGGCCCATGGCGCGACCGCTTTCGATGGCGCGAGCCATGTGCGCCTCCACCTGGCGGAGCTGCTCCTCGCGGATGAGCTCGGCGTTGCCACCGGCTACGAAGCTGCCCTTGCCCTGCACCGTCTCGATGAGGCCGGCGGACTCGAGATCCGCATAGGCGCGCTTGGTGGTGATGGCGCTCACGCGCAGGCTGTTGGCGAGCGCGCGGATGCTCGGAAGCTGCTCACCCTCAGCGAGGGTGCCGGTCACGATGGCGGCCTTGATCTGCTCGACGATCTGCTCGTAGATGGGTTTGCCGCTTGAGGTCGAGATGATGATGTCCAAATTGGTATCCTTTCTTTTTGCCCCCTTCGGGCGTCCCCGTAGGGGAGTGCCGCCGCAGGGCGTCCCCCTTGGCGGCGCGGGGAGCGTCGGACGTCTACGACCCCTCCCGCCGGGCATAGTGTATATACCCGATAGCTACAGTATATACTCACCTATACACAGTGCAAGAGGAAGATCGAATCTTTTAGGTAGTTGAAGAGAAGATTTGCCCGCAACTTCTTCCCGGCAACGAGAAGATGTTCTGTGACAATGTGGGGCGGGAGATTATGCAGCCACCAATGGAGATGACGCATGCTTGCGGTTCGTACGCTCTATATAGATGGCGACGCCTGTCCGGTCACGCGGGAGGCGCTCGCCTGCGCGCGGCGCGCCCGCGTACCGGTTGTCATCGTGGGCAACACCACGCAGAATCTCGCGCGGCGCATCCGTCGCGATGACCCGCGTGATGTCGAGCACGCCCGCGGACGTGATGCGACGCACGCGGGCTTCTGGATCGAGCTGCTCGACGTCTCCGTGGGAGCCGACAGTGCCGATTTCGCCATCGTTGAGCGCTTGCGGCCGGGTGATGTGGTGGTTACGCAGGATATTGGCCTTGCGAGCATGGTGCTCGGGCGTGGCGCGGCGGCGATCGGTGTGCGCGGGCGCGTTTATTCCCAAGCGACGATCGACATGGATCTCTTCATCCGCCACGAGGAGAAGAAGGTGCGCCGTGCGGGCGGCCGCACGCGCGGTCCCGCGGCGTTCACCGAGGAAGATCGCGAGCGCTTCACACGCAATCTCGCCGAACTCTTGCGATAGCGGTAGCTCGGCGGAGCGCTGATTGCGTTAGACGTGCTCGTCGCTTGAGTTCATCAGCAAGACGAGGGCGACGCATGCAAGGCCGATGCCCAAAAGGCCGAGTGCGTTTCTCGGCTCCACGTTATCCATGATGGTGAGCGCGGTGACGCCAACGCCCATGGCGAGCGCGACGGCCTTGAGGACAAGCTCGACGAGTGCAGGTGCCTGAGCTCCTGCCGGCTCCTCTTGGGCTGCCGTTTTCACCTCAAGCAGTTCGTCAACGGAGGTGCCGAGCACCTCGGCGAGCTTCGGCAACGAGGCCACATCTGGGAACGAGAGGTCGCGTTCCCATTTTGATACCGCCTTATCGGTAACGCCCATGTGACGGGCAAGATCGAGTTGCGTCATGCCCTTTGCCTTGCGAAGGGCGGAGATAGTGGCACCGAAGGTCTGCTTGGTCATGATCGTCCTTTCGTTGGCCTGCATTCGATGCGTTCATCGTGCCGCGCAGGGGCCGTGCGCTCAACCGACCGCCAGTTGAGTTCTCTCGACCGTTGGTAGAGTTGCAGTTTACGGCATATGAGCGTGCTGTTTGCCACAATGGCATCAGTCTAAACGGATGACTTCATATGTGCGGCGGCATGATTGGGCATCGAGTGCCGGACGATTGTTCAACATGGGGCACGGACTGCATCAGCGTCGGCTATCACGGAAGTGCCGCAGCCCCCACCCGCAGGCGAAGCCGATCGCGCCAGGTGCGAGACCCATGAGGAATGCCGCGAGATCGACAGGCGCGATGTTTGCGATGCCTAGGGCGGAAGACAGGCTGAACGTGAGCAGCAGGGCGGCAACGTAGAGGAGCGCGCCGACAAGCGGTGCGAGGAAGCGCGCCCTTCCAAGTTCCTTTCGCCAACCTGCCAGTGTGCAGATGATAGCAGATGCGCTGGGAAGCGCTACATAGTATACGAGCAGCGTGTAAGCGAAAATACCACTGCCGGAAAACGGCATGCCCAGCCAAAACCAGAGGATGCATGCCAGCAAAAGAAGTAGGTAGATGGGGGCGGTGATCGATAGAGCCCTTCCGGCGCGCTCAACCAACATGCGCATTCCTGACACCTCCCGAAGAACGTATCTAGGTTGATAATACCCTGTTTAAGCTGTGGTCCCCGTCTTTATAAGTGGGGGGGGGCAGGGTATCGTCCGCATTGTCGAGGTGTGAAGAGTTCTCCAGAGGCGGCTGCGCTGACTCGCCCAGCTCGAAGGCTGTCTGCATGTCATAAAACGGTTGGAGAATCATTTCGATGTGCGGATGTGGTGGTGTGGTGACGGCTTTGAAGCCCGTTTCTGTGCAAGAATTGCGGTAGTGCACGCCTTAATTTAAGTATGCATTTTCACAGCAAGAATATGCATATAAAACCGCAGGATTTGGACTTCAATATCAACTCTATGACACTCTTTTTCCAACTTGGTCGTGCACTACCGTAAATTTGACACATATATCGCTTGGGCTGGTGGCACGAACCGGCCTGAGATGCTCGACGCACTGCATAATCCTTGGAGGAGCCCTGCATTCGTACGGTCGATTGTGTGCGGGGTCGCCTGCTCGATATGGGTTTTGAGGTGCAGCGGTTATTATAGAATTACAAAAGTAGCAGGTCAGACAGCTTGTAAACCACTTTATACGGCATCTCGGGCGCCCCTCGGCTACGTTAGAGTCGTAAGAGAGCTTGCGAGGGATGGGGAAGCACGCATGGACATCGGCAACCAGATCAGGGAGCGGCGGCAGCGGCTCGGGCTCTCGCAGGACGAGCTGGCGCAGAAGCTCTACGTGAGCCGCGTCACGGTGAGCCACTGGGAGACTGGCAGGACCCTGCCCGACGTCCAGAGCATGCTCCTGCTCGCGAACCTCTTCGGCACCACGATCGACGAGCTGGTGAGGGGAGACGTGGACGAGATGCGCGAGATGGTCGAGAAGAACGAGCGGCGGACGAGGGCCTTCGCGATGGCGCTGGGGGCAGTGGAGCTCGCTGTCATCGCCGTGCTTGCCATCACGGCGGTGGTGGGACGTGCGTATCTGGAACTGGTGCTGCGTCTGCTGCTCGCAGTGCTGGTAGTGGCAGCGGCCATCGTCGCCTCTGTCGCGCGGCATCAGGAGGGCGGGCGTGACGCCAAGAGCGCTGCCGAGCTTTTGGGGGCGGCGTCGGGCGATCCCGCGAAGGCGGCACAGGAGAGCACCTCCGCCAACGTTCTGCGGGTGGTGCTTCAGGTCTTCGTGGGGCTTGCCGTGGGCATTGGCGTGCTTGTGCTGGGTGGTTTGCTGCTCGACGTACGGTAGTTCATTGGGCTCGCGGCGGCCGTTGGCGTCGTTGTCGCGCTGGCGGTGGCGCGGATGCTGAGCCGCTATGCGCGCCCCATATGGACGGCCGCCGTCCTGCCGGCGCTCTGGGTCGTGGGCGCCATCGCCCTCGGCACCGCGACGGGCGGCCTTGGCTCACCGCGCGGCTGGATTGCAGTGGCGGGTGGCGCCATTTCGCTGCTCGCGTTCTGGGCGATCGGACAGAGCCGCCGCAGGTAGGCGCGAGGCGCCCCGTCGCCCCGCGCCATGGCGGCCTGTGCCCTACCGGACCCCCTCGTAATGCGTCCACATGCGAACGACCTTGACCGTTCCCTGAAACTGCGCGCCGTCAACGGTGACGGGTGCGGCATCGACGGTGTAGACAAAACGATGCTGCAGGGAGATGCGGCGCGAATAGAGCCCTTCGAGGCTGCCAACAAGGCCCTCAAAGGCAGGAGGCGTTGCAAACGGGTTGGCGCGCACGACCTCAACGAGCTGTTTGCCCTTTTTCTCCAATCCTGCCGCCTTGAGCTTTTTTGCATCTTTGGCTGCCTGTTTGGTGAAGACGACGTACCACATGCTCACCACTCCAGGGAGCTCTCGTCAACGCATTCCTCGATGGGGGCATCGCGGCCGTCGATGAGCGACTGCGCCATGCCGGGAATGCCCATGAGGTAGAGGGTCTCCTCGATGGCGGCCCACTCGTCCTCGCCCACGAGTACCGCCCCCTTGCCCTTGGTGTTGGTGATGGCGATGGGCGCGCAGTTCTCGTTGGTCTGGGCGATGATGTTGTAGAGATCCTTGCGCAGAGCGGTCGCGCTGATTGAGGTCATAACTGCTCCTAACGTACGCTGTTACGTACGTTGATTTTAGCGTACGCAACAGCGTACGTCAATCAAACGTGAGTTGGAACGGGCGCGTCCCGCGCCTATCTAAATACGCATATTCCGCGAGCAACCGAGCTTGGGCGCTTCCCGTTGTAGGTGCGTCGTGGGGCGGAACCGTCCCTAGCTCGGATAGGCCGCCGGGCGCCCCAAGGGAGCCTCCCGCGGGGCGCCCTCTCGTTTACGTGCATCCATGGGTTTCGTCGTGGGTAGAATCGCCCCAAATATCCCCTCCTGAGGAGGCACGCATGACGACAGGCCTCTAGCCGATGACGCCAGACGCTTTCGCTATCGGATGGAGGACAGCTATGTCGAAAATCAGGGAGATGCTGCCCGGTGAGTACGGGCTGCTGGACGAGTTTCTGTACCAGGCGATCCACACCGATCCGGGCGAGCCGCGCTCGCCGCGCGCCGCGCTCGCGGACCCGTCGCTGCGCGCCTACGTTGAGGGCTTCGGCCGCGCCGGCGACGTCGCTGTCTGCGCCGAGGAGGACGGCGGGGTCGTGGGGGCCGCGTGGGCGCGTCTCATGCGCGGCTACGGTTTCGCGGGGGACGGCGTGCCGGAGCTCGCCGTTTCCGTCCTGCCGGGCCATCGCGGCCGCGGGTTGGGGACCGCGCTGATCTCCGCCCTCGTCGAGCGGTGCTCAGAGCTCGGCTATCCGGCGCTGTCGCTCTCGGTCCAGCGCTCCAACCCCGCCGCGCGCCTCTACGAGCGGTTCGGCTTCCGGGAGGTCTCCGGCGACGACAGGGAGGCCGTGATGACGCTCCCGCTTGGCGGACGTGACGAGGAATCCCGCGGGGAAGCCCCCTTCGAGCAGGCGCGCGCAGCGGCCCTGCGGGTGCTGACCGCCCCCGGTCTTGCCGGGAGGGTCTATCTACAGGGAGGGCTTGTGCCCTGGGTCGCCTTCGGGCGCGACTCCGGGCGGCCCCACGGCGACGTGGACGTCTCGGTGCGCTTGGTCGACATGCCAACCGTGCGCGCCTGGCTCGCCACCAAGGGCCTGTACAACTCCGCGCTCGACTCGCTCAACCTGGGATGCAACGAGAGCCGTGGCGACTTCGGCGTCCACGCGCTCATCGACGGTGTGCTCGTGAGCTTCTGCCCGTTCCGCTTCGAGGGCTGCAATCTTCGCCAGCGCAATGCCGCGCTCGCGGCGACTGACGGCTTCGACGCCCTGCTTGAGGCAGTCGTCCCCGGCGTTGCGGAGCGTGACTTATTCAAGATGCGCGTGCTGCCGGACGGCACTGTTGTCGGTTGCGCCACGCTCGAGTCCGTCCGCGCCGCCAAGGTCGCGAGCGGGCGCGAGAAGGACGCACACGACGTCGCCGAGATCGACCGCATCGGCTTCGACCCCGCACGCTACGCTCGCGTGGCCGCCGCCTACGCTGTCATGAGCATCGAGTGCATCGCCCACGAGGAGTAGCGCGATTAAATGCTCCAAGGGCAGCAACACCATCAGAGCAGTCGTTTCAAGGGCGTTCGGCATTCGTTCGATGCTGAACGCCCTTGGTTGGGATCACTCGCAGCAACTACGTCAGCTCAAGCCCTTTATCATCGCAATATGCACGGCACGATGAGAGGAGTTCATCGAAGTCTCTCGATATGACTTCCCAAAGAATCTCGCGGTCGACCTCCCCGTAGGCGTGGGCGAGGCGGTTTCTCACGCCGGCGGCTCCTTTCGTATCAAACCCGTAAGCGCGGGAGACCTCGTCGCTGATTCTTCCGGCCTCCTCTGTCACGCGAAGCACTCGATTGATGATGCCTTCGGAAATAAGGTCCTCTTCGGTGGAGGCGGGGGACAGAAACCGCTCGCGCGTGAATGCAAGTTCGCTCATTTGCCTCTGAGTCTGAGTGACCACATCGAATATCTCCTGTATCCTACCGAGGTCGTTCGGCTTCGCGCTCATAGATCAGCTCCTTATCTCGCTCGATGGCCTCCCGAAGGGCGGTGTTCTTTATCGTTTTGGCAGTCACCACATCGGCGGAGCGGCCTGTGAGCTGCTCGACCTGCTTGGAGAAGTGCTCGAGGTCACGAAGGTTGAACGCGTGAGACGCGTCAATATCAAGACGGATGTCAACGTCGCTGTTTTCGGAGTGTGTGCCCCGCGCGAACGAGCCGAAGAGGTAGGCACGCTCGATGGCGGGAAAGCGCGAGCATACCTCTCGTATCTTGTTGGTAACGAGCTGCTTGTCGTTGGCGATGCCTTGCTGTCCTTGGATAAGTCGGAGCGTCTCGGATACCTTCTGCTCTATGCGCGCGAGGGCGCCATCCTCTGTCTTGCATCTCTCAGATTCAATGCCTTTATTCAAGAAATGGAGAAACGCATCGGTTTTGCTCAAGCGGTGTTCGGAGGCAAACTGTTCGACTGCGTTTACGAGCTCGGACGGGAGTCGCAGTGAGACGGCGGTTCTTGGTGTTCGTGCTGATGCAGCTTGCATACCCATGTTCCACCTCCAATATGTATGACAATTGTAACACACATGAATGCGGCAATCGTATCAGCTTCGATCTAATCGAAACATGGTGGTTCGACAGATGTGATTTCTGGCATTACGAGCATATGGCAACCACCTGTGCCGCTATCGATTCGATTGCGGCGCCGGTTGGGCAAGAGCCGGCCTACCTCACGAAGAGGCCTCCGTTGATTACCCCGTAGGCCACCACCAGGGCGAAGAGCGCCAGGACGACGCAGCCGACGACGAGGAACGCCCGCCAGGCCCTGAGCGCAGCCTCCTTGCCCCGCTCGACGTCGGAGTAGATCGACGAGATCTGCTTCTCTGACTCGTTGAGGGCGCGCACGTCGCCCACGTCGACGCCCCTCACGAGCTCGTCGAGGCTCATCTCGTAGTAGTCCGACAGCAGGACGAGCCTCTGGAAGTCGGGGTAGGACTGCCCGAGCTCCCACTTCGACACCGTCTGCCTCGAGACGCCGAGCTCGTAGCCGAGCTGCTCCTGCGAGAGCCCCTTCTTCCTCCTGAGGTCGGCGAGCCGTTCGTTGAAGTTCATGGTCGTTCCTTTCGGTCGGTTCTGCAGTCCGCACCGCGTGGGTGCAAGACCATGGAACCGCGCCGCGGGCCCTGGCGCCACCAACGACGGTTGGCGATCCGTCAACCAAAGGCGGCATTGGGCGAGGTTGCGGCGGCTAGGGTGCGGACACAGGGCGCCCGGTCTCGATGAACGCGATCAGCTCCTCGAGGTCGTCGAAGTCGTCGTAGTCGCCCATGATGCCCTCGCGGTGGTAGACGACCCCCGCGGCCTCGTTCCGCTCGAGGCAGTCCAGGAGGCGCCCCTCGCCGAACCTGCGCGCGAACTCGCCGAAGGCGCGCGCCTTGAGCTGGGCGCCCGCCATGGCGTCGCAGCCGCTCAGGCACTCGTAGCAGTGGGCGAGCCCCCGCCCCGTCGAGCACGACCTCACCTCGCAGGTGGCGGCGTCCGGGCAGGACTCGGACTCGCAGCCGTCGCACCCGTCGTTCTCCGAGCACAGGCAGCAGGCGAGCCCGCACCGCGCGATCCCCAGCTCTCTCCTCATGAGGACCCCCTTGTTAACGAACGTATGTTCCTGTACCATGATGCTACCACAAGCGAGGACGGAGGCCACGATGGCGTACGACTTCAAGAGGGAGTTCCGCGACCTGTACCAGCCCAAGATGGCCCCGGCGCTCGTCGACGTTCCGGCGATGACCTTCGCCGCCGTCGCCGGCGCGGGGGACCCCAACGTGGAGGGGGGCGCCTACAAGCGCGCGCTCGGGCTCCTGTACGCCTTCTCCTACACGGCCAAGATGTCGAAGATGGGAGACTGGCAGCCCGAGGGCTACTTCGACTACGTGGTGCCGCCGCTCGAGGGCCTGTGGTGGGGCGGAGAGGGCGCGTTCGACGGGACGGGCGTCGACGACAAGGCGGCCCTCTCGTGGGTGTCGCTCATCCGCCAGCCCGACTTCGTGACGCCCGGGACCCTCCCCGCGATTCGCGAGATGGCTGCCGAGAAGAAGCCCGACCTGGCAGACGCCCTCGAGTCGGGCGAGCTCCGCCTCGTGCGGTTCTCGGAAGGGCGCTGCGCGCAGTCCATGCACAAGGGGCCCTACGACGAGGAGGGTGCCACGATCTCGAAGCTCGCCGCCTTCGTCGGTGCGCAGGGCCTTCGCCTCGACATCGGCGAGGCGGGGGGCTCGCGCCCGAGCGACGTCCTCGGCGCGCTCGACTGCGACGGCGGCGTCCCCTCCGTCCGCCTCCACCACGAGATCTACCTGGGCGACCCCAGGCGCACGAAGCCCGAGAGCCTCAGGACCGTCATCCGGCACCCGGTCGCTTAGGGACGACCATGGACCTCTCGCGCATAGACGCCCGCCTGCTCTCGCGCCCCGGCGCAACCAAGGCCCTCCACGAGAAGTGGGGCTGGATGGTGTACTGGGTGGGCGGCAGGCAGTTCGCCTGCGAGTTCGTCGCTTCTCCCGACGCCAGGCCGCCCTACGCGGGGCGCCATCTGCTCTCGCTCAAGTGCGACTCCGACCGCATCCTGGAGCTGCGCGCGGAGCATCCGGGCGCGGTTCTTCCCGGCTACTACTCCGACGGGCGCACGTGGGTCTCCGTCGACCTGGACGCCAACCTTCCCGAGGGGCTCGTGCTCGACCTGTGCGACATGAGCTACGACCTCGTCTTCTCCAAGCTGCCCAAGCGAGTCCAGCGGGAGCTCGCGGGCGCGTAGCGTTACCCCGCGAGCGCGCGCAGCGAGTCGGCTGCCGCTCGCGACGTGATGTGGAGCCTGAGGCCGATGGGGCTCACCTCGAGCTCCACGACGGGCGATCCCTCGTAGGTGGTGACCTCGAGCACCTTGACCTCGTCGAGGTCGTCGGCGCTCTGCCCGAGCTTCTGCGTCTCCGGCTGCCACAGCTCGAAGGCGTACTCCGCGTCGGCGTCCGGCTCCGCGGCCAGGCCGTTCTCGTCGGAGAGCGGGTCGAAGGCGCCCTCGATCTGGTCCTGGTCGGTCAGCTCGCGCACGACCTCGCCGGTCTGGGCGTCCCTCACGACGAGGCGGGAGACCTTGCCCCAATCGACGTTCGAGAGCGTGTCGGCGAGCTCCTGCGCCTGCGAGGCGAAGTCCTCCGCCTGGTCGGCGACGTCGTCGAGGCCGGGCAGGCCGAAGCATCCCGCGAGGGGCAGCGAAATAGTGGCGGCGAGCAGGGCGGCGATGGCGGTGCGTGCTCTCATTGGTCTCCTCTCGATTCGGCTCCCGCCCATTCTACCCCGGGGCCTCCCGGGCGGGTGGGGACTCCTTCCGCCCGGGAGGTCCCTACCTCGCGGCCTCCCGGCGCCTCACGGCGGCGTAGGCTGCCGCGCCGGCGCCGACGAGGGCGACGGTGGCGACGAGCGTGGCCCCGGCGGCGACCCAGTCGCCCTGCGAGGCGAACCCCGCGGCGAGCGTCGAGGTCACGACCGAGGGGACGCGCCCGACCGTGGCGATGGCCGCGATGCGCCACCAGCGGCAGTCGGTGAGCCCTGCGACGTAGGTGAGGACGTCCTTGGGGGTGCCGGGGATGAGGAACACGACGAGCATCAGGAGCTCGAAGCGCGCGGAGTCGCGCAGCCACGAGACGCCCTCCAGCTGCTCGGCCGAGAAGAACGCGCGCACGGCGCGCATGCCGAGCGCCCTCACGAGGGCCGTCACGGCGAGCGTGCCCACCAGCCCGCCCGCCAGGCACACGGCCGTGCCCTCCCAGAAGCCGAAGAGGTAGCCCGCCGCGAGCTCGACCGGCTCGCCGGGGAGCACCGCGACGACGATCTGGGCGACGACGAGCGCCCCCATGGCCGCGGGCGCGAGCGGCCCCTGGGCGTCAACCCAGGCGCGCACCGCGTCCCCGTCCGTGAAGAACGCCCACAGGCCGGGCCCCCAGTAGAGCGCCGCCGCGACCAGCAGGGCCGCCGCCGCGACCAGCAGGGCCGCCGCCGCGACGCAGCCCTCCGCCTCGAGCGCCCTTCCGCCCGTCCCGCGCTCCCCTTCCGTTTCCTCGCCCGCCATGTCCGCGCCCTCCTGTCGGTCTTTCCGTCCTGGTGCCATTATGACTGGGGGGGGGTTCCGGGCAACCGTCGGCCCTCGTCGGTAACGGCCCCCGCGGGATCTCTCTCGCGAGGGCCGTCTTGTCCGGTCGGGACTCGTGGGGATTGTCTTTTGGGTCCCTGCCGGATCGACTGGGTCGCCCCCCAGATAAATCGAGCTCTCCGCTGCATGACAAGATGGACGCACCCTAGGCTCGCTGGCGGCCAGGCCCTCAAGAGCCCTCAAAAGGGCGCATGTCGTCAGTCCCTGTCTCGCCAGCGCCGGATGAGGTAGTTGCGCACCGGCACTGCCACGATAATCAATCCGATTACGAAGAGCACCGTGAGGTCCATCCCGCCCCTAGAACTCGCGCGTCTTGTAGAGCTTGAGGGAGAGTGCGGCAGAGAGAGCGAGAGAGCCGGCCGAGAGCGCGAGCAGCCCGATGAGGCACCCCGCCGCGCCCGCAGGTGACCAGACGAGGCTCAGGGCTCCTGCGAGGCCCTCGGCCGTGAGCGTGCTCTCGTCGATCATGCCGCTCCCGCCCGCAACGATGATGGGGCAGAGAAGCACGAAGAGGGGCACGAGCGGCAGGTACTGCGTCGTCCTCGTGTTGCCAAAGCGGAAGAAGAGCGGGACCTCCACGGCCGCGCAGAGCGACCCGACGGCAAAGAGCGCTCCCGCGGAGAGGCACATGCCTAGCAGGGCGTCCCCGGAGAGCGCCAGGGCGGACGAGAGCTCTCCCGGCAGCGGGATGAAGAGCGCGACCGCCCCGAGGGCGACCGCCGCCGCCAATCCGAGGGCCAGTCCGCCGAGCCCGAGTGTCGCGATGGCGCCGTAGCGGGCGAGCACCACGTCACGACGGGAAAGCGGCATCGTGAGACGAAGGCGCTCCCAGCCATTCAGGTCATCGAAGGAGTTTGTCCCGGACACGCCGAGCAGGAGGTACATCATCGCAAGGAGGCCTGGTGCCATCACGGAGGTCTGCATGCCCAGGCTCACGCACACGGCGACAAAGAGCCCGAGGCCGAGGAGCGCCCGCGCGTAGTCGCGAAGGACGGTCATGTCAACGAGGTAGGCGCGCAGCATCTTCGTGTTCCAATCCCTTGGTGGGGCGCCGCGGGAGGGGGCGTCGCGGCGCCCGGTTTTCCGCTCTTCTCGCTAGAGCTCGCGGGTCTCGTAGAGGCGCAGGGAGAGCGCGGCGGAGACGGCTAGGATGACGGCGGAGGCCGCCACCATGACCGCGCACCCAACGGCCAGGCCCTCGGGTGTCTCGATGTAGGCGAGCAGGGACGCGATCTGTTCGAGGCCCGGCAGCGCCCCGTCGAGAAGGCCGCTGTTGCCGAGAAAGACCACCGGCAGCACGAAGAGCAAGACGATGATCGTGGGGAGGAGCTGCGTGGCCTTGGTCTGGCCGAGGCGGAAGTAGATCGGCGTCACGACGGAGGCCACGGTGGCGCCGATGAGCAGGCAGAACGTCGTGGCGAAAGCCATCGCGGAGAGCGTGCCGGCGTCAAGGGCGAGGGCCTGGGAGAGCTCGCCGGGGAGCTCCACCGCGGAGGCCACGGCGCTGATCGCGAACGCGGCGAGCAGGCCGACCGCCATGCCGCCCAGGCCCAGCGTCACAATGGCGCCGTAGCGGCCGAGCACCACGTCCCGGCGGGAGAGCGGCAGCGTCAGGCGGAAGCGGCCCCAGTCGTTCTGCTCGTCGTAGGCGGCCGCGCCCATCGCGCCCATCATGAAGAACATGCAGGTGATGATCGAGGGGGCGGCGAGGACGGTCTGCATCCCGCAGCCCACGAGCACCGCCACGAGGAAGCCGAGGGCCAATAGCTGCCTGCCGTAGTCGCGGAAGATGGTGAGCTCGATGAGGTATGCGCGCTTCATTATCGGACACCGCCCTTCAGGGTGAGAGACATGTAGTCGTCGATGGTCATGCGGTCGCACGGGATGTCGGGGAACATCTCGGCGAAGGCGAATCGGTCGGGGACGAGCACGTCGATGCCGTAGTCGTGGCGGAGGTAGCGGAGCTCGGAGTCGGGGACCATGCCGGAGGAGGCGATCCTCTCGAGATCGGCCACGCGGCACCGGGCGACGCCAGCCGAGTCGGTTATGGCGTCCTTCTCGAGGTCGAAGACGATGCGGCCGGCGTCGATGCAGACGATGCGGTCCGCGATGCGCTCGAGGTCGCTCGTGATGTGGCTGCTCATGAGGATGGCGTGCCCCGGCTGGGCCACGAAGTCGCGCAGACGCTCGAGCGCCTCGTCGCGCGCCATCGGGTCGAGCCCCGCGGTGGCCTCGTCGAGGATGAGGACCTGCGGGTCGTGCGCGAGCGCGCAGGCGAGGCTGAGCTTCATGCCCATGCCGCGCGAGAGGTCCTTCACGGCCTTCTTGGGGTCGAGCCCGAGGTCGCGGGTGAGCTGCGAGAAGCGGTGCGCGTCCCAGGAGGCGAAGGCGCTCGCGTAGATGCGCCCGACGTCTGCCACCCTGAGGTGCCCGGGCAGCGAGACGGTGTCGAAGACGACGCCTACGCGCTCCTTCGTCGCCGCGCCTGACGCGCGGGTGAGCTCGTCGCTCGGGGTGCCGAGGACGCTCCCCTCGCCGCCGTCGACCCGGATGAGGCCGAGGAGCGCCTTGATGGTGGTGGACTTGCCGGCGCCGTTCTGGCCGACGAACCCCACTACCTCGCCCTCGTTCACGGCGAGGTTCACCCCCTCGAGGGAGAAGCCGTCGTAGTGCTTGGTGAGCCCGCGGGCCTCGATGAGAGCCGCGCTCGAGCCTTTGGTCATGATATTCACGTCCCTTCTTGCGCGCCCGTCGCGGGCGCTACTCCAGTACCAGGGCGAGCATCTCGGTGAGCTCGTCGTCGGTGAGGCCGACCGAGCGGCCCTTCTCGACCGCCCTCGCCATGAGGCCCTCGACCTCCCTCATCTGCTCCTCGCGGATGAGCTCGGCGTTCCCGCCGGCGACGAAGCTCCCCTTGCCCTGCACCGTCTCGATGAGCCCCGTTGCCTCCAGGTCCGCGTAGGCGCGCTTGGTGGTTATGGCGCTCACGCGCAGGCTGTTGGCCAGCGCCCTGATCGAGGGGAGCTGCTCGCCCTCGGCCAGCTCGCCCTTGACGATCGCGGCCTTGATCTGGTCCGTGATCTGCTCGTAGATGGGCTTGCCGCTCGAGTTCGAGATGATGATGTCCAAGTTCCGATCCTTCCTGCTCGCCCCTCGGGCGTCCCCTCGGGGGGTTGCCGCCGCGGGGCGTCCCCCTCGGCGGCGCGGGGCGGCGGCGGACGTCTTCGCGCCTCCCCGTCGGGTATATACCGTATATACCCGATAGCTACAGTATATACTCACCTATACACAGTGCAAGGGAAATTACCGACTTTTTCGAATCGCGGCCCCGGGACGGCCCTCAGCTGGGAAGCTAACCGTAAGCTAACGCCCGCGCGGTATGGTTCCCGCGGGGTCGGACGAGAGAGGGGTGGCGGCCATGGCGGAGAGGGTGCTCGTGGTCGAGGACGAGCCAGACGTTCTGGACGCGCTCGTGCAGCTGCTCGCGCACGCGGGCTACGAGGCGCGCGGGGAGGCGGACGGGCTCGCGGGCCTCCGCGCGTTCCAGGCGGCGCTCGGGGCTGAGCCCTTCGACCTCGTCATGCTGGACGTGATGATGCCCAAGATCGACGGCTTCACGCTCTGCGAGGCGATCAGGTCCTCCTCCGACGTCCCCGTCATGGTCCTCACCGCCCTCGACGGGGAGGACGACCAGCTTCGCGCCTTCTCCCTGCTCGTCGACGACTTCGTCCCCAAGCCCTTCTCCCTGCCCGTGGTCCTCGAGCGGGTCCGCGCGCTGCTGAGGAGGTCCGCCCCCGGGCGCGGTGGGGAGGCGGGGGTCGTCGCCTGGCGCGACGTCGTCCTCGACCCCGCCTCGCGCGAGGCCGTGCGGGCCGGCGTGCCCGTGGGGCTCACCAGGACCGAGTTCGACGTCCTCCTCGCCCTCATGTCGCGGCCGGGCAGGGTGCTCTCCCGCGCCGAGCTCGCCTCCGCGGGCGGGCAGGCCGACCCCGCCGACCCCACCGCCGGCGAGTCGGCCGTGAAGCTCCACGTCATGAACATCCGCCGCAAGCTCGGGGCCGACGTCGTCGAGACCGTGAGGGGGGTGGGCTACCGTGTGCCGCGCGATCGCTAGCAGCCTCTCCGCGAAGGTGTTCCTGCTCACGGCGGCGCTCCTCGCCGTCGGGTGCCTCGCCCTCTACGTCGCCGTGGCCCTCGCGCTGCCGGGCGGCTACCGCGCCCTCTCCGCCGCCCGCGCCGAGGAGGCCGCCGCCGCGCTCGCCGCCGAGCTCTCCGGGGCCGACGCCGGGGAGGCGGCGGGCATCGTCGAGCGCTTCGCCGCCGAGAACGGGGCGGCGGTGACGCTCTCCGGCGGGCCCGGCGCCGCGCCCGCCGGGGAGGGGGCGCCGGAGGGCTCCGCCTACACCGTCTCCGTCGCCGTCGAGCTCGCGGACGGCTCGAGCGAGCTGCTCACCATCACCGACTCCTCGGGGTCGCTCGGGATCATCGCCGACGCGCTCCTGCGCCTCTTCCCGGCCGCCGCGGCCCTCATCCTCGCGGTCTCCGCTGCGGGCGCGTGGGTCTGCGCCCGCCTCGTGGCGCGCCCCGTCGTCGAGATCGCGGACGTCTCCGAGCGCCTGTCGCGCCTCGACATGACGTGGTCCTGCGACGAGCGGCGCGCGGACGAGGTGGGCGTGCTCGCGCGCAGCCTCAACGCCATGGCGGCGCGCCTCGAGCGCACCATCGGCGAGCTCAGGGGCGCCAACGAGCGCCTGCGCTCCGAGGCCGAGGAGGCCACCGCCCGGGAGCGGGAGCGCCGCGACTTCCTGGCGGCGGCGTCCCACGAGCTCAAGACCCCGCTCGCCGCGGCGCGGGCGCAGGTTGAGGGGATGATGCTCGGCATCGGCGACTTCGCAGACCACGGCGCCCACCTGCCCAGGGCGCTCGCGGCCCTCGACCGCATGGACGCCCTCGTGCGCGAGATGCTCGCGGCGGCGCGGGCCGAGTCCGCCCCTGCCGCGGCCCCCGAGGCCCTCGACGCCCGCGAGGTCGCGGCCTCGGCGGTGGCGGCGTCGCGGGAGCTCGCCTCCTCGCGCGGCGTGGAGCTCGCGCTGCTCCCCGGCGCGCCCTGCCCGGTGGTGGCCGAGCGCGCGCAGCTCGAGCTGGCCGTCTCCAACGCCGTCTCCAACGCCGCCCGCCACGCCCTGCCCGGGACCCGCGCGACCGTCTCGCTCGAGGGCGGGCGCTTGCGCGTGGAGAACCGCTGCGAGCCGCTGCCGCCTGAGGCCGTGGCCCGGCTCACCGAGCCCTTCTTCCGCGCGGACGCCTCGCGCTCGCGCGACGGCGGGGGCTCCGGGCTGGGTCTCCACCTCGCAGCGCGGGCCCTCGACCGCCTGGGGGCGCCGCTCTCGATCTCCTGCGAGGGAGGGGCCTTCGCCTTCGAGGCCGACCTCTCCGGCCTCGCGGCGCCCGCGCGAACGGAAGGCTAACCGAACGAGGACCGCGCGCGAACGGGTGCGCGCCACCATCGGGGTCGCACGGGCGGCCCCGGCCGCCGAACCCGACGGAAAGGTGGCACCATGCCGTTTCCCAGACGCGCGCTCCTCTACCTCGCGCGCAAGAGGGGCAAGACCCTCACGCTCCTCGCACTGCTCTTCGTCGTCGCAGCCCTCGCCCTCACGAGCTGGTCGATTCGCGGCGCCGCCCAGACGGCGCAGCTGAACGTCCGGCAGGCGCTCGGCGGCACGTTCACCGTAGAGCCCGACTCCTCCAACATGTCCAACTGGGGCAGCTCGAGCGTGGGCTCGGGCTCGCAGATAACGTTCCAGGGCGATCCGCTCACGGCTGACTTCGTGCGCGAGGTCGTTGAGGGGGTAGACGGCGTGCGCGGCGGCTCCGGCAGCGTGTCCAACGTCCTCATCCCCGAGACGACGGACGGGTCTGCGGCCCTCGAGCTCGTGGAGGGCGCCGACGGGGACTCGTCGCTCGCCGCGGCCTACGCGGGCGACGACTTCGGGCGCACGGTGCAGTTCTACGCCGTGAGCGACAGCGCCTTCGACTCCTACTTCGCCAACGGCTACCTGCGCCTCGTCGACGGCGAGCCCGTCACCGAGGACTCCGGCGACGGCGTGCTCGTGAGCCGGGAGTTCGCCGAGAAGAACGGGCTTGCCGTCGGCGACGAGTTCAGCGTGCGCCGCGCGACCGTCCACGCGCAGATGGCCGGCATCGACGTGGAGGACACCCGCACGCGGGTGCGCGTCGCCGGCGTCTTCGAGCCCACGGCCAAGTCGCAGGCCGATCTCGCCAGCTGGTCGATGGACAACGCCATCTTCGGCACCATCTCCACGCTCGACCACGCCCGCGAGGGCACCGCCGAGCAGGGCTACGACCGCGTGACCTTCCAGGTGGACGACCCCGCCGAGCTCGGGCGCATCACCGGGGAGGTCGAGGGGCTCGACGCCCTCGCGGGCAAGGGCTACCTCGTCTCGGCCGACACCTCCGACGTGGACGCCGTGAGCGCCCCGCTCGAGAACATGGACCGCCTCGTGACCGCGCTCGCGGCGGCGTCGGTGGCCGTGGGAGCCGTGGTCCTCTACCTCGTGCTCTCCGGGCGCGTGCGCGACCGCCTGCACGAGAGCGGCGTGCTGCTCTCGCTCGGGCTCAGCCGCGCCTCGGTGGTGGGCCAGTACCTCTGCGAGGTGCTGCTTGTCGCGGCGGTCGCCTTCGCCCTCGCCGTGCCGGCGAGCTCGCTCGCGGCGCGCACGATGGGGGACGCCCTCCTGGGCTCGGCGTCCGAGAGCGTCCAGACGGGCGGCGGCGACGGAGGGGTCAGCACCGCCGACGGCGTGTCCACCGTCTCGGGCGACCCCTTCGCGCCGACCTTCGAGGTCGACGGCGCCTCGTTCACCGACATCGAGGTCGAGGTGGGACCGACGTCCGTCGCGGCGCTCTTCGGCGTGGGGATCGGCGTCTCGGCCGCCGCGGTGCTGCTCGCGAGCCTGCCGCTCAGGCGCATGGGGCCCCGCGAGATCCTGTCAACGCTCAGCTAGGGAGGAAGACCATGGAGAAGAACCCTGAGGCCCGCGGGAGCGGCGCCCCCGCGCTCGAGCTGCGCGACGTGACCTACGCCTACGCCTCGCGCCCGCGGCTCAAGATTCTCAACGGCGTCAGCGCCTCGTTCGAGGAGGGGGTAATGTACGCGGTCGTGGGCCCGTCGGGCTGCGGCAAGTCCACGCTGCTCTCGCTCCTGGGCGGCCTCGACGTGCCCGTGTCCGGCGAGGTCGCGGCCGCCGGCGCGCCGCTCGGGCGGGGCGACCTCGCCCGGCACCGCCGCGAGAACGTCGCCTTCGTGTTCCAGGGCTACAACCTCGTCGACTACCTGACGCCGGCGGAGAACGTGGCGCTCGCCACGCGCCTGCCCGCGCTGCCGCTCCTCGAGAAGGTGGGGATCTCCGCCGAGGACGCGCGGCGCAGCGTGCTGGCGCTCTCGGGCGGCCAGCAGCAGCGCGTGGCCATCGCCCGGGCGCTGGGCAGCGACGCGCGGGCGCTGCTGTGCGACGAGCCCACGGGCAGCCTCGACGAGGACACCGCGGATGAGATCGCGGACCTGCTCGTGCGGGCCGCCCACGAGGAGGGGCGCTGCGTGGTCGCGGTCACGCACTCGCGCGACCTCGCCCGCCGCGCGGACCGGGTGCTCCGCCTCAAGCGCGGCAGGCTCGTCCGCGAGCGGTAGCGGCTGGGCGTGAGGCTTCCCTCGGGGAGCCCCCGCCCGGAGGGGCGCCCGCACGGCGTCTCCCCGGGCGGGCCGCCCAAAAGACAGTCCCCACGGTCGGCCCGCCGCGCACGCTTCATTGTTGACCAATGTTCAACCAAGGTGTACGATCCCTCCCGAGGAGGTGGCCGCCGTGACCAGAACCGTGATGGACCCCGGGGAGCGTCGGCGCGAGCTGCTGGCGTGCGCCATGAGGCTCTTCGCCGAGGAGGGCTACGACAACGTGTCCGTGCGCGCCGTCGCGCGCGCCGCCGGCGTGGCGCCGGGGCTCGCATACCACTACTTCGACTCCAAGGAGAAGATGTTCGCCGAGGCCATCGGGGACTACGCCCGCCGCTGCGCCGAGGGGAT
>CALUFC010000012.1 GCA_944319885.1 uncultured Coriobacteriaceae bacterium
CGAGAACCCCGCCTTCAAGAGCGAGGACGCGATCCTGGAGCTCGGCACCGGCGAGGCGCTGGTCTCGTTCCTGAACGCCGATGGCCAGCCCGAGATCGTCGAGCGTGCCAAGATCCTTCCGCCGCAGTGCCTCATGGCCGCGGCGCCCGAGGACATGCTCAACGCCGCCCTCGACGCCCAGGCCGACCTCATGAAGAAGTACGGCGAGGCCGAGGACCGCGAGAGTGCTTTCGAGAAGCTTGCCGAGCAGGCCGAGAAAGACGAAGAAGCCGAGAAGCTTGCCGCTGAGCGCGCTGAGCTCGAACAGGAGAAGGCGGAGCTGGAAAGGGAGCGTGCCAAGGAGGTCGAGCGCGCCGCCGAGCGCGAGGAGCGCGCTCGGCAGAAGCGGCAGGAGCAGGTGATGAAGGGCATCGGCAAGTTTGCCGGACAGATCTTTGGCACCTTCGGGCGCGAGGCCACGCGACAGATCACACGCAACCTCTTTGGAGGACGCCGCAGGTAGTATATCGTGCATCTTCGCGCCGCGCGGGCCGTGCGTCAACAGTTCCAGAACGGTGCACCCCGGCGATCCCGCATGCCACGTGTGCGTGCGGGACCGATTTTTGGCGCAAGTGAGTGTGTGTTTGGCGATTTGCCGAGTAGCTGTTTTTTGCTTTCGAAGAAAGCGCTGGTAGACGCCTTGCAAAATTGGACGATTGGGCGATCTACTCGGCGAAATCTGATTCTCACACTCACGTACGCTTTTTCTGTCACGAGCCCCTTTTCTGCCCGGGCCCGATACCTAGCTCGGGCGGAAATACTCGTCGCCTCGGTGGTCCGTTTGGATCCTGCCGACCTCCTGGCCGTCTTTGGTGACGATCTTGTCGCTGCTCAACGGCGCATCGCGCACGCGGTATTCGTTGTCCCCCATGCGCACGCTGGTGCTGCCGTCAAAACGATCGCGCACGGTACCAACTGCTGCGCCATGGCGATCGCGAAGTTTCGTGGGGCCAAAGATGCCGGAGTCATCAACCTCGAGCAGCTTGTTGCCGTAGCGATCGGTGATGGTCTGCCGCTGCGGGTCACGCGAGAAGCCGCCGCCAAAGGAGCTCCCGCCTCCGCCACCGCCGCCGGCACCCGCTCCCGCGCCGCCACCGCCGCCATCGCCCGAGGCAATCAGCACGATCACTACGAGCGCAACACAGATTCCTACGATTACCAGCACAACAGTTATCACGAGGTTCACAAGGTAACCCCAGATATTCGGTGTAGCTTGACTCGCTTCCAAGATGTTCCCCAGCGTGGTGATCATCACTGGGAAGAGACCGGTTAGGGCGATGCGGCGAACAAGTTCTACCAGCAGCGCAAGAAACGCCGCGACAATGGCGAGCGTAAAGAGCCCGTTGAGAAATCCGTGGGTGCGCCCGGCGGATTCACGCCAGAGCGCTTTGCCTGTCGAGATGAGCCAGAGCAGCGCAAAGCCAAGCAGCGGAGCCGCTGCGGTTGCCGGGAAACAGGCCGTCCATATGAACGCGAACAATGAGGGCTGGGTGTATTGCGCGGGGTTGGTGAGCGTGAAGCACGATGCGAGAAACTGAACCGCGAGCCATGCCACCGCGGCGGTGAAGACAATCTTGAACACCGTGCGCAGCAGTTCGAGGGACGGCTTGGCGGCGTGTTCCGCGCGGCGGTTGCGCTCGCGCTGCACATCGAACCAAAGGATAACGCGACGCCGTATGGTGAACAGCACGAACCCATAGAGGAAGACCTGGAGCATGCCCGCAGCCCCCAGCTGGCTTACCAACGGCTCGATACCTTGCCACCACGTGCCCTCGAACCAAATGGGAACCGACGGGTCGATCGAGCGCAGCCACAGCATCGTCGATGATATTGCCATAAGGGTTGTGAGGAGGTAGGCAATGAGGCGAGCTCCGCGCCGCAGGACATCGAGCCACCAGGTGGCTTCGGTTGGCTCGAGGCGCGCGACGGCGCGTTTGGCGGCGCCGGAACAGAGCCGGGCCGCTGCGATGGCTACCACGGCGACCGGCACACCCGAGGAGAGGAAGGGCTGCACGGATGCATCCATGAAGGTGCTCCATGTTTGCCCTGGCTGGAGGATGCCGTTGGCGCGCGCCGAGAGATACGCCCAGAACGCAAAGAACGCCATGAAGACAACGACGAGCGTGAGCGCCAACGCGATGCGCATGGCCCATACGAGGACCTTGGCCATGCCCTTGTCGTCGTTCGCATTGCGAAATGTGGAATAGTACCAAAAGCCCAGCAGCCAAAAACCGATGCCCACCGCAACGCCGATACCGTTGCTTTCCTCACGGAAATTGGTCCATGAGAGCGGGGCTTGCGAGATGATGAACCATGCGATGGCCACCGGGATGCCAAAGCATACGATCGCGGAGATGATGAGCGATTGCGGCTTGAAAGCGAACAGGCGAAGGCGGCCCGCCTCGCTTGCTTGGCTTGGTGTCGTCATAGGCGCCTCCTTTGGTACATGCGAGAGCGCGGAGTGGGTTTGCGTCCGCGTCCTATCCCATGAGCGAGCCGTTATAGTGAATGATCAAGGCAACCATTGCGATAAGGCACACGACGAAGAGAGCGACGCAGAGCGCTAAGAGCACCTTTGCCCAACGCGCTCCGCGATACGTGGCGATGCCGCCTCCCGCCACCACGCCGATGAACACGGCAATGCCGAGCCCGATCATGCTCAGCCCCTCGCCCAGCGCGAGCGATGGCAGGTCTGCGGCGGCGACGTTGGCGTAGTGGTAGCCATGGAGCAAGCTCACATCGCCTGTGGCGATCATGTAGGCGCCGGGCCCGATGCCGGTAAGCGAGAGCGCCGCGCCCAAGATGGAGCAGACAGCCATGGTGGCGCGCGGGCTCATGCCACCGAACAGACCGCCTTTCCCTGTGTCGTCGGGCCCAAACGAGATAAGGCTGCCGTTATAGTGGATGATCGCGGCGAGTGTCACGACAACGCTCGCGACGAGGATAACGATGCCGGCAATCGACGTCCAGTCGGGGAGGACTGTCGGCACGAGCAAAATGCAGCCCACACCGCAGCCAACAAGCGCCGCGCCGGTAATGCGTGCGAGCTTGGGTTGGTTTGCGGGCGGTGTGGTGGCGTAGTGGTAGCTGTGGAGCAGGCGTACGTCGCCTGTAATGATTTGGTAGATGCCGAACCCGGCAATGATCAGGCAGACGATGGCAGTGATGATGACGCCGGCGAACTCGTCCATGGCGACAGCCCCCTTCGACACCTCATGGTGCGTTGCTGCGAGTATGCTCCTTCACGCCGCGCGAAGCAAGAGGGGGAACCCCGGCGCTCATCCAAGGTCGCGGGAGATGGCGCGTACGACGGCGTCGGCCGCCAACGCTGTTTTGGTGGCGTCTTCAACTTGGAAGATGACCTTGCCCTTCACGCCGAACTCGGTGATCTCGGAAAGAAAGACGCGCGGGCCGTCGACGATGGGCGAGACGGTGCCGGCGGACTCCCGGGCGTGCGCGATGATCGAATCGGCGAGCGCATCGATAGGGTCGGCAGCCGGTGCCCATTCGCTCACGGCACCGAGCGCTTCGTCGAGGTGATGCCGTGGGATGGCGAACGGCACCGCCACGCGATTTGCAGGCAGCAGGTGCACGAGCGCCGTGGTCGAGATGATGGAGTTGGGAATGATGACCGTCTGGCCGAGCGCATCGCGGATGGTGGTATGGCGCCAGCTCACGTCTTGCACCACGCCGGTCTCGCTGCCCACCTCGATGTTGTCGCCGGGCTTCACGATGCCCATGAACGTAACCTGCAGCCCGCCGATGAGGTTGGCGAGCGTGTCCTGAAAGCCGAGCGACACGGCGATGCCGCCGACGCCGAGCGCGGCGATGATCGAGCTCGTGTTCACGTTGAAGATGGTGTCGAGGATGACGCTGGCCCCCATGATCCAGATGATCGCGCGCACGATGTTGACGATGATCGACGAGGTGGGCAGCGGGTTCGAATCCTGATGAAGCAGGCGCGACACGCCGCGCGCTGCGAGCTTGGCGGCGAGGAGCGTGGCTGCACCGAGCACCATGGTCCAGAATGCTTTGTGGAGCCAGGGGTTGCCGAGTATGTCGTGTGCGAGATCGAGCATGACCGCCTCCGTTTTCATGGCTGTCGGGTACCGTTATTATCTCCCAAGTGCCGGGGGATATGCTTTCTGGCGCCGCAGCAGACGGCCGCGCCGCGCCACGCGGGCCGTTTGGCAGGCAAGCTCCCTCGCGGCGACTGCCTGCGGCCAACCTTACGGAGCCCTAACATTGGCTTGCTAGAATGGCGGCAATGTCGATGCCCCGCATCGTCGGGGCCAGATGACGGAGGCTGCCATGAAGCGCTATCTTGCCCGCCTGCTCGCATGCCTGAGTGCCTGCTGCCTTGTTGCGATGCTTGTCGCGGGTTGCTCAGGCGGCGTGCCTGCTGGAGGCGGCAGCAAGGGCGGCGACGCCTCTGAGGGCGAGGCGGCTCAGGTCTCCACCGATGATTCCGGTACGGTTCAGACATTCAGCCCGGCAGACGGCGACGCCTCCTATACGCTCAAGATCGCATCGGGCTCCGAGAACAAGGAGGCCGCGCGCGCGATCGAGTATGCCGTAAACGCATCGGACGTTGCGGTCGAGATCCACTACATGGGCTCGCTCGACATTCGCTCGCTGCTCGAGCGCGGCGGTGATGACTACGATGCTGTGTGGCCCGCCTCCTCCATGTGGATCACACTGGGAGACACGGGTCACATCGTGCGCAACGCGCAGTCCACGTCCACCACGCCCGTGGTGTTTGGCATCGCCCGGTCCAAGGCCGAGGAGCTCGGCTGGGTCGATGCATCGGGCGCTACCGCATCGCCTGCCACCACCGAGATTCTCGAGGCAGTCGAGCGCGGCGACCTCACGTTTGCCATGACCTCGGCCACGCAGTCAAACAGCGGTGCGAGCGCTTACCTTGCCTTCCTCACGGCGCTGGCGGGCAAAGACGGTCCCCTCACGGCAGATGACTTGGCGAACACGCAGCTTACCGACCGCGTCGCGGCGCTGCTCGCAGGCGTTGATCGCTCGTCGGGCTCATCGGATTGGCTCAAGGAGATGGTCGTTGCCGATCCTGCGGCGCATCCAGCGATGGTGAATTACGAATCGCTTGTCTCGCAGGCGAACCGCGAGCTCGAGGAAGCGGGCGAGGAGCCCTTGGTTGCCGTCTATCCGGCGGATGGCATCGCCGTCTCCGATAGCCCGCTGGGTTTTGTCGACCGAGGCCAGGGGTCCGATGCCGAGGACGCGTTTTTGGCATTCCAGGGCGCGCTCGCCGATAACGAGGCCACGCTCGAGCTCGAGCGCGTGGGCCGCCGCTGCGGCCTGGGCGGCAAGCTGCTCCATGCCGACGATGCCGAGGTCCAGGCGGCCTTCTCTGCCGACTGGGGCATCGTGCCCGATGCGAACGTGCTCAAGTCTATCCCGCTCCCCGAGGGCGACGTGATCTCGCAGGCGCTCGTCCTCTATCAGACGGCGCTCAAGAAGCCGTCTTATACCATCTGGGTGGTCGATTACTCGGGCTCGATGTATGGCGAGGGCAAGGACGGCGTGGTCGACGGTCTCAACCAGGCGCTCGACCCCGAACTCGCCGCCGCGTCGCTCATCCAACCCACGGAAAGCGACATCAACGTGCTCATACCGTTTTCTGATGAGCCCCAAGAGCCCATTGAGGCCACGGGATCCGATACCAAGGATTTGCTCTACGCGGCAAAGCGGCACGACGCCGATGGCGGCACCGACATGTACGCCGCTCTCGCAGAGGCGCTGCGCCTGGCAAAGAGCGCCACTGCAGACGGCGGCTATACCGTGGCGATCGCGCTCATGACCGACGGTCAGTCTGAGACGGACAACCAGGAGGCCTTCTTTCGCGCCTACGACGCGGTGGGCATCGACGTGCCGGTGTTCTCCATTATGTTCGGCGAGGCGGATCCCACGCAGCTCGACGAGCTCTCCCAGCGCACCAACGGGCGCACCTTCGATGGCCGCGAAGGCGATCTTGCTGCGGTGTTTCGCCAGGTCAAGGGCTATAACTAGGGAGCGCGCGCGTCGATGGGGTACGTGATAGGAGCAATCGCGGGCGTTGCGGCGGGCGTTATATGCGTCGTCTTCGTGGGCGGCGTGGCGGGTATCGCGGCGGGGCTTATCGCAGCGGCGCTGCTCTATCTGGGGCTGGGCGCACTGCTCAAACCCGAACGCCGGCTGGGCGGCGTGATCGCGAGCAGCTTGCCCGACGGCGAGGCGGCTGCGACGCGCATCGATGCGGCGCATGAGCTGATGCGCGGCATCCAACATCGCCGTGCCAAGATGCGCGACGCAGCGGTTGCACGCGAGGCGGACGATCTGGTGCAGGACATCGGGAGGCTCGTTGCTTACGTCGAGGGTCAGCCGGCAGCCTATCGATGCCTGGCGCACGTCCTGTCGACCTACGCCGAGCAGTGCACGCAGATGCTCGACGGGTACCTGAGCGTCGAGCGCTCCGGCGTGCCCGAGATGATGCAGCAAGGGCGAGAGGACGCGATCGAGGCGCTCTGCGCGCTGCAGGGTGCGGTGCAGGGCGAGCTCGCGCGGGCAACCGGCGCCAAGGCCTCGCAGCTTGAGGCAAGCTCCGAGGCGATCCAGCGTCTGATCGAGATGGACGGGCACAAGCCCGATGCCCCTGCGGAAGGGAATACGCGATGAAGTTGTCGAGAGCGAAGATCATCGGCCTTGTATGCGTGCTCGCAGCCGTTGCCGTGGTGGGCGGGGTGTTCGCCTTCCAGGCGGCGCAGCCCGAGCCGCCTGCGCCGGTTGCGCTAACCGAGGTGAACGGGTATCTCGGCGGCGAGAAGATCTCGCTGTTCGAAGACGGGGAATTCACGAAGCTCGCCGAACAGGCGGGGCTCGATATCTCCTATCGCAAGGCTGGTTCGCTGGCCATGATGGAGGCGTCCACCGAGGGTATGAACTACCTGTTCCCCTCGTCGCAGGCGGCGGTGGAATACGGCCATGAGCTGGGTGTGGCGTCGACAAGCGAGCAGATCGTGCTCAACTCGCCCATAGTCATCTACACCTACCGCAGCGTTGCCGATGCGCTCGTGGGCTCGGGCATCATGGCGAAGGACGGCGACGTGTACACGATGAACGTCGACGCCGCGGTGCAGGCGATGCTTGCCGACAAGACGTGGGCGGACCTCGGTTACACCGCAGGCTACGGGCAGTTCCGCATCGATAGCACCGATCCGGCAGCGTCGAACTCGGGCAACGAATGGGCGGCGCTTATTGCCAACTCGCTCGCCGGCGGGCGCCCGGCGACGGTTGAGACCATCGAGCGCGACGCCGACGCCATTCGGGCCATCTTCTCCAAATCAGGTTGGATGGAGACGAGCTCGGAGGATTCGTTCAGCCAGTTCCTCACGCTCGGTGAAGGATCAAAGCCCATGATGGTGGGCTACGAGAGTCAGGTGCTCGACCTTGCGGTGAACGAGCCAGACCTCTACGAGCAGGTGAAAGACGATCTTGTGGTGGCGTACACCACGCCCACGGTGTGGTCGACGCATGTGCTCATGGCGCTCGACGAGAACGGCGAGCGCCTCTCGGAGTTCCTCATGAGCGACGAGGTGCAACAGCTCGCGTGGGAGCGCCATGGGTTCCGCGGTGCAAGTCAGCTGGGCACCGACAGCGCGAGCCGTTTTGGCGTGACCGGAATCGCGGAGCGGGTGCCAGCGGCGGTGGAGCTGCCCGCGCCCGATGCCATGCAGCGGCTCATCGAGATTGTGAGCGGGGCGTAAGGACGGGTTTTCTTCGCAGCGTGAGTGTCGGCGCCGCGGGTGAGTAGGTTGATGAGCGCCATGGCGCAGAGAGAAGCTTTGGCGCAGACGGAAGGGAGCTCATGATGGGCGACGAGATCAAGGTCGAGGCGACGGTCGAGCCAGCGAAGGCGCGCGTGAGCCTCTCGGATATCGCGGCTTCGCAGGGCAGGACGCTCGCCACGTCGCCGGCAGCCACGCCGGTAGCGCCGGACGAGCCGCCGGCGGTGCAGCTGAGTCCCGAGGACCAGCGGCGTGTCAACGAGCTTGCGCGCTCGATCGATTTCATGAAGGGCGGCATCGAGAGCAGCTACGCGCGCGACGCCCAGCGCTCTATGACCGATTTTGCCGACACCGTGCTCGCTAAGACCGCCAACAAGTCTGCCGGCGAGGCGGGAGAGCTGCTGCGCGAGCTGCTCGCCAACGTTGAGGACGCCGAGCTCTCGGGTATCAAGCAGGTGCCCATCATTGGCAAGGTGGTGGTGAGCATCGACAAGCTTCGCCGCACGTACCAGAAGGTTGCTCCTCAGGTGGACGAGATCGTCGAGAAGCTTGAGCGCGCGCAGGCGCAGATGGTGGCGGACATCGCCATGTTCGACACGATGTACACCCGCAACGTCGAGCAGTACCGTACGCTCAAGATCTCTGTCGCCGCGGGCCGGCAGGCGCTCGCGGCCTTCCGCGCCGAGCAGCTTCCGGGCCTCGAGGCCGAGGCGCGAGAATCGGGCGACGCGATGGATGCGCAGGTGCTCAAGGACTTCAAAGACAAGCTCGAGCGCTTTGACAAGCGTCTCGACGACCTTGATCGCGTGAGCGTGGTGGCGCTGCAGATGGCACCCCAGATCAAGCTGATTCAGAATGCCGATAAGAGCATTTCGGATAAGATCGACACCACCATCTCGACCACCATTCCGCTGTGGAAGTCGCAGATGGTCATTGCGCTGGGGCTCTCGAACCAACGCGCCGCCCTCGATTTGCAGCGGAGCGTCGATGACACGACGAACAAGCTGCTGCGCGCCAACGCCGAGGCACTCGAGCAGGGCGCCGTGGACGCCGAGCGCGCCAACCAGCGCGGTTCGGTGGACATCGAGACCCTTGAGGAGGTCAACCAGCGTCTCATTAGCACGCTCAAGCAGACGGTCCAGATCCAGCAGGAAGGGCGCGCGGCACGCGTCGAGGCCGAAAACCGCATGCGCAAGATCGAGGGCGATCTCAAGACAGCGCTGCTGGAGAATGCACAGGCGCTCTCGTAGGGCCTGTTCGCTGCCGTATTGCCGTCTGCCGGGATGCCTTCGCGCCGGAAGCCTGTGCCAGCGGGAAGCATGCGCGCGGGCACGCGTCTTGCTACCATGAAGGTGGAAGATGGCGCGATTGGGCCCCGTCGGAGCAACCACCCAGAGCAGCTGGTGCGTTGTAAGGCGGGCTCCGCTCAGGGGCATGAAAGGGCGCAGCGATGGCTTTGAACAACGATCGGCGTGGATCCGCAGGGTCTGCTGGTGTCGCACCGGCGTCACGGCGCACGGCGGCACCTACGTGCATCCAGGTGCGCGGTGCTCGCGTGCACAACCTCAAGAACGTCGACGTAGACATTCCGCTCGGGTGTCTTGTGGGTATTGCGGGCGTTTCGGGCTCGGGCAAGAGCTCGCTTGCGCTTGGTACCCTCTACGCCGAGGGTAGCCGCCGTTATCTAGATGCGCTCTCCACCTACACGCGCCGTCGTATTGGGCAGGTGTCGCGCGCCACGGTCGATGAGGTGCTGCATGTTCCCGCCGCCCTCGCGCTGCGCCAGCGCCCCGGCGTGCCGAGCGTCCATTCCACGTTTGGCACCTCAACCGAGCTGCTCAACTACCTCAGGCTCATATTCTCGCGCCTGGGCAGCCACCAGTGCCCGGAGTGCGGCGCGCACCTGCCGCCTTCCATGGACGTGGCTATGGGGCTCAAGTCGCGCTGCCCCGCATGCGGCGCCGAGTTCTATGCCCCCGGCGCCGAGGACCTCGCCTTCAACAGCGCGGGCGCCTGCCCCACGTGCGGCGGCACCGGTGTCGTGCGTACGGTCGACGAGTCCACGCTCGTGCCCGACGAGTCGATCTCGATTGAAGATGGCGCGGTGGCCTCATGGAATCAGCTCATGTGGAAGCTCATGGTGCAGATTGCTCGCGAGATGGGCGTGCGCACCGACGTGCCGTTTTGCGAGCTCACGCCCGCCGAGCGCGAGATCGTGTTCCGCGCGCCCGCCGAGAAGCGCCACATCATCTACCAGAGCCCCAAGACCGGCGACGTGGCCGAGATGGACTTCACCTATTACAACGCGGTTTACACCGTAGAGAATGCGCTTTCCAAGGTGAAGGATGAGAAGGGCCTTGCACGCGTGGCGAAATTCTTGAAGGAGGAGACCTGCCCCGATTGCCAGGGGACGCGCCTGTCGGCGCGCGCCCGCGGGCCGGTGATCGACGGGATGAACCTCGGCGATGCGACACGCATGACGCTCGATGAGCTTGCGGCGTGGGCTCCCTCTGTGCCCGCGCTTATGCCCGACGAGATGCGATCCATGGCGCAAACGATCGTTTCCGGGATGGCAGAGCCCATGGAGCGTTTGCAGCAGCTTGGCCTGGGTTACCTTTCGCTCGACCGCGCGAGCTCGACGCTCTCCACCGGCGAGCGCCAGCGCGTGCAGCTTGCCCGCGCCGTGCGCAACCGCACCTGCGGGGTGATGTATGTGCTCGATGAGCCTTCGATTGGGTTGCACCCTTCGAACGTCGAGGGGCTCCTTGGTGTCGTGGGAGATCTCATCGCCGATGGCAACTCCGTGGTGCTCGTCGACCACGACGTGCGGGTGTTGCGCCATGCCGACCACCTCATCGAGATCGGGCCTGGTTCGGGCACGGCGGGCGGCGAGGTCATCGCCCAGGGCACGGTCGCTGTGGTCGAGGCGTCGCCGGCAACGCGCATCGGGCCGTTTCTCGCGGGCACACGGCGCATTCGCGCGCGCGAGCGCGCTCTGCCCGAAGCGATGTTCGACGAAGGCGCCATTCATCTTGCAACCGACGGCATCCACACGGTGCGTCCGCTCGAGGTTGATATTCCACGCGGCAGGCTCACCGCCGTTACGGGCGTCTCGGGTTCGGGCAAGACAACGCTCGTGCTCGAAAGCTTGATTCCCGCGCTCAAAGCTTCGATAGCGGGCGAGCGGCTGCCGGTGCACGTGCGTTCGATCGAAGCGTCGGGCGTGCGCCGCGCGAACCTCATCGACGCGACGCCCATCGGGGCAAATGTGCGCTCTACGGTCGCCACCTACTCTGGCGTACTCGACGATCTGCGCCGCGCGTTTGCCAAGTTGCCCGAGGCGCGCGAGCGCGGCCTCAAGGCAGGGGCGTTCTCGTATAACACTGGCTCGCTCAGGTGTCCTACCTGCGATGGCACAGGCCAGATCTCGCTCGATGTGCAGTTTCTGCCCGATGTCGATATTCCGTGCCCTGCCTGCAACGGCGCACGGTACAGTCGGGATGCCTACGGCATCAAGCTCGCGGGCGACCTGAGCTTGCCCGAGCTGCTCTCCTATACCGTCGACCAAGCGCGCGAGGTGCTTGCCGATACCGGCCTGCGCCCGGCGCTTGGCAAGCTGCGCACCCTCTCCGAACTGGGCTTGGGGTATCTCACCTTGGGCGAGGCAACGCCGGTGCTCTCGGGTGGCGAGGCGCAGCGTCTCAAGCTCGCAAGCGAGCTCACGCGCAACCAGAACGACGCGCTGTTTGTGTTCGACGAGCCTACGATCGGCTTGCATCCGCTCGATGTGGAGGTGCTGCTTACGGTGCTGCAGCGGCTTATCGACAACGGAGCGACGGTGGTGGTGATCGAGCATGATCTCGATATGATCGCGAACGCAGATTGGGTGGTTGACATGGGGCCGGGCGGTGGAGACGCCGGTGGCCGCGTGGTTGCGACGGGCACACCCGAGCACATCGCCGCTTGCCCCGAGAGCATTACCGGCCGCTATATCGCCGAGGAGCTCGGCACGTAGCGCGTGGGCCAGCGCAGCCTGGGGCGCGATATGCGCGCCATTCCTCTCGAGCTCCTCGGCCGCGACATCGCCTTGTTGGATAGTCCATACGCTGTTGTTAGATTTCGCGTACTGGCTGCTAGAAGTTCGTGAGACGACGTTTCGGTTTTTTCATGCGGGCCCTTGCCAGTGTTTACCAGCGCGTATCGTAGAGATATGGATACCACGCTGTGCGACATATCTGCCTTTCAGTACTATCGTATTCCGCCCTGTCTCCTGCGACGCATGGTCGAGGAAATCGACCTGTCGACGAAGGGCGGACGCAAGAAGCTGGCGGACGCCAATTCGTTCCTGGGGTATATAGAGACGCCACTTCATGTGCTCGAGACCGATCGCGCGCGTCGCTTTACCGCGCGGGGCATGGTCAAACATCTGTGGAGCGGCGAGCTGCCGCTCGGCGCAAAGCGCGAGATCGACGTCTACCATTATGTGACCTCGCCTGCGATGACATTGCTGATGCTTGCGCGCCACTTGGATAAGACGTGCCTTACGATGGCGATTTACGAGATGGTGGGTACCTTCTCCGTAATCAGGATGCTGCCCGGGGATCGTGCGTATGTTCAGCAGTGCATCGACGCGGGGCAGGTTGCGTTCGAGGGCGGCTGGGAGCCGGCGCGTGACAAAAATGGCAGGCTCGCAGGCGATTTGTGGGAGCGTCCTGCCTTGCTCACGCTGGATGAGCTGTGGGCGTTTATCCACGAGATGAAAGGCGTTCGCGGCTGCAAAGCGCTTGCTAGCGCCGCGCGCGAGGTGGTGGGTTCGGCGGCGTCGCCGTTTGAGGCACGTGCCGCGATGCGAATCTGCGGGAGCAGATCGAGCGGAGGCGAGGGAATCGGGAGGGCGGAGCTCAACACGGTCATTCGCTTCACATCTGCTGCGGCTTCGATTGCCGGGCACGACTACGCTATCGCGGATATGCTCCTACGCGCCCACGACGGCGCGGCTGAGCTGGTGATTGAGTGTCAGGGTAGGTCGTCTCATGGGGCGGGCGGTGTCTCAATTGCAGACGCCGATCGTCAGCTTGCGCTGCAGCGTATGGGGTACGAGGTCATTTTGCTCACGCACGAACAGATCGAAGACGAGTGGCGATTCCGTCAACTGGCGCGTTACCTGGCGGAGCGGCTCAACGGCTGCTACACAGAGAAAAACTCGTGGGAAATGGAGCGGCAGCGCGAAATGATGCGCGTTCTGTTTAGCAATTGGGCCGATTTGTTGTGTGGAGCGCGGTGATAGTGCTCCCGAGGCGTCTTTTCGGAGATTTGGGCGGGTTTCGCGCGTAGAAATTAAGGGCGCAGGACACATGCGCCGGGCTTTTTCACGAAGTGAGTGTTTCTATGCGGATTTTGCAACTAGACAAAGCGTGTTTAGCATGAAAAGACGAGGGAATACTTTAGTAAAATAAAGCAGTATACTAGCTGAATCGCCAGAGAAACACTCACTTCGTGGAGGATGGGTTACTTAATTGCAGATTTTGGAGCGCCTGAATGGCTTAAGCCGTTCTTGCGGGTGCGGGGTCTCGTGTATGCCCGGCAATGGCGGCTGCTGCCGCGCACGCGTTAGCCCATGAGCTCCGAGATCACGCTTGCAACTAGGGTGCGTGGCAGCAGCACATCGAGCCCCGATGCCTCGCGGGCAGCTTCGCGCATGGTAGCGGTGAAGCCCATGCAGTCAAGGCAGAGGAAGGCGCAGCCCGAGCCGCGCAGCGTCGCGGCGGCTTGGGCGACGCCATCGATTTCGGCATATGGCGAGGCGTGCACCACGTGCACGTTCATGCCCGCCGCACTCCACCACGCATGCGCCTGTTCGACCTGTGCAGCATCGGGAACCATGACCGCGATCTTGGAATCGCCTGCCAGCGCACGGGCGACGCTGTAGAAGAGCGGTTGCGGAAACACCAGCGGAACCGTGTGCCTGAGCTGGGGGAAGCTGCCGGTGCAGAGCACGACGACGGCGCTCGCGCCTGCAGCCTCTGCCTCGTCGATGCGCTGCTGCACGAGCGGCACCACCTTCGTGCCGGAAAACGTTGCCTGACTGCCGTCGCGCATGCGGGACACCAGAACCTCGTCGCCCGGTTCCGGGGCAAGTTCGCGTTCGACATCGGCGAGCGTCATGTGGTCGAGCGCACCGTATTCCACGAGCTTGAGCCCGGAGGCAAGATGAGCACGAAGGTCGCCGGTCATATCGACGCGCGGCGCTTGTCCTACGGTGATGCCGGCGATGGTGCGCATGCGGGATCCTTTCGAAGAGCGTGCGATCAGTTGTCGTGTGGGGGTGTGGTGCTGCGGGCGCGCCGCGCTGGAGCGGTGCGCCCGCAGGTGTGGGTGGCGTGTGGGCGGCAAAACGCGTGGCGCTGCGAAGACCGTGCCCCTTTTATGCCTGGCCACCCATGGTCTGGTAGCGCTCGCAGGTGCCGTAGAGCTCGGTGAGGTGCGCGAACTCACGCTCGTCGTAGAACGCGCAGCCGTGCGCGCCGAAGAGCTTGGCGACCTCGAGCGCGAAGCGCGCTGCCTCCTCGACGTCCGTTCCATGGGTAGCGCCGGTGGCGCAACCTGCGACCATCTGCTCGGTGGCAATCGCCACGCCCACCACGGGCGCATCGGTGGCGGTGGCGGGCTGCAGGATGGAGTTGAGGTGATAGAGGTCGTTGCCGTACGGGGTGATGTCCTGCTGCGAGAGCGCGAATACCTGCGGCATCTTGCCGGTCACGCGGGTCATGACATCCATGAGATCATTGGCCACGGGCAGGATGTAGCCCTGCATCACGGTAGGCGAGATGGCGATGCCGTTCACGTTGATGATGCGGTTGCCCTTGGTGGTGTCGATGGACACGATGGCGTCCATGCGCGGATCGACCTCCATGCGGTTCATGGTCTCCATGTCGATGGGGGAGTCCATGAACGGTACGGGCTCATGCGGCAGCGTGGGCGCGTCGGGACAGATATGGGTTGCCACGATGACGTCGCCGGGGAGCACGTCGCCGGCGGCGTGCATCTCCACCAGCTTGAGCGCACAGGTGAGGGCGGCAACCGCGCCGTCGCCGTCGGAGACGGCACCGATCATCTCGGGGCGCGCGCCCAGACCGCCCAAGCGCCCCACGATGCCGAGCGTGGGCGCGTCGCCGCCGGCGCTCTTGCCGTGCGTGCCGGGGATGAGGATCTTGATGCAATCGGTGTCGCCGCGCTCGTCGCCCACGGTGGTGACGGTTACATCGGCGGCACCGCGCTTGCGCAGCAGGTCGGCCATCTCCTCGCCGCTCGCCTGTGGTTTGTCGATGAGATCATAGACTTCCAGCATCTGACGGATAAGCATACGCGTCCCTTTCCTATGCCGCTGCGGTGAACCCGACGAGTATTGCATATACGACCATCGCGCTGCGTGATATTGTATATGCGGTTGCGGGGCGCACGTGCACCGGGCATTCTGCATGACCGCACTATTGTAGGACGCACGCTGCGTTCGGCAAATAATCTGCTTCGTTTGGATAAAGTGTTACCGGTGCATGAAATCGTGGAAATCTGCCCTGCATCATGCATGCTGCTACCTAAAGTTATCAACCATATCTGCATGAGCGCTTGCGCTGGATGCAGTCGACGAGGGAGGAGTGCACGCTTTGACCGAGATGAAAGCTGTGGTTCCGGGCAACGCGGTATGCGTTGAGCAGATGAACGCCTGCTCCAAGGCGTTTCCCGAGAGCCGCGCAAACAGGGTTGCACGTAACGCGGTGACGTCGATGGGCATCGTGAATGCCGGTCGCGATCAGCGCGCCGCGCGCGTATACCGTGAGACGTTCGGGGTGTCGCTGCCTTGCGCCAAGACCGTGACCCATCAGGACAAATCGGGCCGCTGCTGGATGTTCTCGACGCTCAACGTGCTGCGTTCAAAACTCATGCGCACGCTCGACATCGATGACTTCGAGTTTTCTCAGGCCTACGTGACCTTCTTCGAGAAGCTCGAGAAGTCGAACGCGTTTCTTGAGCGCATCATCGAAACCGCCGACCGCCCCGCAAACGATCGCGTGGTGAACCACATCACGCTGCACAATGCCTCCGACGGCGGACAGTTCATGTTCTGTGCGAGCATCGTGGAAAAGTGGGGGCTTGTGCCCAAAGACGTCATGCCCGAGACGGCGTGTACGGTCGATACCAAGTTTATGAACGAGGCGCTGGGCGAGCTGCTCATCGCCGACGCCGCGAAGCTGCGCGCCGCCCGTGCGAAGGGCGCGACGGTCGAAGAGCTCGAGCAGCAGAAAAACGAGATGCTCGAGAGCGTGCATCGTTTGCTGTGCTGCTGCATCGGCGAGCCGCCCACCACGTTTGACCTCGCGCTCGCTGTGGGCGAGCATGCCCAGGTGGACGCGGCGCTTGTGAGTGAACCCAACGCGTGCGGCGAGCGCATCCTGCGCGATCGCGGCCTCACCCCGCAGCAGTTCGTGGAGCGCTATGTGGGCTTTGACGCCGACGACTACATCGAGCTCGCGAGCATGCCGGGCGCGACGCGCCCCTTTGGCCACCTCTACGGCATCGACTGGTTCGATGCCGTGATCGGCGGGCGCCCGCTGCGTCTGCTCAACATGGAGATGGGTGTGCTCGAGCAGGCTATCATCGCTTCGCTCAAGGCCGGTGTGCCCGTGTACATGATGTGCGATGTGGGCAAGCGCGCGCTGCGCTACGCCCAAGACTTCAAGGGTCTCATGGCAACCGATGCCGTAAACCTCGAGGACCTCTTCGACATCGATCTCTCCATCGATCGTGGCGACGCGTTCGATCTCAACGCGACCGGCATGTCGCACTGCATGGTGTTCCAGGGCGTCGAGCTCGACGAGAACGGCGAGCCCGTGATGTGGCGCGTCGAGAACAGCCATGGTGCCGACGAGGATTACCAGGGCTTCCTGCACATCACCCGCGATTGGTGGCGCGCCTTCGGCGGCGACATCGTGGTGGAGCGCCGCTTCGTACCGGCAGAGGTGCTTGAGCTTCGCGATACGCTTCCCGTCGAGCATCGCGATCCCTGGGACGGTTTCATCAACTATCGGCCCTGGTAAGGCCGCGAGTTTGGTTCATCGCAACCGCCTGTCGTTCCACGGTCGGTTGCAGGACATCTCCAATGAAGGGGGAACGGAACATGAACAACATCATCGCCAACACGAACGTCTCGCGCCGCAGCGTGCTCGCCGGCCTCGCCGGGCTGGGCATCACGGGAGCGGTTGTCTCTATGACCGGCTGCTCTTCCGACGGCGGCTCCGCTTCGGGCGGCAACGTGCTCAACATCTCGCTCGCCTCTTCGCCTTCTAACCTCGATCCGTGCCGTTATACCGGCGTGTATGAGTCCCAGGTCATTGGCTGCGTGTGCGACACGCTCGTCACGTACAACAGCGACCTCACCGAGATCGTGGGGTGCCTGGCCACCGACTGGACCGTATCCGAGGACGGCCTGACCTACACGTTCACCCTGCGCGACGACGCCAAATTCCAGCCAGGCGAGTACCAGGACGGCCGCCTCATGACCGCCGAGGACGTCAAGTACTCCCTCGAGCGCAGCCATGCCGAGTCTGCCGCGCAGCGCCTCACGATGCTCGATCACTGCAACGTGGTTGACGATACGCATATCGAATGCGTCTTGCCTACGCCCAACGCGGCGTTCATCACCGCCCTCACCGACATGGGCAACGCCATCGTGCCGCAGGAAGAGGTCGAGGGCTGGGGCGACTCCTTCGGCGACCACCTCATCGGCACCGGTCCGTTCAAGCTTGACGAGTTTGCGCGCGACCAGCAGTCGACGCTCTCCCGCAACGATGATTACTGGGGCGAGACGCCCAAGCTCGACGGTGTGGTCTGGAAGGTCATCGAGGACACCACCCAGGCCGCGAACGCGCTCTTTACCGGCGACGTCGACATGGTGACCGACCTCACCGGCGAGTCGCTGCAAACCGTGAAGGCCGACTCCAACTATGTGGTCGAGGATACCGAGGGCCTGCATGTCACCTACTTCTACATGAACAACGTCTCCGGTCCCACCGCCGATCAGCGCGTGCGCAAGGCCATCCTCATGTCTGTGAAGCGCGAGGACCTGGTAGCCGCCGCGTATCCGTATGGCGGCGGCTCCGAGGCATGCCTGCCGCTTCCCAAGGGCAGCTGGGGCTACGACGCGTCGGTCGAGGAGGTCGTGCCGGCGTACGACCCCGAGGGCGCCAAGGCGCTCATGGCCGAGGCGGGCTATGCCGACGGCTGCGCGCTCACGTACTACACCAGCTCCACCACCACCGGCGTGGACGTGGGCACCATCGTGCAGCAGCAGCTCAAGGAGAACCTGAACATCGACATGGAGATCCAGACCCTCGACTGGGGCGCGTTCTCCGAGATCACCGCAGCGGGCGAGTGCGACATCTTCGCCATGTCCTGGACCTGGTACCCCGATCCGTACTTCTTCCTCAACAACCTCTTCAGCTCCGACAACCTGGGCTCCCAGGGCAACGGCGCCGGCTTCAGCCATCCGGAAGTCGACGAGCTGCTGCAGCAGGCCGTGCTCGTGACCGATCAGGAGGAGCGCGCCGCCATCTACAAGCAGGCGCTGCGCAAGATCGTGGAGTACGATCCCATCTACGTGTACGGTTCCGCCAACGTGACCACCGGCATGACCCCCAACATCGAGGGCTATAAGCAGCGCTCCGACAAGACCGTCAAGATCGTCGGCCCCGATGTCAACATCTCCAAGACTGCGTAGTCGATACATCGCTCGGCGAGCTGGCCGTGCGCGGGCATCCGCGTCCGCGCACGGCCTTGTACGTATAAGCCGCTGCTCGCAGACGGGCATGGGCTGGAAAGGATGCGCTTAGGTGCTAAGGACGATTCTCAAGAGGGTGCTGCAGGCGATACCCGTGCTCTTCGTGGTAATCACCGTGACCTTCATCCTCACTCGCTTGATTCCGGGAGACCCGGCGCTCACGATGCTCGGTCCCCAGGCGACGGCCCAGGCCGTCGACGCCCTGCGCGAGCGGCTTGGCCTCAACCTGCCGCTCTGGCAGCAGTTCATCGATTACATCCTCGGTGTGTTCCAGGGGGATTTCGGCTGGTCGACGTCGTATAACACCGACGTAATGCCGCTCATCTTGAGCAGGCTTCCGGCCACGCTCTCCATTACGCTCACGGCGCTCGTCATCGCGGTGATCATCGGCATCCCCATCGGCGTGGAGAGCGCGCTCAAGCAGAACACCTGGTTCGACTACGTGTTCATGGTGCTCGCGCTCGTTGGCGTGTCGATGCCCATCTTCTGGCTGGGTCTCATGCTCGTGCTCACGTTCAGCGTGAACCTGGGGCTGCTGCCCTCCATGGGCATGGGATCGATGGCGAACGGCATCGGCGATGTCATCAGCCATATGGTGCTGCCGGTCTTCTGCCTCGCCACCATCCCCACCTCCACGATTGCGCGCATCTCGCGTTCGAGCATGCTCGACACGATCGGCTCCGACTACATCAAGTCGCTGCGCTCGCGCGGCATCCGCGAGACCGCCGTCATCTGGAAGCACGCGTTCAAAAACGCGCTGCCGCCCATCGTCACGGTGCTCGGCATGCAGCTCGCGAGCGCCTTCACCGGCGCCATTCTCACCGAGAGCATCTTCTCGTGGCCAGGCATCGGCACGCTCATCGTGAACGCGGTGAACTCGCGCGATTACTCGCTCATCCAGGGCACGGTGCTCTTTACCGCCGTGGTCTTCGTGGTGGTCAACCTTATCGTCGATATCGTCTACACCCTCATCAACCCGAGGGTCAGCTATGAAGGAGGTGGCCAGGACTGATGGCAGAGCATACCCCCCAGACGCGCGGCGCGCTTTCGGTGGAAGCGCAGATCGAGATGGTCAAGCGCGAGCGCCGCGCCAACAGCGCATGGCACAAGCTCAGTCGCAACAAGATGGCTGTTGTCGGCCTCGTGATCGTGGCCATCATGGTCTTCATGGCCGTCTTCGCGCCGCTCATCTCGCCGCAGGACCCCAACTTCGTCGATATGACCAAGGCGTTTTTGCCGCCGGGAGCCGAGGGCCATGTCTTCGGTACCGATAACTATGGTCGTGACCTGCTCTCGCGCATCATCTACGGCGCGCGCATCTCGATTTTTGTCGCCGTGGGCGGCACGGTGTTCGGCGCGGTCGCCGGCGTGCTCATCGGCCTTGTCGCCGGCTTCTTTGGCGGCATCGTCGACTCGGTCATCATGCGCATCGCCGACGGTCTCATGTCGTTCCCGTTCGTGCTGCTCGCGCTCATCCTCATGACCATCTTGGGTCAGGGGACCTTCAACGTGATCTTGGCAATCGGCATCGGCAACGTGCCGTACTTCGCGCGTCTGGTGCGCGGCCAGGTGCACATCGTGAAGAACGAGGAGTACTGCAACGCCGAGCGCGTGCTGGGTGCCAGCCCCTCGCGCATCCTCTTCACGCACATCCTGCCCAACGCCATCTCGCCGATTATCGTGTACTTCACGCTCAACGTGGCGAGCGCCATCATCTCCGAGGCGGCGCTGTCGTTCCTTGGCATGGGCATTCAGCCGCCCACCGCATCGTGGGGCAACATCCTGTCGGGTGGCCGCACGTGTCTGCGCACGAGCCCGCATATCGCCACCGTTTCGGGCATCTTCATCCTGCTCACGGTGCTCGGCTTCAATTTGCTGGGCGATGGCATCCGCGACGTGTTCGACCCCAAGCAGAAGCGATAAGGAGGCATCTCATGGCTGAGAACCACGAGCACCTCCTTGAGGTGCGCGATCTGAAAACGTACTTCCATACCTCGGCGGGCGTCTCGCGCGCGGTCGACGGCGTGAGCTTCACGCTCGACCGTGGCAAGACCCTCGGCATCGTAGGCGAGTCCGGCTCGGGCAAGAGCGTCACGGCGTCCTCGGTGATTCGCTTGCTGCCCAAGACGGGTAAGATCGAGCAGGGCTCGATCACCTTCGATGGCAGGGACATGACCACGATCAGCGACAAGGAGCTGCTTGCCATTCGCGGCTCCGACATCGCTATGATTTACCAGGACCCCATGACCTCGCTCGATCCGGTGTTCAAGGTAGGCAACCAGATGGTCGAGCTCATCTTGTCGCACGAGAAGATGAGCAAGGCAGAGGCACGCAAGCTGGCCGTCGAGATGCTGCGCCGCGTGGGGATTCCCGAGCCCGAGCGCCGCATGGACTCCTATCCGTATGAGCTTTCCGGCGGCATGTGCCAGCGCGTGATCATCGCTATGTCGATGTGCTGCCACCCCAAGATCATCATCGCCGACGAGCCCACCACCGCGCTCGACGTGACGGTGCAGTCGCAGGTGCTCGACCTGCTCAAAGAGCTGCAGGATACCTTCGGCACCTCGATTCTGCTCATTACGCACAACCTGGGCATCGTGTGGAAGATGGCCGACGACGTCATGGTGATGTACGCCGGCCGCACCGTGGAGCACGCCTCGACCGAGGAGCTCTACGCCAATCCGCTGCACCCGTATACCTGGGGCCTGCTGGATTCCATGCCCAAGCTCTCGGACAACGCCGACGAGGATCTCAAGACCATCCCCGGCGTGCCGCCCGACCTGCGCTTGACCGGCGCGTGCTGTAATTTCTGCAATCGCTGCCCGTATGCCACCGAGATCTGCGAGCGCGAGGTGCCCGAGACGCGCGAGGTCGCGCCGGGCCACTTCGTGGCGTGCCATCTTCAGGACGGCAAGGGGAGCCTCAAGAGGGGAGAGGTGAGACGATGAGCGAGACCACGACTGTTGCCACCGCGCCCGACGCGCGCCAGCCCATCCTCTCCATCAAGCATCTCTGCAAGGATTTCAAGCTGCGTGGCGACGGGCTGTTCGAGAAGCCCAAGGTGCTGCATGCGCTGTCCGATGTGTCGCTCGACGTGTACGAGGGCGAGACCCTGGGCATCATCGGCGAATCGGGCTGCGGCAAGTCGACGCTCGGCCGCTGCATCGTGCAGCTGCATCGCGCCACGTCGGGCCAGATCCTGTATAACGGGCAGGACATCACCGGGCTCACCGGCGCCGATCTCAAGACGATGCGCAAGAACATCCAGATGATCTTCCAGGATTCCTATTCGTCGCTCGACCCGCGCTTTACTGCGGCACGTGCGATCGAGGAGCCGCTGCGCATCTACAACCTCGTGCCCGATAAGGCCAAGCGCGAGCAGATCGTGTTCGACCTCATGAAAGAGGTCGGCCTCGACGTGCAGCATGTGGAGCGCTACCCGCACGAGTTCTCGGGCGGTCAGCGTCAGCGCATCAACGTGGCGCGCGCGCTCGTGCTCGACCCCAAGATCATCGTGTGCGACGAGCCGGTCTCGGCGCTCGATGTGTCGGTGCAGGCGCAGGTGCTGAACCTCTTCCGCCGCCTGCAGCGCGACCGCGGTCTCACGTATGTGTTCATCAGCCACGATCTCTCGGTTATCAAGCACATCTCTGATCGTATCGCCATCATGTACCTGGGTCGCGTCGTGGAACTCTGCCCGGCGCACCGCGTATACGAGAACCCCATGCACCCCTACACCAAGGCGCTGCTCTCGGCCGTGCCGCCTGAGAGCCCCTTCCAGAAGACGGAGGAGCTCAAGCTCTCGGGCGAGATCGCGAGTCCGGTGGGCGATATGGTGGGCTGTCCGCTTGCAGGGCGCTGTCCGTTCGCCACGGATCGCTGCCGTACCGAGCGTCCCTCGCTCGAGGAGGTGGAGCCGCAGCACCACGTGGCGTGCTTCCGCTACCACGAGATCGCGCAGGAGCAATAGCGCCGCGGCACCGCACCCGGCACCGCACCCCTATGTTTTGCCCCGCGGCACCGCACCCGGCACCGCACCCCTATGTTTTGCCCCGCGGCAGCTGGATTATGACGAATTGACCTCTAAGGGCCGTCTCATGGGCCTCTTAGAGGTCAATTTGGCATGAAATAAAGAATTGCAGGCCCGAGATGATGTGGCGGAGTAGAATCGAGCCAGGCAACTGAAAGAGAGGGATCATGTCGCTAACGAAAGAGCAACTTCACGAGCAGGTGCTGGCGCGCAAGGACGAGCTTATCGCCCTGTGCCAGGATCTCATTCGCATCAAGAACCAGAGTCCCATCGACGATCAGGCTCCGGCGCTCGACTTTGTGCAGAACTATCTGGCGGAGGCGGGCATTGCCTCCGAGCGCATCGTGGCCGATGCCGGCGAGGACTACCCGGTGGTGTTCGCGCAGATGGGTGACGCGAGCGCCGAGGGCAGCTTCCGCGTGGTGCTGAACGGCCATGTTGACGTGGTGCCGGTGGGCCAGCGCTCGGGCTGGGATTTCGATCCCTTCGGCGCCGAAATTCGCGACGGCAAATTGCTCGGTCGCGGCACCTCGGACATGAAGTGCGGCCTTGCGGTGCTGCTGTTCAGCATGAAGCTGCTCGCGGAGTCGGGCGACACGCTCGGCGGCGACATTCGCCTGCACGTGGTGTGTGATGAGGAGATTGCCGGCACCGGCACCAAGTGGTTCTGCGAGCACGGCTATGCCGACGGCGCCGACGCCGTGATGGTGGGCGAGCCCACGGGCCACGAGACCATCGAGATCGGGCAGAAGGGCATCCTGCACCTTACGCTCACCGCGCACGGCACCCCCGGACACGGCTCGACCAACAACTACAAGGGCGACAACGCCATCGTCAAGCTCGCCCGCGTGCTCGTGCATATCGACGAGATCATCTCGGTGCCCGGTCACTTCCTGCCTGAGCACGAGCGCGCTGTTGCCAACTCGCGCACGGTCGCCGAGCGCACCATCGCGACGCCCGGCGTGGGCAACGTGGTGGACCATATCTCGTGCAATGTGGGCATCATCGAGGGCGGCGGCAAGATCAACCAGGTGCCCGATCGCGCCGTTGCGAAGGTGGATATCCGCCTGCCGTTTGGTACGAACCACGATGACGTGGTGACGGCAGTAGACCGCGTGATCGCCGAGAGCGGCGTCTCGGGCGTGGAGGCGAGCTACGAGTGGATCGCCGAGGGCAACGTCACGTCTGATACCAGCACGTTGGTGACGAGCCTCAAGAAGAACATCGAGGACGTTTGGGGCGAGGAGTGCCTGCCGGCGTATCAGTGGGCGTCGAGCGATGCGGCGCACTATCGCCGTCTGGGTTGTCCCACCATTCAGTTCGGGCCGTGCAACAACGACGGCATCCACGGCTACAACGAGGACGTCGACATCATCGATGTCGTTCATGCCGCCGAGATCTACATGCTCACGCTGTGCGACATGCTGGGCATCGCGTAGCACGCCGCATGTGCCGCCGGGGCCGTCGTTTCGGCGCGTCCCGTGCGGATGCTCTGATAAATGTGTACGAGGGGAGAGACAGTTATGACCTGTGAGACCACCGTATCCGAAGTGGGCGCTACGGCGAACGCCGTACCCGAGCCGGCGTGTTCCGGTGAGCTTAGCTGGCGGGCGGGTGACAAGAGCGCGGTCTATACGGCGCGCGCCGGCCACCTCGATGTTATCGACGCTGCGGGCGAGCTCGAGGGCAAGATGTTCAACATCGCCTACATCGCGTCGAAGGTGAACGGTGAGGATGTCGACCGGCGCGAGCGTCCGGTTTCGTTCTGCTTCAACGGCGGTCCCGGTTCGGCGTCGGTGCCCATCAACTTTGGCGGCATCGGGCCCAAGCGCGTGGTACCCAACGGTTGCGGTTTCGTGGACGCCGCGCACTACGAGGTCGAGGACAACCCCGGCACGCTGCTGCCCGAAAGCGATCTCGTCTTCCTCGATGCCCTCGGTACGGGCTGGTCGTTTGTGGCCGAAGGCTACGGCACCGAGCGCGTCTACGGTCTCGAGGAGGATGCCCGCACCTTCTGCCGCGCTATCTGCGCGTGGCTCGAGGAGAACGGCCGCTGGAACTCGCCGGTGTATTTGGTGGGCGAGAGCTACGGCACCATGCGCAACTCGGTGCTCATGCGCTATCTGGGCGAGGCGGGCGTACCGGTTGCGGGCGTCGTGATGATCTCGGCGCTCTTCGACTGGACGCAGAACCTGCCCGGCAACGACATGTACTTCGTGGGCATGATGCCGTCGTTTGCCGCGACGGCGCAGTACTTTGGCCTTGTGGGTGCGGGCGTCGACGAGAACGAGTGGTTCGACCGTGCATCCGAGTTCGCGAGCTGCGAGTACGCCCCGGCGCTCTTGCTGGGCGACCGTATTAGCGAAGACCGTGCACGTGCGGTTGCCGAGAAGCTCTCTGCGTTCATCGGCCTGCCGGTCGAGTATTTGCTGCAGCGCAACTGCCGCGTGTCGCTTGAGGAGTTCCGCCGCGATTTGCTTGCCGACCGCGGTTTGGTCACGGGCCGCCTGGATATGCGCTTCGCCGGCACGGCGCCGCTTTCCATCCAGAACGCCTCGTTCTACTTCGCCTGCGACGACCCCGCAAGCCACGCTATCGAGAGCGCGTGGTACGCGGCGTTCCGTGCCTTCTTGCACGACGAGGTGGGCTATCGCGGTCCTGCCGGCTATCGCCTGAGCGTGTGGGGCGAAATCGGCATCGGCTGGCGCTGGGTGCACGATGAGCCCGGCGTTGACGAGACCACCGTTGCCGCGCCGAACGTGGCGCTCGATATCGCGGTCGCCCTGCGCCGCAGCCCTACCACGAAGCTCATGATCATGGGCGGCCGTTTCGACGCTGCCACGCCGTGGTGGAATGTTGAGCACACCATCGCTCAGCTGTATCTGCCGCGCGAGCTGCGCGACAAGATCGTGTGGTGCCGCTATGGCTGCGGCCACATGTGCTATGTGGACGAGCCCACGCTCGCGCAGATGACGCGCGATCTCGAGGCGTTCTACCGCGCTTAGACGTGCATGCAGGGAGCGTGATTGAGCGGGCTGCGTGACGAGCGCGGCCCGCTCCGCTATTCTTGTTGCGTATTGCTTCGACAGAAAGGCGCACACATGATCAAGGAGATCGTCAAAGATAGGGACTTCCTCTCCCAACCTGCCGAGGAGGCAACTGTCGAGGACGCTCAGGTTGCTGAAGACCTGCGCGACACCATGGCGTCGCTCGAGGGCTGTGCAAGCCTTGCGGCCAACCAGATTGGCTCGACCAAGGCGATCGTTGCCTACGAGGACGGCGGCCGCATCTACGTGATGTACAACCCCAAGCTCAAGATGGGCGCGCAGCCGTTTACGGCGCAGGAGGGCTGCTTCTCGCTCGATGAGGTGAGCGAGGTCAAGCGCTTCAATATGATTACCGTGAACTACCAGGTGCTCGTGAACGGCACGCTGGTGAGCCGCAGCAAGCGCTTCAGCGGCTGGACGGCGCAGATCGTGCAGCATGTGATCGACCATTGCGCGGGCAAGTTGGTGTAGGAGCATATCGATTCGGGAGGCATATGAGATGGGCACGTTGAACGTTGGGCCTCAGGTGGGCTGCGAGGAGCGCGAGGTCGCCCCGATCACGCAGGAGGAGATCGCGCTGGCGCGCGAGTTGCTCGCGTTTATCGAGCAGAGCCCCAGCATGTTCCATACCACGGCGTCGATTCGCGCCCAGCTCGATGCGCACGGCTTCACGTATCTGCCCGAGCGGGCGCCGTGGAATATCCAGGCGGGCGGCAGCTATTACGCCGTGCGCAACAACTCCAGCGTCATCGCCTTCAAGGTGGGTAGCGACATGGCGGACGACCTGCATTTCCAGATCGCCGCGTCGCATGGCGATTCGCCGACGTTCAAGCTCAAGGCCCATCCGGTGCTCGAGGGTCCCGAAGGGACGCTTCGCCTCAACGTCGAGGCGTACGGCGGCATGATCGACTACACGTGGTTCGACCGGCCGCTCTCGCTTGCGGGCCGTGTGCTCGTGCGCGAGGGGAGCCGCGTGGAGAGCCGTCTGGTGGCGCTCGATGAGGACGTTGCGATCATCCCGAGTCTCGCCATCCATCTCGACCGCGCCATGAACGATGGTTTTGCACCTAACCGCGCTACCGATCTGTGTCCGCTCATCTCGGCCGGCGCGCTGAGCCAGGATTCGCTTGCCGAGCTGATTGCCCGGGCGGCAGGCGTGGAGCCCGACCAGGTGCTCGCGCGCGATCTCTTCTTGGTGAGCCGCACGCCGGCGCGCGTGTGGGGCGCGGCGCAAGAGTTTATCTCCTCACCCAAGCTCGACGACCTCATGTGCGCCTTCACCTCGCTCAAGGCATTTCTCGCTGCGCAGAACGATGCGTGCGTGACGGTGTATTGCTGCTTCGATAACGAGGAGGTTGGCTCCAACACCAAGCAGGGTGCGATGTCGACCTTCCTGCCCGATACGCTCACGCGCCTTACGGCAGCGCTGGGGCGCACACCGGAGGACTACCGCCGCGCCCTCGCCACCTCGATGCTGGTGAGCTGTGACAACGCCCATGCAGTGCACCCCAACCGCCCGGAGAAGTACGATGCCTCCAACCGCTGCTGCATGAACGGCGGCATCGTGATCAAAGAGGCGGCAAACCAGCACTATTGCACCGACGCCTTCAGCCGCGCCGTATTTGCCGCCGTGTGCGATCGCGCCGGGGTGCCGTACCAGACCTTTGCCAACCGCAGCGACATGGCGGGCGGCTCGACCTTGGGCAATCTCTCCAATACGCAGGCGAGCATGCACGCCGTCGATGTGGGTTGCGCACAACTTGCCATGCATTCCTCCTATGAGACGGCCGGCACGCGTGATGTGCGCCTCGCGATGTGCGCGCTCAAGGCGTTCTACGAGACAAATCTCGCCATCGACGGCGCCGACGCGGTGACACTGGGCTAGCACGGTCATGGCAGGACAAACTGGATTGGACCGGAAACGCGACATCGTTGCGGGTGATGCGCGCATGTGGCTACCGGTCGTTTGCCTCGCGTTCGCGGCGTTCATCATGAACACATCGGAGTTCATGCCCACGGGGCTACTCACCGATATCGCCGCGTCATTCTCGCTCACCGAGGCCGAGGCCGGCATGATGATCTCGGTATATGCCTGGGCGGTCATGGCGCTTTCGCTGCCGCTCATGGTGCTGGGGTCACGCCTCAATCCCCGTCGGCTCCTGCTGGCCGTGATCGCGGTCTTTCTGGCGGGGCAGATCGGCTCGGCGCTTGCGCCCACGTTTGTGCTGCTTGTGGCGGCGCGCCTGCTCGTTGCCGCGGCGCATGCGGTGTTCTGGTCGATCGCGACGCCGCTCGCGACGCGCATCGCCGACGAGCGTCATGCGTCTGCGGCGATGGGCATGGTGGTTACCGGCTCGTCGGTCGCCATGATTCTCGGCATGCCGCTGGGCCGCGTGATCGGCTTGGCGCTGGGCTGGCGGATGACCTTCGTCTGCGTTGCCGCCGCCGCGCTCGTGGTGCTCGTGCTGCTCGCTGCCGTGTTGCCGCATCTCGAGCGCGACCGTCCCTTTACCCTCGACCAGCTACCTGTTCTGCTGCGCAATCGCGCGCTGGTGGTGGTCTATGTGGTTACCGTGCTCATGGCGACGGGTTACTACGCGGGCTACAGTTATATCGAGCCGTTCATGCAGCAGGTGGCCGCGATGCCGGCAGAGACGATTACGCTGGCGCTTACGGCGTTCGGTGCCGCGGGCATCGTGGGGAGCATGCTGTTCTCGCGCTGCTACGATGGGCACCGCGCCGGTTTTGTGCGCCTCATGACGCTCGGCGTGGCGGCGGCCTTGCTGCTCGTGCTGCCCGCGGCAGGTGCTACGCCGCTCGTGTTTTGCGTGTGCGCGCTGTGGGGTCTGTGCGCGACGGCGTTCAACGTTTCATTCCAAGCCGAGATCATCCGGGTTACGCCGCCTGCCGCCTCGGCCGTGGCGATGTCGATCTTCTCGGGACTGTTCAACTTGGGCATCGGATGCGGAACGTGGATCGGCGGTTCTGTTTCCACCTGCATGGGCATTGCATATGTAGGCGCTGCAGGCGGCGCGGTGGCGCTCGCAGGGGCCATGATGTGCTGGGTGGCCATGACCGGTCCGACGGCCCGGCAGCATGGGTGATTGCCGCGCAGCCGTTTGGGTATCCGGGTGAGAGAGGGCGGTGTTGTGCTGCCCGATTACCGCGATGATAAGGATGGTGTATGGACGAGCGCGCCGATTGCACCCCTGTGCCTGAGCAGGAGACCACGGTGATGACGGATGATGCTGCTCAAACGCGTTTGGTGGGAACCGAGCGTATGCCCCGTCCTGCCGATGCGGCATCGCCGGCATGCGAAGCTGCGTTGCCGCAGGGCGATGCGCCTGCTGCAGCGCGCATCGAGGCGCTCGAGCGGCGGGTGCGACATGATCGGATTGCCATAGGTGTGCTCGTTGCGTTGGTCGCGGTGCTCGCTATCGTGGTTGCATTCATGGCGGCGGGAGCGTTGAGTACACCGTCTGCGCAGGGGCCTGCCACTGACGTGCAGGATGCTGTTGAGGCGGAGGATGCCAGCGATGACGGTGCGGACACACCCGACGGCGTGAACTCGCGTGAGGATGCCGAGACGGATGCCGATTCCGGCGCGTCAAACGACGACGAACGTCTGCGTGCGGCGGATCTAGTGAGCATCGTGGGGCAGAAGTGGTCGAACGCCAAGCTTATGCTTGATGCGCTTGGTGTCGACGAAAGCGATCTGGTGATCACCACAAACGACGGTGGCATGGTGTTCGATGCAGGCAACTGGACCGTCTCGACGGTCACGGACCTCGAGGACTCCGGCAAGGTTGAGGTGCGTTTGCGTCACGATATTGCGTGGTAGCCTGACGGCGACGTGCTGCGAGCTGCTGTGCCCCGCTGCGTAGTCACCGCCGCTGCGTGGCATAGGCGTCGTCTCGACGCCCCACAACTGCCTCGCCGCCCCGCCACCGCCCCAGCGCGCCATGGTGTCTCGTGAACCATTAAGGCCCGCATTTTTGGCCCCTTAATGGTTCACGAGACACCATACGGCATGCCGGCGGATCATTCGCCTCGATATTCCGACCGCGCGCGAACCCTGCGTGCAGCTCGATATTGAAAGAAATGAACAAATTGCCGCGTCATCAGCTGCTGGCTCCGGGGTATAGAGCGAGCGGTGGTTTCGAGCACCGCGGTGGTGCTCATGGGTTGCCACCGCGAATTACAGGCAGACAACTCGCGATGCGCGAGTTGCGCTGGTGAAGGGTATTGCCATGGAGCGCCATCTCTATCTCGTGCGACACGGTCAAACGATGTTCAATACAAAGCTCATCATCCAGGGATGGTGTGACTCGCCGCTCACGGTGAAAGGTCGGGAGCAGGCGGAACGCGCGGGCGCTTTCTTTTGCCATGAGGGGATTTCATTCGACCATGCCTATGCCTCACCGCTGGGGCGGACGCGTGAGACCATAGAGCGCATCACCACCATGCCTTACGTTTGCGATAGCAGGCTCAAAGAGCTCTTCTTTGGTGACTGCGAGGGTGAGCGCGACGTCATCGTCCCGACGGAGCCGTGGGGAGATTTCTTCATGCGTTACGGTGGCGAATCGGTGCAGCAGCTCACGGAGCGCATGAACGAAGCGCTGACCGACATCATGGGCCGCACCGGTCACGAACGCGTGCTCGTGGTGTCGCACGGAACGGCGTGCCAGGTCTTTCTTGAGCGCTGGCGGGCTATGAGTGCAATCGCGATGGAGGGTATCCCCGGCAACTGCTCGGTTATGCATCTGATTTTCGACGGTAAGGCGTTTTCGCTGCGCGAGGTTGTCGAGCAAGGTGAGATGAGGCGCTTGCTAGACAGGATACCGTTTACAGCCAAATAAGTACCGCTCGCGGCGCTGAACTCGAATCAATATCAAACTTTTTTTGACGGAAAATGGGTGATTTGTCTATTCGTGGATGAACATGCCGTGCGCGAAATCCCATGATATTGCGAAGGCCAATAGCGTCATGTCTAATCGACGCATTATTCCTGCAGGATTTGTTTCTAATTTGTACAGTCAAAACGCATCTATCTACCTCGTATTTTCTGTCCATGTCCACTATTGTTCAATTACGTACATGAATGTATAAACACAATTGAAGGGACAGGAGATGCTGAAGACGATCAATTCCGTTCCCCTGCACACCCAAGCGTCCAACTATATGCGGGAGAAGATTTACAACCGCGAATGGAACGTGGATGAGCAGATTCCTACCGAGTTCGAGCTCACCAAAATGCTCGGTATGAGTCGGGGCACGATCAAGCGAGCGATCAAGGCTTTAGTCGACGAGGGCCTGCTCGTTCAGATTCGCGGGAAGGGCACGTTCGTAACGCGACCGAACATCACCCATCCGTCGGGCAACTGCCTACTTTCGTTTGCCGAGTCCTTGCATGCGCAGGGAATCGACTTCGAGACGCAGGTGGTAGAACAGACCGTCACCACGGCAGACGAGTTTCTAGCGAGCAGGTTACAGATACCCGTCAATGCTCCCATCCTTTACCTGCGGCGCATCAGAACAGTCGAGGGCGAGCCGATTATGTATATCGAAAACCGGCTCAACCTCATGGCGGTTCCTGGGTTAGATAAGGTCGATTTCGAACGGGAGGCGCTTTTCTGCGCGATTGAGCGATGTGCGGGCAAGAGGATCGGGTATTCCCAGGCCCGGTACGCGGCAAAGATCGCAGGGGAGAAGCGCGGAATGATTCTAGGGGTAGGCGAGGAGGCACCGGTGCTTCATTTGGAACAGCTTGTCTTTCTCTCTGATAATCACCCGATCGAGTGGGGCAATGTCTGGCTGCGCGCCAACCGATACGTTGTGGGAACAGTTCTGCAACGCGTGTGACCACGCCATTGAAAGGGAGTATCGACCATGCCACTCGTCGATATGAACAAATTGGTTGCGATTGCCAAGAAGAACGATGTGATGCTTCCGGCGTTCAATACCACCAATATGGAGATGACGCTTGCCATCATGGACGCCTTCGAGGCAAACGGCATGCCGGGCATCATCCAGATCGCGCCAACCAACGTTAGGCTCACGGGCTACGATTTCATCTCTGAGGTTGCGCATCGGGCGATTCATGAGTACACCGTGCCGATGGCGCTGCATCTTGACCACGGCAAGACGCTCGACGACGTGCGCCAGGCGGTCAACGCCGGATTCACCTCGGTTATGATCGATGGGGCAGCGTTGCCGTTCGAGGAGAACATTCGCTTCTCTCGTCAGGCGGTCGACTTTTGTCATGCATGCGGCGTTCCCGTCGAGGCGGAGCTGGGTGCTATTCGCGGCAAGGAAGACGACCATGTGTCGGAGGCCGATTGCAAGACCGATCCCTCCCAGGTGGAGGAGTTCGTCGAGCGTACCGGTTGCGATATGCTTGCGGTGTCGATTGGCAATGTCCATGGGTTGGAGGATACGCCGAAGATCGATCTTGAGCATCTTGCAAAGATCGCTGCGGTCTCGCCGTGTCCGCTCGTGCTTCATGGCGGCTCGGGCATTCCGTATGAGACGATTTACGCCATGAAGCAGTACAACATGATGAAGATCAACATCGCAAGCGATTTGCGTCGCGCGTTCATTGCTGCTGTCGCCGACGCTAGGGATGCAAATCCCGCCGAGACGAACCTGGTAAAGGTGCTCATCGCGGCGAGAGAAGCGGTAACCGAGGTGGCAAAGCATACGCAGCTTGCCATCAACGGTATGGCGAAGTAAGACAAGCCGTCGAGGAAAGACCAGGAAAAGGAGAGAGCAATGGCTAAGAAGAAGGTTTTGTTTGTCTGCGCGACCGGAATCGCTACCTCAACAGTTGTTGAGGAGAAGGTTATCGAATACTGCAAAGAACAGGGCATCGATTTCGACTATGATCAGCGTAACACCGCGAGCGTTCAGTCGATTGGCAATGATTTCGACCTGATTGTGTCCACCACGCAAGTTCCCTATGACGTGGAGACGCCGGTGATTAGCGCATTGCCAATCTTGACGGGTTTTGGTGCTCAGGATGTGCTTGAGCAGATTGCCGAGGCGCTGAGGTCGTAGGACGCGCGCCGGCGAACAGGGTGTGTGCTCAAACTGATTGAGCGCGGCATCTTTCGTGCGCCGGTATTTCGAAACACTCATAAACGGAATCGCTGTATCGCGGTTGGCTGCCATGCCAGCCGGATGGGGACCGCTTTTATTCAAATAAGGAGAAGGGAACTATGGACGGACTTGCTCAGACGCTGTATGACGCAGTGCAATATGTGCTAGGCTTCGGTGCCACGGTCATGCTGCCGTGCGTGATCTTCGTAATCGCGCTTGTATTCCGCATCAAGCCTTCCAAGGCATTCCGCGCCGCACTGACGGCCGGTATCGGCTTCGTGGGCGTATTTGCGATCTTCAACATGATGGGCGAGGCGATTGGGCCTGCTGCCCAGGCGATGGTCGAACGCACGGGCCTCAACATGCCGGCGGTCGACTTGGGTTGGGCCCCGCTCTCCGCGATCACCTGGGGCTCTCCCATTGCGCCGTTCTGCATTATCTTGACGTTGATTATTAATCTGGTGATGCTGGCATTTAAGTGGACCAAAACGATCGATATCGACATCTGGAACTACTGGCACTTCGCATTTGCCGGCTGCTTGGTGTATATCGCTACGGGCAACTTCGTGCTGGGGCTCGTCGCCGCTGCAGTCGCCACGGTTGTGATTATCAAGATTGCTGACTGGTGCGCCCCGTTGGCGCAGAAGTACTGCAATCTGCCGGGAATCTCACTGCCCACGCTTTCGAGTGCGACGTTCTTTCCGATTGGCCTGCTGGGTAACTGGATTATCGACAAGATCCCTGGCCTGAACAAGCTCCATGCCGATCCGGCAACCATCCAGAAGCGTCTTGGTATCTTTGGCGAGCCCATGATGATTGGTTTCTTCTTGGGCCTGCTGCTTGGTATTCTCGCTGGCTATGGTGTCAAGGATCTGCTTGGACTCGCAATTAACCTTGCAGCCGTTATGTACATCTTGCCCCGTATGACCCGCATTCTCATGGACGGCCTGATCCCTGTTTCCGATGGCGTAAAGGAGTTCATGGCCAAGCGCTTCCCGAATCACTCCGACTTCTACATCGGCCTCGATATCGCCGTTGCCATTGGCAATCCTGCAATCATCTCGACGGGTCTTATCCTTACGCCCATCGCAGTGCTGCTTGCCTTCATCGTGCCGGGCAACCAGACCTTGCCCGTCGCAGACCTCGCCAACATGGCGGTGTTCTGCTCGATGATCGTTGTGGCGTGCAATCAGAACATCGTGCGTGCGGTCATCATCGGCATTCCATGCTTGATTGGCGATTTGCTCATCTGCTCCACCGCGGCACCCCTTATCACGCAGCTTGCTACCAATGTCGGTTATGACATCTCTAACACCGGTGGTCTGGTGACGGCGTTCCTCGATGGTGGCAACCCGTTCCGCTACCTCATCTACCAGGGATTCAGCGGCAACGTGATTGCAATCGCCATCGCCGTGGTCGTTATCGCGCTCGTTGTCTTTACCTACCGTGTGACCAAGAAGCAGGTATTTGGCGAAGGCGCTGCCGAGACTAAGGCCGAGTAACGGAAACGGACAGGCGGCGTAACGCCGATACATCGGGCGGGGCCAAATCGCTGGCCCCGCCCCCGGATCGGGGGAAATAACGTGCAGGAGGATAGGAAATCGACGGAATGCGCGATAGGAATCGATGTCGGTACGACCAATAGCAAGGTGGTGCTGTGCGACCTTGATACCTTCGATGTCATTCGCATGGAGAAGTTTCGTTCTCCACAGGTCGAATCTGGTCCCTTAATTGATTTCGATCTCACTGAGCTCACCATGCTTCTCGGTAGAGCGCTGCGAGCCTGTGCTGACGCGGCACCGGGGCCTGTGCGCTTCATCTCGATTGCGAGCGTTGGCGAGTCGGGCGTGCTCATGCATGCCGATGGATCGCATGAGCCGACCTCGGCGGTTTGGTTCGACCGTCGTGGCGAGCGATTTGCCAAGCAAATGCATGAAGACGGCTTTGCGGCAAAGGCGTATGCGATAACCGGGATTCCGGCGCACCCCAATTACGGCTTATTCAAGCTGCTCTGGATGAAAGAGCGGGGTGTGAATCTTGCGGGTTGTCGCTGGCTCCCGCTGGGCGACTTCGTTGCCTGGTGGCTCTGCGGGGCTGAGTTTCAGGATGAATCGCTCGCTTCGAGAACGTTCGTGCTCGATATTCTTGCGGGCACATCGGCTGATGTCGTGCTTGATCGTTATGATTTGCAGTCAGATTTGTTTCCCGAGCTCATGGAGAGCGGCGCAGTGCGCGGGACGCTTCGAGCGGGACTCGCCAACGACCTCGGTCTGCCGCCTGATTGCACGGTTCATGTTGCGGGGCACGATCATATGGCGGGTTCGATTGCCTGTGGGCTTGATCCAGCAACCGAGCTGCTCAATTCAACGGGGACTTCGGAGGGCGTGCTCACTGTTAATGAGCATCCGGTGCTCACACAAGATTCGTTCGACAAACGCCTCTCGAATGGTCGATATGTTCGCTCGGGGCTCTTTTCGTATTATGCGTCGGTGTCGACAGCGGGATACGCACTTGAGTGGGTGCAGCGTCTGTTGAATATTGATGCCGAGGAGTTTTTCGGTGCGGTGCCCGCCGCGCTTCACCAACGCTACCTTGAGCATGAGTTTGATGGTCGTGAATTGATGTTCGTTCCTCACCTGCGAGGATCGGGGCCACCGCATCGCAATGCTGAGGCGCGAGCGTGCCTGTACGGGATGCGTGACACTACGAATCGTGATGACGTGCTGTTCAGCGTGTACCTGGGGCTCGCCTTCGAATTCAGGCAGCTGTATCTCACAATGGTTCCCCACGGCGGACGAACTGCGAAAGTTATCGGACCAGCGATCAAATCGCCGCTATGGATGCAGCTCAAGGCGGACGTGCTGGGCATGCGGGTGCAATCATGTCGTGTTGAGGAGCCTGTGGCGCGCGGTGCGGTGATGTTGGCTGCCATGAAGAACGGTCGGGATGTGAACATATCGTCTGAACGCGAGGTGTACGAGTGCAGCCAGGCGCGTCATGACTATTACACGGAGCTGTACGAGAACGTATACATTCCCATCTCGGATAGCATTGCTGCGCTTGAGCGCGAAACGTGCTGTTAGGAAAGGAGCTGTAATGGCACAACTTCATTTCGATGAGCATCTGATTAAGGTTTTCGATGGCGAGGGGCTTGATACATACGCCATCGAGGAAGCGCTCGCAGGCATCCTTCATGAAGGCGGCTACGTAAAGGAGTCATATGCTAGCGCCCTGCACGAGCGCGAGAAGGTTTTTCCAACGGCGCTCGATGTGGGCGGAATCAATGTGGCGATTCCTCATTGCGACACGGAGCACGTTAACCGTGGGGCGCTTTGCGTGGGCGTGCTCAAGCATCCGGTTACGTGGCGACGCATGGATGATGGATCAAAGACATGCGAGGTAAGCCTAGTTGTGATGCTTGCCCTCGATGAGGCGCATGCCCATCTGGAGATGTTACAAAAGGTTATCGGGCTCATACAGGATCAGGAACTCGTGGCAGCGATAATCGCCTGCGATGATCAGAAGAAGATATATGACTTGCTCAAAGATAAGCTGGCGGTGTAGGTGCGCTTGCTGTCGCATTCAACCACATGCCAGCGCATGCAAGATTCAATGCGATGATAATCGCTGCGCATAAATAGTGTCGAACGGACCATTAAGACCCTGTTTTCAGGCATCTTAATGGTCCGTCTGACACTGCGCGCCTCGATGCCAAGCGAATGCTTCGCGTCGAGGCGCTGCGTGTTAGGTACGGCAGATGTGCTGCGCGTTGCCTTGCGCGGTTTATTTCTTGCCGAAGAAGCTGCCGAGACCCTCAGCGATGCCGCCGAGCGGGGAGTTGCCCAGCAGGTCGCCGATGCCGCCCAGCGAGGAGAGGTCAATCTTGGAAAGGTCGATGTTCGAGAGGTCGATGCCGCCGTCGGCGATGCGCTCCTGCACGCCGGAGACGATCTGCGAGAGATCGCCCTCGCCCAACGACTGGCCGGTGATGTCCTCGATAGCTGCCTTGGGATCGGCGAGGATGTCGTTGATCTTCTCGGGGGCGTCGCCCACAACGCCCAAAACCTGGTCGATGATGGCCTGGATATCCATGATGTTCCTTTCTCGACGGGCGCGTTGCGCACCGGGTCATCGATGCAACTATAGCAGGGAAATCGCACGAGCAGGTATCCTTCAACAGCTTTTTGGTTAGCGGTTGCAGAGAGGTTGTTTGCTCTGGGCGCGCTCGAGCATCGTGGCGCCAAAATGTGTCCGGACGAGGATCTATCTTCAAGTTGTTAGGCAAGGGCTTGCACAAGCGAGCAGGACTTGAGGAGGAGCCATGGGGTACCAGCCGTCGCGTTCACTCGATTCGTTCTATATCGCAGGATTTCAGTTTTGGGATGGGCCGGAGGTGCTTCACGAGCTCAAGCCGGGTGTGAAGCTTGCGCTTGTGCCAGAGCAAGATAATCCGTACGATCCCAGTGCCATCGCCATCTATCACGGCGGCACCAAGCTGGGGTATGTGCCGAGCGAGCGCAATGAACTCATTGCGACCATGATGTTCTACGGCCATGCCAACGCCTTTGAGCTCATGGTCTTGCAAGCGGATCCCGAGCGGAGCCCGTGGCATCAGGTGAGGGTGTCGCTGCGTGTTCGCGATGCGCGGTAGTGAGAATCGCCCAATGAAGATAAGCGCCCATAGAGTGACTCCTTGTCAGTGCTGATGCCACTGGTGCGGCGCAAGAGTGATACGCTCGCCCGCGACTCACCCGCGCTATACTTCACATTTACGTGAATGGAGGCGTTTGAGATGGTTGAGATACCCACGATGGGCGAGCACACGGTCGGGGTCGTGCTCGAGGGCGGCGGTTTCCGCGGGATGTATACCGCAGGCGTGCTCGATGTATGGATGGAGCACGGTATCACCGCGACGCATACGGTCGGTGTGTCGGCGGGCGCCACGTTTGGATGCAACTTCAAGTCGCTCCAGGTAGGGCGCACGTTGCGCTACAACAAGAAGTACTGCGCCGATCCGCGCTATGCGAGTCTGCGGAATCTCATCTTCACAGGCGACCTCTTTAGCAAGGATTTCGCCTATACCGAGCTGCCGTGGAAGCTCGACGTGTTCGATGCCGAGACGTTCCGGGCGCACCCGATGCGCTTCACGGTGGTCGCGACCGACATCAACACCGGCGAGGCGGTGTATCACGATCTCGAGCAGGGCGGCGAGGAGGACATTGAGTGGATTCGCGCCTCGGCGTCCATCCCGGCGCTTTCTCGTCCCGTGCACCTCGAGGGACGCGAGCTGCTCGACGGCGGAACGGCCGACTCGATTCCCTTCCGTTGGATGTTGAGCCAGGGGTACGACCGCTGTGTAGTGGTGCGCACGCAGGATGCTGCATACCGCAAGGAACCTAACGAGTTCATGCCCTTCCTGCGCCTCTGGCTGCACAAGTATCCCAAGCTCGTTGAGCTGCTGGCAAACCGCCACGAGCGCTACAACGCTCAACTCGACGAGTTGGATGAGCTGGAGCGCGCGGGCGAGGTCTTCGTGGTGAAGCCCTCCGAGCCCGTGCGGCTGCCCACCATGTGTCGCGATCCCGAGCAGTTGCAGGCGGTGTACGATATCGGCCGGCGCGACGGCGCCTCGTCGCTCGAGGCGCTCACGCGCTATCTTGCCTAGGGCTTGTTTCGCAACATCGCTGTCCGCACGGTCTGCTACCGTTGATGCAAGGCGACGAAGGGATGCATGGATGAACGAGATCAAGTGCCCGAAGTGCGGAACAGTGTTTACGGTTGACGAGACGGGCTATGCCAACATCGTCAAACAGGTGCGCGACCAGCAGTTTGCCGAGGAACTGCATGAGCGCGAGCAGCTCTTGGCACGTGAGAAGGAGCAGGCGCTTGCCTTGGTGCGCCAGGAGGCCGCCGGCAAGCTTCAGACAAGCCTTTCGGAGCGCGATGCTAGAATCGCCGAGCTCGAGGCAAAACTTGCTGCAGCGGCGGATGCGCAAACGATGGCGCGCGAGCAGGCTGCGGCTGAGGCGCGCGAGGCCGCGCAGCGTACGGCGGCGAGCGAGCGCGAAGAGGCCCAGCGCACGGCAGCGGCCGAGCGCGAAGAGGCTCAGCGTAATGCCGCTGAGCTGCAACGCCAGATCGATGCCTTGAAAGCCCGGCTGCGCGAGCAGGAAGATGCCGCGAAGCTCGCCGACGCCTCGACACGGCGTGAACTTGCAGCAGACGTGGCGGCACGCGATGCCCAGATTGCCCAGATGAAAGCACAGCTCGACGCTGCAGACACCCAACGCGCACTTGCGCTCGAAAAGGCGGCTGCCGAGGCGGACCAACGACTGCAGCAAGAGGTTGCGAAGGCGCATGAGGAGACCGTTCAGCTTAAAGCGCAGCTGGGCGAGCAGCAAGGGAAGATGGAGCTCGCCCGCGCCCAGGCGGTTGCCGCTGCGGAGCGCGAGCGCGACGAGGCGCGTGCGGAGCTGGTGCGCGAGCGCGCCGTGCGCGATTCGGAGCGGCAGCAGCTCAAGGCTTCCCATGAGCTCGAGCTCGCTCAAGTACGCAAGACGAGCGACGAGCTCATTCGCTACAAGGACGAGGAGATCGAGCGCCTGCGCGATATGAAGGCGCGCCTCTCCACCAAGATGGTGGGCGAAACGCTCGAGCAGCACTGCGAGACCGAGTTCAACCGCCTGCGCATGACCGCCTTCCCACGCGCCTACTTTGAGAAGGATAACGATGCGAGCGGTGGTACCAAGGGCGACTACATCTTCCGTGAGTCCGATGAGGCGGGCAACGAGATTGTCTCGATCATGTTCGAGATGAAAAACGAGAACGACACCACCGCTACCAAGCACAAGAACGAGGACTTCTTCAAGAAACTCGACCACGACCGCGCGGCGAAGGGCTGTGAGTACGCGGTGCTCGTGAGTCTGCTCGAGCCGGAGAGCGAGCTCTACAACGCGGGCATCGTCGACGTGTCGTATCGCTACCCCAAGATGTACGTCATCCGCCCGCAGTTCTTCATCCCCATGATCACGCTGCTGCGCAACGCCGCCATGAACGCGCTTTCCTACAAGCAGGAGCTTGCGCTCATGCGGCAGCAAAACATCGACGTCACCACCTTCGAGGAGAAGCTGCTCAAGTTCCAGGACGGCTTCGCGTCGAACTACGAGCGCGCCAGCAGGAAGTTCCAAACGGCGATCGATGAGATCGATGCCACGATCAAGCATCTGCAGAAGGTGAAAGACAATCTCATCTCGTCTGAGAACAATCTGCGGCTTGCGAACGACAAAGCCCAGGGTCTCACCATCCGCAAGCTCACGTACAAGAATCCCACCATGAAGGCGGCGTTCGAGGAGGCGCGGGGGAGGGCGCACGAGGAATAGCGCTAACGGGCTGCGGATATCGCGCGAAAGATGTGTAATTGGCCCACGTCGCCATGCTCGCGCGTGCGCACCGTTATCATCGGTCGCGTTCTGCAGCGCGCGCTGCAGCGTTGATTGCCATATGGGAAAGACGGGCGCCCGGGTTCGCCGAGTGTCCGAGCGGCCTATAATGGGCAATGGGAAAGCCCGGACGAGGGGAGCGCAATGGGCGGATTCTTTGGTGCGGCATCGAAGCGCGACGTGGTGCTCGATGTCTTCTTCGGCGTCGACTATCACTCGCATCTGGGGACGCGTCGCGCCGGTATGGTGTTTTGCGAGGGCACAGGCGGGTTCCAGAAGGAGATTCATTCGATTGAGAACACGCCGTTCCGCTCGCGGTTCGACAAGGATCTCGATCGATTCCACGGCACGAGCGGCATCGGCTGCATCTCCGATACCGATCCGCAGCCGTTGCTGGTGCGCTCGCATCACGGCACGTTCGCGATTACCACGGTCGGTGCCATCAACAACGCCGATGAGCTCATCGAAGAGTATTTCGAGCGCGGCGGCGCGCAGTTTATGGCCATGAGCTCGGGTGCGGTCAACCATACCGAGCTGGTGGCGGCGCTCATCAACCAAAAAGACGATCTTGTCGAGGGCATCATCTTTGCCCAAAAGGCAGTTCGCGGCTCGCTCACGCTGCTCGTGATGACCGAGGAAGGCGTTATCTATGCGGCGCGCGACCGCATGGGCAGGCTTCCGGTGATGATCGGCAAGGATACGAAGGGCAGCGGCTACTGCATCTCCCTTGAGTCATTCGTGTACCACAAGCTGGGCTATGAGGACGAGTACGAGCTTGGTCCCGGCGAGATCGTGCGCGTGTGCGCCGACGGCTACGAGAGCGTGGCGCCTGCCGGCACGCAGATGAAGATCTGCGCGTTTCTCTGGGTGTATTACGGCTATCCCAACTCAAATTACGAGGGCGTAAACGTCGAGGTCATGCGTTACCGCAACGGCCACATCATGGCGCGCGATGAGGCGCTCGACGGGACGCTGCCCGAGGTTGACTACGTTGCCGGCGTGCCCGATTCGGGTCTGCCGCACGCGATCGGGTACGCCAACGAGAGCGGCGCCACCTTCGCGCGTCCGTTCATCAAGTACACGCCCACGTGGTCGCGTTCGTTTATGCCCTCCAACCAGGAGGTGCGCGACCGCATCGCCGAGATGAAGCAGATTCCCGTGCCGGAGCTCATCCGCGATAAGCGTCTGCTGCTCGTGGACGACTCCATCGTGCGCGGCACGCAGTTGGGCAACACGGTCGACTTCTTGTACCAGACCGGCGCCGCCGAGGTGCACATGCGCTCGGCATGCCCGCCCATCATGTTCAGCTGCAAGTATCTCTCGTTCTCGCGTGGCAAGTCCGATATGGACCTCATCGCGCGGCGCGTGGTGCGCGAGCTCGAGGGCCCCGAGGGCGACAAGCACCTCGATGAGTACGCCGACAGCTCCACCGAGCGCGGCAAGTGCATGCTCAAGCAGATCTGTGAACAGCTGGGTTTCGACAGCCTTGGCTACCAGAGCCTGCCGGGCATGCTCGAGGCCATCGGCATCGATCCCGAGAAGGTCTGCACCTACTGCTGGAACGGTAAGGAGTAGGCTCGGGCGGAGCGTCGCTTGCATGCGCAGTCATCTGTAATACGTCACCCGGCCCTGGTTTGGATTCAGGGCCGGGTTTTTTATGCGCCCTCAACCTCGGTCTCGCATCCTTTGCATGGCGTGAGACGCCGATATGCTTCACCTGCTTTTGCCGAGCTGGTGAGGGCGGGTTGTGCCCCGCATGCCATGGTATGATGCGCGTGAAGGGGAGAGGGGGCGCTGTTATGAGGACGTTCATTGCGCTCGAGCTGCCGCATGAGGTTGTGTGCGATATCGCGGATACCGGGCGAACGCTCGCCGGCGTGCTCACGGGGAGCGCCAAGCGCCGTGGACGCGGGCCGCGCTTCATGCCACGAGCGAACTATCACATCACACTGGCGTTCCTCGGCGAACTCGATGAGTGCGGTGTTCGCGCCGCCATGGAGGCTGTTGACGAGGCATGCGCAGGCCAGAAGCCCTTTGCGATCGCCTGCGACGGGCTGGGGACGTTCGGCCGCCCGAGCGATGCGACGCTTTGGATGGGCGTGAGATGCACCGATCAGCTCAAGAAGTTTGATGACGATCTGCGTCGTGCCCTAGCTGAACACTGGGTTGCCTACGACGAGAAGTCTTTCCGTCCGCATATCACCATGGCAAGCCATGTGCGCTTCGAGCGCGGTGTCCTGCCGCAGCTCACATTTCCGCGCGAGGCGGCATGCTCGCGGGTCACGCTCTTTAAAAGCGAGCTCACGCATGAGGGGGCCATCTACAAGCCGCTCTATACCGTCGATCTGGCGGAGTAGCGCCCGCTGCTCCATTGCATTGCATAACGGAAGTGAATACCACTTCACTTCCGTTATTGCGCACTATCGGAAGTGAATTGCTATTCGCTTCCGATGTTGGTACGCTAGGCGCAATGAAAAGGAGGCCGAACATGGATTCAGCATCATCTCGATGGCCATCACTAACATTCGAAGAACTTCTGTGGCACAGAGATCTTGATGAACTGCGCTTCCTGTCGAAGACTGCTCGCCAAAAGATTGGTTCGACCTATCGCGCTGCCATCCCGTTTGCTATCGGTAAGCGTTCGCTTGTCATACCTCCGCAACTGGCTGCGCGCATAGAGGAGGTCACCGGTCTTCTGTCTCGGTTTGACGAGACGCAACAGCAACGCGGGTATGATTTGCCGGCGTTGTTGTTAAGAAGTGAATCGGCGGCAAGCTCGCAGATAGAAAATCTCACATCAAGCGCTCGAAATATTGCGCTCGCCGAGTTAACAAGCGATGCGCCTCACAATGCCCAAATCATTGCAGGCAATATCGCCGCCATGCGCGAAGCGCTATCCGGCGACGGTGAGCTAAGCATCGAGGCGGTCCTTGCTATCCATAAGGTTCTCATCGACCGTACCGGCCAGTCGTTTGGTGGCGAGCTTCGCGACGAGCAGGTTTGGATAGGCGGCTCGGCCTATAGCCCCCATGGTGCGATCTATGTGCCTCCGCATGCAAAGAGGGTCAGGGGCTACTTGGAAGACATCATCGCCTTTGCTCGCCGGGATGATGTGGGCGCCATTGCAAAAGCTGCACTTGTTCATGCGCAATTCGAAACGGTGCACCCGTTTATCGACGGAAACGGCAGAACGGGAAGAACGCTGCTTCATCGCATCCTCAAGCAGGGGGGTGTGCTGGGCAGGGTAACATTGCCTGTTTCGGCAGGGTTGCTGCACAATATCGACCAATATCTGGAGAGTATTACGCGCTATCAGGAAGGCGATCCGCTGCCCGTAATCGAGGAGCTGCTTGACGCGCTTGAGTTTGCGCTTGCACTCGGTGAGATGGCTGCGCACATGGTCGATAAGGTGCTTGCTGACTGGGAAGATCGTATAACCGAGCGAGCCGGTTCTAGCATGCACCGGCTTCCTGCCCTGCTTGTTCAGCATCCTGTGGTGAATGTGGCATTTTTGGCAGGGGAGCTCGAAATTACGCCGCGCGCTGCGCAGAATCTCGTTGCGCGCGCGTGCGAGTACAACATGCTACGAGCATTTGGCAACAAGCGCCGCGGCACCTTTTACCAGGCGGACGATATCATTGATATTCTCGAACAGGCATCGAGCGTGCAGGGCGTGCGCCGACTTATTGCGGGGAAGCCGTGCGGCAAAGGTTGGTGATGTGCCCTCGTCCGCAGTTCGTGGTCGCTCCCTTTGCTATCCTGAAGGCGATGTTTGCTTGAGAGTGGGGAGGCTATGGGACTTGATGGTGAGATGCAGAAAGGCTGCTCTGCCTTTGAGCGTAGCTTAGCCGCATCGTTCATTGATGATTCGATCGATTCCGACGAGCGATTTCAAAGCCGTGTCATCGCCAATTCGCGGACGATGGGGGAGAGTCTTCTCTCTGCAATCAAGCAACAGTTAAATACGTGCGACTCTTTCGATTTCTGTGTGGCGTTTGTAGCAGAGAGCGGCCTTTCTTGTCTGGTCCAGGTTCTTGCAGAGCTTCGTGCAAAAAATATACGAGGTAGGTTGCTCACTTCAACCTACCTTAACTTCAACACCCCGGTGGCGTTTCGAAAGCTCCTCGAGTATGACAACATCGAAACGCGTGTCTACCAAGGTGATCTACATGCAAAGAGCTACGTGTTTCAGCACGGCGGGATCTGTACGGTCATCATTGGCAGTGGAAACTTGACGCAATCTGCATTGACCTGCAATCGAGAGTGGAACGTCCTATTTCATTCTTACGATACGGGCGCGGTGTCACATTCCATAGGCAGAGAGTTTGAGGATCTGTGGAATGATGCCTCCACGGTAGGCTTGAGTGAGGCATGGATCAGGGGATACGAGGCTTTTCACGTTCACGCTGACCATAGGCAAGCGCGCATGAGCGCATATGTCGAAGAGCGTTTGGATCGAGATCTGATGCTGAGCGCTGAGAAGGGGATCAAGCCGAACGAAATGCAGACACGCGCCCTTGAGGCGCTTGGCGTTCTGCATACACGCAATGAGCCGCGAGCTCTGCTCGTATCGGCTACGGGGACCGGGAAAACCTATCTCTCTGCATTCGATGTCGAGCGCGTGAGGCCGAGGCGCGTGCTGTTCCTCGCTCATAGAAAACGGATCCTGGAAGCCTCGATGAAGAGCTATCAAAAGCTATTGGGTGATCGATACCGGTATGAGGTGTATCGTCCGGGACAACTGTCCGAGGGAGACGCTTGCGTCTTTGCCATGTGCTCAACCATCGTACGGCATCTCGATGAGATCAATCCTGCCTTCTTCGACTACATCGTAGTTGACGAGGCGCATCGCACGGGATCGTCCAGCTACAAGAAGATCATGTCGTATCTTAAGCCAACGTTTTATCTCGGCATGACGGCGACTCCCAACCGAACTGACGGTTATGACGTGTTCGCGTTGTTCAATCATGTGATCGCGTATCAGATTACGCTGCAAGATGCTCTGGAAAATCATATGCTGGTGCCGTTTCACTACTATGGGATCGCGGACCTTACTATCGATTATGAGGAGGCGGATGATCCTGCCTTATTCTCGAGACTTGTATCTGGGGAGCGCGTTCGTCTCGTAACGGAGAAGATCGAGGAATATTCCGTTGATAAGCAGAACAGGAAAGGTCTGATCTTTTGCAATAGGAACGATGAGGCGCGTGAGCTATCGAAAAGATTCAACGAGCTTGGTTATAGAACCGAGGCGTTGAGCGGCGAAAACTCTGATGCTGAGCGAGACGATGCAATTGCGCGTCTCGAGACGGGCGAACTCGAGTACATCTTTTCTGTTGATATCTTCAACGAGGGAATCGATATTCCCAGCGTGAATCAGATTATCATGCTCAGGCGCACTGAGTCGGCGATTGTATTTGTGCAGCAGCTGGGGCGCGGACTCAGGAAGGACGAGGGGAAAGACTACACCCTCGTTCTGGATTTCATCGGCAACTACCAGAAGAATTTCTTCGTTCCCGTGGCGTTGTCGGGAGATAAGACGTACAACAAGGACAATCTTAGGACAATCGTAAGGGAGGGAAGTCTCGTCGTTCCGGGTGCCTCTACGGTCAGCTTTGATCGAATCGCCGAAGCTCGAATTTACCGTGCGATTGATGGGGGTAACTTTACAGAGGCGAAATTCCTGAAGAATGAGTACACGGGGCTTCGGCAGATGGTCGGGCACATCCCATCGCTTAAAGAGTTCGACGCGCATGGATCCATCGATCCGCTGCTCATCTTCAAGAAATACGGATCATACCATGCTTTTCTTTTAAAAAACGAAGGATCGTATAACGTTGAGTTTTCCCAAGCGCAGTGCGGCGTTCTTAAATTCTTGTCGCAGAAGCTTGCCAACGGCAAGCGGTTTGAGGAGCTCTATGTGCTCCGCTCTCTTATCGAGGACGGGAATGAGACTATCGATGGCTTAGGCGATACGGCTCGACGATCCTTTGGTGTGGTTTCTCGAGCAACTATCTGGTGGTCTGCCGCTCATGTTCTCGAGGGCGATTTTTCCGTGGTTAAAGACGTCACGCCTTTGATGATGCATGATGAAACGGGTTTCCATCTCATGAAGCCACTCGCGCAGATGCTTCAAGATCATGAGTTTGCACGGCAAGTTATGGAAGTCATCGATTTCGGTATCAGCCGCTATCAGGAACGGTATTCCCAGCGGTATAGGGAAACGGGTTTCGTCCTCAATGAGAAGTACACCTATGAAGAGGCGTGCAGAATCCTTGGCTGGAAGAAAAATGTTAACGGGCAGAACATCGGAGGATATAAGTACGATGCGGAGACGAATACATTTCCGGTGTTCATCAACTACGATAAGGCGCCGGATATTGAAGATTCGATTCGTTACGAGGATCGGTTCGTGTCCAATCGGGAGCTCATCGCGATCTCAAAGCAACCACGTGATATGCATTCTCCTGAGATTAAGCGACTTCAGGCTTGGCCGGATAACGGGATGAAGATCTATCTCTTTATGAGGAAGAATAAGGCTGATGAAGGCAGCAAGGAGTTTTATTTCTTTGGAGAAATGAGGCCTACAGGAGAATTCAAACCCATCATCATGCCCAAGGTAAATAAAAAGGCAGTCGAGATCACGTATTCCCTGGAGACACCAATTCGCCAAGACCTTTATGACTTCATGACCGCCAACCTTGATGAGAGGGAATTGACCGCTACGGAGCGGCAGGGTGATAGCGCCTGATCACTCACGCTTCCAGGGCTTTTTCAAGCTCTTCGACGACCTTGATGTCTGCAGGGAGCCAATCAACCGACCAGAGGGACTCTTTGGTTAGCCAACGAAGATTTTCATGTTCAGAGTCATGGATTGTTCCCGAGACGATCTGGCATAGGAAGCATTCCATCGAAAGGTGGAAGGTGTCGTAGTCATGTTCGACTGTGCAGAGATGTTCGAGGTTGTCGATCTCCACCTCGAGCTCCTCGCGGATTTCTCGGATGCATGCTTCAGCCGCGGTCTCATTGGGCTCGAGCTTGCCTCCCGGGAATTCCCAGCCGTCTTTGAACTCCCCATATCCGCGCTGAGCAGCTAGGATACCCTTACGGTCTTGGATGATCGCTGCTGCCACATGAATGCGTTTCATATTCTGCTATCCGATCTTTCTTGTCCTAAGTCGATCAATGATACCGCTTCTACTCGTCCCCCAACAGCTCCTCGATGGCGCCGGCGCGGTAGTTGGTAAAGACCGCCTCGCTTTCCTCCTGCGTGGCATCGAGGTCCACGTCGGCCATGATGCCAAAGTCATGGTCGCCGTCGCTGTCGTGAAAAACCTGGTGTACATGCCAAACGTGATTGGCCTGCTCGTCTGATTCGTCGATGGCGAAAAACGCCGTCGAACGCGCGTCGGCATCGACGAGCAACTCATCGTGCGCCTCGAAGAACGCATCGAGCGCATGCCGCCAGCGCGCCACGCCCATGCCCCATGCGCCATCGAGCTCTCCCAGCTCATCGGCTTTGTTGCGCGCGGCGAGCTTCACGCGGCGGAACAGCGCGTTGCGCACGAGCAGCTGGACACCGCGGCGGTCGGCGACAACGGCGTCGGCGGCGGTGGGCGGAGCCATGTCGAGCGCAGCGGCATCGCCTGCAGCCGCCCATTCGTCTACCAGGCTCGAGTCGACCGAGCGCACCATGAAGCCCAGCCACGAGATGATCTCGTCGAGCTGCTCGTTGCGCTTCGAGACCGGTACGGTGCGGTCGAGGGAGCGGAATGCCTCGGCGAGGTAGCGCAGCAGGATGCCCTCCGAGCGAGCAATCTTATAGCGCTGGATGTAATCCTTGAAGTCAGATGCCGTCTCGAGCATGTCCCTCAGCACCGATTTGGGGCTGAGCGCATAGTCGTTTGCCCAGGGCACCTCGGCGCAATACTGCGCAAACGCCGCGTCAAGCAGCTCTTCGAGCGGCTTGGGGTACGTAACGTCGGCAATGCGTTCCAAGCGCTCCTCGTAGTCGATGCCCTCGGCCTTCATGGCGGCCATGGCGCGGTCGCGCTCTGCGCGCTCTTGGGCGCGCAGCACCTGCTTGGGATCTTCGAGTGTGGCCTCCACCATGGAGATGAGGTCCAGCGTGTAGGTTTCGCTTTCGGGATCGAGCAGCTCCAGCGCGGCGAGCAAAAACGGCGAGAGCGGCTGGTCGAGGGCGAAGTCCTCGGGCAGATCGACGGTGAGGGAATACTCGATGATGGGCTCGCCGCCCGTTGCCTCGCTATCATCTGCTGGCGCGTGCTCGGTGCGAACCACCACGCCGGTGTCGATGAGGGTCGCGAAGATCTCGTTGGCGCGCGCTTCGAGCTTGAGCTTTTCCTCGGGCGTCTGCAGGCTCGCGGCGATGAGCTCGCTGACGCGCTCGCGCGCGTTGCCGCCGCGCTCCACCATGGAGAGCACCATGGAGTGCGTGATGCGCAGGCGTGGCTTGAGCGTTTCGGGCTGGGTTTCTATCAGGCGATTGAACGTTTGCTCGTTCCAGGTGACGAAGCCTTCGGGCGCCTTTTTCTTGCGAATCTTGCGCAGCTTCTTGGGGTCGCCGCCCGCTTTGGCAACGAGCTTGGCGTTCTCGATGTCGTGCTCAGGGGCTTCGGCGATCACCAGCCCCTCGGTGTCAAAGCCAGCGCGTCCTGCACGTCCGGCAATCTGGTGGAATTCGCGGGCGCGCAGCCTGCGCATGCGGTATCCGTCGTATTTGGTGAGCGCGGTGAGCACCACCGTGTGGATGGGCACGTTGATACCTACGCCGAGCGTGTCGGTGCCGCAGATGACGGGGAGAAGCCCCTGCTGGGCAAGGCGCTCGACCAGCAGACGGTATCTCGGCAGCATGCCGGCGTGGTGCACGCCCACGCCGCACCCGATGAGCCGGCGCAAGATCTTGCCGAACGCGGTGGTGAAGCGCGTGCCCTTGGCTGCCTGCTTGATGGCCTCGCGCTGCTCTTTGGTGGCGATGCCGAAGTTGGCGAGCGAGCTCGCCGTGGCAAGTGCGGCATCCTGGCTGAAATGCACGATGTAGAGCGGCGCGTTGCCTTGGCGCAGCGCCAGCTCCACGGTTCCCTCGAGCGCGGTGTCCACGTATTCGAACGCGAGCGGCACGGGGCGCGGGGCGTCGGTAACGAGGTCGACCTCGGCGCCGGTTTGCGTGCGCAGGGCATCGGCGACCTGCGTCATGTCGCCGAGCGTGGCGCTCATGAGCATGAATTGCGTGTGCGGAAGCGTGAGCAGCGGGACCTGCCATGCCCAGCCGCGATCGGGGTCGGCGAAATAGTGGAATTCATCCATGGCAACGAGGCCCACGTCGGTATCTTCGCCTTCGCGCAGCGCTTGGTTGGCGAGGATCTCGGCGGTGCAGCAGATAACGGGCGCACCTGTGTTGATGTGCGTGTCGCCGGTAATCATGCCTACGTTATCGCGACCAAGAACGTCGACAAGATCGAAGAACTTCTCGCTCACGAGTGCTTTGATGGGCGCGGTGTAGTAGGCATGGCGGCCCTGCGCCATACCAAAGAAGAGCAGGCCCAACGCCACAAGCGATTTGCCCGAGCCAGTGGGCGTGCCCAGAATCACATGGTCGCCGGCTGCGAGATCCATGAGGGCCTCTTCTTGGTGCGGCCACAGCTCGATGCCGCGCTCTTCGCACCAGCCCCAGAAGCGCTCGAACGCCTCGTCTGCCGTGAGCCACGGCTCGGGTTCCGAGTCATCTTCGGGCATGCGCCAGCTAGGGGAGAGCGCGCCCAGCGAGCCGGGCGCGCCGACGCCGCCTGTGCCGGCAGCAAACGAGCTTGCCGACGAACGGCTGGTCTCGGGCGCGGATGTAGATGCGTTCTCGGCGTGCGTCATGTGGGCGGCTTTCTCTCGTATCGAACGCTCCCATTATGGCAGACGCCGCGGACGCGCGTCGCGTGCGTAGCGTCAGCGTGTCCCCGCGTGCCGTTGTGCGCGTTCGCGTTCGCGACGACGGCGGTTGATGAGGTTGGTGACCGCGGCTTCCATGCCGAGCGGCACGTAGGCAAGGCGCTCGAGGTCATCGGGCAGGTAGCTTATGAGGCTCTGCTCCCGGTTCCGCGCATGCGCGATGGCGTCTCGATCAAGCTGGTCGGTGGGAGTGGAGGTCGGGGTGATGCAGAGCCCCCAGACGGCGGCGCCCTGCTCGACAAGACGACTTTCGTATTCGGTCTGCGGATGTTCCGGGTGGTCGCGCCGTACATCGTCCGATGCCCAGAGCAGTTTGTAGCCCGCCGCTTTGATCTGCGTGAGCGTGAAGTCGCGCAGCGGCTGGCTGTCGGTGCGCAGGGTCACGGTTGCGCGCGGCGCGAGCAGTGGACGATATGCAAGCAGGTGGTCGACGTTCGTGAGACGGCGCTGGGCGAAGTGGCGCTTAGGGTAGGGCGTGGGGAAGTTAAGCGTGATGGCGTCGAGCTCGCCTGCTCCGAAGATTTGGCCGAGCGCGCCTGCCCCGCGCGGGATAACGAGTGCGTTGGCAAGCTCAGATTCGCAGATGCGCTGCGCTGCGTAGGCGATGCAGACCGGCTCGACATCCATGCCAATGAATAGCGTCATTGGATCCCGACGAGCTGCTTCAACAAGATAGCTGCCCTTGCCGCAGCCCAGGTCGAGCGCGACGGCGCGCAGCGGCCGGCTGCCGTCGAGCGGGCTTGTGGCATCTGCCCATCTGCTGCGATAGTGCGCCGGATGCGTTTCGATGGCCCGCGCATAGCGCTCGAGGCGATCTTCGAGCACGAAGTTCTTCGGTTTGCGCATATGGGTAAGTCCCACGATTCCTCCGAACGTTTTCTAGGTCTCTGTCTCGAACGTCGTATGCATTACGGGCGTTCGAGTATGACGTAGCGGTTGAGCGTTCCCGAGGTGCCGTCTGCTGAGAAGCGGGCGAGCTCGTGTGCGTTTGCCGCATGCAGCAGCCGGTCAATTTCCTCATCGTTGGTATGGTGGCAATAGCGAAGCGCTGCTGGGTCGCTCTGCCAGCCGAGAAGCCAGTCGTTATCCTCCAGGATATCCGCGATATCGTGGCGCGCGACGTGTGCCTGCGCGGTGACACTGCGCGCCTTGCCCGCGAGCCGCGCATCATTCATGAACTGCCAAAAGGATACGACCGCGATGCCGTGAGGCGCGAGGTGCGCGAGCAGGAGGCGCAGCACCTCGGCGCGCAGCGCGAAGCCGGGGATGTGGTGCAAGAACCCAAAGCTGCATGCGAGCTCGCAGGGCACGGAGGTGATGCGGCGCTGCTCACCTTCTGGTTGTTCGAGCAGCGCAGAAAGGACGTCGAGCTTCTGAAACTGCACCGAGCACCGGGGAAGCTCGCGGAACGCCTGCGTGTCAAATGCATCGCAGTTATCGGTCGCAACATACGTAATGCTGGTCTGGGGAAAGCATCCGTGCAGGTAATGGGCGAGGCGCATGTTGCCACACGCAAGGTCGAGCACGGAAAGCGTTGCCGGTTCGTCGCCAAAACGGTCGTGCAGCAGCGGGAGCACGCGGTTCCATCCGGTCCATGGTGCCTGTCTCGTGGCAGAGAATGACGCAGCATGTTGCTGGTAGAACGTCGTGTTGAGTGCAATGAGCGTGCGGGCCGAAGCGTGGTCCATGGTTCTCCTGTATTCGGGTGATGTCCGGGGTCATTGTAACAGGGAGGCACGAACGCGGGCCGCGCGTTGCTCCTGAGGCCTTGACCGAGCCTGCTCGAGCAGTTTTTCTTGAATTTGAGGCTCATGTTGCCAGTTAGTTCAGATTCCGGAGCAAATCGACCGTGCAGACGCGTTTCCTGTCGCCCCGATTATGCTCTTAACGATAGCAAATACTAATAACTGGTATATAAGTCTATATTATATAGACTTATATACCTATCAATGTTTCGTGTTTCGTTTCGAAAGGGCGGAAACAGGCAACCATCGCTCCGGAATCTGAACTAAATGACAAAAAAAGAAGCGGAATAGCAAAAAAGTTACCACTGAGCAGTTTCTATGGCGTACTCAGCGTGGTTTTGCCGGGCAGCGAGGTTCAGTTCCAGCCGAATCGAGTCGCGTCTCAACATGCTTGGCCTTGCTCGCATCACCATGGGCATATTCGATAGAATGCTTGCATGGAAACGATTATTCTTGACATTCTTGATCGGTTGCGGCGCGGCGAGGCGGTTGATGACCGTACGCTCGTGAAGCTCATTCATGCCGAGGCCAAGCGTGCGGGTGGCGACAAGCGCGCGTTTGCCAAGCGGCGTTTGCTGCCGTTTTACCAGCGCGTTAAAGCTGAGGAGCCAGAGCGCTGGGCGCGTTGGCACATCACACCCGAGCTTGAGCGCAGGCTCGTGGGCGTTTTGCGTATGAAACCGCGTCGATCGGCTTCGGGCGTGGCGACCATCACGGTCATCACCAAACCGTGGCCCTGCTCGGGGCGATGCGTGTTCTGTCCCAGCGATATTCGCATGCCGAAAAGCTATCTTGCCGATGAGCCCGCCTGCGCCCGCGCAGAGCAAAGTTGCTTCGATCCGTATCTGCAGGTTTCCGCACGTCTCACCGCGCTTTCACAGATGGGGCATGCAACCGACAAGATCGAGCTCATTATCCTTGGTGGCACGTGGAGCGATTATCCGCGCGCCTACCAAACATGGTTTGTGACCGAGCTTTTCCGAGCCCTGAACGACGATGCCGTGGCAAGGGTCGGAGCGAATCCCATGTTGCGGGGCTTTGCCGACGGGACGGAGGGCGCACTTGCAGGGGCAGATGACACCGATCAGGCCGGTCTTGTGCCCGAGGGTGTCCTCATGCGCCGCGCACGCTACCGCGCCTGTGGGCTTATGGATGCGGATGCCGAGAAAACCCGCATGTCACGCGCTGCGTCAGCAGGGGAGCTGCAGCAGCGCATCAACGCGGGCGAGCTCACCTACAACGAGACCGTTGCACGCATCACAGGTTCCGGTACGCCATGGGGGGAAGCTGCGCAGTGGCAGACGGCAACGCTTGGCGAGCTCGAGGTCGAGCAGCGCCGGAACGAACATGCGCGGCATCGCGTGGTGGGTCTTGTAGTGGAAACGCGGCCCGACGCCATCACGCCCGAGCGGCTCGAGCTTATTCGGCGCATGGGCGCGACCAAGATCCAGATGGGCATTCAAAGCCTTGACCAGCATATTCTCGATGTCAACCACCGTGGCATCACGGTCGAAGAGATCAGGCACGCGTTTGCGCTCACGAGGCTCTTCGGCTTCAAGATCCACGCGCATTTCATGGTGAATCTGCTGGGCGCCACGCCCGAGGGCGACAAGCGCGATTACGAGCGATTCGCTACCGAGGAGCCGTTCCAGCCCGATGAGGTGAAGCTCTATCCTTGCGCGCTTATCGACGGCGCCGAGCTCTGCCGCTGCTATGAGGCGGGGACATGGCGTCCGTACGCCGAGGAAGAGCTCATCGACGTGCTCACCGAAGACGTGCTCGTCACGCCGGCATGGACGCGCGTCTCGCGCATGATTCGGGACTTCTCGTCCAACGATATCAAGGCGGGCAATAAGAAGCCCAACCTTCGGCAGCTTGTGGAGCAGCGCGTTGCGGCGGCAGGGCGCGAGGTGCGTGAGATCCGATATCGTGAGGTGGGCACGCGCGAGATCGATCTCTCGGAGATTTTACTTAAGGTGGTGCCGTACGAAACGGGTGCCACCAGCGAGCGTTTCTTGCAGTGGGTGACACCCGACGGGCACATCGCGGGCTTCTTGCGGCTCTCGCTGCCGAGCGAGCAGGCCGTGCGCACGCTCTCGGATGAGCTGGGTGACACCGCGCCGGTGCGCCTCGGCGAGGCGATGATTCGCGAGGTTCATGTATACGGCATGGCGACGCGGGTGGGTGCAGCGGGGTCTTCGGCGCAGCACCATGGGCTCGGCCGGCAGCTTATTGAGCGCGCCTGCGAGCTTGCGCGCGAAGCGGGATACAGCCGCATCAACGTGATCAGCGCGGTGGGCACTCGCGAGTACTACCGTCGGCTTGGATTTGTGGATAACGGCCTCTACCAGCAAAGGAGGCTTCTATGAGCGAGCGGAAAGGGCCTTCCCACGAAGCGTCCGAGCTGCAGCATACCGCGGGTGTGATCGCTGCCGTGGTAACGGTTGTGGTGGTTGCGGCGACGTTGCAGATCGCACAGCTTGAGAGCCCCGTGGCCGAGATCATGCTCGTGATCCTGGCGGCGGCGATCGCGTTGGCGTGGATCCGCATCATGTTTGATCCTCATCTTGTGCGCACTAAGCACGGCATGGCATACGTCTACACAAGACCGGCGGCGGATGGCGAGCCGGTGCGCGTGTTGCGCCAAGGCGGGGTGTTCCAGTCGGCATCGTATCTGGGCGAGCGCTGCTTCGAGCCCGTATTCGCGTACCATCGCGCGTTCGATGCGATGTTCGAGACGGGGCGCGATGTGCGGCATGTTCTTGCACTTGGCGGCGGCGGGTTCGCTTGGCCCAAGCATGCGCTTGCCGAGCATCCCGATCTGCAGGTCGATGTGGTCGAGATCGACCCTGCTATCGTAAACGCAGCGCGCCGATGGTTCTTCGTTGACGAGCTTGCTGCGCAGGTGGGCGCGGTCGAAGGATCGTGTGTAGCAGGTGCCGCGCAGGGTGCATCGGCCTCGTCGGGTCAGGCCGCGCGCCTGGGCATCATCGTGGCGGACGCACGCGCGTACCTCGAGCGCGCCGATGCGCCTCGCTACGACGCCGTCGTGAACGACACCTTCTCCGGGCGCGAGCCCGTGCGCCGTCTCGCAACTGCCGAGGCGGCCCGTGCGTGCAAGGACCATCTGGTTCCCGGCGGGTTGTATCTTGCCAATGTGGTTTCGCAGCGCGATGGCGCGGACCTCGCGTTCTTGCGCGATACGGTGGCGACGCTCTCGCAGGTGTTCGCGAACGTGCAGATTGTCCCCGCACTCGACGAGGGCCTAGCCGGAGAGGATAATTACCTCGTGGTGGCAACTGACGGCGCGCTGTCGCTGGCAGAAGCCATCCCGTATGATGACGACTTCCTGGGCAGTGTGATGCACGATGGCTGAGATATCTCGCAGCGCAACCACGGACGGCGCGTTAGGCGGCGCCACGCATCTCGTGTCGCGCCGCGGGTTCGTCTCGGCGCTCGCCGCGGGCGCGCTGCTGCCGCTCGCGGGTTGTGCGGGGCTTCCGGGCTCGCAAGGCTCCGCCGTCGGCTCGGCAGATGCCCACGCCGCGACGAATCTCGCGACCATCTCCGATGCCGCCGCCGCACCCGATCGCGTGTCCATCTGCATGGTGGGCGACGTGCTCGTGCACCCCGGCGTGTGGATGAGCGGCGAGCGCGGTGACGGCACGCGCAACTACGACCACATCTACGCCCAGCTTGCGCAAACGTTCACCGAGGCGGACATCGCCATCGTGAACCAGGAGACCATCCTGGGCGGCGCGGCGCTGGGGCTTTCGGGCTATCCCATGTTCTGCAGCCCGCAGGAGTTTGGCGACGCCGAGGCGGCGGTGGGGGTGGACGTTGCCTGCGCTGCGACCAACCATGCGCTCGACAAGGGGTTCGAGGGCATCCAGGCAGAGCTCTCCTTCTGGGCGGAGCGTCATCCCGAGGTGACCTGCGCGGGCATCTTCGATTCGCAGGAGCGCTCCGCCACAATACCCATCGTGGAGCGCAGCGGCATCAAGGCCGCGGTCCTCAACTACACCGAGAGCACCAACGGCATCCCCGTACCCGCGTCCGCGCCGTGGTGCGTGGCCATGCTCGACCGCGACCGCGTGGCGAGCGATGTCTCGGCGGCGCGCGAGCAGGGCGCCGATATCGTGATCGTGTGCCCGCACTGGGGCGTCGAGTACCAGTACCAGCCCAACGAGGCGCAGCGCAGCTGGGCGGACTATTTCCTCAGCCTGGGGGTCGACGCGGTCATCGGCACGCACCCGCATGTGCTCGAGCCGCTCGAGCTCCTCACCGGCGCCGACGGGCATGCCATGCCGGTCTTTTGGTCGCTTGGGAACTACGTGTCGTGGCAGGCGCGCAAAGACACCATGGTGGGCGGTCTGGCCGAGCTCGCGTTCGAGCGCGCGGCAGACGGCTCGGGCGTGCGCGTGACGGCGGCAGCCCTCACGCCGGTCATTACGCACCTGGCGATGGACCCCAGCATGGCGGTGTACCCCATCGCGGCGTATACCGAGGAGCTGGCCCAGGCAAACCGCATCCGCACGCAAGGCGGTGCCGGCGACTTCTCCCTCGAGTGGTGCCACAGCCATTGCGCCGAGGTGCTCGGCGAGGGCTACGACCGCGCCTCCGGCGTATTCGCGCTCGCGGTGTAGAGGGCGCTACCGCACCACGGCGAACCCGAGCCGCTCCAAGATGCCGATGATGCCGCGTGCGGCAACGCGGTCGTACTCGCGACTCTGCTCGGAGAGCTCGTCGTAGGGGATGAGGTCGGGATGGATGCGGCGCTCGTCGTCGCGCGGGAATCCGGCGATCCAGCCGTCGCGCAGGCGCTCTAATTTTTCGCTAGAATCAACGGATTCCTGCTCAGCGGACATTAACGGAATTATGAGAACGAATACATTGCATTTCATAACGCCGACAGTTTGATTCAGCCTGCTCAACTCTCGATGTGCGCACTGCTCAGAAATTGGCGTTAATTCAGACCATTTCTTATTGTATTGCCTATCAGCACTCCGGAGAGGATGCGCCTGACGCTGGCGGCTTTCTTCCGAGTGGGCAGTGTTATCCGAAGGGGTACGGGCCGGCCAATTCTTCTCAGGTGTGTGTGACAGGATTCCTTCTATCCCGCTCTCGGGGATTCCAGCCGTACTCTCAGCCAAGATAAACAATGCAGAATCGGGGCGTCATCAGGGCCGAGTGCGCGCATGCGAGAACCTTCGAGACGCGCGAGCAGGCATCGCTCGAGATCTCCGAGTACATCGAGTGCTTCTGCAACAGGGTCAGGATCCACTCGGCGCTGGGGAACCTCAGCCCGGCGGAGTTCGAGGCGAGGCATCGGGAGGGCGCCGCCCTGAATGCGGCGTAGGGGTGTAAACGGAATCGGGGTAGATTCAAATTCAGATTCACACCTCGGCGGCGCCCATCGCGGCGACGTCGTCGAACGTCAGGCCGCGCTCGCGGATCGCCTTGGCGCACGCCGAGACGTCGCGCTTGCTCGCGTGCAGGGCGGCGGCGACCCCGGCCTGGGAGACCCCTCCCTTCGCCAGCATCAGGAGGATCTTCTTTCTCTTGGACATGGGCACCAGCCCCTTTCCGTTTCGCGGCGCCCGCCCTTCGGGCGCCCTCCCCACGGATTCTAGGAGCGGTACCATGCGAGCCGATTCCCGGTACCACCGGTGCTGACCGCTGGTACCAAAAATCGCTGACCCGCGTTACCAGATTGGGTTACTACTCACTCTGGGAGTTTGCGAAGGGCGCGTTATCGAAGTGTATCGCGTTGCGGGCTGGTTTTACGCCGGTGAAGTTATGAGGCAAGATGAGGGCTTCGTGTCCGCGGATGGTCGCATCGAGTTCGTCGGCAACCTTGCAAGTGAGGCGCTGCGGCGGCGTTACAAAGACCGGCTCGTCACGGATCTGTTCCATGGACAGAATCCGATCAAGTATGTCGGTGACGCCTGATTGCTAGAGCGAGTCGAAGTACTCCTTGATGCGCTTTGCCATAAGCTGGCGTCTCTTTGCGAGGAACTCGTCATAGTCTGACGCGGTCATCTCGAAGATGCCATCTGGAATGCAATTCGCCTCGAGGTTCGCCCGAAGGTCTTCCAGATCGGCGATATCTCCAAAATAGCTATCGCCATGTACGCAGGCATCGCGTGCAACGGAGAAGTATTCTTTTGGGCTCTTCTTTCCAATAGCTATGTTGATCTTCTTTTCGAGATATGTGTAGTTTGCAACCTGATTGTAGAGGCGTTGCGGTGCATCCAGCTCCTTCCTTAGGTATGCCTTCGGGAAGATGTGGTGGATGTCGCCTACATTGGCAACAACGTCGGACACCTTGAAGCCCTGCGTGAACAACGTATTGTCTGCAGCCCTTACTTGAGCAGCAACATAAACAAGCCACGCTCCCGTTCGGATACTCGTGGTATTCAGACGCTGCGGTAGTTCAACATTCCAGAACGTATCAGAAAGGCGCGCGGCTACGATTTCATCGTAAAGCGATTTAAATCCTTCTTCGGAGATCCTTCTGATGTCGCGATCCATGATCGACTCGGAAGAGCCCGAGTAGCGTCCTGTTAAAACCGACATGACGTACCAACGCTGGACCCACCGCTTCACGTCGGTGGAAGAGACGCTCTTGTCCTCGCGCAGCGTGAGGTACAGATTGTATGCAAAGTTAACGGCACCTTGTGATCCGATGAGCGTGGAGGTAGAAAAACCTGCCGCGCGGAGTGCCATGACAAAATCTTTGAAGTTACCTGCAGACATGAATCTCAAAAGGCCCTCATGAAGCTTAGCGAAAGAGTCGTCTGCAATCTCACTCCGATATTCCCGCTTCTCAAAGTCACGGCCGGAGAGGAGCGAAACAAGGTCCGCAAGCTTGCCGCGACCGAACATGTGCATAAATGCCACGCGGAGCATGTCGTTGTAGTCCGGATCGTAGATGTCGTCGTGGTCGGATTTGAGCCATGCGGTCTTCGGGACGTACTCGGATTCCATATACTCGGGGTCATGGGCAGCGATGGTCGACCAAAACTCCGGCTTAACTGCCATATGGCACCAGTAGTCAATTGCTTTGCGCATGAGCGCGCCAGAGTGCGTCTCATCGGCGGCAATCTTTGACATGGCAAAATCTGCCTGCGAAAGGACAACGCCCTTCGAATTAATTCGAATAAAGATGTTCGTAACCTCATCAATGGTGCAGGACGCATCGATTACGATGCAGCCAAGCTGGCGCGATCCAATAGACGTCAGGTCGGAAACGCGCTGGCTAACCACCGTGGGATCACAGCTTGGGTTCGCCTTGATGTAGTCATTCGTGAACGTCCACGAATTAAACCCGGGCCTGAACAGCTCGGCAATATCGGGAATCCAGCTGCTGTTCTTCTCAATAACGGGAGTCAGCACTGCAAACGGCGTGTCTTCTCCTTCGTAGACCGGGTTAAATGCAATCTTTATTCGCTTCGATTCGTAGTTTTCATTCAGGATTGGCATGCCCGAAAGTGCCGCCATCAAAGCGGTTACTCGCTGCTGGCCATCAATAAGAACGGTCTTGCCCTCGGCGGTTCCACCGCCCTTTATTTTCACATCGGGGTTTTTCCACGTAATGAGATATCCCGTTGGGTACCCGTGGTAAAGCGAATCGATGAGATCGCGCACTTTCGTGCTGTCCCATACAAAGGGCCGCTGGATCTCGGGGATAGCGATGTCGCGTGACTCAATCAGGCCTAAGATTGATTGAACGGAGTAGGTTGTTACGGTGTAGCAATCTTTCATGGTGGCCTCGCCTGATTAGTACGTTGAGAGATTGGGCGTTCTCATATGGAGACGTCATTGTGGATAATGATAGCCGAGATGCCAGCTTCACAAAGGAATGGGCGAAACCAAGCAAAGCTGTATTGGCCTGACATGTTCGTCGTGCAGTTCGTCAGGCTTTGGCGCGGTTCGTGCTTACGGAAGATGAAGCGCTTGCAAGCTATAGAATAGAGATGTCCCCATACCCATGCGCTCGATGCTCCCCCGCCGAAAGGGTCGTTCTCATGAAGGTTAAAACCAGAGAGTCAGGTACCGGAGAGATTGTCGAGACGGAGATTGCGAATCCCTATCCTGTTTGCTCGATTATGTACTAGGAGTTCGAAAAGGGCATTCGGTGGATTCAGGTTCACGAAAAGATGATTAAGAAAGATGAGTTCGGCAACTACATCATCTACAAGACATCTGGCATCCAGCGTCTGTCAACCATTCTGCTCATTCTCATCTTCCTCGCTTTGCTTGCGAAATAGATGGGTGAGGTTTTTAACTTGCGATGCAGACGTTTCATGTCGTCTTGAGGTGGGGTGCCTGTCGCTCCTCATAGGGGGTTGCGTAACGGGAGCGTACGTAAGTAGACGTTATGAGAAAGGAGTGCGCTGTGGCAAGAACACTTCGCGACTGCGTCTATGGCCAGGCGGTGGCTGACGCGCTGGGCGTTCCGTATGAGTTTCGTCCGCGGGGCTCGTTCCGCTGCACGGACATGGTCGGCCACGGCAGCCACGACCAGCCGGCGGGCACGTGGAGCGACGACACGTCGATGGCGCTCGCCATTTGCGACAGCTACCGCGAGTTGGGATGCATCGATGCCGATGACATCCGCGGGCGCTTCGTGCGGTGGTATCGCGAGGGCGCCTATACCGTCGACGGGCTCTTCGACATCGGCAACGCTACGCGCGAGGCGCTCGAGCGTGGGCACGGCCTTACGGGGGAGTGGGACAACGGCAACGGTTCGCTCATGCGCACGGTTCCGCTCGCGTTCACCGATGCCACCGACGATGGGGTGCGTGTCGTCTCCGCGATCACGCATGCGCATCCAACCTCGACGGAGACATGCGTGGTCATGGTACATATCGCGCGCGAGCTCATTGCCGGTGCGACTCCTGCAGACGTGACGGGCGGCATCGCCGCGCGGCCCATGGACGAGATTTGCTCCGGCGGCTTCGTGCGTGACACCTTCGACGCTGCGCTCTGGTGCCTCGCCAACACGTCAAGCTATGCCGAGTGCGCGCTCGCCGCGGTGAACCTCGGGGATGACACGGACACCACAGCCGCCGTCGCCGGTGCGCTCGCGGGTATCGTCTACGGCGTCGAGGGGATTCCGGCCGAGTGGCTCGACAAGCTGCGGGGAACAGACGTCATCGAGGCGTGCCTGTTCTGAGGCATATGCCTACCGATACAGCTCCTCCAGCCCAATGAGCACCGTGCGCTCGTTGGCCTGCGCCTCGAACCCGGAGCATGAGAAGAACCCGTATCTGTGGCACACGAGTCCCGTCCGCTGCACCTGCTCGATCTCCTCCTCGATCATTCGTTGTGTGATGGGCGTTGAGCGGAACTTAGCCTCGTAGAAGGCGTATCCGAGTGTGTCTCTGGTGACGACGTCGAACTCTCCGTTCGTTCTTGTCGCTGCGTCGTCGTAAGAATACGCGCCAATCAGGTCGAAGGGCGGCTCGATGTTGCCCATGCGGTTCTGGCGTATGAGGTACTGGCGGCACACCTCCTCGAAGGCGTGGGGGACAAACTGGGTCTCAAAGTCGTCGTGTACGTAGCGGTTGTAGAAAACCTCGGGGTCAAGGACGCTGCGCTGCGACAGGTACCTGAAGACGTAGCGGTAGTAGAACTTGGAGAGCCCGTCGCAGATGACGTACGAGGTGCGCTTTTTGTTGTTGGGATTGTTGATGGGCGAACGCCGCTGGACAAGCTGCATCCCAATTAGCCTGTTGAGCACGTTGACCAGCGTCGCACCGCTGGGGACGTGCGACTGGCTCAGGATGTCCCGGTAGCGGGCGTGACCGCCGGCGAGGGCGGAGAAGATCTCGTGGGCGTTTCCTATCTTCGAGACCCCGGAGAGCAGATAAGAGGGCACCTCGTCTTCAAGCCGCGCGTCTGGCTCAAGAATCAGACAGATGAGGTTCTCCCGGACTGAGGCATTCTTGTCAATGAGACGGTTGTAGTACGGAATGCCGCCAAACACGCTGAAGAGACGAACCTTGTCCTCGCACGAACGCTCCGGATAGAACTGCGCAGACTCGTAGTAGTCCATCGGCTGGAGGTTAATCTTGAGGTCGATGCGCCCATAGAGGGGGTTGTCACGCTCCAGCAGGGATTTCATGACATCTACGTACGATCCGCAGAGGATGAGCGAGAGGTGCGAGCGGTCGCGATGCTCGTCGAGAAGAACCTGGAGGATGCTGTCCATTCCCTT
>CALUFC010000013.1 GCA_944319885.1 uncultured Coriobacteriaceae bacterium
GCTTCAATAGCGGAACAGCGGGAGTTCGCCGCATTCGCCGCCGAAGTCGACAAATCGCGGGTTGTCGTTCAGCAGCAGGTGCTTAAGTATAATGACGTAATAAGAGCTTCAAGTGAGACTGCGATTATCAGGCGAGGCGGGCTAGCATGAACTTCGATTTCCTCAAGCGCGAGGATGGCTACTATAGCCTCTTTGCGAATGCTTGCATTGAAGCTGAGAAAGTCTTTGCTACCTCTCCCGCGATGTGTGCAGTCGGCTGTCGTAAGGCGCTCGAGCTTGCGGTCAAGTGGGTTTACGCAATCGATAGTGACATTCACATGCCTTATCGCGACAATTTGTCGTCGCTGCTGCATGAGCGATCTTTCATGAATACTGTCGATGGGCGTGTATGGCGAAAGCTCCTCGGTATTAATAAGCTTGGCAATCTCTCAGTGCATACTGAGCGCGTTGTCACTCCTGCAGACGCGATTTTGGTTCTGCGAAGCCTCTTTGAGTTCATCGATTGGATTGATTATTGCTACGGGCCGGATTATTCCGTACGGACCTTCGATGAACGCAAGATTCCGAAGAAAGGCATCCAGCTTACAGCTGCCCAGATTAAGGCCATCAAAGATCGCGAGTCGCTACTTGTTGAAAAGGACGAGGAGATTAAGCGACTCGAAGCCGAGCTTAAGAAATTGAGTGCCCAAGCTGCTCAAATCAAAGGAAATGATAAGCCGAAGCGCGATTTCAACCCAGAAGACATTTCGGAGTTTGAGACACGTAAACACTACATTGACTGGGATTTGGCGCTTGCTGGTTGGAAGCTCGATGAGACTGCGCTTCAGGAGCGAGAAGTATACGGCATGCCCGTGGAGCCTGGTAACAATACGGGCGTGGGATATATCGACTATTTGCTTATGGGCAAAAACGGGCGTCCTCTCGCTGTCGTCGAAGCGAAACGTACCTCTTATTCTGAGCAAAAAGGGCTCAAACAGGCACGGCTCTATGCGAGGTGCCTTGAGAGCGAGTTTGGCTACAAGCCGCCTATCTTCCTTACCAATGGCTTTACTACGCTATTTGTTGACGATGAAAACGGTGCCCCACGTTCGGTCAGCGGTTTTTTCTCACAAGAAGATTTGCAGAGGATAATCAACCGCAGGACATCCACCCTAAAGCCCACAACTTTGTCAGTAGATGAGAAGATTGCAGGCGGAGGGAGGCGTTACTACCAGGTTGAGGCTATCCAACGCGTGTGCGCCAACATCGAAGAGGGGCATCGCAAGAGTCTTCTAGTTATGGCTACGGGCACGGGCAAGACTCGTGTTTCAGCTGCCCTGGTTGACGTGCTTATGCGTTCAGGGCATGTCAAAAACACGTTGTTTTTAGCAGACCGTGTGGCGCTTGTGAGGCAGGCGAAGCACGCATATCAGGATTATTTGCCTCATGAATCGCTGTGCAATCTCTGTTCAAACAAGGATGAACGTAACGCTCGCATCGTCTTTTCTACGTATCCAACCATTATGAATGCAATTGATGGGGAGCGAAATGAAGACGGCGATCGCATGTTTACGCCAGCTCATTTCGATCTCATCATTGTCGATGAGGCCCATCGGTCAATTTTCAGAAAATACCGGGAGATCTTTACTTACTTCGATGCTCTTGTTGTTGGTCTTACGGCTACACCTGCGAACGAGGTGGATCGAAACACATACGATTTCTTTGATGTCGAGCGCGGTGTGCCTACGTATGTCTATGAATACAAAACAGCAACAGAAGTTGACCATGTGCTTGTTCCGTATTTTGGTATAGAGACTCATACGAGCTTTATTGATGAAGGCATTACCTACGACGAGCTGTCCCCTGAAGAACGGGAACAGATTGAGGGAGACTTTGAGGATGTAGGGCAGGACGTTCCAGATAAGATTGAGAATACCGATCTTAATAGGTGGGTTTTTAACGAGGAGACAGTCGATCACGTCCTGGTCGCGCTTATGAAAATGGGCATCCACGTTCAAGGTGGGCAGGAGCTGGGAAAATCAGTAATCTTCGCTCAAAGCCAAAAACATGCGCGCTACATCGCGGAGCGTTTCGGCAAGCTTTTCCCGGGACTTCCTGGGGATTATATTCAGGTTGTTGTTCACTCGGATGATTACGCCCATACCATCATTGAAGATTTCGAGCTAAAGCCCTGTCCTGTCATTACCGTGTCTGTCGACATGATGGATACGGGTATCGATGTGCCCGAGATCGTGAACCTTGTTTTCTTCAAGAGAGTTCGTTCTAAAATCAAATTCTGGCAGATGATCGGGCGCGGAACGCGTCTATGCGAGGGTCTGAATGTTGTTGACCCGCTAGATGGAGTTCATGAAGACAAGGAACGATTCTTCATTTTCGATTGGTGCCGTAATTTCGAGTTCTTCCGCGAAAATCCAAACGTAGTTGAAGGCGAGCTTGCTGTTTCTGTTGCCGAGCAGGTATTTCGTCGGCAAGCAGAGCTTGCTCTGCTTTTGCAAGATAGCGCTTTCGCGAGTGATGGCTATCGGTCATGGAGAAAAGAGCTTATTGAGACTATGCACAGCCAGGTTGTTGCGCTAAACGATGAGCTCTTTACGGTTCGTAAGCATCGTCGAGAAGTAGAAAAATACCGTCGCATTGAATCGTTCACGCTGCTTTCCGATGTCTCGCTTGCCGAGCTCAGAAATCCGATTTCTATGCTCATCGTTAACAATGAGAGAGATTTTTCAGCGCTCCGTTTCGACAACATCATGTATGGATACATGATTGCGACATGCAGTGCCCGGAAGGCAGACTTGTACAAAAGTAAACTTGTGGGTATGGCAAGGTTGCTGCAGTCGCGAACAACGATTCCCCAGATTAACGAACAGCTGCCTCTGATTAAGCAGATCGCAGAGGGAGAAGTGTTGGATGGGGCGGACCTGCTGTTCCTCGAGGATATTCGCAAGAGGCTTCGATCGCTCATACAGTTCATTATCGTTGGTCCGCCGCATCGGGATGTCGTTACGCATCTAGATGATCCGGTCACACAGGTGGTCTATGGAGTGACTGCGGACATCGGAGATAATTTCGAAGATTATAGGCTCAAGGTCGAACGCTATCTCAAGGATTATGCCGATAACGTTGTTATTCACAAGCTTCGAACCAATAAGCCAATGACAGCATGTGAATTTAACCAGCTCGAACACATTTTTACTCATGAGCTTGGCAATGCGGAAGACTATGCGAAAGCATACGGAGATACTCCGTTCGGTCTGTTAGTTCGCAAGCTCGCCCACCTTGATAGGGATGCTGCTATGGAGGCCTTTGCGGGCTTTCTAAATGACCAGAGCCTCAATGAGCAGCAGATTTCGTTTATCAAGCGCGTGGTTGATTATGTGGTCGAGAATGGCTATTTGGAGCCTGCGGCTCTTAACAGCCCACCTTTCGATCGCCCACGGTCTTTCATGCAGATTTTTAACACTCAACAGCAGATGAATCTGGTGAGTGTAATCAAGTCAATCAAGGAGAATGCCATTTCTCCTGCCGCATAAACCAGGATTGAGAGGTCCATAATGGCTATCCCCACTCAAACTGAAATGTTCCTTGTAGCCTTGCAGCTTATGGGTGATGGCAAAGAGCGAAAACGCATTGATATCATCCACGATGTACGTGCCATGCTCGGCCTTTCCGATCGGGAGCAAGCCATTGTGACTTCAAGCGGAGTGCCTGTTTATCGTAGTCGCGTAAGCTGGTCTGTCTCCTATCTTGCTCGCGCGGGTATGCTCACCAAAGTAGCCTACGGTGTGTATAAGATCAGCGATTATGGGCGCACTGCTCTTGCAAGACACAATGATGCGCACACGCTTGTCGAGGAAATGAACAAAGCTATTGCCGAGAATAATCCCTGGAAGACGAAGAAAAAGAAAAGCTCCAAGTCGAAGGAGAACGAGGATTATTCGGATGATGAGGCTCTGTCCGGTTCCGCGGACGAGACTTCGCCGCAGGAGCAAATCGATTCCGCGTTTGTCCAGCTGAACACCGATTTGCAGGATTCCCTGCTCTCTTTGATTATGGATAAGGAGCCCGGGTTCTTCGAGAAGCTTGTCGTCGATCTTCTGGTTAAGATGGGCTACGGCCAAGGTGAGCAAACCCGTATTGCGAACGACGGCGGTGTCGATGGCATCATTGCAACTGATGCCTTGGGCTTTGATCCTATTTATGTCCAAGCGAAGCGTTATGCATCGGAAAACCATGTTGGCCGTCCTGAACTCCAGGGTTTTGCCGGTGCGCTTGGGAGCATCACGCGGGGAGTGTTCATTACTACATCGAGCTTTGCCCAGACCGCTGTTGACTGGGCGCGGCATTACCCTCATGCAACGCTCGTGCTCATCGACGGCAAGCGCCTTACTGAGCTGATGGTCCAATACGATCTTGGCGTTTCAACTGAGAAGACGTATCGCATTAAGCGTATTGACAGCGATTACTTTGGCGAGGAATAAGGTTGGATACCTTTTCAACTATCGCGCACTAGCGATTGATTTGAGCGGTCATTCGTGGCGTCTGGTGTAGATCTTAGTACGGAACAGCAACTTATTGCGTCGCATAGTGCGTACCGCGTGCAGGTAAAGGGAGACCATTGTCGTAAAGATCGGGGTGGCAGTCCCGGGACTGCACGTGCAATATGGAATACAAGACGAGTGGGGATTGAGGCGCTACTTGGACGCGACGCTGCTGGAGGGGCAGCCGTACCGGAGGGCGGGACTATGAGGCTGCCGGAAAGTGCGCAAGAATCTTGACGGAACCGGGTTGGGGGGACCGCGTATTGCCGTCCTCCAGGCTGAGGAGTGTGGGCGTGCTGGCAATGCGACATATAGTGTGGACGCTATGCTTCGGCACACCTTGCGAACCTGTTCGCTAATACGGATAAGGATCATGAGAATGACAGGTACGCCGACTGGCCCTTCTTTATCGTTGCAATGCGGGGGCGATATGGTTTGTAGCTACCGTCCTTCGCGCCACCCCCGCACGCGTTCGCGCATGCCTTCGATGTCGAGGACACCTTCGGCAAAGCCCTTGCGCACGAGCTCGGCGGGCAGGAACTCGTCATACTTCTCGAAGTAGGGCACCTCGCCGGGGTAGACGAGCTCCACGGGGTCGAAGTCGGCCTCGGCTGCCTCGGCTACCACTTGGAAGAACGTTTCGGCGTCCGCATTCATCTGGAACTGCATGAAGTAGGGGCGGCTCGAATCGAGGCCGCGCAGCCCCAGCTCGCCGGCGCACTTGATCTTGAGCAGCCGTTCGAGTGCCAAAAACGCGTAGCTGCCAAGCCAGGGTAGCAACACCCAGGTCTTGCCGCCCAGGTTGATAAGGGGCTCAATTGCCGCGCCCGAGAGTTCGGCCGTGCGACGCGCCTGGCGCAGACGCGCGCGGGCATTGTCCAGCAGATACGGATACGTCTCGTGGCTTCCCAGCACGCGGCGCATACGCTCCAGGATATGCGTGTGGATGTCTCCGGGGCAGTCGCCAAAGTAGGCGGGCACGCGCCCTTTGACCTGCGTGGCGTATACAAGATGGCGCTTCCAGTCGACCTCCTCGACCACCCAGCAGGCACCGGCGATGGCGATGCGCTCGCCGGGCGGGGGCGGGTTCACAATGGTGCCGAGCTCGGCCGATTCGCTCCGCACCGTGAATTCCTCGTTTTCCTGGAACACCGCGTAGAACTTGAAGCTGTTGGTATAGCGTTCGCCGGCGAGGCCCACGATGAGGCCGCCGCCCTCGGTGAGCTGGATATGCTCGGTCTCGATAAGGTGGCGCAAGAGGATGCGGAAGTCGTCCGCCGAGATACGGTGGAAGTAGGAGAGCGTGAGCACACGCGCCGCGAGCTCGGCCGGCGTGAGCTCGCCGGTGCTGGCAAGCGTTGCCATGGTCTGATGGTAGAGCAGGCTGTAGGGTAGCCGCTCCGTGCGCGGCGGCTCGACCCACTTCTCCTCGCGGTAAAGCTGCACGAGTGCGATGCCCTGCAAGAGCTTCCAGGGGATGGTCTCGGGCATGGTGGTGCGCGGCTCGGGACTCTCTTCGCGCATCACGAAATGCATCTCGGGTGGCTCGCCGCGCCGGCCCGTGCGGCCCATGCGCTGCAAAAAGCTCGACACGGTAAACGGCGCATCGATTTGGAACGCGCGCTCGAGCCGGCCGATATCGATGCCCAGCTCGAGCGTAGCGGTGGTCACGGTGGTGTCGAGCCGCTCGTCGTCGCGCATGACCTCTTCGGCAGATTCGCGAATGGCGCTCGAGAGATTGCCATGGTGGATGAGAAATCGATCCGGCTCGTGGTTCACCTCGCAATAGGCGCGCAGCATCGTGCAGACAGCCTCTGCCTCTTCGCGCGAGTTCACGAAGACGAGGCACTTGGCTCCGCGGGTGCGTTCGAAGATGTAGCCGATGCCGGGGTCGGCGTTTTCGGGTGCGCGGTCGGTGGGGGCGAGGAGCTCGGCTTGCGTATCGCGTTCGAGGTCAGCGTCGCCATCGGCACTCTCGTCGGGCAACGCATTCGCGTCCATGCGCTCGACGGCAACCACGTCTGCCTCGATGGTGCCGTCTGCGCGCATAATCCCGGTATCCGTGTCGCCGGTTGGGGAGAAGTCGTTTGCCCGTTCGGTTGCCTGGGGGCCGGTGATGTAGAAGTGCTCCATGGAGAGACGCCAGGTGCGCCGCGGCTCCTCGAAACGTGGGATGATACAGCCGCGCCCGGTGCCGGCGGCGAGGAAGGCGCCGGTGCGCTTGGGGTCGCCGATGGTGGCGGAGAGGCCGATACGCCGCGGGTTCACGCCTGCCATGCGGGAGAGGCGCTCGATGAGACAGAGCGTCTGGCCGCCGCGGTCGCCGCGCAAGAGCGAATGCACCTCGTCGATCACCACGTAGCGCAGGTCGCAAAAGAGGCGTGGTACCAGCGCATGGCGGTGCATGAGCAGGGCCTCGAGCGATTCAGGTGTGATCTGCAGGATGCCAGAGGGATGCTGCATGAGCTTGCGCTTGTGCGACTGCGCCACGTCGCCGTGCCAGCGCCAAACGGGAATATCGGCCTCGATGCAAAGGTCCTCAAGGCGCATGAATTGGTCGTTGATGAGCGCTTTGAGCGGACCGATGTAGACGGCGCCGATGCTCGCCGGCGGGTCCTCCCAGAACTCGGTGAGGATGGGGAAGAAGGCGGCCTCCGTTTTACCGGACGCGGTCTGTGCGGTGAGGAGCACATGTTCATCGGTGTCGAAGATCGCCTCGGCGGCAGCGACCTGGATGGAGCGTAGGCCTTCCCAGTCGTGGTCGTAGATGAAGTCCTGCACGAACGGCGCGTAGCGATCGAAGATGCCCATAGCGTGTATTGCTCACCTAATCTTTCGCTGGGGGATAATGCCCAGCACGTTTACACGCTCGGATCCGTCATCTAGGTGGATTCGTTCGTATATGACGTCGTAGGATCCAACGGCGACTTTGAGAACAGATGCTCCAAACGCTTGCACCAGCAAGGGCTCTACAAGCGAGCTCCCTACTCCGGGAAACGACTGTACGAGCTCAAGCTCCCTCCAGACTCGCTCCTCAAAAGCAGGGTCAAGAAGTGCGAGATCTTGAAGAAAGGGGGTCGAGAGAAACAGCTTGACGCTCATCGTGCATTCCGAAGTGCCGAAACTGCTGCCCGGCCTGCGTTAATGCCCTCGACGAACTGTCCATTCTCAATGGCGGCTCTTCCTTCGGCAATGGCGTGCTTGGCATGCTGCGTGTAAAGTGCACGGTCGACTGCCCGTTCTATTTCTGATTCAAAAACCGCTTCCGAGCAGAAGACATATGCACCCCTGCCGTTTTCCGTGATGCGAACGAGACGGGATTGCGCTGCTTGCTTGACCTCTTTAGGATGGTCTCGCAAGGCCGTTGCGCTGTAGATTGCATCCATACTTGTCCCTTTCTGGTGTAGGGATTATGTACACTATTATGTACATATTTTGTAACAAAGTAAATGCCACAAGGCCATGGTCGTTCCTACAGCGTGAATTCGGCGAAGTCGGTGGGGTTGCGCGGGGCAGCGCCTGCGGCAACCGTTGTTGTGGACGAGCCGGATACCGCGGAGTCTCCGTAGCCGCCTGTCGCCTGCGTGCCGCCCACGTCTTGCAACAGCGCGGCGATATCGGCGTCGGGGTTTTGGTAGGCGATGTCCAGCAGCTCGATGAAGTCGCGAATGACCTCGCGCGGCGTGAGGTGCGTATCGGCACCCACGCGTCCGAACTCGATTTTGAGGAAGTCCACCAAGTTCGCTTCGGTGAGGCGTGCAGTATAGCCGTAATAGCCGGCGTGGATCTGCTGCAGCTTCTCGATGAGCACCAAGAGTTCTTCGTAGGTGAGCGGGTGCAGATGGATGATGGGCGCGAGCATATCGCGCATGCCCTCGCGGGCAAAGTGACCTTGTGTGAGGCGGCTGCGCAGGGCCTCGTAGCTGAAGACGCCGCGCCGGCGATCCTCGATGGACTGCGGCGTACCACCCATGATGACGCCCAGATGGTGCGCCTTGCCCTGCAGCGTGTCGTTGTACATCGTGAGGATCTTTTCGTAGTTGTACTGGCGCGTGACGGCGTTGGGGATCTTGAAGAGGTTCACGAGCTCGTCGATAAGCACGAGCAGGCCCTTGTAGCCCGCGCCGGTGAGGAACTGCGCAAAGAGCTTCACGTAGTCATACCAGTCGTCGTCGCCGATGATCGCTGTCGTGCCCAGCTCGGTGCGGGCCTCGCTTTTGGTGCGATATTCGCCGCGCAGCCACTTGATAACGAGGCTCTTGGTTTCGTCGTCGTTCTCGAGCGAAGCGCTGCGGTAGCGGCGGAGCATGCGGGTGAAGTCAAAGCCGTGAACGAGCTCTTCGAGCGGCGCAAGGTGCGCCTCGAGCAGTTCATCTTCGGTTTCATGGACGTTATCAGAGCCTGTCGCGGCAACCGATTTCGTGCTTGCGACCCAGCGGTCGAGGATGAGCGTGAGCGCGCCGCCTTCGGGGCGCGTTTTGGTGGAGAGGTTGCGGATGAGCTCGCGGTACGTGGCGAGCCCCTGCCCTTGGCCACCCTGCAAGCGGCGCTCGGGGGAGAGATCGGCATCGGCCACTACGAAGTTCTCGCCCATGGCATGTGTGCGGATGGTCTGCAGCAAGAAGCTCTTGCCCGCGCCGTATCGGCCCACGAGAAAACGGAACGAGGCGCCGCCGTCGGCAATGAGGGAAAGGTCGGTAAGCAGCGCCCGAATCTCGGCCTCGCGGCCCACCGTGATATAGGGCAGACCGATACGCGGCACCACGCCGCCTTTGAGCGAGTTCAAGATGACGGCCGCGACCCGCTTGGGTACGCGCGGTGCGTTTGCTGCGTTGTTCATATACCAAGCACCTCTCGTAGGTCGTCTCGATAATCTTCGATGAGTTCGGGTCCTGCGATACCGAACTCGATAACCGTGTCGCCGATTGCATCAAAGAGCTTCTCGTTGATACCATCGATCAGCATATCCTCGCTCGTTCCCGCAGGCACGGGAGCCGTCTCGCCCGTTAACAACGCAACTAGATACGCCCGTTCATCTGCGGTAAGCATGTTTTCGGTTTGTCCGGACGGCTCCGAGATCGCCGCCATCGAGGAGGCGGGCTCTGCCGATGGGTTCGCGGTGCCGGCATCGCATGCTCTGTCGCGACTTTCAGAATGATCCGCCGTCCCAGCTGGCTGCGGCATGTCCCCGCGCGCAGTTCCACAGGCAAGCGGAGCGCGGCCGAGGACTGTCTGAGCACGGGGACATGCCGCGGCCTCGGTTGGGGGCGACGGCTCGTCTTCGCGCTCCTCGTCGATGAGCAGCGCCTCGCGTGTCTCGGCAGCCGCGCTGCGAATGCCAGAGAGCTGCGAGAGGTCGATGTCGATCACGCGCGGCGCATGGTCGCGCTTCCACGCAAGCCACGAGGAGATTTCCCGTTCGATGATGCGCGCGAGGTATTTGGGCGCGCCCTCGTCTTCAAGCGGCGTCTCGCATGCCAGTGCCGTGCGCAGCAGCCGGTCGATGGCATGTAGGATATCGCCGAGCTTGCTGCTGCGGCCCCGCCCGCCGTAGATGCGCGTGCAGGTCCACAGGCCGCGTCGGCAGGTGTAGCGGTGGATGGGGTCGAGTTCGTACTCGGTGTCCTCGTGTGTCTGGGGGTCAAAGAAGACCGCGGATCCAAACATGGTGTACGACATGGTAGTCATCTCTCCAAAGGCGCTCTCGATGAGCCCTTTTGTTCGATGGCCCCGATAGTACGCAAGCATGCGGACAAAAACCGCGCATGTCACATGGCGCAGGTCGTCATGGTGCGCCCGCTCGAGCGGCGAATCGCACAGGCGATGCGCCGAGAGCCGGTCGAGCATCTCGAACAGACGCTCCTCCCACGCCTTGTCGGGCGGCAGGGGAGCAGCCTCGAGGTTGGCGGGTGCTGACGGAACCGCCCCCTCTTCCTCGGATATTCCTAGAGCACGCGCGGCATCCGCATCGTATGGCGCACAGAGCTCCACCAGTTCGAGGATGTTGCGATCAAAGCTGATCGAGGTGTCGTCAAGTTCAATGAGCGCAGGGTCGAGCCCATGGTAGACCGCGTAGTCCTTGAGCCAGGGGCGCACGGTGCGGTTGAACTCGGGGGAGAAGTCGCGATAGGCGAGCCAAAACGAGCGGATCTTCTCGAACCCGTCGCGCGGGCTCTCGATGCCAACCCCGCACAGAAGCTCGTAGAGGTAGACGAAGGCAAACGCGGTAGGCGCTTCTTGCACGTCGCCGCGTCGCACGGCGGCGCGCCACGTGAAATAGCCACGCAGCTGACGGTTGCTCATTTCGTTATACGTGGGGCAATACGAGCGAAACGATCCCTCGTACGGGCAGGTATCCTCGAAATCCGCCATGAAGTGGGCCTGCTTGTAGAACAGTTCGGCCTCGGTGAGCCATCGCCCGCGCCCCGCGTCTTGCTCCCAGCGCGAGATGGCGCGCATCTCGCGGTAGCGGTGGGGGAAGCTCGTATCGAGATGCCGCGTACGAACTGATGCATCGAGTTCGAACTGATCGAAGATACTCACGGGGCGTGGCGCCGGCTGCGGCGCGCCTTGATGCTGCTGCCGGCGCGCAGCGCGCTCCCGATCGCGCATGAGCTGACGTCCCGTTTTGATGATGGGCTCCCCGCACGAGACGGAGTCTGAGAAGTGCGAGCTGCTGCGCAGGTGCTCGCCGGTGTTAAGTCGGTGTATCAGCTCCTGGATATCAATCGGATGGTCCTCCACGCGCCCACCTCCCCATCGTCTCGCATGCATACTGGGTAATCATTTATTCTACCACGGATGCAAACAAACGTTCGGTTTCGTAGGTGGATTCTTTTGAGCCTAGCGCTCGCTGCGTTCAGCTGGCGGCGTTCGTTCTCGCTCGCGCATGAGGGTGAGCAAGCCGGCAGGATCGATAAAGGGGAGCGGCGAGGTGGCGTAGTCGCGTTGGTTTCGCGTAAGGATATAGTCGCATCGTGCCTCGCGCGCTGTTTCAACTTGCACCGCGTCTTCGAAATCGGGGAGCGGCGAGGCGAGCGCGGTTACGCAGGCGTTCGGTGAGGTGGGTACGAGTTCACATAGGCGTAGAAGTTTGCTGAGCCAGGTGCGCGTTTCTTGTTGTCCGAGATGCTTGTGAAGGATGTAGTAGCAATCAGTCACTTGTGATGTTGCAAGTATGAGTGCGTCGCCGCGCTGTAGGCAAAAGCGCATAGCGTCGTGAGCAGCTGTATGGTCAGGGCGCGTGGCGACCGCGTAGTCGATTACAACATTGGTGTCGAGAAACAGTCTCATGGATTTAGCCCTTCGAGACGGGGTGCTCTTCGCCGCCATGGTGTGGTATGAGGCCGGCGCGACGCAGGATACGCTCCTCGCGAAGGCGCTCGGTATCCTCGTCGGTTATCGCAACTTTCGATATCGCACCGCTCAGCTCGTCAACAAGCTTCATCTGGTCGCGATGAGGATTGGTCCACAATCCAACGACGCGGCCGTTTCGCGTAACCTCGAAGTCGGTGTGCGCGACGTCTTTCATATATTTCCCGAAGTTCTGCCGGAATTCAGAAGCCGAGATGCGGACGGGTGGAAGGGCCATACCAACCTCCTCAACATCGTATGGTTGAGGAATATTGTACAAGATATCAAAATATATTGTACAAAATAAGCCGAGACCATCGCGTGAGGCGAGTGCGGATCGTTGCGCATCCAGGAAGGCTGAGGGCTGAAGCTGATTGGTCATCGTGGCGCTCCGGAGGTGCGTCCCGTCGCGTCAGATCCAAGCGGGATGCCCATGGCGCGCGCATATTCCTCGACGCCGAGCGCCTGGTCGAGAAATGCCGTAAGCGCCTCGCGCGCGGCGCGTTCGCGCGGCGTGAGAGCGGGAAGCTCAATGCCGGCATCGCGCGCCATGCGCTGTTCGAGGAGGTCAAAGCTGGACGGATCATACAGCTCGGCTGCGGTTGCCCGGTAGATGCGGTAGCCGGGGTACGCCTCGAGGTCTGCCGGCTGGCTCAAGGGATCGTCGATGATTTCGATTGCGGCGCGGTAGCGGGGAACGTATACGGCCATAGGGGCTCCTCTCATGTGGTGCGATGCCATAGCCGCAGCGTAGCAGGCGAATCTAACAGAATGATCACGACATCTAACAGGGGTCTCACAAGCGCAGGCAGGCTGATGCGAAAAAAAGATTGTGGAGGTTTTGGGCGAGTCGCAGCGCACGCAATGCGGTGCGTCCTTTTCGGAACCGTTACGCGGGCGAGCCTCATCGATGGCGGCTTGGCATGCACGATACAATTGCCAGCACGCACTTTTGCATGCTAAAGAGTGAGGTGCCTATGGCTGCGATAGACAAACACGCTGGTTCAGCGCGCATTGTGCCGCTCACGCGCGAGCATGACGATTACCTGCACGACGAGTCGCGAAGCCATGGAGAGGCGGAGAGCATCTCGTTTCCCACGACGGAAGGCGAGATACGCGCCGTGCTGCGTGCGCTTCATGCTGCCGGCACGCCGGTGACGGTGCAGGGCGCGCGCACGGGCCTTGCCGCCGGCGCGGTGCCGCATGGCGGGCATGTGCTCAACCTGTCGCGCATGAACCGCGTGCTCGGGATGAGGCGTGACGATGCGGGTGCATACTTCGCGCGCGTGCAGCCGGGCGTGATCCTCTCCGAGCTGCGCAAGAACCTCCATGCGCGCTCGTTTGCCACCGAGGGGTGGGACGATGCTTCGCTGCAGGCGTTGCGAGCCCTTGCCGATGCCCCCGAGCAGATATTTCCCACCGATCCTACCGAGGCTTCGGCGTGCTTGGGCGGCATGGCGGCATGCAATGCGTCGGGCGCTCGGAGCTACGCTCATGGCGCCATGCGGCAGCATGTGAATGCCCTGCGGCTCGTGCTTGCCACGGGCGATGTGCTCGCGCTGCGCCGCGGCGAGCAGCGTGCGTGCGGGCGGCATCTCACGCTAGTTACCGAGGGCGGCACGACGCTTGAAGTCGAGCTGCCTGCCTATGAGATGCCTGCATGCAAGAACGCTTCGGGTTATTTTGTCGAGGATGATATGGATGCGATCGACCTCGTGATCGGTTCCGACGGCACGCTTGGCGTCATCAGCGAGCTCGAGCTTGCACTCGTTCCCGCGCCAGCAGTCACCTGGGATGTGAGCTGCTTTTTTACCGTCGAGCACGATGCGCTCGACGCGACGGTTGCCATGCGGCACGAGCTTGGCTGTGCCGCGGCGATTGAGTACTTCGACGGGGCGGCACTTGATGTCCTGCGCCGCCAACGCGCCGAGAGCACGGCGTTTTCGTCGCTCGTAGAGCCGCCGGCAGATGCTGCATGCTGCGTATACGTCGAACTCCAGTGTGCCAGCGAGGATGAGGCGCTTGCCGAGCTCGCGCGTTTAGGTGCGCTCCTCGAGCGTGCAGGTGGCAGCGCGGAGCATACCTGGGTTGCCCGCACCGAGCTCGATCGCGAGGCCCTTACGTTTTTCCGCCACGCCGTGCCCGAGAGCGTGAACATGCTCATCGACGAACGTCGCCGCATCGACCCCGCGATTACCAAGCTCGGTAGCGATATGGCCGTGCCTAACGAGCGCCTGCACGAGGTCATGGACCTCTACCGCACCACTATCTCCGAGGCGGGGCTCGAGGCGGCTGCGTGGGGGCATATCGGCAACAACCACCTGCATGTGAATATCCTCCCGCGCTCGGCAGCCGAGTACGCCGCCGGTAAGGAACTCTTTGCCCGGTGGGCGCGCGCCGTTACCGATATGGGCGGCGCTGTGTCCGCCGAGCACGGCGTGGGCAAGCTCAAGCGCGATTTTCTCGAGATCATGTACGGGTATCAGGCGCTTGCCGAGATGGCGCGCGTGAAGCTCGTCTTCGATCCGCGCGGTCAGCTGGGGCGCGGCAACCTGTTTGATGAGGAACTCCTGGACTCGCTGCGGCAAGCGGGAGCGTTGGACGGCGACGCCGAGAAAGGGGGTGCGTAGCCCATGCATATCGTGGTGTGCGTAAAGGCCGTGCCCGCTTCAACCGAGGTCAAGATGGATCCCGTGACGAACACGATCGTGCGCGACGGCGGTGATGCCGTGGTGAATCCGTTCGACGCGAGCGCGCTCGAGCTCGCGCTACGCCTGCGCGAAGAGCGTCGCGCGGCGGGGGAAGACGTGCGCGTCTCGGTGCTCTCGATGGGCATCCCGGCAACGGAGCGCCTGCTGCGCGATTGCATCGCCCGCGGAGCCACCGATGCGCTGCTGCTTTCGGACCGCGCCTTTGCCGGTGCCGACACGCTTGCGACAACGCATGCGCTTACCTGCGGCATGTGCGAGCTCGGCATGCCCGATCTGGTGCTCTGCGGCAAGATGGCGGTTGACGGCGATACGGCGCAGATTGGGCCGGAGCTTGCCGGCGCGCTCGATATGGCGTGCGTGGCCGACGTCCGTACGCTCATGGCTTGCGCAAATGATGCTGTTACGGTGCGCGCCGGTGGCGATGCGGGCGTTTCGCTCGTTGAGGCGACGCTTCCGTGCGTGCTCACGGTGGCCAAGGAGGCGGCAACGCTGCGCATGCCGAGCATCGCCGGCGTGCTGGCTGCCGAACATGCGACGGTTGACGTGCGCGGGGCCGCCGAGGTGGGCGCCGATGCCGCGCGCATCGGGCTCGCGGGGTCGCCTACGCAGGTGGTGCGTTCGTTTGTGCCCGAGCAGCAGGCTGCGGGCGTCGAGGTTTCCGGCGATGCCATCGGGCAGGCACGGCAGCTCGTTCGAATCATAGGGGAGGTGGCGTGATGGCCGGCCTTCGCGTGGATGAAACCAGGTGCATAGGATGCACGCGCTGCGTGCGTGCGTGCGCAACCGGCGGGATCGAGGTCAAGGACCGCCTGGCACGCCCGACCGATGCGTGCGTCTTTTGCGGTGCCTGTATCGATGCGTGTCCGGTGGATGCCATCTCCATCGAGCGCAAGGAGGCGGGCGCGGACCTGGTGGCCTATCGCGATATCTGGGTGTTTGTTCAGGCTGACGAGCACGACGACGTGCTGCCTGTTGCGTTCGAGCTGCTGGGCCGCGCCCGTGCGCTTGCAGCCCAGCGGGGATGCGCGGTTGTGGCGCTGCTGCCGCAGGGTCCCGGCAGCGCGGGCTCACACGAGCGGGAGCTCATCGCCCGCGGAGCCGATCGCGTGCTCACGGTGCATGACGAGCGCATGGTGCCGCTTGATGCCGAGGTGTGCGCCCGCTGGGTGTGCGACCTGGCACAACGGCTCAAGCCCGAGATCATCCTCTATGGCGCCACTGCCTTCGGGCGCGAGCTCGCACCCATGGTAGCGGTGCGCCTGGAGACGGGACTCACCGCCGATTGCACGCGCCTAGAGATCGATGGAGCAACGGGGCTTTTGCAGCAGACGCGCCCTGCATTCGGCGGCAACCTTATGGCCACGATCGAGTGCCCCGCACGGCGCCCCCAGATGGCCACGGTGCGTCCCGGTGTCTTCGCCGGTGATGCCTGTCCCCGTTCGTCCGTTTCGAGCGACGCCGCCGCCAAGGACCAGGTTGTCGAGTATCCGCTCGATGCGTCGGTGCGCTCGCGCGTGCGCGTGCTCGCAACCGAGCCCGCGCAGCAGGGCGCCTCGATTGCGCAAGCGAAGCGCCTCGTGGTTGTGGGCCGCGGCATTGGTTCGAAGAAGCAGCTGCCGCTCATGCAGCGCCTCGCCGACGCGCTCGACGCCGAGCTGGGCTGTACGCGGCCGCTCGTCGAGGCGGGCTGGCTCGAGTATCCGCACCAGGTGGGGCAGACCGGCGTCTCGGTTGCGCCGGAGCTCCTCATAAGCATTGGCGTCTCGGGCGCCATCCAGCATCTTGCGGGCATCGGTGGCGCCAAGACCATCATCGCGATCAACGAGGACGCGCAGGCGCCCATCTTCGGCATTGCGCACTATAAGGCGGTTGGCGACGCCATCGAGATCGTGGACAACCTTGTGCGCGAGCTCGAGGACGCAGTGGCGCGGTCGTAGGCGCGCTGTGCGCCTGGTCGCTTATGCGGCGTTGACGATGAGCATGTAGAGCACCGTCGAGAGGGCGATGGAAAGCAGCATGTTGCGCTTCCAGAGATAGGTGCCGCCCGCCACGAGGACGCCGAGCGCCTCGGGCAGCCCGTGCGTGCCCGTGAAGACGTCTACCTCGCGCAGGCAGTACACCACCAGCAGGCCAAAGACCGCGCCCGGCAGCACGCGGCCGAGGTACTGAATATAGGCTGGCGTCTGCCTGCCCGCCGGGAAAGCGATAAAGGGCAGGGCGCGCGTGAGGATCGTCGCCGCGGCGGCGACGGCGATGGTTGCGAGCATCTGCATGGTCGTCATGCGTCATCACCGTCCCGTCCATCGCTCGCCGCGAGTGCGCGCTCCACGGGCGTGCGCGCGAGCGTGAGGGCGATGAGGATGAGTGCCATGGCGGGGATGATGAATCCGTCGGGGCCGAAGATTACGAGCGCGCCAACCGAGGCGAGGATACCCGCCCGGGCACCGGCATGCACGCTGTCCTTGAGCCATTGATCGAGGAAGATGACGACGAACAGCGCCGTCATGGCAAACGAGACGCCCTCGATGTGCACGGCGAGCAGCGTGCCGCATATGGCGCCCAAGGTGCAGCCGCAGATCCAATACAGCTGGTTGAACAGGCTTACGAAGAACATGAACCAGCCGCGATCGATTCCCTTCGGCGCCTCGGTGGCATAGTTGATCGAGAACGTCTCGTCGCACATGCCGAAGATGAGGTAGGCGCGCTTGCGGCCGAGCCGGCGGAAGCGGTCGAGCATGGAGATGCCATAGAACAGGTGTCGCGCATTGATAACGAACACCGTGATGAACGTCTGAACGGGATTGAACGGTGCTACGAGCATAGATGCCACCACGAACTCGGCCGAGCCCGCGAAGATGCAGATAGCCATAAGCGGGGGCACCCACCAGGGAAGCCCAAGCGAGCCCGCGTAGATGCCGCAGGTGATACCAAGAAAGATAAAGCCCGCCAGGATGGGGATGGTGGGTGGGAATGCTGCCTTCGCAGCTGCTGCAAGACACCTCCGGGGTGGGTGCGTCATAGGTTGTCCAATCTGATATGAGGGCATGGCGGTGCCGGGTGATGCATACCGCACATGCTGTTGCGTCGCGATCGTTCGTCTTATGGTACTGGCCTCATACCGGGATTTCTACCGTTTACCGCCGCAGCGCTACCGTTTACGGTCTATGACCGATTTTGAACGTTTATGACCGTGCGTGGTGTTATAGTTCGCACCGTGAACGTTTTAGAATGAATCTGAACGGTTCTGATTGATTCTATGGCGATTTCAGGAGAGCCGGGTCTCGAGATGCGTGGAAGGGGAGCGAACATGTTGGCAGAAGATCGTTTGAGCAGGATCGTCGACACGGTGAACGAACGCGGTTCGGCAACAGCGGTTGAGCTTATGGAGCTCCTCGACGCTTCGGAATCCACGATTCGGCGCGATTTGACGCGCTTGGCGCGCGAGGGGCGCATCGTGAAGGTTCATGGCGGCGCAACGGCGGTGCGGAGGACCGTCGTGCTTGCCGATCAGCCGGTGGGCGAGAAGCATGGCGTCCATATCGAGGAGAAACGCGCCATCGGCCGCTTTGCCGCGGCGCTGATTGGCCCGGATGACTTCGTCTACATCGACGCCGGCTCAACAACCGAGTGCCTCGTCGATGCCATCACCGAGACGCGCGCCACCTATGTCACCAACTCCATCGCGAACGCGCATGCGCTGCTCATGAAGGGTTGCCGTGTGTTCGTGCCCGCCGGTGAGCTCAAGCCCATCACCGAGGCCCTTGTGGGCGAGCAGACGGTTATGACGCTCAATCGCTACCGCTTCACGCTTGGGTTTTTTGGAACAAACGGCGCCACGCCCGATGCGGGTTTCACCACGCCCGAGATCGGCGAGGCCCTGGTGAAGGAAACCGCACTCAAGCAGACGCTCAAGCCGTATGTGCTGTGCGACGCGAGCAAGTTCACCAGGGTGTCGCCGGTGGCGTTTGCCGCATTCGACGACGCCGCCGTTATCACCGATGCCGTGCCGTCCGATCTGACGGACTATGCGAACGTCATCGTCGCATCCGCATAGCCTCGACGGCCGGCACAGCAAGGATATGGTCCCATTTGTCATGCAAGAGAGGAATGCCGCATGATCTGCACCGTTACATTCAACCCGAGCCTCGATTACATCATCCACACCGACGGCCTCACGCTTGGCGCCGTCAATCGGGCGACGTTCGAGAACATCATGGCGGGCGGCAAGGGCATCAACGTCTCGATCGTGCTCAAGAACCTGGGGCATGATAGCCGCGCCCTGGGGTTCGTGGCGGGCTTTACCGGTAACGAGATCGCGCGCCGCCTCGATGCGCTTGGCGTGACGTGCGATTTCATTCGCGTCGAGGAGGGCATGAGCCGCATCAACGTGAAGATCAGCTCGCCCGAGGAAACCGAGATCAACGGGATTGGCCCTGCAATCGAGCAGCATCATATCGACGCGCTCTACACGCGCCTCGACGCGCTCGGCGCGGATGACACGCTCATCATCTCGGGTAGCGTCCCCTCAATGCTTCCGGGCGACATCTACGAGCGCATCATGGCCCGCCTCGAGGGGCGCGGCGTGCGCGTCGTGGTCGATGCCACGCGCGATCTTTTGATGAACGTGCTGCCGTACCATCCGTTCCTCATCAAACCCAACAACCATGAGCTTGGCGAGATCTTCGGTGTCGAGCTCGCCGCACGCGAGGAGGTCGTGCCGTACGCGCGCAAGCTTCAGGAGCGCGGGGCCCGCAACGTGCTCGTTTCGATGGCGGGCGAGGGTGCGGTGCTCGTTGCCGAGGACGGGACGGTGTGCATGCGCCCGTCGCCGCGCGGTACGGTGGTGAACTCCGTGGGTGCCGGCGATTCCATGGTCGCCGGATTCATCGCCGGTTACGAGGAGACCGGCGATGTTGCCCAGGCGTTCAAGATGGGGCTCTGCACGGGTTCTGCCAGCGCCTTCCATATGGGTCTTGCCACGCGCGACCAGGTGGAAGAGCTGTTTGCCCAGCTGGGCTGACGCGCGCGTCCGCAATACATCATCCAGGGCACCGATTGTTCGGGTGCGTTTACCTTGGTTATTCATCCGGCATCTGCCGGGGAAAGGAGTTTGCTGTGAAAATAACCGGATTGCTCAAGGCGGAAGGGGTGAGGCTCGGCGTTTCTGCCATGACGCAGGCGGAAGCGATCGATGCGCTCGTCGATTTGCAGGTGGGCATTGGAGCGGTTGCCGACCGCGCGCGGTATCGCGATGCCGTGCTGGCGCGCGAGGCTGAGTTTTCCACGGCGGTAGGCGAGGGCGTGGCGATTCCGCATGCCAAGACCGATGCCGTGAAGGAGCCGGGCCTCGTGGCGATCACCGTGCCCGGCGGCGTGGATTGGAAGGCGCCCGATGGCAAGCCGTCCGATCTGATCTTCCTCATCGCGGCGCCCGCTACCGAGGCAAACGTGCACCTCGAGGTGCTCGCGAAGCTCTCGGCGCTGCTCATGCACGAGGAGTTCCCGGCGGCGCTTCGTGCCGCGAAGACCGTGGACGAGTTCCTCGCTGCGATCGACGCAGCCGAGGAGGCCTATGATGCCGAGCAGGCCGCCAAGACTGCGGCGAAGGCGGCTCCTGTAGCGGCGACGGCAAAGGATAGCGGCATGCCGCAGGTCCTCGCCATCACCGCGTGCCCCACGGGTATCGCCCACACCTACATGGCTGCCGAGAACCTCGAGAAGGTGGCGAACGAGATGGGCGTGACCATCAAGGTCGAAACCCAGGGCTCCGTGGGCACCAAGAACGCGCTCACCGCCGACGAGATCGCGGCGTGCAAGGGCATCATCATCGCGGCGGACAAGGGCATCGAGCTCGGTCGCTTCGATGGCAAGCCGCTCTACTCGACGAACGTCTCCGCCGGCATCAACGACGCCGAGCGCCTCATCAGCATCATCATGAACGGCGAGGCCCCGATCTGCCACGCGACTGGCGGCGCCGCCGCACCGGCAGCAGACGGTGCAACCGAGAGCTTCGGCTCGTCGCTCTACAAGCACCTCATGAACGGCGTGAGCCATATGCTGCCGTTCGTCGTGGGCGGCGGCATCCTCATGGCCATCTCGTTCCTCGTCGATCAAGCGGGCATGGGCACGAGCGCCTACGGTAGCTCAACGCCGCTTGCTGCGTTCTTCAATCTCGTGGGCAACCAGGCATTCAACTTCATGATGCCGATCCTTGCCGGGTACATCTCCATGTCCATTGCCGATCGTCCTGGCTTGGCCCCCGGTTTCGTGGGCGGCTGGATCGCGAAGCAGGGCTATACGCTGGGATACCTCGCTACGGCCATGGATGCCGAGGCACAGGGCGCGCTCATCTCGGGTGGCTTCATCGCTGCGCTGTTTGCTGGTTTCGCTGCCGGCTATATCACGCTGGTGCTCGAGAAGGCGTGCGACAACCTGCCCGACTCGCTCGAGGGCATCAAGCCGGTGCTGCTCTATCCGCTGCTCTCGGTGTTCGCCATCGGATTTGTGATGCTCGCACTGAATCCTATCTTCGGTGCCATTAACTCTTGGCTTTCTGCAGCGCTCAACGGTATGGGCACCGGCAATCTCGTGCTACTCGGTGCTGTTGTGGGCGGCATGATGTCGGTGGATATGGGTGGCCCCTTCAACAAGGCTGCATATGTCTTCGGTACCGCTATGCTCGCTGAAGGTTCTGAGACCGGCCAGATCATCATGGCATCAGTCATGGTGGGCGGCATGGTTCCGCCGATCGCTGTGGCGCTTTCGACCACGTTCTTCAAGAATCGTTGGACTGAGGCGGATCGCAAGGCCGGTGTGGTGAACTACATCATGGGCCTGTCGTTTATCAGCGAGGGCGCCATCCCGTATGCCGCCGCCGATCCCGGTCGCGTGCTGCCGTCTTGCATCATCGGCTCGGCTATCGCTGGCGCCATCTCGGCGGGCTTTGGCTGCACGAGCCCCGCACCTCATGGTGGTGCCTGGGTGATCGCGGTCATCGGAAACCCGGTCATGTACCTCGTGGCGCTTGTCGCAGGCTCTGTGATCGCTGCAGTCATCCTGTCCTTCCTGAAGAAGCCTCTTTCTGCTCAGGAGGCCGGACTCGCAAAGTAGTTCCATATCCTCATCGTCGTTTCATGCCGCCCGCGCACCATATTGGCTGCGCGGGCGGCATGCTTTTACAGATTTCAGGGTGTATGCATTAATTTGGCCATAATAAAGGGTTTTATACAAGCGTATCTTGCATTGATTTCTAGCAGTACCTGTCCGCTGGTCAAAAGGCGAGGGGTATGGGTTGGGGAAGCGTGACAAAACGCTCAGAAACTCCATTATGCATTTCAGAGAGTTAATCATGCATGTTTTTGACTGAGATTTGTGTGCAAGGAGTGCCTTGCACGCTCGCGGAGAGGCCCTATACATTCCTTATGGAATGTATAGGGCTTTTTGCTACCCATAACCCTCGTCTCGTGACCACAAGACGCCCACGCTGCGTTCATCTCGCCCATAGGTCCCGTTTCGTGACCACAAGACGCTGCATCAGAGTGTGTGAGGTTCTGACAAAGGGTCACAATCCCGCCTTGCCCCTGGGCTGGCGCCGCATGCCCTCTCATGCGGCTCGCTGAGAGACACGAGCGCTGTGCGCGGCGAGCGCGCCCGTATAATGCAGGTATGCGCAATCATCGCCCATGTGAACGTGCGCGTTCCGGGGCACAGGCTCGTCGCGCTCCGGCGCGGCAGAAGGGGAGGAGCCATGGCTGATTCGATGCGCGGTGTCTACACCAGTTTGGCCAAGATTCGCCGTACTGTGTTTCGCGAGGTCGCGCGCGTGGCGTACGAGGACAGCGACGGCGTCTACGACGAGCTCGACGACCTTCCCTACGAGATCATCTCGGGCGATGTCGCCACGTATCGCGAGAGCGTGTTTCTCGAGCGCGCTATCGTGGGCGAGCGCATTCGTCTGGCGATGGGTTTGCCGATGCAGGGTGCCGACCGACCGGCAAAGATCTCCGAAGGCACCGAGCAGGCGGCCAAGCCAGAGACCTATTACGAGCCGCCGCTCATCAACATCATCAACTTCGCCTGCAACGCGTGCGCCGAGGAATCCTATGTGGTCTCGAACCTCTGCCAGGGATGCCTAGCGCATCCGTGCCGTGAGGTCTGTCCCAAAGGCGCCATCACGTTCGTGGACAAAAAGGCCTTTATCGATCAGGAGAAATGCATCAAATGCGGGCGCTGCATGCAGGTGTGCCCCTATACCGCGATCGTGCATCGCGAGCGGCCGTGTGCGGCAGCATGCGGCATGCATGCCATCGGATCGGATGAGCAAGGCCGCGCTGTGATCGATTACGACAAATGCGTGAGCTGCGGACAGTGCTTAGTGAGCTGCCCTTTCGGCGCGATTGCCGATAAAAGCCAGATCTTCCAGGTGATCCAGGCCATCCGTGCGGGCGAGGAGGTCATCGCCGCCGTGGCGCCGGCGTTTGTGGGACAGTTTGGCGGCCGGGGCAACGTGGACAAGCTGCGCGAGGCATTCAAGCTGTTGGGCTTCTCGGGCGTGGAGGAGGTGGCCGTGGGGGCGGACCTCTGCGCCGTGCAGGAGGCCGGCATGTTCTTGGACGAGGTGCCCGAGAAGATTCCCTTTATGGCCACAAGCTGCTGCCCTGCCTGGACGGTTATGGCAAAAATGGAGTTTCCCGAGCAGGCTGAGTGCGTCTCGATGGCGCTCACGCCCATGGTGCTCACGGCGCGGCTGATTCGCGAGCATCATCCCAAGGCAAAGATCGTGTTCGTGGGCCCGTGCTCGGCGAAGAAGCTCGAGGCGCAGCGCAAGAGCATCAAAAGCGAAGTCGACTTCGTGCTCACCTTCGAGGAGATGGCGGGCATGATGGACGCCAAGGGCATCGAGTACACCAAGCTCAAGGGCGACGGCTCGACCGATTTCGACGTCGCGAGCCAAGACGGCCGCGGATTCGCGGTGGCCGGCGGCGTTGCCAAGGCCGTGGTCGACGCCATCCACAAGGAACATCCCGATGTCGAGGTGAAGGTTGAGGCTGCTGAAGGGCTCGAGAACTGCCGCAAGATGATGAAGCAGGCTGCCAAGGGCAAGTTCAACGGTTACCTGCTCGAGGGCATGGCGTGTCCCGGCGGGTGCGTGGCGGGCGCCGGCACCATCCAGGCGGTCTCTAAATCCGCGGCGCAGGTGCGGGCCTATGCCAAGAAATCCCCGCATAAGCTGGCGACCGACAACATGTACAAGAGCTATATCACGGTGCTCGAGCGCGCGGCGGACAACGCTCGCCAGGAGGATGCGGTCGAGGAGACCTTCGAGGCGCAGCATCCAATCGAGTCGTAGCTGCTGTCCATATGCCGCGAATGCATCGCTCGCGTGTCGTGTGGTGTCGAGCTTCTCGCTAGCCGAGCTGCTCGTCCACCCACGCGCGCAGATGGCCGTCCATGCGGTTGAGGAGAAACGCCGTTGCGCGGTTGGTGAACGGGCGCTCAATGCCAAAGGGGCGCTCGAAGGGCTCGAAGACGTGGCCCTCCTCGAGCGCGATCTCGAGGCTCGCGGGGTAGACGAGCTCATAGGTAAAGCAGGCGAGGCCGATGAGGTAGTCGGCGGGCTCGTGTCGCTCGGTGCGGGAAAGGCAGCGGTGACTGAAGAAACCGTTCTCGGCATCGGGAGAGATCGCGCTGGCAAGGAGCTCGTCCTCGCTGAGGCCCAGCACCGTTTCGACTGAATCGGCGCAGGTCACGCGCAGGATATCGATCTTGTCGGCGTCACGCACGACGTCGCAGACCGCGCGGGTGCGCATGTCGAGCTCGTCGGGCAGGCGGAAGGCGCTGTGGTGGCCCACGGCGGCGCGGATGAGGGCGGCCGCAGCAGGGTCTGCCGCGACCTCGGGGGCAAACGCCTCGAGCGCGCCATGTGCAGCGTTGTGCTCCATGAACGCCGCATCGGATGGTTGCGGTGTAGGGGCTACAGCTACCACTGCGGGATCGTCGAGGTGGGCTGCCCCCTCAAAGAGCATATCGGCCCCGATTGCCGCATGGTCTGCCGAGATGCGGTCGCTGAACGTATCCCAGCGTCGCAGCTGCTCGAAGCGCCCGATGTCGTGCAACAGGCCAGCGAGCCAGCAGAGGTCGATGCCCGCCGGCGTGAAGCCTTGGGCGCGGGCGATCTGCTCGGCAAGTTCCGCGACGCGCAGCGTGTGCTCGATCTTGAGCGCGACGCGCGGGTTGTCCGCATCGTAGGGCGCCACATAGGCGTCAAATGCCGCGCGCGCCTTCGTGCGATCGACTACCAGCAGTGTCATAGTGTGCTGCCCCTATTCTCGAAGAAAGGCAAACTGGTTGGATGTTTTATCCAGTTTGCCCAGAAACTGGTAAGAACTTTTTACCAGTTTAGCGCCAGGGCACCTGTGCAACGAGTTGGACGCTATGCCTCCGGTATCGCCAGCATGGTGCCTGCAAAGACCGGCAGGCCCACGTGGTTGTCGATGATGAGATAGGCGAAGGGCCGATCGAGGATGACGTCGTAGACCACCGGCTCGTCCATCGGCGCCGCGGCGCCCGCTTCCATACCGATGGAGGTTGCCGCGGCGGCGCGTGTGCCTTCCTCGTTCACGTCGATAAACGTCTTGTGCAGCACCTGTCCGATATAGAGCGGCCCGTCCTTGTCGGTACCCATGGGGGTGAAGTCGGCGAGTTCGGGGTCGAACGCAACGTTCATGCCAAGTGCGTGGAGCGTATCGGTGAGTTCGGCTTGGTATTCGAGCTTGAACTTGGGCAGACCGGCGTTGACCTCGGCGTTCATGACCGGCTGGAGGAGCGCTTCGAGCGCGGGGCCGTCGAGTGCGGCGACGGCGTCGGCAAGCGAGACGCCCCCGCGCGGCAAGAGGCCCACAAAGGCATAGCGATAGTCGGCGTACGGTTTGACGAAGCCCTGGAACTGCTCGTTCTCCACGTAGGTTTCCTCATGCGAGTACATCATTCGCACCGTTTGCGTTTCGCCGTCCTCGCAGGTGAAGGTGTCGTCCTCCACATCCGCTTCCTCATACGGCTCTTCCCAGGCGTCTTCGAAGGCGAGCGCGTTGATGAGATAGAGACGGGTCGTATCGGGAATCTCGCTGATGAGCTGCTCGATCATGTGGTTGGTATGTTTGTCCACCCACGCGTTGATATCGTCGACGGTGGTTGCGTCAAAGGGTGCCGAGAAGATGCTCGCGTCGAGCTCGTTCGCGCAGGTGGCAAGGTAGTCGCCGCGCACCTCGAGCGACTTGGTCTCGCGGATCCAGATAGAGTTTGCGAGGTGAAGTGGCGTCGCGCCTTCGTCGTCCGCTCCGATGTCATCCATGCCTCCCGTCTCAAGGTAGCGAGCATAGGTACCCAGATAGGAGTTGAGCTCGTCGGTGCCAAGTCCGGTTACCGCGGCGAGTTCGTCGAGCGTGGTGCCCGCAGCGCCGTTTTGCGCGAGTGCGAGTGCGAAGAGAATCGAGAGGGGAGAGATGAAGGTGTTGGCGTGCCCATCCTTTGTGCGGTCCGCCTGCGAACAGGTGCGGAACAGATTTGCCGTAAGCGCGTACGATGCCGACAGCGCCTGCTCGCCTGTCAGGATGGTATAGGGGTCCTCGCCGCTGATCGAGAAGGACGCCGCTTCGCGCGCCGGCGCGGTAAGGTCGGTTGCGGTGAGCGCGAGCGCATCGTCTGCGTTGTCGCAGCCAGCAAGCGTCGTCGACGCGACCGCTGCCGCGCCCAGAAGTGCGGCGAGTCTCATCATCGAGCGGCGGGAGAGCGCGGGGGCGACAAGACGGTGTGCGGACATGGTGGCCTCCTTCTGGTGGGAGCGCGTTTTTCCATTGTACCCACCGCGATATCGCGGGCCCGCGATACGCCGATTGGCTAGGAGCTGTGGCGTCGGCGAGCCGCGGTACAGAAGATGAGTCGTTATGGGTTAGCGGAGCTGTAATGCTGCCATACCTGATGCGGCCGTCGCTCCAATCCAGAACGCAAGCGACGTGCTGCCATCCGGCGCGAGCGCAGAGGCGACGGCAATCACGATGGCGATGATTACCGTCGCGGACTCGCAGCTGAGGCGCATGCGTCTGGACGACAGTTCGGCAACGTCGAGTGCGCCGATGCATGCGAGTGCGATGTCGAGCGCGAGCATGCGCAAAGCGATATCGGCGGCCTCGCGGGCCGGCACACCCCATGCTCCCAAGCAAGCGCCAACGATGGCCGAGGAAAACGCGATGACGGCAAAGCAAGGCAGCGTATCGAACGCGAAGAGCGCAGGCGTCGATATGGGGAGGTGGTCGCGCATGAAGCGATTCCGCTCGTCTGCAATAAAGACACGGGCAAGCGTGCGCGGAGCATCCCCGCTATTGATGACAAGCAGAATCCAGCTCGCGGCACCGAGCACGCGTGCTCCCGTTGCGCCTCCGAGCATGCCAAGCGCCGCGCTCGTTTCTGCGAGTGCGCCGGAAAGCAGTACCGCGCCCGCAGGTGCGATGAGCGCGCCGGTGGCAGCAAGGGCGGGGAGCGTTTCATAGTGTCTGAGTACAGAGATTGATGACCGTGCCAGCGCAGCGAGGCTGCCGTGCGCGTGCGGCATGCGAAGGCGCGGCGCCTTGAGCGAGCGGCGTCGGCTCTTCATGAGGGCGCGATACGCTTTGGGGTTGTAGACCGCCATGCGACGCACGGCGTAAAGCGAGGCGTCGGCAGAGGCCTCGCGCATGAGTGCGACAGGCGTGATCGTATGGGCCGCGGCCAGGGCGAGAAGAACCGCAGCGAGACAACCGGCGCAGGCGATGCCCGCATATGCGAGGTTTTCAGCTAGAAGAGCAGCAGCAACGCGCTGGCAAGCGGGCATTGCGATCACAGAGAGGGCGAGCAAGGCAATGCTCGCGGCGAGTGCGGCAAGGGCGAGCGGCAAGCGTCTCCTGCGGCCGAGACGCAGCCGCATGATACCGACTGCCCAGCTGAGCGCATATGCTGTGACGCTACCAAGGCCCAGTGCTGCCGCATAGGGCATACACGCGCCTGGGCTGGGCGCATGCCCTGCCGCCGCTGCGGCATAGGCTGCAACGAAATACCCGCCGCATCCAAAGAGCAACAGCCTTCCGAGGGCGCGCTTTGCGAGCTCCACGGCACTCCATGCAGCGGTTGAGATGTTGAGCTGCGCGAACCATGCAACATCGGGCGGTGTGGGTGTCCAAGGTGCGCGCCATGCGGCGCGAACGGACCAACCCATCGTAGCGAATATCGGAAGAACGAGCACGGTGCCGGCAAGGAGCTGGGCGAGTTCATGCGTCAGCGTGGCCGTCACAGGGCCTGTCGTCTGCGCGGCTCCTGTGACGAGCCCGAGCAACCAGAGCCAGCATGATGCGACCGCCACGCCTGCAATCACGACGAGATAGGCAAGGTATATCCGCTCGACAACGTCGTGCGTCTCGTCGAGGTCGGTTCCCGCCGCCCAGAGCCAGAAATTGAGCTCAGCGCGCAGGTGCTTGCCCTGAAGCCAGAGCAGGGCGGGTAGCCCGGCGCTCATGCGATATCCCCGTGTGCCGAGGCGGATGTGAAGGCTCTTGCGGCATCCGCTCCAACAGTGAGCGCCCCGTCATCAAGTTTGAGCACGCGTGTAGGCTCGATCGTCTCGAGCTCATGATGGCAGCTCATGAGCACCGCGCATCCCCGATGTGCGACACGGGTAATCTCGTCTTCCAATACCGCTGCGGATGCGGGGTCGAGCGGCCCGGTGGGTTCGTCGAGAAGGAGGCATGTTGGTTTGAGCGCGAGTGCAAGTGAGCAGGCAAGCTTCTGGCGCATGCCGCGCGAGAAGGTTTGCGGATACTGGTCGCAATACGGCGCGATGCCAAATCGCTCGAGTAGCCGATCCGCTTCGTCCCAGCGTGTATCGTCCCAGCGGTTGGCGCGGCCGAGCAACTCCACGTGCTCATAGGCGGTGAGGTCATCATAGAAGGCGGGCACGTCTGCTACGAATGCCATGCGGCTGCGCGCATCTGCCTTCAGCCGCTCGAGCGGCACACCTTCGAATGAAATGTCACCGGATCGCACCTGTTCCCAGCCGGCGAGGCACCGCAAGAGCGTGGATTTGCCGGCGCCATTCGCCCCAACAAGCAGCACCACCTCGCCCGGCTCGAGTGTGAGCGAGATATGCTCCCATACGTTGGCGCGTCCGTAACCGAAAGCGATGTCACGTGCCTCGAGGATGCTCATCGCTGCTCCCTATCCCGATGTTGATAAGGGAGATGATACTCCTGTTGTCGGGTCTGTTGAGATGGATCTAACTGTTAAAAGAACGCGTCGGGTGCAGTAGTAATCAGTAAGCGTTGTTGTATCAAGTATCAAATATGGAACCTGATACAATACCTTAAAGAGTGTTCTAGGGCATACCAAGGAGTTGGAAATGGCTGCCATTTTTTCTTCCGCAGCGCTCAAGACGCGTCAACGAGAGATTAAGGATGTGGCGAAGAAGCAGGTCGTGCACATCACGGAGAACGGTAACGCTGCGTTCGTCTTCTGCTCCGAGGAACTCTTCGAGAGTGAGATTCGCCGTGCAGCGGAGAACGCTGCATACGAGGAGCGTATGCGTGCCGTATTGGAGCGCGGCCGAGCCGATTACGCCACAGGACGTTTTGTTGAGGGAACGGACTCTGCGCTGGCAGAAATCGAGCGAAGGGCGGCTGCCCGTGTCTAGGATGGTGTACACGGAAGGGTTTCTCGATGATGCTGCGGCGGTGTGGTCGGGACAGGTTCGGGATTGTCTTGGTTGCATGCTTGCTGCGATAGAGATGTTTCCAGAGATTGGCTCGCGCGATATTCCGGCGTCGTTGCGTGCTCAATACGGGGACAGTATACGCAAAGCGGTGGTGGAACCGTTCGATCTGATTTATGAGTATGATTCAAAGACCGATAGCGTTATCGTCTATGGTCTTGTCCATGTCAGAGCGGCACACTAACGGACGGTTTGTACGCCTCATATACGAATCGAAGAGGCCCCGGAGAGATTCCGAGTAAACATTCCGCAGGCGCGTAGCGCCGAGGACGTTTGCGAGGAACCCTCCGGGGCCTCCCGTGGGGTGCGATGTGCGCGTCTACGCGAAGTAGTTCACGCCGCTCTCGAAGACGGGCATGAACTTCTCGCCCGGGACGTTTTGATACAGGCCCGTGCCGCGGCGCTCAACGTGGCCCATCTTGCCGAAGACGCGACCATCCGGGCTCGTGATGCCCTCGATGGCAAGAACCGAGCCGTTGGGGTTCACGTCGAGGTTCATGCTGGGCATGCCCGCCTCGTCCACGTACTGCGTAGCGATCTGGCCGCCGGCGATAAGCTGCGACAGCACCTCGTCGTTCGCTACGAAGCGGCCCTCGCCATGGCTGATGGCGACGGTATAGGTGTCGCCCGGCGTGCACGCCGAGAGCCACGGGGAGAGGTCGCTTGCCACGCGCGTGCGCACCAGGCGGCTCTGATGGCGGCCGATGGTGTTGAACGTGAGCGTGGGTGCGTCGCTCGTCGCCTCGACGATGTCGCCATAGGGTACGAGGCCGAGCTTCACGAGTGCCTGGAAGCCGTTGCAGATGCCGAGCATGAGGCCGTCGCGCTTCTGCAGCAGCTCGCGCACCGCCTCGGTGACCTCGGGCGCGCGAAAGAAGGCGGTGATGAACTTGGCAGAGCCGTCCGGCTCGTCGCCGCCGGAGAAGCCGCCGGGGATCATGACGATCTGGCTCTCGCGGATGCGACGCGCGAGCTCGTGGGTGCTTTCGGCCACGGCTTCGGGCGTGAGGTTGTTGATCACGAACGTGTCGGCCACGGCGCCTGCCGCCGTGAAGGCGCGCGCCGTGTCGTACTCGCAGTTGGTGCCCGGGAAGACGGGGATGATCACGCGCGGGCGGGCAAACCGCTCGCCAGCGTAGACGGGTGCGATGCGGCCCTCGTCGGCGCAGCGATAGGTTACCGGTTCGACCTGCGGGAGCTCGGCGGCCTCAGCGGCGGGCGTGCGGTAGGCGAAGACGCTCTCGATGCCGCTCTCCCAGATTTCCTGCAGCTCGGCAAGATCGATGACCTCGTGCTTCCTGCCGATATAGGTGAGCTCGTACTCCTCGGTCGTCTCGCCCAGCTCGATGACGTCGAACGCGTCGCCGAACGGCGCAAGCTCCGCATCGTCGGCGAGCTCCACGATGAAGCTGCCGTAGGCGTAGTCGGTGAGGTCGATGCCGTCGTGATCCTCGATGCCGGGAGTGTAGGAGAAGCCGATGCGGTTGCCCACACAGGCCTTGAACACGGCCTCCGCCACGCCACCAAAGCCCGGGGTCGAGATGGAGCACGCCGCGCCGCTGCGCACGAGATTCTCAACGTAGGCAAACGCCGCAAGAAGGCTCGGAGCTTCGGGCAGGATGCCGCCCCACTCGTAGCGCGGGCTGACGAGCGCAACGCGCCGGCCGGCGGCCTTGAACTCGGGGGAGACGATGGTATCGAGCGTGCCGGTGGCAACGGCGAAGGAGACGAGCGTGGGCGGCACGTCAAGGTCCTCGAAGGAGCCCGACATGGAGTCCTTGCCGCCAATGGCGCCGATGCCCAGATCGACCTGCGCCATGAGTGCGCCGAGGACGGCCGCCGTGGGCTTGCCCCAGCGCTCGGGCACGTCGCGCAGACGCTCGAAGTACTCCTGGAACGTGAGGTAGGCGCGGGTATGGTTGAAGCCGGTCGCCACGAGCTTGGCGACGCTCTCCACCACGGAGAGGTATGCGCCGCGATATTGATCGGCTTCCATGAGGTACGGGTTGAAGCCCCATGCCATACCGGAGACCGTGGTGGTCTCGCCCATCACCGGGAACTTGGCAACCATCGCCTGCGCCGGCGTGAGCTGCGTGGCGCCACCGAAGGGCATGAGCACCGTGCCGGCGCCAATGGTGGAGTCGAAGCGCTCGGAAAGGCCCTTGTTGGAGCATACGTTGAGATCGGCCACGAGCGTGCGCATCGCATCGGCAAACGTCTCGGCATCGTCGCCGGGAGCCGCGGGGACGTTTGCGCCGCCTTGCTCGAGCACATGCACGGCCTGGTGCTTCGGAGCGCCGTTCGAGGCGAGGAACGCGCGGGAGAGGTCTACGATCACGTCGCCGTCCCAGGCCATGCGCACGCGCTTCTCGTGCGTGACCTCGGCGATAACCGTAGCCTCGAGGTTCTCCTCGTGGGCGTAGGCCATGAACTCATCGACGTCGTCCTCCGCCACGGCTACGGCCATGCGCTCCTGGGACTCCGAGATGGCGAGCTCGGTGCCGTCGAGGCCCTCGTACTTCTTGGTCACCTGGTCGAGGTCGATGTAGAGGCCATCGGCCAGCTCGCCCACGGCGACGGCCACGCCGCCCGCACCGAAGTCGTTGCAGCGCTTGATGAGGCGGCATGCGTCTTCGCGGCGGAAAAGGCGCTGGAGCTTGCGCTCCATAGGCGCGTTGCCCTTCTGGACCTCGGCACCGTCTTTTTCGATGGACTCGACGTTATGTGCTTTGGAGGAACCGGTGGCGCCGCCGATGCCGTCGCGACCGGTACGGCCGCCGAGCAAGATGATCTTGTCGCCGGGTTGGGGCTCTTCGCGGCGCACATGGCTTGCGGGCGTGGCGCCTACGACGGCGCCGATCTCCATGCGCTTGGCCACATAGCCGGGGTGATAGAGCTCGGAGACCTGTCCCGTGGCCAGGCCAATCTGGTTGCCGTAGCTGGAGTAGCCGGCGGCGGCGGTGGTCACGAGCTTGCGCTGCGGGAGCTTGCCGGCCATGGTCTCGGACACCGGCACCGTGGGGTCGGCCGCGCCGGTCACGCGCATGGCCTGGTAGACGTAGCTGCGGCCCGAGAGCGGGTCGCGAATGGCACCGCCGATGCAGGTCGCCGCGCCGCCGAAGGGCTCGATCTCGGTGGGGTGGTTGTGGGTCTCGTTCTTGAAGAGGAAGAGCCAGTCCTCATCCTCGCCGTCCACGTCTACCGTGACCTTCACGGTGCAGGCGTTGATCTCCTCAGATTCATCAAGGCCGGTGAGCTGGCCGGTGTGTTTCAAGTACTTGGCGCCGATGGTGCCCATGTCCATGAGGCAGACGGGCTTCTCGTCGCGGCCGAGCTCGTGGCGCATCTGCATGTAGCGGTCGAAGGCGGCCTGCACCACGGCGTCGTCGATCGTGACATCGTCGAGCACGGTGCCGAAGGTGGTGTGGCGGCAGTGGTCGGACCAATAGGTGTCGATGACGCGGATCTCGGTGATCGAGGGGTCGCGGCCCTCGCCGCGGAAGTACTCCTGGCAAAACGTGATGTCGGCGAGGTCCATGGCGAGGCCCAGGCGCTCGATCATGTCGGCGAGGCCCGCCTCATCGAGTTCGCAGAAGCCTTCGAGCACCTCGACGGGTTCGGGTTCGGGAATCTCGGTGGCCAGCGTGTCGGGCTTTTCAAGCGACGCCTCGCGCGCCTCAACCGGGTTGATGACGTAGCGCTTGATCGCCTCGATGTCCGCGGCGCTCACCTCGCCAGCGATGACGTACACCTTGGCGCAGCGCACGGTTGGGCGCTCGCCTTGCGAGATGAGCTGGATGCACTCAGCGGCGGAGTCGGCGCGCTGGTCGAACTGGCCGGGCAGCGATTCAACGGCGAACACCGTGCCCGTTGTCTGCGGCATATCGTCGCTCGCGGTATCGACCTGCGGCTCGGAAAACACGGTGGGCACGCACGCGCGGAACAGCTGCTCGTCGATGCCCTCCACGTCGTAGCGGTTGATGAGCCGCAGTTCCGTGATGCCCGTGATCCCGAGGATGTCCGTGAGCTCGCCCTTGAGCTGCTGAGCCTCAACGTCAAAGCCCGGCTTCTTCTCTACATAGATGCGAGAGACCATTCCGTCCGCCCTTCTGTGGCTGGGTTGCATACCGTCCCTATGATACCAGCGGCAGCGCCAGCAGGGTGCCACGGTGGGTCATCGGATAGCACATGTTTGACATATCGTAGAGGTCGCCCGAAAGGTTCCTCGCAAACGTTCTCGGCGCTGCGCGCCTGCGGGATGTTTGCTCGGAATCCTTTCGGGCGACCTTCAGCAGAGACGCTAGTCGTTTTTCTCCACGCCGTCGAGCCAAGCGTTCACATCTTCGATGCGGATGACGCTTGCCACGCTTTCGACGTCATCGAGTGTGTTCAGCGCGTGGCAGACGGCCTCCACATCACATTCGCGGGCGAGGTGCGTGAGGAACACGACGGAGCAGGTGCCGTCGCCGCCGTCTGCGAGCTGGTTCACCGCTGAGATGGAGATGCCGGCATCGGCGAAGGCCTTGACCACGGGCGCCAGCGCGCCGGTGCGATCTGCGATGGAGAGGCGGATGTAGTAGCGTGTTTCAAGGTCGGCGATCTGCCGAATGGGGAGCGTGCGTGCATACGGCTCGCTCTCGGGTGCTGGGGCCGCGCCATGCGCGATGGGCTGCGCGAGCTCGAGGATGTCGCCCACCACGGCGCTCGCGGTGGGGAAGGAGCCCGCGCCGGCACCGTAGAACATGGTCTCGCCCACGGCGTCGCCCACCACGTATACGGCGTTCATCGCGCCCGATACGCTGGCGAGCATGTGGTCGTGTGGAATCATGACCGGGTGCACGCGCGCATCGATGCCCGAGGCGGTCCAGCGGGCGATGCCGAGCAGCTTGATGGCATAACCCAGCTCGCGCGCCTGGTCGATATCGGCTGCCGAGACATTGCGGATGCCCTGCATGTAGACATCGTCGGTGGTGACGCGCGTGTGGAAGGCAATCGAGGAGAGGATGGCCACCTTGCTGGCGGCATCGAAGCCGTCCACATCGGCCGTGGGGTCTGCCTCGGCATAGCCCAGGCGCTGCGCATCGGCGAGCACCTCGGCGAAATCGAGGCCTTCTGCGGTCATGCGCGAGAGGATGTAGTTGGTGGTGCCGTTCAAGATGCCGGCGATGCACAGCACGTTGTTGCCCACGAGGGCGTGCTCGAGGGCGTTGACCACCGGGATGCCGCCGGCAGCCGCCGCCTCGCACCTCAGCTGCACGCCGTGTTCGGCGGCAAGTGCCGCCAGGCGCTCAACATGGCGACCGAGCAGCGCCTTGTTTGCCGAGACCATGTGCTTGCCGCTTGTGAGCGCCGCCTCGAAGATCTCGGTCGCAGGGTGCTCGCCGCCAATGAGCTCGACGACGATGTCGATATCGGAATCCGAGGTGACGTCGTGCCAGTCGGTCGTGAAGGTGGCGGGGTCGAGCCCGAGTTCGTCTGCGCGCGCGGGTTCGAGGCCGCAGGCGCGAGCGATCTTGAGGTCGATGCCATAGGCGTGGAGGTACTCGTCGTGGTGGCGCATGATGAGCCGCGCGGTGCCGCCGCCCACCGTGCCCAGACCGATGAGGCCGACGTTGACGGTGCGCGTCTTTGCCTGGGTGCTCTGCATGGGGTTCCTCCTCGGGATCGCGTGGGTGGGGCGGCTCGGCGGCATGATGCCGCGGCCTTGCACAGCATTGTAGCCCAGCGGATGCCGCCGGGTTCTCTGTGCATGATGCCCGAGGCGATATCATGAACGGGCGCGCCGCGGGCTGAAACCAAGATGTAACATGCTTCCATCGTTGCCGAGTGCTGCAAAACGCGCCTGCCGAGCTGGCATTTCTATGCAGTGCCCGCGTCGTGTCGAATCGTGGCAGCCCAAGTGTATCCACGGCACCTTACCTTTTATTCAAAAAGCGAGTAACCTACTCTCCAACCACCGTGAGCGGGGTTTCTTCGAGCGCCTTCGAGTGCCCCGGCCCGCAAGGGGGAGTCCCATCGTGGAAGGATCTACACAGCCGGCGTCAGCCGGGCGCAATCGAGAGGAGAGCCGCATGTCGAGCCTCAACATCAATCCCATTATGAACCGCAGGAGCCTCGTTGTGGGCGCAGCCGGGCTGGGCGCTGCTGGTATTCTTGCTGGTTGCGCCGGCAATGAGGGCGGTGCCGCCGCGGGTGACGGTAGCGCGCCTGCTGTTGAGGCGGGCACGGCATTTATGATCGGCGGTATTGGACCCACCACCGGCGCTGCCGCCATCTACGGCGTCGCTGTTAAGAACGGCGCTCAAATCGCTGTTGACGAGATCAACGGCGAGGGCGGCGACATCCAGTTCGCGCTCAACTTCCAGGACGACGAGAACGATGCTGAGCGCTCCGTGAATGCATACAACAACCTCAAGGACTGGGGTATGCAGATTCTCATGGGCACCGTCACCACCACGCCCTGCGTCGCCGTCTCGGCCGAGACCAACAGCGACAACATGTTCCAGCTGACCCCGTCCGGCTCCTCGACCGACGTCATCGGCGGCCAGCCCGATGCCGATGGCAACATCTCCATCCCGCGCAAAGAGAACGTCTTCCAGATGTGCTTTACCGACCCCAACCAGGGCGCGGCCTCCGCGCAGTACATCTCGGAGCAGGCGCTCGGTACCAAGATCGCCATCATTTACAACATCTCCGACACCTACTCCACGGGCATCTACAACAGCTTCAAGGCAGAGGCTGCTGAGCTGGGTCTCGAGATCGTTTCCGAGACCTCGTTCACCGAGGACAACCAGACCGACTTCTCCGTCCAGCTCAACGACGCCAAGAACGCCGGCGCCGACCTGGTTTTTCTGCCCATCTATTACACGCCGATCTCGCTCATCCTCACGCAGGCCAACCAGATGGGCTATGCGCCCAAATGGTTCGGCGTCGACGGCATGGACGGCCTGCTCACTGTTGAGGGCTTCGATACCTCGCTCGCCGAGGGCTGCATGCTGCTGACCCCGTTCGTCGCCACCGCGACCGACGAGGCAACCAAGGCATTCGTTGATACGTACAAAGAGCAGTACAGCGAGACCCCCAACCAGTTCGCCGCCGATGCCTACGACTGCATCTATGCCATCAAGCAGGCAATCGAGGCGGCCGGCGCTACGCCCGATATGGACTACTCCGACCTGTGCGACACGCTTGTCGAGACCTTCACCTCTTCCGACTTCGCCTTCACCGGCCTCACTACCGCCGGCGAGGAGGCAACGTGGTCCGATACCGGCGAGGTTTCCAAGCAGCCTATGGGCATGGTCATCGAGGGTGGCGTCTACATGCCGCTCGACGCGTAAGATACCGCGTCCGTTTGGGTGTACCAACGGTTTGAGCGGAGATCACCGCGCACATGGTGGTCTCCGCTTTTCACATTGAGAGGAGGGGACATGGAAGTACTTACCAATCTCATCAACGGCATGAGCTTGGGCAGCGTCTACGCCATCATCGCGCTTGGCTACACCATGGTGTACGGTATCGCCAAGATGCTCAACTTCGCACACGGCGACGTCATCATGGTGGGCGCGTATATCTGCTTCTGTTCCGTCAGTTACCTGGGGCTTCCTGCTTTTGCCGGTGTCGCGCTCTCGGTTGTTGGGTGCACGCTGCTGGGCATTATCGTCGAGCGGCTCGCCTATAAGCCCTTGCGCAACGCGCCGTCGCTCAACGTCCTCATCACCGCGATCGGCGTGAGCTACTTCTTGCAGAACGCGGCGCTCATCATCATGGGATCCGACCCCAAGAGCTTCTCGTCGATCATCAGCCTGCCGGCGCTCAGCCTCTTCGACGGCAAACTGACGATCAGCGCTACGGCCGTGCTCACCATCTTCGCGTGCGTGGTCATCATGGTGGCGCTCACCATGTTCACCGGCAAGACCAAGATGGGCAAGGCCATGCGCGCTTGCTCTGAGGACCGCGATGCGGCACAGCTCATGGGTATCAACGTGAACTCCACGATTTCGATGGTGTTCGCGATCGGCTCTGGTCTCGCGGCAATCGCCGGCGTGCTCATGTGCCTGGCGTACCCCACGCTCATGCCCACCACCGGCTCCATGCCCGGCATCAAGGCCTTCACGGCAGCAGTGCTCGGTGGCATCGGCTCCATCCCTGGCGCGGCGCTTGGCGGTGTGCTCCTGGGCATTATCGAGATTTTTGCGCGCGCCTACATTTCGACGCAGCTTGCCGACGCCGTGGTGTTTGGCGTCCTCATCGTGATTCTGCTCATCCGTCCTGCTGGCCTGTTGGGCAAGCCGGTTAACGAGAAGGTGTAGGTGAGAAACGTGGGTATTAACATGCTCAAGCCGCAAACGCGGTCGACGATCATCACCTATGCCATCGTCATCGGTGCGTTCCTCGTGGTGACGGTGCTCGATGGTTTGGGGCTTATCTCCAATTCGCTTACGGGACAGCTCGTGCCGATCTGCGCGTATGTTTCGCTCGCCGTGTCGCTCAACCTTGTGGTCGGCGTGTCGGGCGAGCTGTCGCTGGGCCATGCGGGCTTCATGAGCGTCGGCGCATTCACCGGCGTTGTCGCAGCTGGCTGCCTGGCGCATATGGGTGTCGAAAACGAGCTGCTGCTGTTTGCCGGCTCCGCTGTTGTGGGTGCCGCCGCTGCGGGTATCATCGGCTTTTTGGTTGGCATCCCGGTCATGCGCCTGCGCGGCGACTACCTCGCTATCGTGACGCTTGCCTTTGGCGAGATCATCAAGAACCTGCTCAACATCTTCTATGTGGGCGTTGATGATTCGGGCCTGCATTTCTCGCTCACCGATTCAGCTTCGCTTGGTATGAGCCAGGGCACGATTCTCATCAACGGCCCCAAGGGCGCCGTGGGTATCGACAAGGTTTCGACGTTTGTCATTGGCGTCGTGCTGGTGCTTATCACGGTGGCAGTCGTGCTGAACCTCATGCACAGCCGCGACGGCCGCGCCATCATGGCCGTGCGCGACAACCGCATCGCTGCCGAGAGCGTGGGCATCAACACCACGAAGTACCGCCTCATGGCCTTCACCGTTGCCTCGGCACTTGCCGGCGCTGCGGGCGTACTCTATGCCATGAACTACTCCACCATTGTGCCGTCGCAGTTCGACTTCAACCAGTCGATCCTCATCCTCGTGTACGTGGTGCTCGGCGGCATGGGCAACATCTCCGGCTCGATCATCTCGGCCGCGTTCCTCACGGTTTTGCCCGAGGTGCTGCGTCCCATCAACAACTACCGCATGCTGCTCTACGCTATCGTGCTCATTCTCGTGATGGTCGTGCCGCATACGAAGATCTACCAGCGCATCGCCGATGCCGTGCGCAGCCGTTTCCGCAAGGAGGGCGCGGCGCCCGAGGCAGCTGCCGCCGAGACGGGAGGTGAGGCGCATGAGTAAGTTCTCCGATTTCGCTGCGCGCCGCCGCGAGGGGACCAAGATGGTGCCCGTGCCGAGCGTGTCGATCATGCCCGAGCGCGACCTGGGTAAATCCCCGGCGCTTGAGTGCCTGCACCTGGGTATCGACTTCGGCGGCCTCAAAGCAGTTGATGACTTCAACATCACCGTTGGTCGTACCGAGATCTGCGGTCTCATTGGTCCTAACGGCGCCGGCAAGACCACGGTCTTCAACCTGCTCACCAAGGTGTACCAGCCCACGCGCGGCACCATCATGGTCGATGGCCACGACACCGCCGGTCTCGATCCGGCGCGCGTGAACCGCCTGGGCGTGGCGCGTACGTTCCAGAACATCCGCCTGTTCAACACGCTCACGGTTGAGGAAAACGTCGCCGTGGGCCTGCACAATCAGCATCACTGCGGCATGGCGACGAGCATTCTGCGTCTGCCGCATCACTGGAAGAGCGAGGCGTATTATCACGAGCGCGCCCTTGAGCTGCTCGACATCTTCGACATGTCGGGCCTGGCCGATCACGAGGCCGGAAGCCTGCCCTACGGCGCCCAGCGCCGCCTGGAGATCGTGCGCGCACTCGCCACGAACCCCAAGCTGCTGCTGCTCGATGAGCCCGCCGCGGGTATGAACCCCTCCGAGACCGCCGAGCTCATGGAGAACATCGTGAAGATTCGCGACCAGTTCCAGATCGCGATCATGCTCATCGAGCACGATATGAACCTCGTCATGAACATCTGCGAGGGCATCTGCGTGCTCAACTTCGGCAAGATCATCGCCAAGGGCACGCCCGAGGAGATTCAGCAAAACGATGCGGTGATCGAGGCGTATCTGGGCAAGCAGAAGGAGGCTGATGCGTGATGCTCTCCGTCTACAACATCAACGTGTGGTACGGTGCCATCCAGGCCATCAAGGGCGTCTCCTTCGAGGTCAACGATGGTGAGATCGTGGCGCTTATCGGTGCGAACGGCGCCGGCAAGTCCACGACGCTCAAGACCCTTTCAGGTCTTTTGCGCTCGCGCACCGGGTCCATCACGTTCATGGATCAAGACCTTATGCACATGCCGGCGGAGAAGATCGTCGAGCACGGGCTTGTGCATGTGCCCGAGGGTCGCCGCATCTTCCAGCAGATGACGGTCGAGGAGAACCTCGACATGGGCGCCTACACCCAGGCGAAGGATACTATCGCCGACAACCTCGAGCGCGTCTATGCGCAGTTCCCGCGCTTGAAGGAGCGCCGTCGCCAGATCGCCGGCACGCTGTCGGGCGGCGAGCAGCAGATGCTCGCCATGGGCCGTGGTCTTATGGCCAACCCCAAGCTCCTCATGCTCGATGAGCCCTCGATGGGCTTGGCGCCCATCTTGGTGGAGCAGATCTTTGAGATCATCGAGGCACTGCACAAAGCGGGCACCACGATTCTGCTCGTCGAGCAGAACGCTCAGATGGCGCTTTCCATCGCTACGCGCGGGTACGTGCTCGAGACGGGGCGCGTGACGCTTACTGGCACCGGCCAGGAGCTGCTGCGCAACGACGACGTGCGCAAGGCGTACCTGGGCGGTTAATTGAACCTATCAGCGTCGGTTTGGGGCCGCGGCTGACAGCGCTCGCTGACAGCCGCGGCCTTGTGCCGTCTTGGCGTGCGGGCGCTATACTGGGTGCGATCGTAATCCGCACGGATAAGGAGCCGCGCCATGTCAACGACATCCCTGCTGCGTGAATTCAGCGCCGAGAACGCCACCGATGTCCCCGCTGCCATCGATGCCGGTGCGCAGCGCATCGAGCTCTGCGACAACATGGCGCAGGGCGGCACGTCGCCTTCGGCCGGCGTGATCGAGGGCGTTGTTGCCTGCGCGCACGCCCGTGGCGCCCGCGTTATGGCGATGGTGCGCCCGCGCGGCGGCAACTTCGAATACAGCGCCGCCGAGGTCGATATGATGGAAACCGATGCCCGCATCGCGCTCGAGTTGGGAGCCGATGGCATCGTCTTCGGTTGCTTGGCGCGCACCGAGGATGGCGGGCTCGACCTCGACCGCGCCGCACTCGCACGCTTGATGGCGATTGCGCGCGAGGCGGGCGAGGAGCGCGGCGAGCCGGTCGATGTGACGTTTCACATGGCGTTTGACGAGTTGGGCGAGAAGCAGCAGCTTGCTGCGATTGACACCCTTGTCGAGCTAGGTTTCTCGCGCATCCTCACCCATGGGGGCGCTGCGGGGACGCCCATCGAGGAGCATGTCGACCGCCTGCGCGCGCTCGTTGCGCATGCGGCGGGGCGCATCATCATTTTGCCGGGCGGCGGTATTACCCATGAAAACGCCGAGGCGGTTGCCGCGGCGCTTGGCGTGCACGAGGTGCATGGCACCAAGATCGTCAAGCTCGCTTGATGCTGTGTTCGCGTGGGCAGAGCTGCTTGCGAGGTGGCACTGATGTATAACGATCGGGAGAGCACGATGAATGCGATTGCAAGCGACAGGCTGGTGTTGCGGCCATGGGCAGACGATGACGCACCTGCCTTGTACGCGCTTGCCTGCGATCCCGAGGTGGGTCCTGCTGCGGGGTGGCCTGCGCATACGAGCGAGGCGGAGAGCCTCCAAACCATCCGTGACGTGCTGAGCGTACCGGATACGTACGCTGTCTGTCTGCGCTCTGTAGGTCCTGCGGGTGAGCCTGCGGGCACGCTCGTGGGCGCTATCGCCCTCAAGGACGCTACGTTGAGCGCCTTTGTGGCCGGTGCGGGGGAGCGCGAGCTTGGCTATTGGATCGGGCGTCCCTTCTGGGGGCGCGGCTATGCGCCCGAAGCGGCACGCGCGCTCATTGATCACGCCCGTTGCGCTCTTGGCCTGAGCACGATTTGGCTTGGCTACTACGCGGGCAACCGCAAATCGGCTCGCGTACAGCATAAGCTGGGATTTCGTTATGTGCGTACGGATCGCGACGTAGAGGTTCCCCTGCTGGGCGAGGTGCGTGACGAAGTGGTGAATCGCCTTGATCTCGAGACGCCGCCAACGGCAGGCGATATGGCGGCCGAGGCGCTGGCGATCTTGTGCGCTCAGCCTTGCCCAGAGCGTTTCCTGAGCATCACGGAGCCGCTCAAGCTCGGTCGCATGACCGTGTGTGCGGCGGGCGAGGATCTCGGTGTGCTCACACGGCTTGCGTGGCGCGGAACCTATTTTGCCGCACCGTTTTCTCGCGAGGCCGCCGGCATCATGGCGGGATTGGTTCCGGCGGGGGAGCTCGTAAGCCTGATCGATGAGCGGTATCTCGTCGAGTTTGCGAACGGCAGCGCAGTCGATCCGGGGCGGTACGAGCTCTGGGCGCTCGACGGCGCGATGCCGTCTTCGGCGGTTGGTCCTGCTGGCACGCCGAATGACCCTGTTATCACCACGCTCGGCCCCGATGCCCTCGATGTTGTCGATGCCCACTACGACCTTCTTGACCGCGCGGCAATCAAGGATCATCTCAAACGGGGCTGGGTGCGCGGCGGCATCGATGCCACCGGTGCGCTCGTGGGCTTCATCGGCGAGCATGAAGAGGCGTCGATGGGCATGCTCGAAGTGGTTCCCGCAGCGCGCCGTCGCGGCTACGCCGCCGCGCTCGAGCGGGCGCTTGTCAACGAGCTGCGCGAGGCGGGGCGCACGCCGTTTTGCCACGTTGCGCCCGATAACGAGGCGTCGCGCGGGCTGCAGCGCAAGCTCGGGCTGCGCCGCGTTGGCAATCTGATCCAGTGCTGGTTTGAGATGCCGCAGCATCGCGCACCGCGTGAGCGGCCGGCGTCATGATCGCGCTTCCGCCTGCGGTTGCACGGGAGCTTGTCCGCACGATGAGGGTATAATGGGAGCGTTCAACAGCTCGACCTGCCGCAGCGGGTCATATTACAAGGACGTTCACCATGGCATCGCTTACCACGAGCCGCCGCTGGGCGGTAGCTCCCGAGAACCCAGATCTTGCCCGTCAACTCGCTAACGAACTCGATATCGCATCGATGGTCGCGCGCATCATGGTCGCGCACGGCATCACCTCCGTCGAGGAGGGGCGGCTCTTCCTCACGCCGTCGCTTGAACGCGACTGGGCGGATCCCTCGCTCATTCCCGGCATGGCCCAGGTTGCCGATCGCGTGCAAGCCGCTATCGAGCAGGGGGAATCGATCGCCGTGTTCGGCGATTTCGATGTCGACGGCATCACATCGACTTGCCTGCTCACCGAGGCGCTGCGCACGCTGGGTGCGCATGCGGAGCCGTTCATTCCCCGCCGGTTCGACGAGGGGTACGGCTTGTCGCAGGCGGCGCTCGATCGCGTGGTGGACGCCTGCGCGCCGTCGCTCGTCATCACGGTGGACAACGGCATCGCGGCACGCGACGAGGTGGCTTACCTTTCCGCTCGCGGCATCGATCTGGTGGTAACCGATCATCATGAGCCGGCCGATCTCGTACCAGAGAGCATACCGTTGACCGATCCCAAGCTCGACGAGGCGGGCCCATCGCGCGAGCTCGCCGGAGCCGGCGTGGCGCTCAAGCTCGTGCAGGTGCTGGGGGGGCGCATGGGCGCCCCCGATCTGTGGCGCTCGCTTACCGAGGTCGCGGCGCTTGGTACCGTATCCGATATGATGCCGCTCACGCCCGAGAACCGCGCGTTGGTGGCAGACGGCATCGCCCAGATGCGCGCGACCGCGCGGCCCGGCTTCATCGCGCTCGCAACGCTCGCTCGCACAGATATCTCCGCGATCACCGCAGACGGGCTCTCGTTCTCGCTCATCCCACGTCTTAACGCAGCGGGGCGCATGGCGGATCCCGCGCTCGCCCTCGACGTGCTGCTCGAGCGCGACCCGGTGCGCGCCTCCGCGCTTGCCGCGCAGCTGGAAGAGATCAACCAGGAGCGGCGCGACATCGAAGCCAAGCTCACCGATGAGGCGCTTGCGCTGGTGAAGAAGACCTATACCGGCGGGCACGTGATCGTCGTGGGCGGCGAGGGCTGGCATGAGGGCGTCAAAGGCATCGTGGCGAGTCGCATCGTCAACAGCTTCCACGTGCCAGCGTTGCTGTTCTCCATCGAAGACGGCATCGCGCGCGGCTCGGGGCGCTCGGTGGGATCGATCAACCTGTTCGATGCCGTCGAACAGTGCTCCGATCTGCTTATCAGATTCGGCGGTCATGCGGGCGCGGTGGGCGTGACGCTCGAGGCGGCGAATCTCGATCGGCTGCGCGATCGGCTGGAGGCCGTGCTCTCCCAGCTGCCCAGCGAGGCATTCGAGGACACCGGGGAGGTTGCGGCCACGGTCGAGCTCTCGGAGCTCGATATCGCGTCGATTGAGCAGATCTCGCTGCTCGAGCCGTTTGGCCAGGGCAATCGCGTGCCGCTGCTGGCGGCGACGAGCGTGACCATGGGAGATCGGGCCTGCGTGGGAAAGACCGGCGATCACCTGCGCTTTACCGCGACGGACGGCGTGTCGAGCGTGGCTGCCATCATGTTCCGCGCACCTGACATCGACGAGCTCGTTGCCTGCGATAGCGTAGTCGACCTTGTGTTCGAGGCCGTGGCCGAGCGCTGGCAGGGGCGTGTGAAGCCAAAGCTGCTCGTCAAAGATATCCTGCGCCACGACCGCTCGGATGGCGATACCGGCAGCGCCGACGCCGATCAGGCAATCGCTCGCCTGTTCGAGCAGCCCGAAAAGGATACCGCGCCGTCCGACGCATGCCTGGCAGCGGCGGCGCCGGAGACGGAACCGCGTGCGACCGAGCGCCGCCACGCGTTCGAGCAGCTCTCGTACGCAGAGGCAACGCGCTCGCTCGTGCACAGCCTTATCGGCGACGGTACGCTCCATGCCGCGCAAGAGGAGGCGCTGGCTTGTCTTGCGCGTGATGAGAGCTGCCTTGCCATCATGGGGACGGGGCGCGGCAAGTCGCTTGTGTTCCAGGTGCATGCGATGCGCGAGGCGCTTCTGCGGCACCGCGCGAGCATCTTCGTCTACCCCTTGCGCGCGCTCGTGGCAGATCAGGCGCTGCACCTTATGTCGTGCTGTGCGTCGTGCGGTCTGCGCGCGAGCGTGCTCACCGGTGAGAGCTCCCCGTCCGAGCGCGCTGCCGCATTCAAAGCGCTCGCATCGGCATCGCTCGATATCGTGCTCACAACACCTGAGTTTCTCTCGATCCATCTCGATCGCTTTGCCGCGACGCGGCGCGTGGGGTTCGTGGTGATCGACGAAGCGCACCACATGGCCGAAGCCTCCGGTGGCGACCGGAGCTCCTACCTCGATATGCCGCGCGTGCTCGAGCGCTTGGGCGCGCCCACGGTGCTCGCCGTCACCGCGACCGCCGACGCGCGCGTGGCGGCCTCGATTCGCGAGCTGCTGCCGATACGCCGCGAGATCATCGACGACGCCGCACGGCCCAATCTCGAGCTCGAGGACGATCGCGACCTTGCCACGAGGGAAACCCGGCTGGTCTCCCTCGTGGCTACCGGCGAGAAATGCGTGATCTACGTGAACTCGCGCGAGCAGACCGTCTCGCTTGCCCGGATGCTGCGCAAGCGCATCCCCGAGCTCGCCGGAGCGGTCGCGTTTTACAACGGAGGCCTCGGGCGGGCGATGCGCACGCGCATCGAGACGGCATTTCGAGACGGGGCGCTGCGCTGCATCGTTTCGACCTCGGCGTTTGGAGAAGGTGTCAACCTTCCCGATATCCGCCATGTCGTGCTCTACCACATGCCGTTTTCCGCGGCTGAGTTCAACCAGATGAGCGGCCGTGCGGGCCGCGACGGCGCGACGGCGCACATTCATCTCATGTATTCATCGCGCGATGCGCGCATCAACGAGCGCATCCTTGAGACGGCGGCCCCCGAGCGTGATGAGCTGGTGACGCTCTATCGCACGCTTAAGACCATGCAGCGCTCGATGGGGGCAGATGCTCGCTCGCATGCGCTCGCGGCAACCGATGCGCAGATCGCCGACATGTGCCGCGCCGTCGATGCGCGCTGCGCGCCCGATGAGCGAACGGTCGCCAGCGGCATCGCGATCTTCGAGGAGCTGGGCTTCGTGCGCGTCGAGGGCTTTGGAGAGACGCGCCATCTGCTCATGACCGACCATCCCGGTCATATGGCGCTCACAGATTCCATCCGCTATCTCGAGGGGCTGCGGGCGAAGCTGGCGTTTTCAACGTTTCGCAGCTGGGCGCTTACGGCGCCGGCTCATGATATGCTTGCACGAGTACGCCATCCCATCACGCCCGGGGTGGCAGGATAGGCAAAAGGGGATCTGAGGAATGGACGCTGCAACCCGCGCGGCGCACGACGCGTCGCTACAACCGTTCTCCGAGATGATGCACTACACGCATGCGGATGACCTCCCGCCCGAGATCTGCGCCGACAACTACGATCGCCTTGCCAAGCTGTGCAGCAAGTACATGAACGAGGCCGATCAGGCGCTCATGGAGCATGCGTACTGCTTTGCCGCCGAGAAGCACTCGGCGCAGAAGCGCCGCTCGGGCGAGCCCTATATCAATCATCCCGTCGAGGTCGCCATCATCTTGGCCGAGCTCAAGATGGATTGCGACGTGGTGTGCGCGGCGCTTCTGCACGACACCGTCGAGGATACCGAGGTCTCCCTGGCCGATGTGCAGGGTATTTTCGGTGAGACCGTTGCCGAGTTGGTCGACGGCGTCACAAAGCTCACGAACATCGAAGTCGACAACATGGATGAGAAGCAGGCGCTGAACCTGCGCAAGATGTTCCTCGCCATGTCGAAGGACATCCGCGTCATCATCGTCAAGCTCGCCGACCGCTTGCACAACATGCGCACCCTGGCCGCGCTGCGCGAGGACCGGCGCCTGTTCAAGGCTCGTGAGACCATGGACGTGTATGCGCCGCTCGCCGATCGCCTGGGCATGAGCTCCATCAAATGGGAGCTCGAGGATCTGTCGTTCTTCTACCTCGAGCCCGAGGCGTACCAGCGCATCGCGCGCATGGTGGCCGAGAGCCGCGAGGCGCGCGAGCGCTTCCTCGCCGAGACGATCAAGACGCTTACCGACGAGCTCCACCGCGTGCACCTTGACGGCTTCCAGATCAACGGCCGCTCCAAGCACTACTGGTCGATCTACCAGAAGATGAAGCGCAAGGGCAAGGAGTTCTCCGAGATCTACGACCTCGTGGCGTTTCGCGTGATCACGCGCACCGTAGGCGACTGCTACTCGGTGCTGGGTGCGGTCCACTCGCTGTGGCATCCCATGCCCGGGCGGTTTAAAGACTATATCGCCATGCCCAAGTTCAACAACTACCAGAGCCTGCATACCACGGTCATCGGTCCCACCGCGCGCCCGCTTGAGATCCAGATTCGCACCTATGAGATGCATGAGCAGGCAGAATATGGTATCGCGGCGCACTGGCTCTACAAGCGGTCGGGCGGCTCGACGGCAACGAAGTCAACCGATGCGCAGCGTCTCGACGAGCAGATCAACATGCTCAAGCATTCGCTCGATTGGGCGGCGTCAGATGATATCGACGACCCCAAGGAGTTCCTGCATTCGCTGAAGGTCGATTTGTACGACCAGGAGATCTTCGTGTTCACGCCCAAGGGCGAGGTCATGAACCTGCGCGCGGGCTCGACGCCGCTCGATTTCGCCTATGCCGTGCATACCGAGGTGGGCAACCATTGCGTGGGCGCCAAGATTAACGGTGTGGTGGCGCCGCTCACGCACGTGCTGCTCACCGGCGACCGCGTGGAGATCCTCACCAACAAGAACGCCAAGCCCTCGCGCGACTGGCTCAACATCGTGAAGACCCCTTCGGCGAAGTCGAAGATACGGCGCTATTTCGCCGCGGCTACCAAGGATGACGATGCTGCTGCCGGCCGCGAGGTGCTTGCAAAAGACCTGCGCAAACGCGGATACGGTATCTCCACGCCGCGTTCGACGCGCGCACTCAACGCCGTGTGCGAGCAGTTCAGCTATCGCCGCCTCGAGGACCTGTTCGCCGCCGTGGGGGCGGGCAAGATCGCGCCGCGCTTGGTGGGCAACAAGGTCCAGCAGATCCTCGATCCCAAGCCCGAGGTGCCTGCCGCGCCCGCGCCCGAGGTGCCGCCGCGCGGGTCGAACCGCCGTCCGCGCCGCGCCGACAAGGGCAGCTCCGGCGTGGTGGTGAAGGGCTCTGCCGATTCGGGCCTGCTTGTGCGTCTCGCGCATTGCTGCAACCCCGTGGCGGGCGACGACATCGTGGGCTTCGTCACGCGCGGGCGCGGCGTCTCGGTGCATCGCGCGAACTGTCCCAACGTGAAGGGGCTCATGGAGCACCCCGAGCGCATGATCGAGGTCGAATGGGACACTGGCGCCGAGGCGACCTTCCAGGTGGAGATCGTCGTCGAGTGCCTTGATCGCATGGGGCTGTTGAAGGACGTCACCATCGCCATCGGCGAGGCGGGCGCGAACATTCTCTCGGCGGCAACCTCGACTACGCGCGACGGCGTCGCCGTGCTGCGCTTCTTGGTGGAGATTTCCGATGCAAGCGGGCTTGATCCGCTGCTTGCCGCGATCAGCCGGGTGGAAAGCGTGTACGATGCGCGTCGCCTCATGCCGGGCGAGGGCTCGTCCCAGATGAAGCGCAGGGGGTAGCAGGGTTCCCGAGGGCGCCCGGGGCGTATCCCCGTCGGCTTGTCCTCGGCGCGGAGCGCCTGCGGAGGACGCCGATGGGGATACGCCCCGGGCGCCTTGCGACCGCTACCCGGCCTGCGGGACGGTGTTTTTAGATTGAAAGGGTGATCGGGTTGAAGCTTGATCTTGATCCCAGGGGTCACGTTCAGATTGAAAACGCGGTGAATGGTCCCATCGAGACGAATACGTATTTCGTTATCTCAGGGGATGAGGCTGTGGTGATCGACCCTGCGTGGGAGGGGGAGAAGCTCGCCGCCTCGTTTGCCGGGCGGCATCCCGATACCACCATCAAGGCGATCGTGTGCACGCACGGGCATGCCGACCACACGTGTGGCGTGGCTGGCATGCGGCAGGCGCTTGGTACGGGCGTGCGCTTTCTGCTACCTGCGGCGGATGCGGGGATCGTCGCGGGGAGCATCGCGCATCAAAAGGCGGTCTGGGGCATCGATGCTCCCGATCCGGGTGCTGCTGATGAGCTCATCGAAGAGGGCGCGACCGTTGCGGTGGGTGACGTTGTGCTGCAGGTGTTTGCGGTGCCGGGGCACACGCCGGGCGGCATCGTGCTGTTCGCCGCCACCGAGGATGGCAACATCGCATTCGTGGGCGATACGCTGTTCCCGGGCAGCCATGGGCGCACCGATCTGGAAGGGGGCGATGAGCGCGCGATCATCGCCTCGCTGGCGAAGATGGCGACGCTGCTCCCGCCCGACACGCTGTGTCTCACCGGGCACGGCGCCGCCACGACCATCGCCGATGAAATCGAGCACAATCCGTTTTTCTAGGTGCATGCGCATTCTCCTTGCGGTTGAGGGGCGTCTTCGCGGCGATGCGTCGCGCGTGCGTTGCGAGAACGTGCTGGGTGGCAAAAAGTCAGTTCCGTTCAGTCTTTTCAACGCGTCAAGCTATAGCGCATGCCATGCAGCGTGATAAACTTGTAGCTGTTATGGGCAACCCTTATTTTGGAGGTTATCTATGCTCGTCAATGCAGCAGACATGCTCAAGAAGGCCGAGGCCGGTCACTACGCCCTCGGTGCCTTCAACACCAACAACCTTGAGTGGACGCTCGCCATCCTGCAGGCCGCCGAAGAGGCGAAGAGCCCGTTGATCATCCAGTGCACCGGCGGCGCTGCCAAGTGGATGGGCAGCTACAAGGTGTGCGCCGACATGGTGAAGGCCGCCGTCGAGGCGCTCGGCGTCACCGTGCCTGTGGCGCTGCATCTCGATCATGGTTCGTATGAGGACTGCTTCAAGTGCATCGAGGCTGGCTTCACCTCCGTTATGTACGACGGCTCTCACGAGGAGACCTTCCAGCTCAACCTCGACCGTACCAAGGAGATCGTCGAGCTCGCCCATTCCAAGGGCATCTCGGTTGAGGCCGAGGTAGGCGGTATCGGCGGCACCGAGGACGGCGTGACCTCCAACGGCGAGCTGGCCGACCCCGAGGAGTGCAAGCAGATCGCCGATCTGGGCGTCGACTTCCTTGCATGCGGCATCGGCAACATCCACGGCGTGTACCCGGCCGATTGGGCGGGCCTCTCCTTCGAGCGCCTGGGCGAGATCAAGGCCCTCACCGGTGATCTCCCGCTCGTGCTCCATGGCGGCACCGGCATCCCCGAGGACCAGATCAAGAAGGCCATCGAGCTCGGTATCTCCAAGATCAACGTGAACACCGATCTCCAGCTCGCCTTCGCTGCCGCCACCCGCGGCTACATCGAGGCCGGCTCCGATCAGCAGGGCAAGGGCTACGATCCTCGTAAGCTCCTCAAGCCCGGCCGCGACGCTATCGTTGCGCGCACCAAGGAGCTCATGGAGCAGTTCGGCTCCGTCAACAAGGCGTAGATACGCTCGCTGCCGAGATTCCCGGGGCCCGGTATATCCTTCAGCGAACGTCCTCGGCCTTTGGCCTGCGGATGGTTCGCCTCCGGATATACCGGGCCTTTTGTATCTCGCATCGATGCAGTAAAGGGGAAGGCGGCGGTGCCAGTTTTGATCTTGTGGGCACAAGGCGTTCCGGATGTGGTACGATGTGCCGGTGCATGTGCCCGAGTGGCGGAATTGGCAGACGCAGTGGACTCAAAATCCACCGGTAGCGATACCGTAAGAGTTCGAGTCTCTTCTCGGGCACCACAGCGCCCTCTTCGTGGGGAAAGCATGAAGGACGGGGCGGTGTGGTACCATGCACAACGCGTTGCGAACGCAGCGCATGCCAAGTGGGACGCAGGTCCCCACCTTTCGGCGCCATACGGTAGCTGTCTGGTCTCAACAACACATGCTCGGCATCTCCATGCCGTATCACAGTGCTTTGAGGCCCGGTTACCATGCGGTACCGGGTTTTTCGTGTTTGAGGGAGGTAACAAAAATAGCTAAGCACGATACCACGCGTATCAACGACGAGATCACCGCTTCGAGGTGCCGTCTCATCGGGGTCGATGGTTCCCAGCTGGGCCTGTTCGACATCCGCGATGCCCAGCGCGTCGCAGACGACCAGGGGCTCGACCTCGTCGAGATCGCTCCGAATGCCGATCCGCCGGTTTGCCGCGTCATGGACTATGGCAAGTACAAGTACCAGCAGGCCATGAAGGCGAAGCAGGCTCGTAAGAACCAGTCGAGGGTCGAAGTCAAGGAAATGAAATTCCGCCCGAAGATCGACGTTGGTGACTACGAGACCAAGAAGGGCCATGTGCTCCGCTTCCTCAAGAAGGGCGCGCGCGTCAAGATCACCATCATGTTCCGTGGTCGCGAGATGGCGCATCCCGAGCAGGGCCTGAATGTGCTCGAGCGTCTTGCAGAGGATCTCAAGCCGTATGCAACGGTCGAGTCGCAGCCCAAACTCGAGGGCCGCAACATGCTGATGCTCCTCGCCCCCATCAAGGGCGCCTTCGATGAGAAGGCTGCCTCGGGCGATGGCAAGAAGAAGTAAGTACGACATCGATAAGGAGAAGTTTCATGCCTAAGATGAAATCGCACAGCGGTACCAAGAAGCGTTTCCGCGTTACCGGCTCCGGCAAGATCATGCGCGCCAAGGCGTACAAGAGCCACATCCTTACCAAGAAGACCACGAAGCGCAAGCGCGGCTTCCGTCAGGAGGAGACGGTTTCCTCCGCCGACCGCAAGACGGTCGTTTCCCGTCTCGCATAAGGTCCGTCTTCATTCCCTGTAGTTTTCACCGATAAGGAGTTGATTCGATATGGCACGTGTGAAGCGCGCTCTCAACGCTCGTAAGCACCACCGCACCATCATGAAGCAGGCCAAGGGCTACTATGGCGCTGCCTCCCGTACGTACAAGCATGCCAAGGAGCAGGTGCAGCACTCGCTCCAGTACCAGTATCGCGATCGCCGCAACAAGAAGCGCGATATCCGTCGTCTCTGGATTACCCGCATCAACGCCGCCGCGCGCATGAACGACATTTCCTATTCCCAGTTCATGCACGGCCTTAAGCTCGCCGGCATCGAGCTCGACCGCAAGGTGCTCTCCCAGATGGCCTATGAGGACATCGAGAGCTTCAACGAGCTCGCCGCCATCGCCAAGAAGGCGCTCGAGGCGTAGCGAACGCGCGACATACTTACTGAGATAGAAACGGGATGCCTTCGGGCATCCCGTTTTTTTGCAGCAAGAAGCCCGGTAGCCGATACGCGATCTCGGCTTGTATATAGATCGATGCAACTCGGTACGTTTAGGTAGAACAGAGGTCCACGATACGACTAGCATGCAGCGTTAAAGAAGCGGTAAGGCATTGATAAGGTGTGCAACTCACCAGCGCAACGTCTCGCTGTCTGCGAGGACATCATGATGAAGGGGATGCAAAAGCGCTGGTAGAACGGTAGAAGTGTGATAGATCCTCTATACCTATATAGATAGGGCCGAAGTAGGCAATAGATCCCAATTGTGGAGGAATCGTGAACATCCCCTCCGCCCTTGCGCGGGCGGCCCGGGGCTGGCAATATATCTCCTTGCCG
>CALUFC010000014.1 GCA_944319885.1 uncultured Coriobacteriaceae bacterium
CAAACATATAACCGATCTCACGACCGCCCACACCCAGGTCGCCGGCGGGCACATCGGTGTTGGGGCCGATGTGGCGGAAGAGCTCGGTCATGAAGGACTGGCAGAACGCCATGACCTCGCGGTTGGACTTGCCCTTGGGGTCGAAGTCCGAGCCGCCCTTGCCACCGCCCATGGGCAGCGTGGTGAGCGCGTTTTTAAAAATCTGCTCGAAACCGAGGAACTTGAGCATGCCGAGCGTGACCGTGGGGTTGAAGCGCAGACCGCCCTTGTAGGGGCCGATCGCCGAGTTGAACTCGACGCGGTAGCCGCGATTCACCTGAACATTGCCCTCATCGTCAACCCACGGCACGCGGAACATGACCACGCGCTCGGGCTCCACGAGCCGCTCGAGCAGCGACTGCTCCTCGAACTCGGGATGCGCCTCGACAGCGGGCTCAATCGTCTCGAGCACCTCGACGGCAGCCTGGAGAAACTCGGGCTGGTCGGCATAGCGCGCGTTCAGGTCTGCAATGACGTTGGCTACATAACTCATATGATCTCCTTTTTCTCACGGGCGCATCGTGGCGCACACGACGATTCGTAAGGCGAATATCGCCCAAAATCGCCCTGAACATAGTACATCGACGTTTCACGGTGTACAGATTTGCACACGTTCGAAATAGTTCCTTTACACGACCGAAATACGACAGCTCAGCCCGGGCTCACCATGGCCGCACCATCGTTTGCACATACTTTGACCTTGACGTTTTGTCATATTGCGTCAATAGACTATCCTACGTGACCGTTGCAACGGCGCCTCGGCGCACGCGCATGCCCCCCATCCAAGAAGCTGGTGTTTAACTCGATGCATATCATCCGAAAGATCTGGTGCCGCACGTATCAGACGGCGTTTCGAGCCGTACTCCCCGTATTGCCGTATCGCGAGCCCAAGCCGCTCGCCTCGTTTGAGGAGGCGGCCGCGATGCTCGTCCGCACAGGCAAGCATCATGCGCTCATCGTGACCGATGCGACCATCATGGCGCTCGGTCTTACCCGGGAGCTTGAACGCCAGCTCACAGCGCATGGCGTCGCGTACAGCATCTTCGATGAGGTGGTACCCAACCCAACCATCGCCAACGTCGAAGCGGCGCGCGAGCGCTATCTTGCCAACAACTGCGATGCCATCATCGCCTTCGGTGGCGGCTCGGTCATGGATTGCGCCAAGGTGTGCGGAGCGCGCATCGTCCGTCCGCGCAAGCCGGTGAAGCGCATGCGGGGTATCCTGCGCGTCCTGCTGCCGCTGCCCACGCTCATCGCCGTTCCCACCACGGCGGGAACGGGATCCGAGACCACGCTCGCCGCCGTCATCACCGATGGCGAGACGCACTATAAATATCCCATCAACGACTTCTGCCTCATCCCCCACTACGCGGTGCTCGACTACCGCACCACGATTGGACTACCCGCCGCCATCACCGCGACAACCGGCATGGACGCGCTCGTGCATGCCGTGGAAGCCTATATCGGCCGCTCCACCACCAAAGAAACCAGGAGCCGTGCCATCGAGGCGGTCTCGCTCATCCATCGCTATCTGCTGCGCGCCTATCGCGACGGGTCCGACGCCGAAGCCCGCAAGCACATGCTCCGCGCAGCATATTGCGCAGGCATCGCGTTTACCAAGAGCTATGTGGGCTATGTCCACGCCGTCGCGCACTCGCTGGGCGGTCAGTACGGTATCGCGCACGGCCTTGCAAACGCCGTGCTGCTTCCCCATTTCCTCGACGTATACGGTTCCAGCTGCCAGCGCCGCCTTGCCGACCTCGCCAGGCGCGCGGGCGTCGTGGTGCGCAATGCCGACGATGCACGTGCCGCCGCGCAGTTCATCGCATGGGTCCGCGAGATGAATGCAGCCATGGACATTCCCACCACCCTGCCCGGCATCCGCGATGAGGATATCCCGCTCATGGCAAAGCGCGCCGACGCCGAGGGCAACCCGCTCTATCCTGTACCCCGTCTCATGGATGCCCGCGAGCTCGAGCGCATGTACCATCTGGTGCAGGAGCGCGAACCCGCACCCGCAGTCCGCACCATGCGAGCAGCGCGTGAAATCCAACCCGTCCGCCGCTCGCCGATCCACCTTGCATCCCGCACCGTGCGCATCGCCCGCGTGGCGGCGCACCGCGCCGCCCGTCGCGCCCGCCGTCGCATCCGCGCCCATCGCTAGGAGCATCTATGTCTATCGCCGAATCCGTCGCCCGCTGCCGCGCCCACTTCCAAACCGGTGCCACCATACCCATCGACGCCCGTATCAACGCGTTGCGAGCCCTCGAGCAAGCCATACTCGCCCACGAAGCAGATATCTACGACGCGCTGAAGCAGGACCTGGGCAAATCTGCCACCGAATCATATATGTGCGAGGTCGGCCTCACCCTTGCCGAGCTTCGCCATCAACTCCGCCACGTGCGCCGCTGGGCAGCCCGTCACCGCAAGCGCACCGGACTCGCCAACTTCCATGCTACGAGCTTCACCATTGCCGAACCCTATGGCTGCGTGCTCATCATGAGCCCGTGGAACTATCCTTTCATGCTCACGATGGAACCGCTCGTGGGCGCGCTTGCCGCGGGCAACGTATGCGTGGTGAAACCGAGCGCCTACTCGCCCGCCACCTCCGCCGTCATGCGGAAAATCATCGCGTCGTGTTTGCCAGAGGAGCTCGTATGCGTGGTGGAGGGCGGACGCGCCGAGAACACCGCCCTGCTCGACCAGACCTTCGATTACATCTTCTTTACGGGCGGCACCACGGTGGGCAAGCTCGTCATGCAGAAGGCCGCCGAGCATCTCACGCCCATCACGCTTGAACTCGGTGGCAAGAGCCCCTGCATCATCGCGAAAGACGCCAACCTCAAGGTCGCAGCCGCACGCGTGGTCTTCGGAAAATACCTCAACTGCGGTCAGACCTGCGTTGCTCCCGACTACATCCTCGTTGACGAGCAGGTGCACGACGCGTTCCTGCATGAGGTTCGCACGCAGATCACCTCCATGTACGGCACGCATCCCCTCGACAATCCCGACTGGGGTCATATCGTCAACGAAAAACACCTGAAGCGCCTCATGGGGCTTATCGACCCCGCGAAGGTTGTGTTTGGCGGCGACGTGCGCGAAGAGACGCTCCAGATCGCTCCGACCATCATGGACAATGTGACTGCCGAGGATGCCGTCATGGGCGAGGAGATCTTCGGCCCCATCATGCCTATCATCACGTACGCCACCATCGGAGAAGCGGAGGCCTTCATCAAGGCCCGTCCCAAACCCTTGGCGCTTTATCTGTTTACGCGCTCAAAGAATATCGAGCAGCGTTTTCTCACGCATGTGCCCTTTGGCGGCGGCTGCGTGAACGATACCGTGGTGCACCTTGCTACGAGCGAGATGGGCTTTGGAGGCGTGGGTGCCTCGGGTATGGGAAGCTACCACGGCAAGAAGAGCTTCGACACGTTCAGCCATGAGAAGAGCATCTTGAAGAAGCACCTCTGGATCGATTTGCCCCTGCGCTACCAGCCATTCAGTGGCTGGAAAGATAACGTAATCCGTCTGTTTTTGCGATAGGTATCGTCTGGGGCTGCAAGCCGGCAATCTTTTCATTGCCGGACGGGCAAAATCAACGTATACTATCGCTTCAGGACGTCGGGACGTGGCGCAGTTTGGTAGCGCGCCTGCTTTGGGAGCAGGATGTCGCAGGTTCAAATCCTGTCGTCCCGACCATATGCGGGCGTAGTTCAATGGTAGAACCCCAGCCTTCCAAGCTGATGACGCGGGTTCGATTCCCGTCGCCCGCTCCAGAACGCATTCGAGCCCGGCGCCTCCGCGCGCCGGGCTCGTTTTTTATCAGCTTTGGAGATGGCTGTTTCATTTTTTCAGCTACTCAATGGTTTAGCGTCTATGACTTCAGCACGAGAGACTCTATACAAAGAACGTGCAGGTAATCATTGCGTCAAAACACTGAAATCGCAAGTCTACTCAAGCCACCCGCTCATAACCATTGAATAGTTGAAAAAGCCGCGAACAATGTCGCGCTAAAAGGGCTGGACTACCGACATCCGAACAAAACCCTGACATCGAAAAGGTTATTGCCGGACACGACGCATCACCGTGTTCAGGTGCTCGGCCGCAACGATCATCACGGTAAGGATAACGGCGAGATACAGCGGATACAGCCCGGCACCTACCGCCTGCGCGAGCACGCCGAAGAGTGGCGACATGACCAGAGAGCCCACATAGGCAACGGCCATCTGCATGCCCGTGAGCTCGAGGGCGATATCCTCGCCAAACCGATACGGGGTCGCGTGAATGATCGATGGGTAGATGGGCGCGCAGCCGGCACCGATAAGGAGAAGCCCTGCGATAAGGAGACTATCCCCTGCCGGCACAAGCACGAGAGCCACGCCGAGCGCAATCAGCACCTGCCCGAGGCGAATCATCGCGTGATCGCGAAGACGCATGGAGATAAACCCGCTCGCAGCGCGACCGACCGTGATGCCGATATAAAACAGCGACGCCCAGCTCGCCGCAGTCTCGGCGTCGATGCCGCGTGCCAAGGTGCAAAACGTTGCCGCCCAGTTGCCACACGTACTTTCGAGCGCACAGTAGCAAAAGAAGCAGATAAGGACCGACGGCACACCCGCCACGCGCAAAAGCTCACGTCGGGACCGGCGCGCCGCCGGAGTATTGCTTGGGCTCGCCTCAGGGTGTGGCAACGAGCGGTCGCGCCAAAGCGGCAGCGAAAGAGTGAGCACCACCGAAATCGCTACCTGAATACCGCCGAGCACGAGAAATCCGAGCGACCACGTACCGCCCGAGATGCACATCGCCATGATGAGAGGACCCGCGCTGGCACCGATGCCCCACATGCAGTGAAGCCAGCTCATGTGTTGCGACTCGTAGTGCACCGCCACATAGGTATTAAGCGCCGCATCGACCGCGCCGGCGCCCAATCCGTACGGAATGGCGAGCAGGCACAGCTGCCAAAACGTATCGGCAAGCGAGAAGCCCACAAGCGCAAGAGCAGTCAGCGCAACGCTCGCGGCGGTCACCTTGCCCGTGCCAAAGCGCTCGACCATGCGCACCGACAAGAGGCTCGATGTGATGGTGCCGCAGCAGATGATCATGTTCAGGGCGCCAACCCACGATATGCCAGCACCCAGTGCAGGCGACATAACGGGCCACGCCGACCCAATAGCAGAATCAGGCAGACCAAGGCTTATGAACGCCAGATATATGATGGGCAGCAATCCCGCAGGCATGGTACCCCCTCGAGTCGGCACTGGAACAACCGGGATAGTCTACCGCAAGTCGCAGGCTCAAGGGCCATCGCGCGGTATAATCACGCCAACGTGCGAAGAGAAACGGAAGCATCCGATGAAGAAGCCCCTCGTTGTAAACCTCATCCTTTGGATTGTGGTCGCCGCCGCGACGATCGCATTCCTGGCGTGGTACCACCTCGCAGGCGGCGACGCATCCGCCGCGATGAGCGCAGGCCCGATCATGCTGGGAACCGTGCTCGCCGCCCCGGTGCTGCTCTACGCCATGGGGGCCGTTCTCGGGCTTTTGCTTATCATCTACAAAGACGTGCAGATGGGTCGCACGGGCAAGCGCGTCGCACTTGCTTTCGCGCTGCTGGCGCTCGCGCTCATCCTCATTGGGGGCCTGCCCGCGCTGGCACCCGATACCGCGGGAGAGCTCGCGGCCTCGGTTATCATCGTTCATTACGTCACCGCTGCCGCGCCCATCCTCATCATGATGTTCGGCTTCCTCTATGCGCTCGGCTTCGCACCCACCGACACGAGCAAACGCAGCCGCTTTGCCAAGTACCTGCCGAAGGACCACTTCGAATAAGCGCCTTTACAGATCCATGGCTGGCTTAGGGACAACCATCAACGTCGCGCTCATCGTCGCGGGCGGCGCCTTTGGCCTTGTTGGCGGACGCCTCATCACACCGCGCATCCAAGAGGGCCTTATGAAGGCGACCGGTGTTTCCGTCGTATTCATCGGTCTTGCCGGCGCACTGGAGGGCATGCTCACCATCGAGGCTGGCTCCGTCGCCGCAGGCGGCACGATGGTGATCGTCACATCGCTTGCCGTCGGCACGCTCATCGGCGAACTTGTCGACCTCGCCTCATGGTTCGAACGCCTCGGCGCATGGCTCAAGCGCATCTCAGGCAACAGCGATAACGCCGCGTTCATGGACGGGTTCATAACGGCATCGCTCACCGTGTGCATCGGCGCGATGGCGATCGTGGGCGCCCTGCAAGACGGCCTAACCGGAGACTGGTCGATGCTCGCGCTGAAAGGGGCCCTCGATGCCATCATCATCTGCGCGATGGCAGCATCGATGGGAGTTGGCTGCCTGTTTTCCGCCGTACCCGTTGGTGTCTTGCAGGGCCTCGTCACGCTGTTGGCACGCCTGATTCAGCCCGTCATGACCGATGCCGCCCTCGCCAACCTCTCCATGGTGGGCTCGATCCTCATCTTCTGCGTGGGCGTCAACCTCATCCGCGAGCGCACCTTCAATACGGCAAACATGCTTCCCGCGGTTGTCATCGCCGCGACACTCGCATTCGTGCTCTAGCATCGGTGCTACGCACGGACGAGATGGATGCGCCGCGCATCGAAATGCATGCGCAGCACGTCGCCCTCCCGCGGCAGCTCATGCTCGTCCGAACCTACAAGGTTGACCTTCCACTGCAGGCGATTCGGTGAATCGGCACGTGGCGGGTCGAGCAGCACGAGCCGCTCGAAGCGGGCATCGCTCACCCGCGCCACATGCAGATCGTAGGTATTGCGCCCCGGTTCCGCGCGGTTGTCACGATGGAAATAGGAGGCGCGCACGCCCAGATACGCTACGTCGTCGGGCACCTCATAGCCCACATCGAACACCATGCCCCAATCGGTTGCCTCCACCTCGGTGGAAGACACCTTACGCGCGGGCGAGGTGTTCTTGCAACCGGTGAGCCGCAGCGTCGAGAGCGTCTGGGGTGAGCGCATGAGCTCAATCGGAGCGCCATCCTCCACAACGCGGCCCTCGTGCACCACCACGATGCGGTCGGTGAGCCGGCACGCTTCATCGATATCGTGGCTCACGTAAAGCACCGTGGCGTCGAGCACATCAAACAGGTCGAGCAGGTTTTGCTCGAGCGCACTTTTTAGGAACGAATCAAGCGCCGAAAAGGGCTCATCGAACATGTAGATCCCTGGATGCGCCGCGATCATGCGAGCGAGCGCCACGCGCTGCTGCTGTCCGCCCGACAGGCGAGCTGGAAAGCGCGCTGCATACGACTCCATGCCGAAGATGGCAAGATAGCGTCGAGCGAGGTGCTGGCGAGCCTCCGCATCAAGCGCAGCATCCATGCCGGCGCACACGTTCTCGAGCACGGTGAGATTGGGGAACAGCTGATAGTTCTGGAACAGCAGGGCGCACTTGCGCTCCTGCGGGGTGAGGTTGATGCCGCGCGCGGAATCGAAGAACGTAACACCGTTCACGCGGATCACGCCCTCATCGGGTGTCTCCACACCGGCGATGCACCGCAAGGTACAGCTCTTGCCGCACCCCGAGGCACCGAGCAACGCCACGCGCTCCTCCCCCGCCTCGAACTTCATGGCGAGCGTGAACCCCGGATACCGCTTGGTGATGTCCAGCTCGAGCGACATCTAGCACCTCTTCTCGTCTGCCGCGAAGTCCGTCTCGGCGATGAGCGCGCGGAGCGCCTCGCGGTCGATACGCAGCGCATCACCGCCCGCCTCGGGTACTGACTCCGATACAGCCCGATGCCGACCCCGCCCAGAGGCAACGCCGCCGCGCTCGCGATACCGCTGGCTATGCGCGGTATAGAGGTTGATGAAGAGCACGACCACGAAGCTGAAGAGGATGACCACGATGACCCAGAACAGGGCGACATCGGTGTTGCCGCTCATCCACTCGAAGTAGATGGCGATCGGAATGGTCTGCGTCACGCCGGCGTAATTGCCCGCGAAAAACAGCGTGCATCCAAACTCGCCCATGGCGCGCGCGAATGCAAGCACCGTGCCCGCCGCGATCGAGGGCCACGCAAGGGGCAGCATGAGTCGCGCGAAGATGCGCCCCTCGCTCCACCCGAGCGTGCGCGCGGCATCAAGCATGGCGGCGTCGAGCGATTCGAAGGCACCGAGCGCTGTGCGATACATGAGCGGAAAGCTCACAACGACCGCCGAGATAACCGCCGCTTCCCACGTGAACACAAGCGAAACGCCATGATCGATGAGCCACTGCCCCACCGGCGTCGACTGACCGAATAGCAACAGCAGTAAAAAACCGCACACCGTGGGCGGCAACACCATCGGTATGGTGAAGACCGAGTCGAGCGCGCCCTTGAGTCTGCTCGACGTCCCCATCGTGCGCCAGGCCGCAACGAGCCCGAGCACGAACGTGATGACAAGCGCCACGGCGCTTGTTTTGAGCGACACCCAAAACGGCCGATAGTCTACTCCGGAGAAAAACGTGCCCAGCTGCTGGAGGGGACCTGGGGCCGCCGCCACGGGCACCTCGGATGCCGGAACAAGCCGCGCGCCGTCGCACCAAAGCGCGCCCTCGGAAAGATCAAGCCCGCTGGCCTCAGCCGCCGTCGTGGGATCCTCTCCCGCGCCGAGCGACGCGGGCTGCACCGCACAGTACCGACCCTCGCCCGCATCGACGGCAAATCGGTACGTATACGAGCCGATGGTCATATCCTGGGCATCGGTCACGATAACCTCGCGATCGGCGGCGATGTCCGCGATGAGGGTGCCGCCGCGTGAGGATTCCTCGTCGAGCTGCTCGACGAGGGCGATGAGCGCATCGCGCTGCACGGCGTCGGTCAGTTCCAGCCCCGCCTCTGCCGCCGCCGCAGCGTCAACATAGATCATGATCGCCTCATTGGTGGCAAGTGCGACCAGCGTCGCTTCGCTGGGAAGCGGGTAACGATAGCCCAGATCGACATCGTTAACGGGACGAAGCGCGCCTTTCTGGTAGCGCTTGAACCCCACAAGGCCGATCCCTACCTCCTCGTTGAGCGCCGCCCCCTCCTCGGCCACCGCCGCCTCGGTCTTCGCCAACGCGACCATCGGCACGCTCAGGCACGCGCATGCAACCACCAGCACAGCGATAATCAGCGCGAACGCGCGCGCGGCACACGAGCCGAGCGGCCCCGGCACGAAACCGGAGCCGCTCTCGGGGCGCGTCTTGATCTTCGAGAAGCGCATGGCACCTTCCCTCAGGCGTCTTAGGCGAGCTCGAACCCGTATTCAGCCCAGATAGCGAGCGCGTCCTCATCGGTCATGCAAAACTCGAGGAAGTCTGCCGCCTCCTCGGCATGCTCAGAGCTCGCCGCCACGGCACCGGGGTACACAATGGCCTTGTGCGACTCCGCCGGCGTGGTGTACGCGACCTCGATGCCATCATAGCGGTACACATCGGAGGTGTACACAAAACCGATGGCACAGTCGCCCGTGGCGACATACTGGGCAGCCGTGCCCACCTTATCGGCCTGAACAACCTTGTCGGCGATTGCAGCATCGTACTCGCCGCCCTCGCCCTCGTCACTTGAGTACAAGCCAACGCTCGCAAGCGCCTGGTTGGCGTACTTGCCAGCCGGCACGGCACCGGGCTCACCGATGGCGATGTTGCCATCGACAGACGCGACGTCCTCGAGCGAGGTGATCTCGATATCGGAACCCTCGGCACGCACGATCACGAGCTCGTTGGTAAACATATCCTGACGCGTATCGGCGTCAACGAGCGAGGCCTCCTCGGCATCATCCATGGTGCCCGCGGATGCGGTGATGAGGATATCCACCGGTGCACCGCCGCGCATCTGCTCGACAAGGTCGCCCGAGCCTTTGTACTGGGTGTCGGCAAAGGTGGTCCCGGTAGCCTCGGTATAGAGCGCCTCGACCTCGGGCATGGCCTTCTCAAGCGAATTCGCCGCAAAGATCTGCAGCTCGACGCCTGGCGTCGCTGCCGTAGAACCGGCTGCCGCAGGCGCGCTCCCCTGCGCGGTGGTATCGGCGTTGCACCCAGCCAGCACGGCTGCCGCCGCGACGGCACCGGTAGCAGCAAAGCTACGCCGCGAGATATTCAGATCCATCATCGATCATCTACCTTCCTCATAACGCTCACCAAAGGTGACCTATCCATGAGCGTATTATACTCACTTGAGAATAATATTCTCAAGAAAGAATAATCTTTGATGAGGCATCGGGCGGTACCGGCTACTCATATCTACCGCTCGTGGCCGCCGCCGCGCGACATGGATACCGCATGTTCAAGCTGATCGGCAACAGCCTCCCAGTTCTCGGTCGCAGCCTTGGTGGAACCAGGTAGATTGATCACCAGCGTCCGTCCCCGCTGCATCACGCGTGCACGCGAGAGCATGGCGCGACGCGTCTTGAGCAGCGAATAGGCGCGCATGGCCTCAGCGATGCCCGGAACGTCGCGCTCACACACCGAGGCAGTCGCCTCAGGCGTCACATCGCGCAGCGACAAGCCCGTGCCGCCGCAGGTAAGCACGATATCCACGCGAAGTTCGTCCACCGCATGCACGATCGCATCCGCGATGGCCGGCGCATCGTCTTTTACAACCGCATGGTCGGTGCACGTCCAACCGGCCGCCGCGATGAGGCCCTCCAATGCAGCGCCCGCCTCATCTTGCGCGAGGGAGCGCGTATCCGAGCAGGTAACGATCGCAAACGTGATATTCACTACAGCTCCACCCCTTCTGGCACATCGAGGCGCACGACCTCGACCATATCGCCCTCCGCAAAGCCATCGGGACCATCGGGCACCGTGAGCAGGCAGTTCGCATGGTGCAGCGTACCCAGCAAGGCAGAGTTCTGCGAACGAGCAGAGCGCACCTGGAGCTCGCCCGTCTGGGCATCGCGCTCCACACGGGCGCGATCGTAGAACCGGCGCGCCTGCGACTTCTTCACGTCATGCAGCACGCGGGCGCGCTGACGCGGACGCAGGCCCGCAGGGAAACCGAGCATCTTGCGGAGCGCGGGGCGCGCAAGCATCTCGAACCCCACCGATGCCGCCGCCGGATTGCCGGAAAGCCCGAGGAACGGAACGCCGCGCACCAATCCAAAGGTGATGGCCTTTCCAGGACGCATGGACACCCGGTCGAACAGCACCTCTCCCTCCCGGCGAACGAGCGCCGTGACGTAGTCGTAATCGCCCGCGGAGGCGCCGCCGCTCGTCACCACGAAATCGTACGTTGCCACTGCCTGCAACACGAGCTCGCGGATGGCCGCCTCGTCGTCGGGCGCGATACCCAGGTACGCAGGCTCAGCACCAGCGTCTGCCGCCTGCGCCATGAGGACATATGCATTCGCATCGCGAATCTGGCCGCGCGCGGGCACGCAATCGGGCGCGACGAGCTCGGTGCCGAGCGAGATGATGGCAACACGCGGCGCGCGATGCACGCACGCGTTCATATGCCCGGCCGACGCAAGCAACCCGCAACCGGCAGGCGTGCACACCTCGCCGGCGCGCATGACCGCCTCGCCGGCATGCGCCTCGAGCCCCGCCTCGCGGATGTTCTCCCCCACCTTGGCCGGTGCGGTAAAACGCACGAGCGAACCCTCGTTGCCATCGCCGGAGATAATATCGACAATTTCGTACTTCACCACGGCATCGGCGCCTACGGGCACCGGCGCTCCGGTCATGATGCGCACCGCGCAGCCGGGCTCGATCCGCCCTTCGAACACGTGACCCGCCGCTTCATGCCCCACCACCTCAAGTTCAACCGGCGTGGCCGCCGAGGCGTCGGCAAGGTCCGCGGCGCGCAGGGCATAGCCGTCCATGGCGCTCGAGGCAAACGGCGCAAGGTCGATATCGGTAGCGGCGTCTGTTGCCAACGGACGCCCCGCCGCCTGCCATACCGGCACCTCGACGATATCGGTAGGATCCACATGCGCGAGGATGATATCCTGCGCCTCCTCGACCAGAATCATATGTTCATCCATGAACGTCCCTTTCCTGCAGCGGATGGAGCGCATCCGCATCAAAATCGAATGAAGCACGCGTCAGCGCGGATGGTTCTCGCACTATTTTATTCTCATTTGGCTATAAAGCAGCAACGAATTCATTGTGCATCTTGAATGTGCTCATGGGAGAACGTTTTATGGACGAGTTCCTGACCTGCGCAATTCACAGAATCCATGGCTCACGCAAAATTGAAACGTTACAAAAAAATGAAACGTTTAAATCGACCGTTTACCGGAAATCGACCGTTTACCGAGAAACCACTTGTTAAAATGTGACCTGTAGGGTAAGTCACCATTCACAAGGAGAGACACATGGTGAAAAAACCAACGGCAGCCGCCGCCCCCGAGGTCATCGACTCGGTCGACGCCCTTGAGGCAAAGCTCGCGCAGATGCGCGAGGCTCAGAAGGTCTTTGCCACCTACACGCAGGAGCAGGTTGACAAGATCTTCTATGAGGCAGCCATGGCTGCCAACAAGGCGCGCATCCCGCTCGCCAAGCTCGCGGTCGAGGACACCGGCCGCGGCATCGTGGAAGACAAGGTCATCAAGAACCACTACGCTTCCGAGTACATCTACAACGCGTACAAGAACACCAAGACCTGCGGCGTCATCGAGCGCGACGATGCCTACGGCATCACCAAGGTCGCCGAGCCCATCGGCATCGTGGGCGCCGTGATCCCCACCACCAACCCCACCTCCACCGCGATCTTCAAGTGCCTCATCTGCCTGAAGACCCGTAACGCCATCATCATCTCCCCGCACCCCGCAGCGGCCAAGTGCACCATCGCCGCTGCCAAGCTGGTGCTCGAGGCTGCCGTGAAGGCCGGTGCCCCCGAGGGCATCATCGGCTGGATCGACGTCCCCTCGCTCGATCTCACCAACATGCTCATGCGCGAGGTCGACATCATCCTCGCCACCGGCGGCCCCGGCATGGTCAAGGCGGCTTACTCCTCCGGTAAGCCCGCACTCGGCGTTGGCGCCGGCAACACCCCCGTGGTGATCGACGACACGGCCGACATCAAACTCGCCGTCAACTCCATCATCCACTCCAAGACGTTCGACAACGGCATGATCTGCGCCTCCGAGCAGTCCGTCACCGCACTCGACTCCATCTACGATGAGGTCAAGGCCGAGTTCAAGGCCCGCGGCTGCTACTTCGTGAAGAAGGGCAAGGAACTCGAGGCCCTGCGCGAGGCCATGTTCAAGAACGGCGCACTCGACCACCGCATCCCCGGCATGCCCGCGCCCAAGATCGCCGAGCTCGCCGGCATCAAGGTTCCGCCCAAGACCAAGATCCTGATCGCCGAGGTCACCTCGACCGATCCCACCAAGGAGGAGTTCTCCCACGAGAAGCTCTCCCCCGTCCTTGCCATGTATCACGCCAAGGACTACCAGGAGGCAGTCGACAAGGCCGAGCACCTCGTGCTCGCCGGCGGCCCGGGCCACACCGCCTCGCTCTACGTGCATCCCGCCGAGCGCGAGAAGATCGCGCTGTTCGAGGACACCATGAAGGCCTGCCGCATCGTCATCAACACGCCCTCCTCGCAGGGTGGCATCGGCGACCTCTACAACTTCGCCATGAAGCCCTCCCTCACGCTGGGCTGCGGCTCCTGGGGTGGCAACTCCGTCTCCGAGAACGTTGGGGTGAAGCACTTGCTGAACATCAAGACCGTGGCGGAGCGCCGCGAGAACATGCTGTGGTTCCGCGCTCCCGAGAAGATCTACTTCAAGAAGGGCTGCACGCCCGTCGCCCTCGACGAGCTTGGCCGCGTGATGGGCAAGAAGCGCGCCTTCATCGTGACCGACTCCTTCCTGTACAAGAACGGTAACTGCCGCGCCATCGAGGCCAAGCTCGACGAGATGGGCGTTGCACACGATGCGTTCTACGACATCTGCCCCGACCCGCGCCTGCAGGACGCCCAGAAGGGCGCCGAGCGCATGCGCCTGTTCGAGCCCGACGTCATCATCGCCGTCGGCGGCGGCTCCGCGATGGATGCCGGCAAGATCATGTGGCTCATGTACGAGCATCCCGAGGTCAACTTCGAGGACGCCGCCATGGACTTCATGGACATCCGCAAGCGCATCTTCACCTTCCCCAAGCTCGGTGAGAAGGCGTACTTCGTCGCCGTCCCGACCTCGTCGGGCACCGGCTCCGAGGTGACCCCGTTCGCGATCATCACCGACGCCGAGACCGGCATCAAGTGGCCGATCGCCGATTACGAGCTGCTCCCCAACATGGCTATCGTCGACGTGGACAACGCCATGACCGCTCCCAAGGGCCTCACCTGCGCCTCCGGTATCGACGTCATGACCCACGCCATCGAGTCCTACGTCTCGATCATGAGCTCCGACTACACGCGCGGCCTCTCCATGCGCGCCGCGAAGCTCGTATTCGAGAACCTGCCTGCGGCATACGAGAAGGGCGCCGCCGATCCGCACGCTCGCGAGGAGATGCACAACGCCTCCTGCCTCGCCGGCATGGCCTTCGCCAACGCCTTCCTCGGCGTGAACCACTCCATGGCTCACAAGCTCGGCGCCTTCCATCACCTGCCTCACGGCATCGCCAACGCGGTCATCCTCACGCGCGTCATGCGCTACAACGCTGCCGAGAAACCCGTTAAGATGGGCACCTTCTCCCAGTATCAGTATCCGCACGCGCTCAAGGACTACGCCGACCTCGGCCGTTACTGCGGCTGCACCGGCGCCGATGATCGCGAGGTCTTCGAGAACTTCATCACCAAGCTCGAGAACCTCATGGAGACCATCGGCATCAAGAAGACCATCAAGGAGTACGGCGTCGACGAGCAGTACTTCCTCGATACGCTCGACGAGATGACCGAGCAGGCCTTCAACGACCAGTGCACCGGCGCCAACCCGCGCTACCCGCTCATGAGCGAGATCAAGGAGCTCTACCTCGACGCATACTACGGCCGTGAGCCGCAGTCCTACGAGGACTAGGCCTTCGCGCTCGTTCACCGTCCGGAACGCGCCGTTCGCCGTGTCTGCGCACGGCGCGCCCGGACGCCGTTAAGATGGAGCAAACCGACAGAAAGGACGGTAGCGCCATGATTCTTCCCGATTCCAAGGTCGAGCTCGCCCACCGCGGCAACAAGGTCGTCTATGATCTCGGCGATAAGATCGTCAAGGTCTTCAACGAGTCCAAGCCTGTCTCCGACATCTTCAACGAGGCGCTCAACCTCGCCCGCATCAACGAGGCCGGTATCCGCAGCCCCAAGGCACTCGAGGTCGCACAGGTCGAGGACGCCGACTACGGTTGGGCGCTCGTCACGAGCAAGGTTCCGGGCGTGACCCTCGCCGAGAAGATGAACGCCGAGCCCCAGCGCTTCGGTGAGTACCTGGAGCAGTTCGTGGACTTCCAGATCGAGATCCACGGGTTCACCTGCACCCAGCTCAACCGTCAGTACGACAAGTACCAGCGCATGATCAACTCGATCGATCAGATCAATGCCACCACGCGCTACAACCTGCTCGAGCGCCTGAACGGCCTCAAGAGCAAGGGCTTTGTGTGCCACGGTGACTTCAATCCGTCGAACGTGATCGTGGGCGAAGACGGTCAGCTCTATGCCTGCGACTGGGCGCACGCCACCCAGGGCTCCCCTGCTTCCGACGTGGCCATGACCTACTTGCTGTTCGCCCTGAACAGCAAGGAACAGGCCGACCAGTACCTCGAGCTGTACTGCGAGCGCGCCGACATGCCCATCCAGCTGCCGCGTCAGTGGATGCCCATCGTTGCCGCCTCCGAGCTTGCACGCAACCGCAAGAGCGACGAGGACTTCCTCCTCTCCTGGATCGACGTTTTCGATTACCAGTAAGGATTTCGATAGGTTCGTACCTGAAGAATCCTCGCTAAGGCCAAGGGGCCTGGTGCTTCAAATAGCACCAGGCCCTTTCTTTCTTACAAGATCTCTTCGAGATGCAACGAAATACGTATCGCAGCGGCGCTTATATCACCATCGCCCGATTAGAAATGCTACTCATTTCATATCATATGCGATGTGTGGATGTTTTTCAGAAGCGCACAGGATCGCCAGCGTTATTCGTTATTGCATATAGTTCTTTACCTGCTGTTTTAGAAAAAGAGAAGCTTCCTCTACTATTCTGACCGCGGAGAACATCCACACTTCGCATATGTTACTAGCATAGTCGCATATCTTTCACACGAGTTCGGTATCGCATGAAGCGACAATCGACCTAATTTGCAAGCGTGGTACCAAGCGCGCGCTCATTTCGGAACAGGTAAGCCACGATGCATCCTTCATGGCATGTGACGCGTGCCGAACTCTCACGAATGATGTTAGAAACACCAAGGTCAGATAGCGCATCGCAGCGGCGATGATCGAGTTCCCATTCCATGCCCCGCTCTGAGACAACCGTATCCGGCAGCAACGGCACAAAAGAGAAACCGTCTCCGCTGGCGTCGGCGATATCCCACCGCTCGCCAGCGCGCAGGATGCGTCCTGAGAAACCATCTTCCTCGAGCGCAACGGAAAACGGCGCGCGGGCGAGCGTGCCCACAACCGCAAGAAAATGATCGGGTCTACCGCCGGAAAAACAGGTGAAGGTTATGCGGGCACCCGACCACCGTTCATGCGTGGCGCGCAGCGCGAGCGCAAGATCGGTGAAGTCCTTATACGGATCATACCGTTCGAGCTCGCAGGTTCCCGCAGCTACAAGGCAATCCAGATGCAAAGTTGCCGTACGCGACGCCGTATCGCAATCGCCGCAGAACAGATCGGGGTCAACATCCGCAGCGATGAGCGTATCGAGACCGCGGTCAACCGCCACCACCACATCGGAAGCAGCAGCAAGGCGGCTGACGAGCGCGGGCGAAGAAGGCTCAGGAGATCCGCCGACCATCAGCACGCTCGGACGGGGCGTCGCTTCAGAAGACACCGCTACCCCTCCGCCCGATCATGCACGATATCGTCGAGCGTAAGCTCGGAATACGACTCGATATAAACATCGGAGAGCGCGCGAACCGTCTCCGCCGTGCCCCGTCCATCGGGATCAAAGATGCCCAGCAGCCGATATCCCGCGCTGCGGGCGCTCCTCAGCCCGAATTCTGCATCCTCGAATACCCAAACCGCCTCATGATCGGGTACCTCGATCCCGCGCGTGGCGCACAGACGCTCAAGCGCGAGGTTGTAGACATCGGGGAACTGCTTGGAGCGACCGGCCTCGGCAGTCGTCACCACGACATCGAAGAACTGCTCCATGCCGTTGTGGCGCAGGCCAGCGCGCACGAGGCGCTCGGGCGTCGAGGTCGCAATGGCCATCGGAATCCCCGCGGCGCGCGCCTGCTCCAAAAATGCGAGCGCGCCCGGTCGCGCGGGAATGTTCTCTGCGTACTCATGCTCCAAGATCTCCATAAGCTCGTGCAGCAGCTCCTCACCCGAAGCGCCCACGCCCCACTTGCGGTGATACCCCTCGCACTCCTCTTCGACCGAAAGGTGCTCGAACTCGGCGAAATCATCCGCTGTCGCCTGAACGCCATGGCGCGCAAGCAACGCCGGTTGCGTGCGCAACCACACGTCCATCGACAGCAAAAGCGTACCGTCGCAGTCGAAGATAAACGCCGCAGGCACAACGGAATCGCAGGTCATGATGCATCCTTTCTCAGTACCACGCCGCAGAACTGCCCCAGGTATCGAACCCGCGCACGCCCGAGCGGCATTGCGAACATCCTACCACGGTGTGCAGGGAGCTCGCGCAGCATCTCGCATTTGGGCATACGTCTACCAACAGATAGCTACCGTATTCCCGATAGACCTGAAAGAGTGCTGCTGCTCAGTGGTATCCTCGAGATGAGTTATGGCTCAGCCAAAGCGCCGCAACCTTGTGCGGCGTGTCGCCGTTCGCACAACCGGACGGCATACCTACCGGATGCGGCCGCATGGCCGCCTGTTCGATTGGAAGTGCAGCGTGGCTACGTCAACTAACGCGCCCAAGAAGGCAACGAGACGCACGAAGCCGGCAGCGAAGAAGACGGCGGATCCCTGCCTCATCATCACCGAAGACGATCTGTACATGTTCGCCAACGGCACCTGGCAGCGCAGCTGGGAGAAGCTCGGCGCGCACAAGGACGTGCAAGACGGGGTCGAAGGCTGGCATTTCGCGGTATGGGCCCCCAAAGTGGCAAGCGTGCACGTGGTGGGAGATTTCAACGGCTGGGACCCCAAAGCCAACAAGCTGTTCCAAATCAAGCAAAGCGGCGTATGGCAGGGATTCGTCCCCGGTCTCGCCGAGGGCGATCTCTATAAGTATGTCATCGAGACCGATGACGGCAGACTCCTCTACAAGGCGGACCCCTATGGGTTCTATGCCGAGAAAAACCCCGGCACCGCCTCGCGCCTCATGGATATCACCGGCTATACCTGGACCGATGGAGTCTGGATGCGCAAGCGCGGCCGTGCCGACCTCATGGCACAACCGCTCAACATCTACGAGGTTCATCTGGGATCGTGGAAGCGCCACGGTAACGAGCCGCAGGGTGAGCCGCGGGAAGACGGCACCTACCCCGGTCCGGGCGATCCGTTCCCCGCGCAGCGCGGTGTCATGTACAGCTACGACGACCTGTCGACCGAGCTCGTAGACTACGTGAAGGACATGGGCTACTCCCATATCGAGATCATGCCGCTCATGGAGCATCCCTTCGACGGCTCCTGGGGCTATCAGCCCACCGGCTACTATGCCGCCACCTCGCGCTACGGCGAGCCTAAGCAGCTCATGCACTTCATCGAGTGCTGCCATAAGGCGGGCATCGGCGTCATCCTCGACTGGGTGCCGGGCGGCTTCTGCGCCAACGACGAGGGACTCGCCACCTTCAACGGCCACATGCTCTACGAGCGCGAGATCCATCCCAACTGGGGCACGCATAAGTTCGACTTCGGTCGCGGCGAGGTGCGCAGCTTCCTCGTGTCGAACGCTTTGTTCTGGATCGAGATGTTCCATGCAGACGGCATCCGCATGGACGGCGTCTCGAGCATGCTGTACCTGAACTTCGGCGTCGATGATCCCGGGCAGAAGAAGTTCAACAAGTACGGCACCGAGGAGGATCTTGACGCCTCGGCATTCATCCGCCAGGTCAACTGCGCGGTAGGTCGCGAATTCCCTGACGTCATGATGATCGCCGAGGAGTCCACCGCCTGGCCGCTCGTGACCTATCCACCCGAGGACGGTGGCCTGGGTTTCCACTTCAAGTGGGACATGGGCTGGATGAACGACACTCTGCACTACATGCAGACCGACTTCCCCTGGCGCCCCGGTGCGCACCGGCTCCTCACCTTCTCGATGATGTATGCCTTCAACGAGAACTTCGTGCTGCCGCTCTCCCACGACGAAGTCGTGAACGGCAAATGCTCGCTCATGGGCCGCATGCCCGGCGATCAGTGGCGTCAGTTCGCCGGCCTCCGCACGCTCATGATGTACCAGATGGCCCATTCCGGCGCACAGCTGAACTTCATGGGCAACGAGATCGCGCCCTTCATCGAATGGCGCTATTACGAGTCGCTCGAATGGTTCCTAGCAGATGACTTCGAGGACCATCGCCATCACCGCGACTTCGTGAAGGCCTTGAACCACCTTTATCTCGACCAGCCCGCCTTCTGGCAGAAGGCCTATACCGAGGACGGCTTCGACTGGATCGACGCCGACAACAACCAGCAGTCGATCATCTCGTTCGCGCGGCACGGCAAGAAGGCCTCGGACGACCTCGCCATCCTCATCAACTTCGACCCCGCGAGCTACGAGACCTTCCGCATGGGCGTCCCGCGCGAGGGCGACTGGCAGGTCATCTTCGACACCGATCGCCCCGAGTTCGGCGGCTCCGGCTATAAGCTCGACGAGCTCGACGGCGCGGTTTGCTCGAGCCAGCCGTATCCGTGGAACGGCTGCGATAACTCCATCCAGCTGCCCGTTCCGGGTCTTGCCGGCATCGTCTTGAAGCGCATCGGCAAGAGCTCGTACGTACCGCCGAAGCCCAAGAAGAAGCCCGCGGCGAAGCGCAGCACGCGCAAGACGTCCGCTGCATCCGCCAAGACGTCCACCGCATCTGCCGCGTCGAAGACCACGAAAACCGCTGCCGCAACGGCATCGGCAAAAAAGACGGCGACCTCCCGCGCAAAAGCGACCGCGAAATCCACCGCACCAGCAAAGACATCAGCGAAGAAGAGCCCGACGACCGCCCAGGCAAAATCTACACAATCTGCTTGAGACGCGTAAAATAGAGAAGTGTTGACCTGCACCCTATCCGGGCTAAAACCCGACGGAAAGGAACCCATGAGACAGATCTTCCACGACAAATATGACTTCATCACCCAGTACCGGGCGATGGTTCGCGCCAACACCGGCAAGGAGTTCGAGGCCTGCGGCTCGCACGACCGCTTCTATGCCCTGGCCGAGCTCATTGCCACGCGTGCGCGCCGCATCGCGAGCGAGAACGAGCTCGAGTTCGAGCGCACGGGCAAAAAGCGCGTGTACTACTTCTCGCTCGAGTTCCTCATTGGCCGCTTGCTCGACAACTACCTGCTGAACTTCGGTATCCGCGACATGGTCGAGGAAGCGCTCGAGGAGATGGGCACCACCCTCGAGGAGCTCGAGGTCCGCGAGCCCGATGCCGCACTTGGCAACGGCGGCCTGGGCCGTCTGGCCGCGTGCTTCCTAGCTTCCGCCGCGCATGAGAACATTGCCTTCTACGGCAACGGCATGCGCTATGAGTACGGCCTCTTCAAGCAGGAGATCGTCAACGGCCGTCAGGTCGAGGTTGCCGATAACTGGCTCAAGCACGGCTATCCATGGGAGTCGCGTCGCCCCGAGAGCGCGGTCGAGATTGTCTTCGGCGGCAAGAGCGTGGGCTACGAGAAGGACGGCCGCACCATGTACCGCACCGAGGGCGGCCAGAAGATCCTTGCGGTCCCCTATGACATTCCCGTGGTTGCCTACGGCGGCGGCCTCGTGAACAAGCTGCGCGTCTGGAAGGCCGAGCCCAACGAGGACCTCTTCGACCTCGACGCCTTCAACAGCGGTAACTATGCCGAGGCGAACGCCGGTCGTGCCGAGGCCGAAGCCATCTCGACCATCCTCTACCCCGCCGACGGCGGCGAGCATGGCAAGATCTTGCGCCTGAAGCAGGAGTACCTGTTCGTGGCAGCCGGCATCAACTCCATCCTCAACACGTTCCGCAACGAGCATGGCACCGAGTGGGAGAAACTGCCGCAGTACGTGGCCATTCACACCAACGACACCCATCCGGCCATGTGCGGCCCCGAGCTCATGCGCGTTCTCATGGACGAAGAAGGCCTGGAATGGGACGAGGCTTGGGAGATTGTCACCAAGACCGTCTCGTTCACCAACCACACCGTCCTGCCCGAGGCGCTCGAGAAGTGGCCCATCACCACGTTCAAGCCGCTCCTTCCCCGCCTCTACCAGATCATCGAGGAGATCGCCCGCCGCTTCCGCGAGTCCTTCCCCACTGATAACCCCGAGTGGCGCGAGATGTTCCAGAAGACCGCCATCCTGTGGGACGGCGAGGTCCGCATGGCGAACCTCTCGATCGTGTGCAGCCACTCGGTGAACGGCGTGGCCGAGCTCCACACCAAGATCTTGAAAGAGCAGGTCTTCAAGGAGTTCTACGAGCTCACGCCTGCGAAGTTCAACAACAAGACCAACGGCGTGACGCATCGTCGCTTCCTCGCCGAGGCCAACCCCAGCTACGCCAAGCTCATCACCGACACCATTGGCAAGGGCTGGCTTGACGACGCCTTCGAGCTCAAAAAGCTCGAGGCCCACGTGGACGACGAGAAGTTCCTGCGCGCCATGGCAGCCTCCAAGCGCGAGAACAAGGTGCGCCTGGCCAAGTACATCGAAGAGGTCTCCGGCGTCACCGTCGACCCCGATTCGGTCTTCGACGTGCAGGTGAAGCGCTTCCACGCCTACAAGCGCCAGCTGCTCAACATCTTCAAGGTGATGGACGTCTACAACCGCCTCATCTCCGATTCCACCTTCACCGTGCGCCCGACGACCTTCATCTTCTCGGGCAAGGCGGCGCAGAGCTACTACTTCGCCAAGGAGGTCATCCGCCTCATCAACTCGGTGGCCGATGTGGTGAACAACGACAAGCGCGTGAACGAGCTCATCAAGGTCGCGTTCATCCCCAACTTCCGCGTTTCGAACGCCCAGCTCATCTACTCCGCCGCCGAGATCTCCGAGCAGATCTCCACGGCCGGCCAGGAGGCGTCGGGCACCTCGAACATGAAGCTCATGATGAACGGCGCAATCACGCTCGGCACGCTCGACGGCGCGAACATCGAGATCGCCGACCTTGCTGGTCGTGACAACGTCAAGATCTTCGGCCTCACCGAGCCCGAGGTCGTCGCCCTGCAGCAGAGCGGCCACTACTTCTCGTGGGACGAGTACAACGCCGATCGCGACCGCCTGGGCCGCTGCGTGGACGAGCTCACCGACTCCACCTTCTCCGCCCTCTCCGGCACGTTCGACTCCATCCGCCGCGAGCTCATGGACAACAACGACCACGACCTTGTGCTCAAGGACTTCCATTCCTATGTGAAAGCATGGGAAGAGCTTGTCGAGAGCTACGACGACACGCTCGCGTGGAACCGTATGGCCCTGTACAACACGGCCAATTCGGGACACTTCTCAAGCGACCGCACCATTCGCGAGTACCGCGACGAGATCTGGGGAGCGTGATCGATACCGGGTAGAGAGACATAGGGGGCATCGCCGGAGCGCACCTGCCATGCGCATCCGCTCGATAGCAAAACACAGGTATGTTTGGCACGGGTTTTGAAGGAGAACACCGATGAGTAAGAAAGAATGCATCGCAATGCTCCTCGCCGGAGGACAAGGCAGCAGGCTGGGGGCGCTCACATCGAAGATCGCCAAGCCGGCCGTCTCCTTTGGCGGGAAGTACAGGATCATCGACTTCACGCTGTCGAACTGCGCGAATTCGGGTATCGACACGGTGGGCGTACTCACGCAGTACCGCCCCTACCGTCTCCATGCCTACCTTGGTTCCGGCGCTGCATGGGACCTCGACGAGCTGGGCGGCGGCGTTTCGATCCTGCCTCCGTACGCGACGCAGGACGGCGGCGCCTGGTACGCCGGCACGGCAGACGCCGTGACCCAAAACCTCGACTACATCAAGTCGCATGACCCCAAGTACGTGCTCATTCTTTCCGGCGACGCCCTCTATCGCATGGACTATCGCGCCATGCTCGCCACGCACGTCGATAACAACGCCGATCTCACCGTCGCGGTCATGCCCGTGCCCTGGGAGGATGCGAGCCGCTTCGGCATCCTCACCGCCGACGAGGATCAGCGCATCCTGAAGTTCACCGAGAAGCCCGAGAAGCCGGATTCGAATCTCGCCTCCATGGGCATCTACATCTTCACCGCCGACTTCCTCATCAAGGCGCTGGAGGAGGACGCCCTCGACCAGCGTTCCAGCCACGACTTCGGCGGCGACATCATCCCCAAGGCCCTCGCCGACGGCAAGCGCCTGTTCGTGCATGAGTACCACGGCTTCTGGAAAGACGTGGGCACCATCGCGAGCTATCACGAAACCTCGATGGACCTGCTCGGCGCCAACCCCTTGTTCGACCTGTACGACAACGAGACGCCCATCATGTCCAACGACACGACGCGCCCGCCGCACTACATCGGGCCCGATGGCCGCGTCGATGACTGCCTGATCTCCAACGGCTGCAAGATCATGGGCACCGCACGCCACTCCATCCTCTCCACCGACGCGGTGGTCGAGGAGCGCGCCATCGTCGAGGACTCCGTCCTTTTGCCGGGCGCTGTCGTTAAGAGCGGCGCACATGTGAGCCGCGCCATCTTGGGCGAGAACGCCGTCGTCGAGGAGGGCGTCAAACTCGGAAGCGTCGACAGCACGAAGGACACCGCCGTCGTTGGAAACGACGTCGTCATCGGGAAGGGGGAATGAACCGATGATCAACCGCAAGGCCATCGGCTACATCACTGCTAACTATTCCGGCAGCACCCCGAGCAAGCTGCTCGAGGATCGTCCGCTCGCATCCGTGCCGTTCATCGGACGCTATCGTCTCATCGATTTCCCGCTGTCCAACATGACCAACGCGGGCATCAAGACCGTCGGCCTCGTCATGCCGGGCAACTACCGCTCGATCATCGACCACGTGGGACACGGTAAGGACTGGATGCTCGACCGCAAGAAGGGCGGCCTGTTCCTGCTGCCGGGCAACCCTTACGGCACCACGAAGCGCGGCATGCGCTTCCTGCTGCGCGACATCATCTCCAACAAGTCGCTGTTCCAGCGCTCCGATAAGCCCTATGTGGTGATGATGGGCTCCAACATCATCTTCAACATGGACCTCAACGCCATCATCGACGCCCATGAGACCTCGGGTGCCGGCATCACGATGATCTACGTGAAGGCCGAGCGCGCGCATAGCGACATCAACGCGCTCAACATCGGCGATCGTGGCCGCGTCCAGTCCATCAAGGTGGGCTGCGAGTACGGCGACAACAAGTTCCTCGATTGCTTCATCATCAACCGCGAGCTCTTGCTCGAGATCATCGAGAGCTACAAGAGCGCCGACTACCTCGATCTCTTCGAGGCCATCGCGGGCGACTTCGATCGCATCGATGTGTGCAGCTACGAGTTCAAGGGGCTTGCGGTGGGTATCTTCAACGAGGAGACCTACTACCATCGCAGCATGGAGATGCTCGATCCCGCCACGAACGACCAGCTCTTCATGAAGGATCGTCCTATTCGCACCAAGGCGCACGACGCGCCCCCGGCGAAGTACTCCTCGGGCAGCAATGCCACCAACTCCCTCATCTCGGCTGGCTGCCAGATCGAGGGCACGGTGCGCGGCTCGATCCTGTCGCGCGGCGTCACCGTTGCCAGCGGTGCGAGCGTCACGAACAGCATCATCATGCAGGGCGTGAAGATCGAGACCGGCGCGCGCGTCGAGAACGCCATCGTCGACAAGAACAACGTTATCCCTGCCAACACCGAGCTGCGCGGAACGCCCGACTCGATCCTGGTCATCGGGAAGGCTCCCATCGAGTAAATTCTCGGTAAAAGCTTGCGGCGTCTCACCCGTCATGTAGCGGTGAATCGCTCATACTGGATGAATCGCCGCCCGTTCGCGCGGGCGGCGATTCTCGAACATCTATCGTTCAGGGAGAGATGTACATGTCAAAGAAACTCCAGATTGCGTTCGCCTCGGCCGAGGCGGCACCCTTCGTGAAAACCGGTGGTTTGGGCGATGTTGCGGGCGAGCTTCCGCGCGCGCTCAAAAAGGCGGGTGCCGACGTCGTGGTGCTCGTGCCGAAGTACTCCACCATTCCGGCTGAGTACAAAAATCAGATGGAGCACGTGGGCGAGTTCTACGTGAGCCTGGGATGGCGCAACGAGTACTGCGGCCTCGAGCGCCTCATGGTCGACGGCGTCCCGTATTACTTCCTCGACAACGAGCATTACTTCGACCGCAGCTATCCGTATGGCTTCTTCGATGACGGCGAGCGCTTCGCGTTCTTCTCCAAGGCCGTCACCGAGTGTCTTCAGTACCTGCCCGGCGACTTCCAGTGCGACGTCCTGCACTGCAACGACTGGCACACCGCCATGGCGCCCGTGTTCCTGCGCGAGTTCTATCAGGGGCTGCCGCTCTATGAGCGCGTGAAGACCGTCTTCACCATCCACAACATCGCGTTCCAGGGTCAGTTCTCCGACAAGATGCTCAACGACGTGCTGGGCCTCGCCCACATCCCCGCTGCCGCCGGCCAGCTGCGCTGCGACGCGAGCTCCATCAACTTCATGCAGGGTGCGCTGCGCTACAGCGACGCCATCACCACGGTGAGCCCCACCTACGCCTGCGAGATCAAGTCGTCCGATTTCGGCGAGGGTCTCGACTGGGTGCTGCGCCAGCGCTCCGATGTTCTCTCCGGCATCCTGAACGGCTGCGACCCCGCGCTCAACGACCCCGAGACTGACACCAAGATCGCCGCGAACTACGGCGTGGGCAACATGGCCGGCAAGGCCGCCTGCAAGCGCGCCCTGCAGGAAGAGCTCGGCCTCGAGGTGCGCGACGATCGCCCGCTCATGGTCATGGTCACGCGTCTCACCCGCCAAAAGGGCCTCGACCTGGTGACCTATTCGCTTGACCGCATCCTCTCCGGCGGCGTGCAGGTTGCCGTTCTGGGCACCGGCGACCGCGCCTACGAGGATGCCATGCATTACTTCGAGAACAAGTATCGCGGCACCATGGCGGCCCGCATCACCTTCGACTCCGCTCTGTCCCGCCGCATGTACGCCGGTGCCGACATGTTCCTCATGCCGTCGCTCTTCGAGCCCTGCGGCCTCTCGCAGATCATCGCGATGCGCTACGGCACGCTTCCCATCGTGCGCGAGACCGGCGGTCTGCGCGACACCGTGGTTCCCTACAACTATGTCACCGGCGAGGGTACCGGCTTCTCGTTCGCCAACTTCAACGGTGATGAGATGGGCGACGCCGTCTTCCGCGGCGCACGGCTGTTCTGGGACGACCACGAGGCATGGAACAAGCTCGTCGAGCAGGCCATGAAGGCCGATTTCAGCTGGACGCGCTCCGCAGGCGAGTACATCGACCTTTACCTGCGCCTCCATCCCGACACCGAGGTCCAGCCCGAGCCGGAGCCCGCTCCCGAGCCGAAGGCCGAGCCCGAGGTGAAGCCCGAAGCCAAGACCGAGGCCAAGCCCGAACCGAAGGCTGAACCCGTTGCCAAGGCAGAGCCCGAGGTGAAGCCCGAGCCGAAGCCGGAGCCCAAGCCCGAGCCGAAGCCCGCTGAGAAGCCGACGGAGGCACCGAAGGCTGCTGCAAAGCCCGCAGCCAAGAAGGCTCCTGCCAAGAAGGCTGCGACCACGAAGACTGTCGCCGCCAAGGCGCCTTCTGCGAAAACCGCTGCCGCGAAGGCTGCGACTACCAAGAGCGCTGCCGCCAAGACCACCGCGGCAAAGCCGGCTGCAACCAAGACGACTGCGAAGACCACGGCGAAGCCGGCGACCGCTAAGGCGGCCGCGCCTAAGGCAACCGCGCCTAAGGCTGCGGCAACGAAGACCACCGCGACCAAGACCGCGGCAAAGAAGCCTGCAGCAAAGACCGCGACCGCCGCGAAGCCGGCGGCAAAGACCACTGCCAAGACCACGGCAAAGGCTGCTGCCACCACAACGGCGACGACCACGGCTGCCAAGGCAAAAACAGCCGCTAAGCCTGCCGCCAAGGCCGCTCCGGCAAAGCCTGCCACCAAGGCAACGCGCAAGCCGTCTTCGCGCAAGAGCAACGCCTAAGGCACATGTCGTACAACTCGCACGCATAAGCGTTTCGGGGTCCGGGTAACCGGACCCCGTTTTTTGCGTACGCCGCGCGACATACGATACGCGTAAATCGCTGCAGGTTTCTCCCCCGGTACGCTTTGCGATACTCGCCAGTTTCCTTATACTTGTTGATTGCTGTCGAGACACATCGTCATCATAGAGGGAACAACTATGAGATTGATTCATAACAGCAGGCGGTCCTGCTTCCGCGCGCCGTACGGCGCCGTCGAGACGGGCACCACCGTCACGCTCTCCGTGCGCATGGAGGATGCGCCGGCCGCGTGCACGCTCACGCTGCGCACGTGGGTCGACGAAGAGGGCGAGCGCCTGCATGAGATGCATCCGGGAACAGATGGCCTGTTCAGCGCTACGATAGACTGCGTACGTCCCGCCATCATTTGGTACAGCTTCCATGCAAGCTGGGAGGAAACCGTCGACGGCGAGACCGTAAGCCGCGCGCTTCACCTTGGTGCCCCCGAGGGCCATACCGGCGGCGAGGGCGTCATGTACGATTACGCCGAGGTCCCATCATTTCAGATCACCGTCTACGAGCACCGCGCAACGCGTCCCTCGTGGTATGAGAACGGTATGGTCTACCAGATCTTCCCTGACCGCTACCGTCGCGACGCGGCATGGCGCGAGCGCGCTGAGCGCGTGGTAGCCGAGCCGCGCGCCGGCATTGGCAAGCGTATCGTCGAAGACTGGAACGAGCCTCCCGTATACGACCGTGCGGAGGACATGTCGATCAAGACCTGGGACTTCTATGGCGGCTCGCTCAAGGGCATCACCGGTGACCTCGACCGGCTCGCCGAACTCGGCATCACCGCCATCTACCTCAATCCCATCTTCGAAGCTGCGAGCAACCACCGCTATGACACGGGCGATTACATGAAGATCGACCCCATGCTCGGTACCGAGGACGATTTCCGCGAGCTCTGCCGTGAAGCCGAGCAGCGCGGGATCTCCATCATCCTCGACGGCGTGTTCAACCACACCGGCGACGACTCGCTCTACTTCAACCGCTACGGCAACTACCCCGGTGAGGGCGCATGGGAGCACCCCGATTCGCCGTGGCGCGATGCGTTCCGGTTCCATGAGGACGGCACCTACGACTGCTGGTGGGGCATCACCAACATGCCCGCCCTGAACTCGGAGTCGCCGCGTGTACGCGAGCTCTTGCTGGGCGAGGACGGCGTCATCCGTCATTGGACGCGCGCCGGCGCCCGCGGCTGGCGCCTCGATGTGGCCGACGAGCTTACCGACGACCTCATCGAGCAGATCAAGGCAACGCTCATAGACGAGCGCCCCGATGGCCTGCTGCTGGGCGAGGTCTGGGAGGACGCGTCGAACAAGATCAGCTATAGCAAGCTTCGTCGCTATTTGCTGGGCAGCGAGCTCGACTCGGCGATGAACTATCCGTTCCGCGACATGGTCATCGGTTTTCTCATGGGCACGATGTCGGCCGCCGATGCCGCCGAGGTCATTGAGTCGCTCAGCGAGAACTACCCGCCCGAAGCGCTCGCCTGCTGCCTCAATCTGCTGGGAAGCCACGACCGGCCCCGCATTGCGTCGCTGCTTGGTGGCGGCCCCGATGAGTCGAAGCTTCCCGAGGAAGAGCGCGGCCGGTGGCGTCTCTCGCCCGAGGCCATGGGTCTTGCAAAGGGCCGCTTCTGGCTTGCCAGCCTCATGCAGATGACGTTCCCGGGCGTGCCTTCCATCTACTACGGCGATGAGTACTGCTTGGAGGGCCTCTCCGATCCAGGCAACCGCCGCACCCTGCCGCTTGAGGAGGATATCCGCGACCGCGATATGCTCACCATCGTGAAGAACGCCGCCGCGGTGCGCCGCGCGCTCCCCTTCATGATCAACGGCACCATCCAGGCGCAGGCGCTCGGCAAGCACGTGCTTGCCTATACGCGGCGTGGTGAGAACGGCGAGGCTGCAACGGTCATCATCAACCGCAGCAACACCGAGGGCGCCTGCGTGTGCATTCCCTGCCTTGGCGAGGCGGCCACCGACATCGTCTCGGGCAACGAGCTCCCGGTGCGCGACGACGGTACCGTCGAGGTGCAGCTCTGGCCCTTTGGCTCGGCGGTCATCTACTTCCATGCGCTCGACCGCCTGCAAAAGCCGCTCGAGCGCGGTGCCGGCGTCGTATGCCACATCACCTCGGTTCCCAACGGCGACAAGCCGGGCACCTTAGGGGAGCCGTCCAAGCGCTTCATCGACCACCTCGCTGCCATGGGCATGCGCTACTGGCAGGTCCTTCCGGTGAACCCCACCGATATGTACGGCTCGCCCTACTCGGGTCCGTCTGCATTCGCGGGCAACATCGCGCTCTTGCCACAATCCGAGGAGGAGCTGCGCGCCGCCTATGCGGCATGGGTTGCCGAGGGTGGCCCCGCGCAAGACGACGGCTACCGCATCTTCGTGCGCGAGCAGCGCGACTGGCTTGAGCCCTACTGCGCTTTCATGGCGATCAAAAAGCTTGAAGACGGCGTCTCGCGCCACGAATGGCCCGAGGAGTTCGCCACCTATCGCCGCGAGCTGCTCAACGACCCCCGCCTCGCCAAGGAGGCGGCCGTCCAGGCGTACCTACAGTATCGCTTCGAGCTCGCCTGGCAAGATGTCGCGGCATATGCCAACTACCGCAACATCTCGATCATCGGCGACATCCCCATGTACGTCTCCGATGACTCCTCCGATGCATGGAGCTCGCCCGAGCTCTTCAACCTCGACCGCGACGGCAGACCTACCGAAATCGCCGGTGCGCCGCCCGATGGCTTCGCGCCCGAGGGCCAGGTGTGGGGCAATCCCACGTTCCGTTGGGACCGCATGCGCAAAACCGGGTACGCGTGGTGGCTGGGACGCCTCCGCCGTGTGTGCTCCCTCTACGACCGCGTGCGCCTCGATCACTTCCTGGGCTTCCACAACTACTTCAGCATTCCGGCAGGCCACCCCGGATCCGACGGTCGCTGGCTTCCCGGTCCGGGCAAGGAACTCTTTGAGGCGGCGTATCGCGAGATGGGGCCGCTCCCCTTCATCGCCGAGGATCTGGGCGTACTCACCCCCGGCGTGCGCACCCTGCTCGCCTCCTGCGGCTTCCTCGGTATGGATGTGCTCGAATTCTCGGACTACGACGTGCGCTGCGGCCTGCATCCCCATGAGGGCAAGATCTTCTACACCTCTACGCACGATACCTCAACACTGGCCGGTTTCTGCGAGCGCTCGTTTGTGGAGCCCGGTGATGTGCGTGGTGCGCGCGAGCTTGCCGCAAAGCTGGCACGCGATGCGCTCGAGAGCCCTGCCGAGCTCGTCATGATGCCGCTGCAGGACATCTTGGGCCTCAACGACGATGCACGCATGAACGTACCGGGCGTGGCCGAGGGCAACTGGGCATGGCAGGCCCGCGAGGAAGACATCGTTGCCGCGGAGGCTCCAGTCGCCGCGCTCATGCACGAAACCCATCGCGCCTGATTCGCCCACGGTGACTCAAGACGTGTGGAGCATGCAAGATGCCTTGCCATGCCGCCGCGCTTTTGGGTACAGTACGTAAGGTCAAACTGAAAGCGGCGCCCGCGCGCGCCGCTTCTTCCTGAGGAGATGTACATGGCACGTTATGACTATCGTTGCACAGCCTGCAACAAGGTGTTCGAGGTTGAGCACGGCATGACCGAGCATCCGGAGATCACCTGCCCGGACTGCGGCGGCGCCGCCACGAAGGTATTCAACGCAAGCGGCATCCGCTTCGAGGGCAGCGGTTTCTACAATACCGATCAGCGCGGTGGCAGCTCGTCCACCGAGGCTACCTCCGGTTCGACCGAAAGCGCAAGCTCATCTGAGAGCCATAGCTGCGAGAACTGCCCGCATCGCAACGCGGAGTAGCGCTTACGCGCGCACCAACCGGGCGCAAAAGTGCCCGTCAAACCCATCGATGCACGGCACCGTCTGCACGGTGCCGTTGTTGTTTTGGAGCCCCTCGCACCAGGCGCGCGCCCTCTCGAACCCCGCGCGGGCAAAGATCGGCGCGGCAGCAACCGGCTCCAGGCGAAACGCCTGCCCCGCCTCGTGCGCGAGAAACGCACGCACCACATCCTCGTTTTCTGCACGCAGCACCGAGCAGGTGGCATAGATGAGCACACCTCCCGGCGCCACCCGCTGCGCCGCCTCGCACAACAGCGCAAGCTGCAGCGCGGGAAGCTCCTCGAGCGCATCGGACGCGGTGAGGCGCCACGGAATCTCGGGGTGACGGCGCATCGTACCAGTGCCCGAGCAGGGCGCATCCACTAGCACGGTATCAAAGACGCGAGACAAGCCCGTATCCTCAAGGGGTCGCAGCACCTCATCGAGATGGCGCGCATCGCCGGTGGCAAACGAGATACCCGTCGCGAGCCCCGCACGTTCTAAGCGCTCACGGTTCGCCTTGGCCTTACCCGGATAGAGGTCAACCGCAACGTGCGCGCGCGTAATCCCCGCGCAGCGCGCAAGCGCAGCCATGACATAGGTCTTGGTGCCGCGTCCGGCACCAATCTCTAAACAGCTCCCCGCTGCTAGTGCTGCGGTGGCAACAAGCTGGGCATGCAGGTCAGATGCCGCAGCGGCACCAGATGCCAACGCCGCCCGCACCTGCTCATCGTGGAGCGAGGCGTATACCTCGCTGCCGGGTATCGGCCCCGCTAACGTGTCTGAGAAACCAGGCGCCTCGTGCTCCCCCAACACCTGGCCTCGATGCAGCGCAAGCGGCGCAGGTTCAAGTTGTGCGGCACACAGGCTTCGCGCACGATCGGATCCGAGTGATTCCCTGACCGCATCTGCAAGCCAGGACGGCATACCCGCCGCGCGCGCTTCTTGCAACGCTGCGTCACCTTCTGTGAAATATGCCGTACGGGCATCTGCTACGCGGCGCAGCACCGCATTCGCCAGACCGGAGGCGCTCCGCGCACGCGAACGCACCAGCTCAACACCCTGGCTCACCGCCACGCGCGGCTCGCGCTCCAAATACATGAGTTCAAACGCCGCGATGCGCAATGCCCAGCGCACCGGCGCAGCTACGCGCTGCGGCTTATCGAGAAACCGGTTGAGCACCTCGTCTAAACAGCCCCGCGTAGCCGTGGCCCCCAGCGCAAGGCGCGTGGCAAATGCACCGTCACGGGCATCAAGGGACGCACGTTCCACGACTCCGGGCAACACCTCGCGCACATACCCATGCGTACGCTCCGCCTCAAGCAGCGCCTCGAGCGCACAAGCACGCGCCGGCGAGAGCCTGCTCACGAGAGCCGATCCCACGTGAGCTCGTGCTCGCGCTGGCCGGCCGCCCAAGCAGCCGCCTCCATCTCGCGCTTGCCATCGGGCTTCACAGCATTGAGCTCGAGCACACCGTCGGCACACCCCAGATACACGCGCTTGCCCTCAATACGAAGGCTCCCCGCCTCAACGTCACATCCCGTAGCAAGTACGGCACGCATCACGCGCGCCGGCTTCCCGGCAAGCACGCAGCGCGCCGGCGCGGCATTCGAGGAGGCAAGCACGCGCCGCTCGTTCACCAAGGCCGACACCGCAGGATCGAGCCACAGCTCGTTCTTCTCGATCTTGGCCGCATGCGTAACGAGCGACTCGTCCTGCACCGTCCATGTAACGCTCCCGTTGGCAAGCGTGGGCAGCACGCGTGCCAGCAGCTCGCCGCCCAACTGCGCAAGCTCGGCGGTGAGCTCGTCGGCGGTCTTGCCGGCAACCGAGCACGACGCCTGAGCGCAGTAGTCGCCCGTATCGACCCCATGGCCAATCCGCATGATCGATACGCCGGTCTCCGCGTCACCCGCAAGGATGCAGCGCTGAATGGGTGCGGCACCGCGCCAGCGCGGCAACAACGATGCATGCACGTTCACGCAGCCCAGCGGTGCCATGGTAAGCACCTCGTCGGGCAAGATGCATCCGTATGCGGCAACGCAGAAAACATCGGCCGCAGCCTCATGCAGCGCCTCGAGCACCTCGGGCGTCATGCGACGCGCCTCGAGCACCGGAAGCCCCAGCTCACGCGCAGCCTCTTTCACCGGCGAGGGCTCGAGCTTCTTGCCGCGCGAGCGCACGGCATCGGGACGCGTAAGAACCAGCACCACCTCATGCTCGGCAGCAAGCGCTCGCAGCGACGGAACGGAAAACGAGGGCGTACCCATGAAAACAACGCGCATGGCGGCCTCCTTATCCTACTCGGTGTCGCCCGGCTTCGCGCCGCGGGCGAGCGCCTCCTGATACTGGCGCATAGCATGCACGCGCTGAGCGGGCTTCAGGCGCTCAAACATCGTCATGCCATGCAAGTGGTCGATCTCGTGCTGCAGGCACACGCAAAACAGGTCGCCCTCCGCCTCATAGCGCATGAGGTTGGCATCGAGGTCATAAGCCTCCACCACCACGCGATTGGGGCGCTCGATCTCGCAGCTGATGCCGGGAATCGACAGGCAGCCCTCGGAGGACGGCACAAGCGTATCCGATTGCTCCACGATCACCGGATTGATGAGCACGAACGGATCGTAATCCTCGCGCGAGGTATACGAGACGTCGATCACCACGAGCTGCACGAGCTCGCCAATCTGCGGGGCCGCAAGACCGCAACCGCCGTTTGCGAACATCTCGTCCTTCATGCGCTGCGCCAGCTGCTCGATCTGAGGCGTGATCTCTTCGATGGGCGCGCACTCCTGCCGCAGGCGCGGATCGGGCGAGAGCACAATGCTGTTGACTTCCATGTTCGTCCTTTCATATTCGCTACCAGGCACCGGGTGGGCTACATGAGGTCGTAGGCGTCGATATCGACGCTCACACTTACGCCCTTCTGTGCGCCGGCGCGCTGCAACGCATGGGAAATGGTATCTGAGATATGGTACCCCAGCGGGCTCTTTACCATCACGTGGAAGCGCCAGCGGTCCTTGGCGCGCTCGATCACGCAGCTCGACGGCCCCAGCACCACCGGTGTGCGCGTGGGATCGGACGCATCGCTCATAGCAGCAATCGAAGGAAGCTCATCTGCGATGCTGCGCGCCGACCCGCCTGCCATGCCCGCTACCTGCGCCTCCTCGGCAATCGCACGCCGTAGCTCGCCCGCAAACCGCGCGGCTGCCTGGCTCACCTCGTCTTTGCGCGCTCCCCAGAACAGCACATTGGCGAGACGCACGAAAGGCGGGTACGCGGCGTCGGCACGCTGGGCGAAATCATGCTCGGTAAAGATCGCGCGATCGTGCGCCGCCACCGCGCGCATCACCGGATCGTGGGGCACATAGGTCTGGATGATCACCCGGCCCGGGCGGTCGCCACGACCCGCGCGGCCCGCCACCTGCTCGAGCAGGTCGTAGGCGCGCTCTTGGGCGCGAAAATCGGGCATCTTGAGCGCGTAATCGGCCATCACAACACCCACGAGCGTCACCTCGGGAAAGTCGAGCCCTTTGGCGATCATCTGCGTGCCCAACAGCACCGCACACGGTGCGGCATCGAACTGCTCAAGCAGACGTTTATGGCCGTCCTTGCCGCGCGTAGAATCGGCATCCATGCGGATGACCTCCACATGCGGCGGCAGCAGCTCAACGAGCGCGTCTTCCACCTGCTGCGTGCCGAGCCCCATCTTGGCGAGATACGGGCTTCCACACTCAGGGCACCGCGCGCTGGGAGAGGGATAGGCCTGCACACGGTACTGCGTGCCGCAGGTATGGCATGCGAGCGTATGCGTGCGCTCGTGATAGGTAAGCGCCGTCGAACAATGCGCGCAGGTGGGCACGCAGCCGCATTCTCGGCACATGAGAAACGGCGCGAAACCGCGACGGTTGTGCAGCAGCACCGCCTTCTCGCCGCGCTCCGCGACCTCGAGCAGCGCCTCGCGCAGCGGCCGCGAGAACATCGAACGGCTTCCCGAAGTAAAATCACGACGCAGATCGGCAATGTGAATGGTGGGCAACACCGCATTGCCCGGACGCTCGGGCATCTCGACCCGCTCCCAGCGCTGGCCGGCGACCTCGCCCTCGCGGCAGCGAAACAGCGCCTCGGCAGACGGTGTGGCAGACCCGAGCACCAGCGGAATGCCGTGCATGCGCGCCATGCGCGCCGCCACCTCGCGCGCATGATAGCGAGGACTCGATCCCTGCTTATAGCTTTGCTCGTGCTCCTCGTCGATGATGATGATGCCGAGGTTGCAAAACGGACAGAACAGCGCGGAGCGTGCGCCCACCACCACCCGCGCCGCACCGGTGCGCACCATATCCCACTGGTCGAGCCGCTCGCCTGCCGACAAGCGCGAATGGAACACGGCGACGGTCTCGCCAAAGCGCGAACGGAAGCGCCCAACCGTCTGGGCGGTCAGCGAGATCTCGGGCACGAGCACGCAGGCCGAGCGCCCAGCGGCAAGCGTGCGCTCGATGGCGGCGAGATATACCTCGGTCTTGCCCGAGCCCGTCACACCGTCAACCACCACGACATCGCCCGCGCCGCGCGCACGCGCCCGTTCGATGGCGTCAAGCGCGGCAACCTGCCCGCGTGTGAGCTCTTTTGGTGCGGTGGCACGTGCCGACGAAAGCGTGGTGGTATCGCTCGTGCCGCGCCAGGCACGGCGCTCATCGACCCGTACCACACCGCGCTTCGCAAGTGCGCGGATGGCGGCCGACATATCGGTGTAGAGCAGGTTGAGCTCGCGCGTGGTCACCGGACCACAGGAGAGCGCCTCAATGAGCTGACGCTGCCGCGAGGCATGTGCCGCCGGCACGAAGTCGCGCCCCTCAGGCGTCAGCGAAACCACGCGCTCATGGATCTCGGGCACCGCGGGACGCTCCACATGGTAGCCATGCTCGTCGCGGCGCAGACGAGGTGTGCCGCCCGGCGGCAGAAACAGCCGCAGCACCTCGGCAAGAGACGCCACGTATTCCGAGCTCATCCATGCGGCGAGCTGTGCCGCCTCGGGCGAGAACTCGGCTGCAGTCAGGCGCTGCGCGATCGGGCGGATGCGCCGTGCATCCAACCCATCGGTACCCGGCAGATCCGAGAGCGCGCCGGCGAGCGCCACCACGTACCCCAGAGCGTGCCGCGCGCCAAATCGCACGAGCACGATGCACCCCACCTCGATATCCTCGGCCATATGCGCAGGCACGGCGTAGGCAAACGGCTCGGACAGCGCGCGCGATGCGATATCGACGATCACCGAGGCAAAGCCCGCCCATGGCTCGGGAGCGTTGACCGCCGCAGCGTCGGGAGCCCCGTCATCCGGGGCTCCCCTATCGAGCGCCGCATCGCGCGGACGCCCGTCATCAAATAACGTGAGCTGTTGGGGGTGGCGCGCCATCAAACGACAAACCTACGCCTTGATGCCGCAGGCATCGCGAAGCTCGTCCACACGGTTCGTGCGTTCCCAGGTGAAATCGGAGTCCTCACGGCCAAAGTGACCATAGGCTGCCGTCTTCTCATAGATGGGACGGCGCAGGTCGAGGTCGCGAATAATCGCACCGGGACGCAGGTCGAATACCTGCTCGACCGCCTGCTCGATGGTTGTTTCGGCAACGTGCGCGGTACCGAACGTATCAATCATGATGGACAGCGGGCGCGCCACGCCAATGGCGTAGGCCAGCTGCACCTCGCAGCGATCGGCCAGGCCGGCGGCAACCACGTTCTTCGCCACCCAGCGCGCGGCGTACGCGGCGGAGCGATCGACCTTCGTGCAGTCCTTGCCCGAGAATGCGCCGCCGCCATGGCGACCCATGCCGCCATAGGTATCGACGATGATCTTGCGGCCGGTAAGACCCGTGTCGCCCATAGGACCGCCCACCACGAAGCGCCCGGTGGGGTTCACGTACAACGCAGCATCGCGCCACGGAATATCAACCGACGCCATGACCGGCGCGATCACGTGCTCGACCATATCGCGCTCGATGATACTCATATCCTCGATCTCGGGAGCATGCTGCGTGGAGATCACGATCGTCTCGACGCTCACCGGAGCCTCGTCCTCGTAGCGCACGGTGACCTGCGTCTTGCCATCGGGCCGCAGATACGCAAGCGTGCCGTTGTGACGCACCTCGGCCAGGCGCTCGGCCAGGCGGCTCGCGATGTAGTGCGCCATGGGCATATAGGATGCGGTCTCGTTGGTGGCATAGCCAAACATCATGCCCTGATCGCCGGCACCGATCTTCTCGAGCGAATCGACGTCCGTCTCACCGCGCACATCGTAGCTCTCATCGACGCCCTGAGCGATATCGGGGCTCTGACCGTGAATCATGTTGATAACGCCGCAGGTGGTGCCATCGAATCCGTATTTAGCGCGGTCGTAGCCAATGCGGCAGATTACGCGGCGCGCAATCTCCTGAACGTCAACGTATGCCTGCGTGCGAATCTCGCCCGAGATCATCACCATGCCGGTGGTGAGCATCGTCTCGCAAGCGCAGCGCACGTTCTCAAGCTTGGCGGGCACGCCGTCGGTATCTACATAGCCCTGTTGCTCGAGCACCGCCTCCTTGGCGATGATGGCATCGAGCACAGCATCGGAAATCTGATCGGCAATCTTGTCGGGATGTCCCTCAGTCACCGACTCCGATGTGAACAGATACGTACGAGCGTGGTTGGTGGAACGATCATCTGGCATGTCATGCCCCTTTCAGTGATGCACCCAGCGGCCGTTACCATTCCGCTGGGCGTGTACCGTCATCGCGCGGCCATAAACCCACCTGTCGGCAGCGCCGCGCTCTCCACTATAGTACCCGTACGAACCTGCCGTTTGAGAGCGAATCTTTTGCCCCATCTATCCTGCAAACCACGGCACGACGCGCATGGTGCGGGACATCTACGCTGCCACGCGCTCCGGCCGCACGGAGGGACCGCGAAGCACGTGGCCGAGAACGAACACGATCGGCAGCACGAGAGCAACAAGCAGCGCACCCATCGCGGCGGCAACACCCGACGCTTGTCCCGCCATCGCCGAGCGCAACGCCTCAGCAAGAACCGGAAGCGGAAGGATACTACCTAGCGCGCTCGAGAAGCTGTTGGAGAAATACGCAGGCAGAATGGCACCCGCAACGAGCAGCTGGATACCCAGCGCGCCGAGCATGATGGGCACGGCTGCGCGCGGCGCGATCGTGCGAACAGCGAAAGCGATGCTTGCCGCGGCAAGTGAGCCGCCTGCGAGCAGCGCCCAGAAGAGCACGGGGTCTTCGACCGGCAGGCTCAGCACCCCGATGCAGACGGCACCCAGCACCACAGTCTGCGCCAACGCGAACACGGCGAACACCGCGCCCGTCGATATCGCCGCAACAAGCCCGCGACCCATCCATGCGGCGCGCGCATCGAGCGCAGGGATCATGCACATCGCGAGCATCGCGCCCACCCACACGGCAACCGCAAGGCACGCCGGCGCCAGGGCCGCCGGGGCCGATGCCACCTTCGCATCACCCATGCGGAAGCGCACCGGGTTGGCGGCCACATCCGCCCGCTCATCATAGTTCGAACTTGCCGATCCCAGCACATCGGCTGCGTCCGACATTGTATCGGTCACGCCCTGCGAGGCCTCGCTCAGCTGATCGATGCCCGCGGCGATCTGACCCTGCGCGCCAGCCATCGCGGAAAGCCCGGTCCCCAAACCCGACGCGCCCTGGCTCACCGCCGAAAGGGCCTGGCCGAGGGTCCGATTACCCGAGCCGATGGTCGACGACGCCTCGGAGAGCACGTCGAGCGCCTGACCGAGCGACCCGGCCCCGGTCGCGATACCGGCCGCGCCACCGCCGATGGCGCCATCGGCACCCAGCTGCTCGCCGACGGTCGTCACGCCCTTCCCAAGCTCACGGGCTTGCATCGCAAGCACGGGCAGGGTCGCCATGGGGTCGGTCTCGTTGGTAAGCACGCCGGCGACATCACCGGCCGCAGTGGCACCTGCTTCTCCCATCGAAGCCGCCGTCGAGGCGATGGTTCCCGCGGACTGCTCCACCTCCGCCAACGCCTCATCGAAGCCGCCCTCGGCATCCGTTCCCGCAAGCGCCTGCGCAAGGTTCTCGCGCGCGGTTACAACGCTCGCCAGCCCCTCGCTCGCGCTCGATGCAGAGGAGCTCAGGGTCTCCGCCGTCTCTGCAGCGGCATCGACACGCTCGACGAGCGCCGTGCGATCTTTATCAAGTTGTGCGAGCTGCTGCTGTGCCTCGGAAATCTCCGTTGAAAGCGCTGCAAGCTCATCGGCTGCAGCAGCCGTATCAGACCCAGCAGCGAGCTCGGAGACGAGTGCATCCAACCGATCCATCAACGTCCCAAGGCGCTCCGACAGCGCTGCCGTTTGCTCGTCAATCTGCGCGAGCTGCTGCTTGATGCCCGGCGTCTCGGGCGCGTCGCTCGAGAGCTCGGTCGCGAGCGTGCCGGCATCGCTCGCCACGGACGCCACGCCGTCTGTGGCCGCCGTTGCGCCCCGCACCATGGCATCGGCCTGCGTGCGGATATCTCCGCCCACGCCGCGCACCCGCTCAAGCGACGCAGCAAGCGACTGCTGCTGCCCGGCGATGGTAAGCGCATCCTTGCCGAGCAATCCCAGATCCTGCGCAGATGCACTCAGCGTACCGGTGAGCTCCATGAGCGTGTCACCCATGCCGCTCACCTGAGCACCGAGCGTCGTCGTTGCCGTCGAGACCCCGTCGAGCCCCTCCGCGAGCGCGGTCGCACCCTGTGCGAGTAACTCTACGCCCTGCTCGGAGGTGGCGTCGATGCCAGCCGCCACGGCATCGGCACCTGTCCCGGCAGCCGTGACGCCCTGTGCGATCTGGTCGAGCCCGCTCGTGAGCGCGCCCGCGCCCGACGCCGTCTCACCCAGGGCATCGCCCACCGCACGCGTCCCATCAGAAAGCGCCGTGTAGGCGTCGTCGAGCATCACCGCGCCGTCCGAGGCAAGCGTGAGCTTCGATGCCTGCCCGCGCACATCCGAGAGCACCGATACGATATAGTGCTCGCCCAGATCGCTCTTGAGCCGCGATTGCACCTGCCGCAGTGCCGCCGATGCGGTCTCGGTGGCAAGCACGTTGCCTGCGCCACTCGACGTAATGGCGATATCCGCCTGTTGGGGATCGTCCGTACCTGCACTCGCAACCTTCTCCGAGTAATCGGCCGGAATGGTGAGCACGAGCGCATAGGCGCCGTCGGCGAGTCCCGCCGCGGCCTCATCCTCCCCAACAGCGTGCCAGGCAAGATCGGCCGTGTCGAGCAGCGACTCGACAAGGTCCTCGCCATGGGCAACCTTGCGACCGGATGCGTCACGCGCCCCCTCGTCGAGATTCACCACGGCTACCGGCACGCGGTTTGCCGCGTCGATGGCGGGCGAAAACGCCAGCACGAGCGCCAGGCACACCGCAAGCGGCACCATAAGGGCAAGCGCCACGAAGGGCCAGGCGTGGCGGTTACGCATAAGCGATGAGAACGCAAGCCGCACCGACGCGGCGATATCGGTCATCGGACATCATCTCCCACAGCGGGCGAGGCACATGATGGCGAGGCGACACCAACCGCAGCCGCACCATTCAGCGCCTCGGTAGATTCAAGATCAAGACCAACCGCGGTATCCGCCGCACGTGCGAGCGCGGGCTCGCACGTTCCCACGATCGCAGCGGTGTCGTCTTCATGCGCGAGCGCCGAGAGCAGACGAACGATTGCTTCGCCCTCGACCACCGAAAGCCCGGCCGCAAACGGATCGGCAAGATCCACGACCGCGATGTCGCTCGATCCTGCCAGCGCCAGCGCACAGGAAAGCCGTGCGCGCGCAGCAGCGGGAATCTGCTCGATGTGCTGCGCGGCAAACGTCGCAATCTCGAAGCGCGCGAGATGCTCCAAAGGATCTATCTTCGCACGCGCCAGCCGCAGCGCATGCGCTACCGCCTCTTCGACCGTCTGCTGGCAATCTTGGTCGAGCACGCCGGACATCACACCGATGCCCACATACCGGTGCCCGCGACGCCCCATGCGCGACCGAGCGGCGCGCTCCTCCCCTGCCACCACAAGCGATCCCGCCGATGGCCGCACGGCACCGGCGATGGCAAGCAGCGCATCGCGCTCGCACGCATGATCGCGCGAGAGCAGCGCACAGCAGTGACCATATGCCGCCTCGAAGGTTGCGAATTCAAACGAGCGGTACCCGCGCTGCACATAGGACGCATCGCGCGCCACCACCGCGGGCGCATCCTTCCCCTCAGGTATATGCTGCGCACCCAGGCGAGCGCGATCACGTTGAGACACGGAAATCCTTCCACAGAGCTTGCATAGCGGCGCGGACGCACGCACCATTCGTTACCTGATACCCATTTCGCGCAGATTTTGCACGGTCATGGGCCATGTGCAGCCGCCATGTCTGGCCGATGCCCTATAATGCTGGACGCATATGAACACGCAACCCAAGGTACACCGAGGAGTTTCCATGAGCCAGAACGTACGCGTTCGCTTCGCCCCGTCGCCCACTGGCAAGCTGCATATTGGCGGCGCCCGCACGGCCATCTACAACTGGGCGTTCGCCCGCGCCAACGGCGGCACCTTCATCTTGCGCATCGATGATACCGACCCCACCCGCTCCACCGAAGAGAACACCCAGATCATCCTGCGCGCCATGCGCTGGCTGGGCCTCGACTGGGACGAGGGTCCCGAGGTTGGTGGCGCGGCTGGCCCCTACGCTCAGACCGAGCGCCTACCGCTTTACCGCGAGGCCGCCGAGCGCCTACTCGCCGAGGGCAAGGCTTATCCGTGCTTCTGCACGCCCGAAGAGCTCGAGGCTGATCGTCGCGCCGCCAAGGAGCGCAAGGATCCTTTCCAGGGCTACCAGCGCCGCTGCCGCAACATTCCCGCCGATGAGGCCCGAGCCCGCATGGAGGCCGGCGAGCCCTATACCATCCGTATCAAGGTGCCCGAGGACCGTGGCGACGTGGTCATTAACGACGCGGTGCATGGCACGGTAACCTTCGCCGCCAAGGAGCTCGACGACTTCGTGATCTTCCGCTCCGACGGCACCCCCACCTATAACTTCGCCACCGTGGTCGACGACGCTGCGATGGGCATCACGCACGTCATCCGCGGCGACGACCACCTCTCCAACACGCCGCGCCAGGTTATGGTCTACGAGGCACTCGGCGCACCGGTGCCCGTCTTCGCCCACATCTCCATGATTCTGGGCACCGACGGCAAGAAGCTCTCCAAGCGCCACGGCGCCACGAGTGTCGAAGAGTACCGCGACGCTGGCTACCTCTCCGATGCCTTCGTGAACTACCTGTCGCTTCTGGGCTGGTCGCTCGACGGCGAGACCACCATCATCCCGCGTGACGTACTGGCGAGCCGTTTCTCGCTCGACCGCATCTCCAAGAACCCGGCAACCTTCGACCCCAAGAAGCTCGATTGGATGAATGCCGAGTACATCAACACGATGACGAACGACGAGTTCATTGAGAAGCTGCTGCTGCCCGCCCTCGTGCAGCAGGGCCTCATGGACGCCGACCCGGCCGTGGGCGTCGACGGCGCCTGGATGGACAAACTCGCCGCCATCGTGAAGCCCCGCACCAAGCTCGCCGGCGACATCGCCGGTATCTGCGCGCCCATCTTCGCCACGGCCTCGAGCCTGGTCTACGATGAGAAATCGGTGGCCAAGGGTCTTGCCAAGGACGGCATGGGCACCATCCTCGATGCCGCGCGCGTGGCACTTGGCACGCTGCCGGCCGATGAATGGGAGGCGGCCAAGATCGATGCCGCCCTGGAACCCCTGCCCGATGCCCTCGAGCTCAAGAAGCGCGTGGTTTTCCAGGCAGTGCGCGTGGCGGTGTGCGGCAACCTCGTGAGCCCGCCGCTCGGCGAAACCATGGAGCTCATCGGTCGCGACGACTGCATGGCCCGCATCGAGCGCGCACGCACCATGGCGCTCTAGCCCATGCCCGCGCTCTCCGTATTCGAGATATTGGGCCCCATCATGGTGGGGCCCTCCAGCTCGCACACCGCAGGTGCCCTGCGCTGCGCCCGCGTTGCCGCCTCGCTCATGGAGGGGCAGATCGTGCGCGTGCGCTTCACGCTGCACAACAGCTTCGCACATACCTATCGCGGCCACGGTACCGACCGCGCGCTCGTGGCGGGCATCCTCGGGCTCGACACCAACGACGAGCGCATTCGCGATGCCTTCGCACTCGCTCGCGAGCGCAATCTCTCCTACACGTTCGAGATTGCCGGCGATAACGAACACCTACACCCCAACACCGTCGATATCGAGATGGAAGATGCCGGCGGCATGCACTGCTCGGTGCGCGGCGAGAGCCTAGGCGGAGGACGGGTGCGCGTAAGCCGCGTGGGCGGCGTTGCCGTCGACATCTCGGGCGACTACGACACGCTCTTCGTAGCCCATCGCGACGCTCCCGGCGTGCTCGCCAACCTCACGCTGCTGCTTGCGCAGTGCGGCATCAACATCGCCTTCATGCGCACCTACCGCACCGAACGCGGCGGAAACGCCTACACGGTCTTCGAGCTCGACGAGCTGCCGCCCGCCACACTCCTCGACGAGCTGCGCGATAACGCTGCCATCTTCACCGCAACCTACGTGCGCGTTCCCGGTTCCACCCCAGCCAACGTGGCCGATGAGGGCGATGAGTTTTTCGAGACTGCCGAGCAGCTCCTCGAGCGCTGCCGCCGCCTCAAGATGAACATCGGCGCCGTCATGGCCGTACGCGAGGCGCAGCTCACCGGCGAGGCCGAGACGGTTGCCGCCATGGAGCGCGTCATCGCGGTCATGCAGGCCGAGACACGCGATCCCATCGAGCACCCGCGACGGTCGCTGGGCGGGCTCATCGGCGGCGAGGCGCAGCGCGTTGCACAGGCGGCCGCGACGTACGGCCCGGCACTCACCGGGGCGGTGCAGACCCAAGCGATGGCACGCGCCCTCGCCGTGCTCGAGCGCTCCGCCTCCATGGGCGTGATCGTGGCAGCCCCCACCGCGGGCTCTGCCGGCGTGGTGCCAGGATGCATACTTGCCGCAGCCGAACATCTCGGCCTCGACGATGCCCAAATTGGCGATGCGCTCTTTTGTGCCGCCGCCATCGGCATGCTGCTTTCAAGCAATGCGTGCGTGGCGGGCGCTGAAGGCGGATGCCAGGCCGAGGTGGGAAGCGCTGCTGCGATGGCAGCTGCGGCGCTCGTTCAGATGCTTGGCGGCACGCCCGCGCAGGCACTCGATGCCGCATCGCTTGCCCTGGCAAACCTGCTGGGGCTGGTGTGCGACCCCGTGGGCGGCCTTGTGGAGGTACCCTGCCAGACGCGCAACGCCATCGGTGTGGCCAATGCCTTCTCGGCCGCGCAGCTTGCGCTCTCGGGCATCACGAGCCTCGTCCCCTTCGACGAGATGGCCCGCACCATGCTCGAGGTGGGCCGCGCCCTGCCGCCTAGCCTGCGCGAGACGGCGCGCGGTGGCATCGCTCAAGCACCAAGTGCGCAAGCTGCATGTTCTTCCTGCAGCGCCTGCACAAAGCATGTATAATCGCCCTGACTGTCTATCGTATACGTACCAGAAACGCACAACAAAGGAATCGTGAGCACGATGCCAGACAACGATTTGCAGAACACCGGTCAGCGCAATCCGCTTGACGCCAACCGGATCCCCTCGCTCGATACCCAAGCCACCCGCGCGCAGGCGCCCACAGGCGCCCCGGCCGGCTCCAGCTCGCCCCAGGCAACGGGAGCTCAACCGCCGCTTCAGGCCACGCAGGTCCAGGCACGCCCCGTGGACACCGAGCAGACGTCCGGCGCCCCGGGCGCTACCGGTGTGACCGGCGCGCTTCCTGTCGACCGCAAGGCGCGTCGCTCGGCAGAAGAGCATGCCAACCTCGCTCAGGCGGCGAGCGGCAAGCAGCCCAGAAAATCGCATCGCGGCATCAAGATCGCCGCTGCCCTCATCGTGCTCGCCCTCATCGGTGCCTACGCCGGTGGCGTGGTGTACTTCACCAATTACTTTTATCCCAAAACCGAAGTCGCCGGCATCGACGTCTCGCTCGTGAACGCAGAGACCGCAACCGAGCGCCTGCGCGGCAAGACCGATGCCTACACGCTCACCGTTTCCGGCGGTGACTTCACCTGGACGTTCACGCCCGATCCCGCTACGCCGGTCTATGATGCCGAGGCCGCCGTCACCTCGGTGCTCCATCGCAACAATGCCATGCTGTGGCCGGTGCACCTGTACGAGCGCATGACCGGCCAGACTGTCTTGCCCGAGACCCAAGAGCTTACGGTCGAGACACCCGAGGGCGATATCGACCGTTCGCTGCTCTCGAGCGACTTCAACCAGCAGGCGTTCTGCGACAACATCGGTGCCGCGGTCGATGCCTATAACGCCAACCGCTCGGGCGTCTTCGACAAAGCAACCGCCTGGGATGAGACCACGGCGAGTTTCTCGGCCGATAAGGTGCTTGCCAACCGCAAGCTCAACCGCGACTACATCGTCAATCTTGCGCTGCAGGCCCTCTCTAACCTCGAAAGCGAGGTCACGTTCGACCCCGCCAGCGACGAGGCACTCGAGCCCCTAGCCGGCGACATCACCGTCGAGCAGATTCAGACCGCCTGCACCACCGCCAACGAGATGCTCGCCACCAACGTGACGTTCAAGCTGGGTGACTCGGTTGCCGGCACGCTCGACGCCTCCACGCTCTCGCAGTGGCTCTCGTTCGACGAGACCCTCTCCCCTGTGCTTGACGACAACGCCGTCACCACCTGGGCACGCCAGCTTGCAAGCAATATGAACACCGTGGGCACCACGCGCACCTACACCCGCCCCGACGGCAAGCAGATCACCGTGGGCGGCGGCACCTTTGGCTGGACGGTCGACGAGGACGCGCTGGTGAGCACGGTGCGCGATGCCGTGGCCAACAAGCAGACCGGCGACATCCAGGTCCCCACCTCCACCGAGGGCGATACCTATGCCGGCCCCGGACAGCGCGACTGGGGTGCGTGGCTTGAGGCCGACCTCACCGAGCAGATGGCGCGCTACTACGACGCCAACGGCAATCTCCTGTGGGAGTCGCACATCATCACCGGCCTGCCCAACGGCGAGCGCGACACCCCCACGGGCGTCTTCAAGGTGAACGGCAAGGCGCGCAACATCACGCTCGTGAGCCGCAATATCGATCCCGAGACCGGCGAGCCCGAGTACGAGAGCCCCGTGGACTACTGGATCGCGTTCAAGGGCAGCTCGTATGGCTTCCACGACGCCTCATGGCAGTCGGCCGCAAGCTTCGCCAACCCCAACGCCTACAAGAGCGTGGGCAGCCACGGCTGCATCAACACCCCGCACGATAAGGTCGAACAGCTCTACAACATGATCAGCGTTGGCACCTGCGTCATCGTGCACAAGTAGGCACAGCAGATGAGTAACCGGCCGCGCATCCTGCTTGTAGAAGACGATCCCGCCATCGTCGAGGCGTTGAGCGAGCTCCTCGCCAGCGAGGGCTATGCTGTCGAGACCGTCTCTACGCAGCGTGCGGCCATTGCCGCCGTGGGAGATGCCACGGCCCATGCGCCCTACTCGCTCGTGCTGCTCGACGTAACCCTTGCCGAGGGCAACGGGCTCGCCGTCTGCAGCGCCATCAAGCAAACCGCGCCCGCCTTGCCGGTGATCTTCCTCACCGCGTCCGACGACGAGTTCACCTGCGTAACCGGTTTCGAGCTAGGCGCTGACGACTACATCGCCAAGCCCTTCCGCCCACGCGAACTCATGGCCCGCATCGCCGCGGTCATCCGCCGCGCGCAGCCTGCAACGCGCACCATCTCGTTCGGCCCGCTCACCATCGATCCCGATCGCGCCCATGTGGCACGCGACGGTCGCGAGATCGTTCTTTCGGCACTTGAATATCGCCTGCTCATGCTCTTTGCCACCAACCAGGGCAAGCTCGTCACGCGCGAGCAGATCCGCGACGCGCTTTGGGATGACGCCGGCACCTACATCGAGGAGAACACACTCTCGGTTTACATCAAGCGCCTGCGAGACAAGATCGAAGACGATCCAGCCCGCCCCGCGCTCATCACCACCGTGCGCGGCCTGGGCTACAAGGCGCTTGGATAGCACCATGTTGCTGAGAAACCGTCCTCTCGCGCGCACCGTGTGCGCCTGGCTCATCATCGCCGCCGCGCTTACGGCCCTCGCTGCTGCGTTGTTTTCGCCGCGCGTGGCGCTTGTTGTTGGCGGCGCGGCGCTGCTTGGCGGCATCCCCTTCCTCGTCCATACCTACCGGCGCTACCGCGACCTTGCCCGCCTGGCCGAGCGCCTCGACGCCGTGCTCCACGGCGAGCGCGAGCTGGCGTTCGAGCGCATGAACGAAGGCGAGCTCGCCATCCTTGCCAGCGAGCTCGACAAGATGGTGCTGCGCCTCACCCTCACGGCCGATGACCTCGCCCGCGAGCGCCAGCAGCTTGCCGACGCACTCGCCGACATCTCGCATCAGCTCAAGACGCCGCTCACCGCGCTGTCGCTCACTACCGAGCTCGTGCGCAAGGACCTCGTACGGCGGAGCGACTGCGCGCCCGAGGTGGAACGCTTGCGGCGCATCGAACAGATCGAGGTGCACGTGCAGGAGCTCGTGGCTCAGTTGCTGCGCCTTGCCCGTCTTGATGCCGGTGTCCTTGCCTTTGCCCATGCGCCGGTTGAGGTGAGCGAGCTCGTTGATCGAGCGGCGCGTCCGCACGCCATCGCATATGATCTCGCCGATGTCGCGCTAGCCACTCATATCGACGATGCCTGCAGCTTCATCGGCGATATCGCTTGGACGGCCGAGGCACTCGGCAACATCCTCAAGAACTGCCTTGAGGCGACGCCCGCGGGCGGCACGGTCACCGTGAGCGCGCACGAGGATCTCGTCGCCTGCCGCATCCGCATCACCGACACCGGTCCTGGTATCGCCGATACCGATCTGCCCCATATCTTCGAGCGCTTCTATCGCGGCACGCGCACCGGCAACGGCGAGGATGCCGCTGCGTCGCAGGACGCCGCCTGCGAACCTACCGGCACAGCCTCCAGCCCAGTCAATCCCTCGGGCATCGGCATCGGCCTTTCGCTCGCCCGCGCCCTCATTTCCGCGCAGGGCGGCACCCTCACCGCCGGCAACGCCCGCGACGCGGCAGGCAACGTCACGGGCGCATGCTTCGACATCACCTTCTTCAAAGACGTTGCCGTCTAATCGCCACCTCCCCTCTCCAACCACCACTACGCGATTTATCACGCATTGGGCGCCAGCTGACTCACGAGTACGCGATTATTCGCGTAGTAGGTTCCACCCGTCCGCGAGTACGCGATTATTCGCGTAGTGGCACCGCACCGCCACGCGCGTACGCGATATGGCGCGTATTCGCGCACGGGGGGGTTAGCGCTGCTCGGGGGCAAGGGCACGGGCGCACAGCAACGGCAAACGCGCCCGTGACAGATGTGTCACACAGCGGTCATCTGGCTGCAAGGTGGCAGGTCCAGTATCGTAGATGACATATCCCTCGTGCGAGAAGGGCCATCCATGAACATCCTCACGGTCGAGCATCTCACCAAAGTCTACGGGTCGGGCGACACCGCCGTCACCGCGCTCAACGACGTTTCATTCACCGTTGAAGCGGGCGAGTTCATCGCCATCATCGGTAGCTCGGGTTCGGGCAAGTCGACGCTGCTGCACCTCATCGGCGGCGTGGATCGCCCCACCTCGGGCACCGTAAAACTCCAGGGACAGAACATCTTCGACCGCTCCGACGAACAGCTGGCGGTGTTTCGTCGGCGCGAGGTGGGCCTGGTCTACCAGTTCTACAACCTCATCCCCGTGCTCGACGTGGTGGAGAACATGACGCTGCCGGTGCGCATGGATGGCCGCGCCGTTAACGAGCGGCGCCTTGC
>CALUFC010000015.1 GCA_944319885.1 uncultured Coriobacteriaceae bacterium
GAGATGTTGATGGTGGTGAGCAGGTCCTCGGCAACCACACGCTCGGACACCACGATGGCGTCCTCGTAGTTGTAGCCTTCCCAGCTCATGTAGGCCACCGTGAGGTTCTGGCCGAGCGCGAGCTCGCCGTGATCGGTCGAGGGACCGTCGGCGATGGGCTGGCCGGCCTGGACCTCGTCGCCCACGCGCACGAGCGGACGGTGGTTGATGCAGGTGGACTGGTTGGAGCGCTGGTACTTGAGCAGCTTGTACTCGTCCAGGCCCTCGGAGCTCTTGATGGTGATCTTCGAAGCGTCGGCGAAGATGACCTCGCCGGCGTGCTTGGCGAGCGTGACCTCGCCGGAGTCGAGCGCGGCGCGGCGCTCCATGCCGGTGCCCACGTAGGGCGCGGCAGGATGCACCAGCGGCACGGCCTGACGCTGCATGTTCGCGCCCATGAGAGTACGCTTGGCGTCGTCGTGCTCGAGGAACGGAATGAGGGTTGCCGCGACCGAGATCATCTGGCGCGGGCTCACGTCCATGTAGTCGACATCCTCGACCGGCACGTCGGCGGGCGCGCCGAAAGAGCCGTCGAAGTCGCGGGTGCGGGCCACGATGGTATGCGGGCGCACCAGCTCGCCCTTGGAATTCACCGTCACGAACTCGTGGGTCTTGGGATCGATCGGCGTGTTGGCCGGGGCGATGATGTGATCCTCTTCCTCGTCAGCCGTCATCCAGTCAACGATGTCGGTGACATGCCCGTTCTCAACGCGGCGATACGGCGCCTCGATGAAGCCGTACTCGTTCACGCGCGCATAGAGGGCGAGCGAGCCGATGAGGCCGATGTTGGGGCCTTCGGGGGTCTCGATCGGGCACATGCGGGCGTAGTGCGAGTTGTGAACGTCGCGGACGGCCGTCGGCACGTTGGTACGGCGGCTCGAGCCGGACTTGTGGCCCGCAAGGCCGCCGGGGCCGAGCGCGGAGAGACGGCGCTTGTGGGTAAGGCCCGTCAGCGGATTCGCCTGGTCCATGAACTGGGAAAGCTGCGAGGAGCCGAAGAACTCCTTGATGGCAGCCACGATGGGACGGATGTTGATGAGCGACTGTGGGGTGATCTCGTCGATATCCTGGGAGCTCATGCGCTCGCGGACGACGCGCTCCATGCGGCTCATGCCGATGCGGAACTGGTTGGCCACCAGCTCGCCCACCGTGCGAACACGGCGGTTGCCGAAGTGATCGATGTCGTCGGTCTTGAAACCGGGCTCGCCAGCGGCAAGCGCGAGCAGATAGCGCAGGGTGGCGACGATGTCCTCGTCGGTCAGGATCTGCACGTCCTCACCGGTGGTGAGACCGAGCTTCTTGTTCACCTTGTAGCGGCCCACGCGTGCCAGATCGTAGCGCTGAGCGTTGAAGAGCAGGCCCTCGAGCAGGCTGCGGGAGGCGTCGACGGTAGGCGGCTCGCCCGGACGCAGGCGGCGATAGATCTCGATGAGGGCGTCCTCGCGGGTGAGCGCGGTATCGCGCTCGATGGAGCGCTTCACCACATCGGAGTCACCGAGGAGCCCGATGATCTCGTCGTTGGTGACCGCGATGCCAAGGGCGCGCAGGAACATGGTCGCGCTCTGCTTGCGCTTGCGATCGATGGAAACCACGAGCTGATCGCGCTTGTCGACCTCGAACTCGAGCCATGCACCGCGGGCGGGAATGACCTGCGCCTTGTACACACGCTTGCCGCCGTCCATCTCGGAAGAATAGTACACACCGGGCGAACGCACGAGCTGCGAGACCACGATGCGCTCGGTGCCGTTGATGATGAAGGTGCCCTGCTCGGTCATCATGGGGAAGTCGCCCATGAACACGAGCTGCTCCTTGATCTCACCGGTCTCCTTGTTCGTGAGGCGAACCTCGGTGAGCAGCGGCGCCTGATAGGTCATGTCCTTCTCGCGGCATTCCTCCACGGTGTGGGAGGGATCGCCGAACTGATGCTCGCCGAAGGTGACCTCGAGCATGTGGTTCTGGCTCTGGATGGGGCTCGACTCGCGGAACGCTTCGCGCAGACCCTCGCTCATGAACCGCTCGAAGGACTCCTTCTGAACGGAGATGAGGTTGGGCAGCTCCATCGTAGCCGGGATCTTGCCAAAGTTGAGACGTGTGCGTTCGGTTGGTGTTGCTTGCGGGATGAACGTTGCGTGTGACACCAGGTTCTTCCTCCTTCATTGCGAAAGGCGGCCTCAAAGCCCGTGCCGGCGCGGCGTGTGACACGCACACCGACAAATCGGGCCTTATATAGCAAAGTATTAGTTTAGCAATCGACAACCGTTTAGCAAGAAATCCCTTGACGTGAGCGCGTAGTTGGGGTAGCAAAATTCTTTGCGACCATTCTCCCTGCTTAACCCCATTGAGACGAACAGATGTTCATGGGTTTTACGTGAAGGGGGCGCAGCGACATGCCATCGCTGCGCCCCCTTTGATGCGCGTTGTATCGTGCGCCGCCGCTTCAGGACGCCGCACGCGAACGTCGTACGCTAGCTCAAACGGTCCTGGGCCGCCCTGCGCGCCTTCGAGGCGAACACGATGCCCGCAAGCGCCACGCCGGCAAGCACGATGTTGAAGATCATGCTGCCCGAACCGCCGAACTCGACGAGCGCGATCTCGACGAGATTGCCTACGAGCACAATCGCGGCAAATACGAAGTACGGAATGCCGATCTTCGAGGGCTTGTTCGCGCCGCCGATGCCGAGCGCCGCCGTGATGAAGTACACGATGCCGGTGATGATGAACAACACGCCGCCAACTTGGGCAGTCAGCACCGGGTCCTCGACGCCCTCGACCCCCGCCGCGGCGTCGGCGCCGAAGAGCATGATCGCACCCAGCACGATCTGCACGATGCCCAGCAACGCCATGAGCAGGCTCATCACCTTGAGAATCTTGCAATCAGAAGACATGAAGCGAGCTTCCTTTCTCGATCCGCGACGTCACCGTACGACGTCGCACAAGATGTCGATGATTATCGGCAAAGCGTTCTGCACGGTCAAGCGCCCCAACGATAAGAGAAAGGGTCGCCGCAGCGACCCCGTGATACGCATGGTTGTTGAGTGCATCTAGCGCTTGAGGCCGCCGCGCTCCTCGATCGCGTCCCAGAAGGCGCCGGCGAAGCGCGGGTCGGAGGCGGCCATGAGGGCGTTCGTGGCGATCCAGCCCGAGGGGGTGCCGGTGTCGTAGCCCGAGAGCGGGTCGATCACGACGGCGTACATGGCCTCGCGCTCGAGCGAGCGCTCCATGGCGTCGGTGAGCTGGATCTCGCCGCCGGCGCCGGGGGCCTGGTCCTCGAGCAGGTCCATGACGAGCGGCGAGAGCAGGTAGCGGCCCACGATGTAGAGGTTCGAGGGGGCGTCGGCGGGCGAGGGCTTCTCGACCATGCCCGAGACGCGCCACACCGCGCCCGGCTCGTCGTCGGCGGCGCCCTCCGCGCCGGGCAGCGAGTCGATGCGCTCGCCGGCCACCACGCCGTAGCGCGAGACCTCCTCGGGGGCGCAGGGCGCCACCGCGACCACGCTCGCGCCGCCGTGGGAGCGGCTCACCTCGAGCATCCTCGTGCAGATGTCGCGCGCCGGGACCACGTAGTCGCCGAGCAGCACCAGGAAGCTCTCGCCGGCGACGGCGTCGGCGGCCGAGCGGATGGCGTGCCCGAGGCCGTTGGGCTTGTACTGGAAGCGGAAGTCCACCGGCAGCGCGCCGGCCTCCGCCACCGCGGCGGCGTAGGCGTCCTTGCCGCGCGAGCGCAGCAGCTGCTCGAGGGCGGTGTCGGGCTGGAAGTACGAGAGGAGCTCGGGCTTGTTGGGGCTCGTCACGACGATGGCGTCGGTCACCTCCGCGGGCTCGAGGGCCTCCTCCACCACGTACTGGATGACCGGCTTGTCGAGGACCGGCAGCATCTCCTTGGGGGTGCACTTGGTGGACGGGAGGAAGCGGGTGCCGAGACCCGCGGCGGGGATGATGGCCTTCATGGTGTTCCTTTCGAGGGGGCGCGCGCGGCGCCTGGATTCGTTCACATGCTCACATACCACATGTGGTGCGAACGGTCGACATACGCGTACGCGCAGCATCTTAGCGCGTCGAAGCATGATCTTCAGCCGAGTCAAGCAAACTCCAAGGGAATGCCGCAACCCTACCGTGTGACCGGTACCATAATCCGCGCGAACGGAGCCACCGCGCCGCGACACCCCTCCGCGCGCCCCGTCGCAACAAAAAAGGCGGAGCCCCGAAGGACCCCGCCCGTGCGACGCATGATCGCGCAGTGGCAGGCTCATGGCCTGCGCATAAACTACTTGAGGGAGACAGCAGCGCCAGCAGCCTCGAGCTTCTCCTTGGCGGCCTCGGCGTCCTCCTTCTTGACACCCTCGAGCACGGCCTTGGGAGCGCTCTCGACGACCTCCTTGGCCTCCTTGAGACCAAGGCTGGTGAGCTCGCGCACGACCTTGATGACCTGGATCTTGTTGTCGCCGAAGCCCTCGAGCACGACGTCAAACTCGGTCTTCTCCTCCTCCTCGGCAGCGCCGGCAGCCGGGCCAGCAGCCACGACGGCGGCGGGAGCAGCGGCGGAAACGCCGAAGGTGTCCTCGATGGCCTTGACGAGCTCGGAAGCCTCGAGCAGGGTCATCTCTTTCAGAGCCTCAATGATCTCCTCGTTGGTAAGCTTAGCCATGATGCTAATCCTTTCGGTTCTCGCGTCTTAACGCGACGCGGGTTCAAAACAATGTGAGCGTTGCGGCGCGCGGCGCCGCATAGGGCGGCGGATTGCTCCGCCACAAGGTGCCTTAAGCAGCCTTCTGCTCGGAGATCTGAGAGATCTGGCGAGCAAGACCAGAGGACACGCCGTTGACGCAGACCGCGATATCGCGAGCGAAGCCGTTGATGAGACCGGCGATCTGGCCGAGCAGCTGATCCTTGGTCGGCAGGTCGGCGATGGCCTGAACCTCCTCGGCGGACACTGCGTTGCCCTCGGAGATACCACCCTTGATCTCGAGCACGCCCTTGGACTTGCTCGCGAACTCCTTGAGCGCCTTAGCGGGCTCGACGGGCTCGTTCTCGTAGAAGACATACGCCAGCGGACCGGCGAGAATCTCATCGATCGCGGGCTGGTTCTGGTTCTTGAGCGCCAGGCGAACAAGGTTGTTCTTGTACACCTTCATCTCGGCGCCAACCTCGCGAAGCTGATGACGGAGCTCCTGGGCCTGCTTCACGGTGAGACCGTTGTAGCTGACCACGAACACACCGTTGTTGGCCTCGATGCGGGACTCGATCTCGGCGACCTTGTCGATCTTGTACTGTTGCGGCATTTACGTTGCACCTCCTTCATCTTTTTCCGGGCACGACCCCAAAGCAGAGGGACGGGGATGCCTCGAAAAAAGAACCCCCGTGCTGCGAAGAGCGACGGGGGCGAGAAGGCAAATCAACTCGACCACCTCGGCTGGCGGGAATCCCCTTTGAGCCTTGGGTCTCCCCTCGGCACCGGCTGTCTCTGGCAGCGGGTTCGTGCGTGAACCATGGGATAGTATGGCGGCGCGGGGCGAACGCGTCAAGCTTTCCCGCTGGCAAACTCGCATCCGCGCGTTTTATCACGGCAAATTCACACGACAGCAACGAGTCTGCCACCCCTAGAAATGCTGTCTTCCAAGCATCATATCCCCCGCCGCACGTGGATATCGCTGCAGGCGTTTCACTCGTATTCTGGGCGCAAGATGAGCACGTTCGTGCACTTTCGCCATGCGCGGCGGCATATACAAATGCTATGCGATCACAATCATATGCGAAGTGTGGACGTTTTTCTCTTGTGTTCGATGAGCAGCACTCAACGGGCCATCGTTTCCGCAGGATTTCTTCTCTCTGCGCAATGGTCTTCCGCACGCGTCGCAAGAAACGTCCACACTTCGCATATGATCCTAAATTACTGTCATTTTATTGGCGCTACTACAGCCTACTCACTTCCGAACATCCCGCTATCGCTCGAACCAAATCGAATTGTGAAAGAATGGATGCATCGGCAAACGGCAACCGCACGCAATGAGAGGGCGGTCATGGCAAAACAAGCACCTAACCACCGCAAGGCTTCAACCACGCTGCGCACGCTGCACTATTTCTGGGGCGTCACGCGCATTCAGTTCCCCATGTTCGTGCTCGATGTCGCCGTTACGCTGGGTTACGTGTTTTTTCTCACGTTTGCGAGCCCACTCATCGTAGGCCGCATCGTCGACATGGTTGGAGCAGGAAGTGTGGGCGCAGATGAGGTATTCACCGCATTCGGCCCTGCCATCGCGGCGCTCGTCGGCGTGAACATCGCCGGGCAGGTATGCAGCAAGTTGCAAGATTACGCCTGCGCCAAGCTCGAGATTCGCGCCGGATACGAGCTCGGACGACAGGCGTTCGACACGCTCTCCAACCAATCGATGACGTTCCATACCAATCAATTTGGCGGCGCCCTTGTCAGCTCGACGCAGAAGTTCATCTCTGCCTACAGCTTGCTCATGGACAATTTCACCTACTCAGCACTCCCCACCGCCGCCACCGCCGTGCTTACGGTCTGCATGCTTGCACCGCTCGCACCGGCGTATGTTGCCGTGCTCGCGGTGGTGCTCGTTGCCTATGTGGCAATTGTTTTCAAGCTGTATCGCAAGATCTTACCCATCAACGCCGCGGCCAGCGCGGCGCAGAACCGGCTCTCAGGCGAGTTATCTGATTCGATCACCAACATCCTCGCGGTGAAAACTGCTGGTCGCGAGGCATACGAGCAGGGGCTCTTCGAAACGGCGAATCAAGAGGTGAAGGCTGCCGACAGCAAGCGCATGCAGCGCACCGTGAAAACCGGTGCAGTCACAAGCTCGCTCATCGTAGCCATGATGGCGCTCGTAGCGGTGTTCATCGCCGGCGGCAACGCGTGGTTTGGGATCTCGGCGGGCACGCTCGTCATGATGTTCACCTACACCAATTCGCTCACCGGCCGCTTCAACATGCTGTCGCAGATGTTCCAGCAGATCAACCGCGCCTTCGGAGAGGCGCACGACCTCACGGTGGCACTCGACGAGCCACGCTTGGTCGACGACGACCCGCACGCGCCCGATCTCACCGTGACATCGGGGACGGTTGACTTTCACGACGTCAACTTCAGCTATGCCGATGCGGGCGAGCACGACACCGTGTTCCGCGATTTCAGCCTGCATATCCCCGCCGGGCAGCGCGTGGGCCTTGTTGGCCGCTCGGGCTCCGGCAAAACCACGCTCACCACGCTGCTGCTGCGCCTGGCAGACCTTGCCGGCGGCTCCATTGAAATCGACGGACAGGACATCGCGCACGTGAGCCAGGTGAGCCTGCGCCAGCATATCGCCTACGTGCCGCAGGAGCCGCTGCTGTTCCACCGAACGATCCGCGAGAATATCGCCTACGGCAGACCCGACGCCACTGAGGAGGACATCGTGCGCGCAGCACGCGAAGCGAATGCGCTCGAGTTCATCGAACGGCTGCCGCGCGGACTCGATACGCAGGTGGGCGAACGCGGCGTGAAGCTCTCGGGCGGGCAGCGCCAGCGCGTGGCGATTGCACGCGCGCTGCTCATGGATGCACCGATTCTCGTGCTCGACGAGGCAACGAGCGCGCTCGACTCGGAGAGCGAGAAGCTCATCCAGGACGCCCTCGCGCGCCTCATGCGTGGACGCACCTCGCTGGTGATCGCGCACCGCCTCTCGACGGTCGCCGCACTCGACCGCATCGTGGTCATTTGCGATGGCGAGATCGTGGAAGACGGCACGCACGCCGAGCTTGTGCAGGCAGATGGCGAGTACGCGCATCTGTGGAACCGCCAGTCGGGCGCGTTTTTGGGAGGCGAGTGACGTGCCGGCGCGGCGCACCGCACCGCACACGCCGCGCGGCTGCTGGCTCGCCGCAGCCGAACGCGACAACGACGCCGCAGGCAGCGCGGCAGCACGCCTTGTGCTCGACGATCTTGCCGACGCGCTCGCCGCCTATGAGCGCATTTCCGCGGTACGCACAAACACCCCGGTGGCGCACATCCCCTGTACCCACCTCACGATACGCGGCGCAAGCCTTTGCAAAGGCGCCCATCCCCTCATCGCACCAGATGCCCTTGTGATCGCCGGCGCCATCGCGGCAGATAGCACGTCGCATGACTTGCTTGCTCGAACGCTGCAGCAGCTTGCCAAGATGGCGCCGCTAACCAGCGAGGCGTGCGCGTGGGGCATCGCCTTGGGCCCCGGCGACGATCTCTCCGCTTGCCGAGACGAGCTTTTAAGCCTCCAGACAGCATGTGCTGCGGTGGGAATCAGGTGGTGCGGCGGCATCCTGATCCCCGATGGCACCATGCTGCCCGCCCTCATGCGAAGCCCCCGGCTCGGCGCGTTTCGCCGCCCGCTCTCGGAAAGCATCGACCGCCTCATCGCTGCGCTGCGCCTCGGCCGCAGCATCGCCGAGCTCGACCGCATACTCGATGCCCCCAACACCCGGCAACACCGCGGGAGCGTCCCGGCAGCCAGGCCCGCCGATATCATCGAGGTGCAGAGAACCCTCTCTTGGAAGCTCTTTGCCCGCCTGCACTGATAGCTGAAGACATCTCTTATCGCAGCCAAGGGGCCAGCTCGCGCGACCATCGCTCGACGAGCCGGTCGAGCGACCAAGCCGCGTTGGCGGGACTCGTCGAGGGCAGCGTCACCGCCGGCATACCGACAACCCGCTGCAGGTAGCGAGCGTACAACCTGCCTGCGGTGCCCCCGTTGCACAGCACCGCCTCGATGGGAGCCGCATCCAGCACGCGCCGAATGTCCGCCGGCTCCACGTTCCTGATGCTCGCATCGCTCGAGCCCTTGATGTCGCACTGCGCAATCACGTCCCACAGTGCAATGCCGTGGCGCAGCAGCAGTGCGCGCTTCTGCGCGATCGACTCCCCACGTGTTACCGTATCGCTCGCCCCGGTGAGCGCCTCCCCCTCGTTCGGGGGCGGCGCTTCATGAACGCATGCCGCGATCACCCGCCAGAAGCGGTTGCGCGGGTTTCCGTAGTAAAACGCGTTTTCTCGCGAAAGCACCGAGGGCAGCGACCCGAGCACCAGCACGCGCGAGCGCGCATCGAAGACGGGCTCGAACCCGTGTGTGATGCGTTGGTACGGCCGTTCATCTGGCATATCGGCAACATGCTCCTAGGCGCTCATGCTATAACGCGCAGAGGGCGGGGAGGCGATGCTCATCATCGCATCCGCGATGCGACATGCCTGCAGCATGATGAACGTGCGCATGCCGCGCTTGCGCGGAGAAACGACCAGGCTGGATATGGCGGCCCGGGAATCGGCGCTGTTCGCAGGATCGAGGCAAAGCGAAACATACCCCACGAGCTCGCTGTCGTCTTCGGCAACAAAGCTCAGCTCGTGCTCGTCTGCCAGGCGCTCCTTGAATACCCGGGCAAACGTCGGGTATGGTATCTGGGCTCCTTTAACGCAGCAGCACAGGCGAAACACGCGCGTGCAATCGGAGAAGGTTGCAGGACGAATCATAGCGTTCCTCCTCTCGAACGGGACATCGCCACCGATGTCCGGGCCCTTTATTAAAAGCCTGCACCATGATTGTTTCGAGACGAGCACAGATGCGTTAACGGACGGTAAGCGTCGGGGTATGTTCCGTAAAAGGTTGCAGCTGCACCACGGAAAGCGCCCGCATGCGAGCCGGCCATGCCACGGCGGACGGGCACCGCGCCGTTTCACGCCAAAGCGGCGCTCGAGCGAGCAGAGCGCACTCAGCCCAAACCCAGTGCCATCCCCGCAGCATGGACGGCAAACGCCACGATCCACGCCACACCGCACTGCATGGCGATGACCGCCCACATCATCTTGGTACCCAGCTCATTGCGCACCGCCGAGACCGCCGCCACGCACGGCGTGTACAGCAGCGTGAAGGTGAGGAACACGAAGGCCGTGAGCGGCGAGAACAAGGTCGCGAGTGCGGCGGTCGAACCGCCCATAAGCACGGTGAGCGTGGCAACCACGTTTTCCTTGGCACCGAAGCCCGCAACGAGCGCCGCCGCCGAGATCCAATTGCCAAATCCAAGCGGCACGAACACGGGCGCCACGAGCGCACCGAGCGCGGCAAGCATGCTCTGCGCCTGGTCGTCCACGATGTTGAAACGGATATCGAACGTCTGCAAAAACCAGATGACCACACTCGCCACGAAGATGATCGTGAAGGCCTTGGTGGCAAAACCCTTCGCCTTGTCCCACGCGAGCCGCACCGTGGTCTTCACGCTGGGCAGGCGGTAGTTGGGCAGCTCCATGACAAACGGCACCGGGTCGCCTTTGAACGCGGTGCGCTTGAGCACGAGCGCGACGACGATTCCCACGACCATGCCCATGAGATAGAGGGCGATCATCACGAGCGGCGCATGGGCGGGGAAAAACGCCGCCGAGAACAGCGCATACACCGGCAACTTCGCCGAGCAGCTCATAAACGGCGTGAGCATAACGGTCATCTTGCGATCGTGCTCGGACGGCAGGGTGCGGGTTGCCATGATGGCCGGAACGCTGCAGCCAAAGCCGATGAGCATCGGCACGAAGCTGCGGCCGGAGAGACCGAGGCGTCGCAACAGCTTGTCCATCACGAAGGCCACGCGCGCCATGTAGCCTGAGTCCTCAAGCACGGAAAGCAGCAGGAACAGCACCACGATGATGGGCAAGAACGAAAGCACGCTGCCCACGCCGGCGAAGATGCCGTCGATGACAAGCGAGTGCACCACCGGATTGAGCCCAAAAGCGGTGAGCCAGCCGTCAACCAGCGCCGTGAATGCCTGGATGCCCAAGTCGAGCAGGTCCGAGAGGCGCTGCCCGATCACGTCGAACGTGAGCCAGAACACGAGCGCCATGATACCGATGAACACCGGAATCGCCGTGTACTTGCCCGTGAGAATGCGGTCGGCCGCCATGCTGCGCAGGTGCTCGCGGCTTTCGTGCGGCTTCACCACGCAGCGGGCGCACACGTTCTCGATAAACGTGAATCGCATGTCGGCAAGCGCCGCCATGCGGTCGATGCCCGATTCCTCTTCCATCTGACGAATGATGTGCTCGGTGGCGTCGAGCTCGTTGGGATCGAGCGCGAGCGCGTCGATCACGAGGCGGTCGCCCTCGATGAGCTTGGTTGCGGCAAAGCGCACCGGGATCTTCGCCGCCTCGGCATGGTCGGCGATGAGATGAATGAGGCCATGGATGCAGCGGTGGAGCGCGCCGCCATCGGGCCCATCCGGCGCGCAGAAGTCGATGCGCCCCGGCCGCTCCCGAAACCGCGCCACGTGCAGCGCATGCTCCACGAGCTCATCGATGCCCTGGTTCTTGGCGGCCGAAATGGGAACCACGGGGATGCCGAGGGCCGCCTCGAGCGCGTTGACATATACAGTGCCGCCGTTTTCGGCAACCTCGTCCATCATGTTGAGCGCAAGCACCATGGGGCAATCGAGCTCCATGAGCTGAAGCGTGAGATAGAGGTTGCGCTCGATGTTGGTGGCGTCCACGATGTTGATGATGGCCTCGGGGTGCTCGTGCAAGATGAACTGGCGGCTTACCACCTCCTCGCTCGTATAGGGCGAAAGCGAGTAGATGCCCGGCAAGTCGGTCACCGTGGCGTTTGCGTGGTTGCGAATCTGCCCGTCTTTGCGGTCGACGGTAACGCCGGGGAAGTTGCCCACATGCTGGTTGGAGCCGGTGAGCTGATTAAAGAGCGTCGTCTTGCCGCAGTTTTGGTTGCCGGCGAGCGCGAAGGAGAGGGGTGCGGATTCCGCGAGCGCCGCGCCCTCGCGCCGCGGGCGCGCCGGCTCCTCACCGAGCGCAGGATGGCTCGTCGGGCCCGCCGGCGCGGTCTTGCGCGGAAGCATATGCGCGTCGTGCACATCCGTTACGGCGATGCGCGCTGCGTCATCGCGCCTGAGCGTGAGCTCGTAACCGCGTAGGCGAATCTCCATGGGATCGCCCATGGGGGCGAATTTCATCATGGTGACCTCGATACCGGGCGTAAGCCCCATATCGAAGATGTGCTGCCTCAGCGACGGATCGTCGCAATCTACGGATGCAACGACGGCATCCTTACCGATCTCAAGCTCATCGAGCGTCATGACTGTCCCTTTCAAGGCTCATTTGCTGCAGGCATTGTACTTGTCTCAACCATGTCGCGCCAGCTTCGCGCCCAAAGTTCGCCCACCAGATACAAACATGCGTATCATGGACGGTGCATGCGATCGACAGGAGCAAGCCATGACAGCACACGACACGATGCATCAGCCGCTTCAGCACATCGTTTTCGACATGGGCGGCGTGCTCATGACCTTCGACGCGATGTTTTTCGCACAGCAGTACACCACCTGCGACGAGGACGCCCAGCTGCTCGCCCGCGCCTATTTCCTGCGCACCGAGTGGGCGCTCCTCGACTCGGGCACCATCACGCCCGAGACCATGGTTCGCGTAGCCGAAGCCTCGCTGCCCGCGCGCCTGCACCCTGCGCTGCATGCGTGCGCCGCCGGCTGGCAGCATCACTCCCAGCCCATCGCCGCCGTAAACGAGCTCGCCGCGCGCCTCAAGCAGCGCGGTCTCAACCTGTACCTCCTCTCGAACGCCTCCGTCGAGGTCGACCGCCAGCTCGAGCACTGCCCGACCTACCCGCTCATGTCGGGCCGCGTCATCTCGGGGTTCGAGCGCCTCATGAAGCCCGATCCTGCCATCTACCAGCTGCTCTGCACACGCTACGGGCTTGATCCCGCAACGTGCCTCTTTGTGGACGACAACGCCAACAACTGCACCGGAGCACAGGTGGTGGGCATGAGAGCCTACCACTTCGACGGTGATGCCGCCGCACTGGAACGCGCGATCGAACGCCTCCTGTAGGCGGCGGCGCCAACGCTGCGCGAACCCGTCCGATAAACCAACCGCCGATTTCCCCGCCCTTACACCGGACTTCTGGTGAAAGCAGCAGGGGCGTCCAGTGGTTTCGATACAATGGTGTGACGGGTGTTTTCCCGTTACGATACACATCCAAGGAGGTTGTCATGAAAATCCTCGATAAGATTCGCGGCACCATTGCTTCGACCGACGAGGGCTACGTTCCCCAAAGCGCGGTCTTCGCCACCCGCCCCGACACGATCTATGCTCCCGTTTCCGGCCTGCTCATCAACCTTGAAGAGCTCAACGACGAGGTCATCTCCTCGAAGCTCCTCGGCGAGGGCTATGGCATCTTGCCGGTAGGCGACGCGATCTACGCACCGACGGATTGCCGCGTTGTTGCTACCACGGTTACGAACCACTCCATCGGCCTGCTTACGACCACCGGCGCGGAGATTATCATCCATATCGGCCTTGGCACCGTCGCGATGAACGGCAAGGGCTTCTCCCGCTACGTGAAGCAGGGCGACGATGTGAAGGCGGGCACCCCGCTCATCGGCTTCGATTCAACCGCCATTCACGATGCCGGCTATGAGGACGTCATCACCGTAATCGTCTCCAAGACGAACGACGATTGCACGGTGCAGCATGCCGGCAACTCCAACACGCTCATCGGCGGACGCCCGCTCGTTAAGATTGGCGATCCGTTGCTGCTGCTTGGCTAACCCTCGTGCATCAACCACCCGCGCGAAACGCGGCGGCTCGCTTGGAACATCGAGCCGCCGCGTTTGTTTTGAGCGATTTTTCAAGCTCTCAATGCTTTGATGCCGCACGGCCGAATAGACCGCGTGTTCTTTAGAAAAACGCCCAGTTATTTTTCACTTCATGGACGCTTGTACTCGGCACTCTTGCAGTAAACCATTGCACAGCTACAAAATCGAAGCGAACGGCAACTCATCATCCCGAATCGCAAAGCACTGCTATCATGATTGCCCGGAAGGATGCCTGCACCGCACCCCTTCGGGCGCCGAACGACAGGCATGAGGGACATACAAAGGAGCAGTACGTGAACCGCATCAAGATCTCGCAGCTCTACGCCGACGCCGACAGACTCGGCGGGACGACGGTCACCGTCGCCGGCTGGGTCAAATCCGTCCGCGACATGAAGAACTTCGGCTTCGTCACCATGAACGACGGCAGCTGCTTCAAAGACCTCCAGGTCGTGATGAACCGCGACGAGCTTCCCAATTACGACGAGATCGCCCACCAGAACGTCTCGGCGGCGCTCGTATGCACCGGCACGCTCAAGCTCACGCCCGAGGCCCAGCAGCCGTTCGAGCTGACGGCGGAGCACATTGTGGTCGAGGGCCCCTCGGCACCGGATTACCCGCTCCAGAAGAAGCGCGCGACCGTCGAGTTCCTCCGCACCCAACAGCACCTGCGCCCGCGCACGAACCTCTTCCGCGCGGTCTTCCGCATCCGCTCTGTTGCCGCCGCCGCCATCCACGCATTCTTCCAGGAGCGCGGCTTCGTCTACGTGAATACGCCCATCATCACCGCGAGCGACTGCGAGGGCGCGGGCGAGATGTTCCGCGTGACCACCATCGACCCGGCAAACCCGCCGCTCGTGACCGCCGAGCAGGCAGCCGCCTCGGACGGCGCGCTCCATGAGGGCGATGTGGACTGGAGCCAGGATTTCTTCGGCGTTCCGGCATCGCTTACCGTCTCGGGCCAGCTCAATGCCGAGAACTTCGCCATGGCCTTTGGCGACGTCTACACCTTCGGCCCGACGTTTCGCGCCGAGAACTCCAACACCACGCGCCACGCCGCGGAGTTCTGGATGATCGAACCCGAGATCGCCTTCGCCGACCTTGCCGACGACATGGACCTGGCCGAGGCCATGCTCAAGTATGTCATCCACGACGTCATGGACCGGTGCCCCGACGAGCTCAACATGCTCAACCGCTTCGTGGACAAGGGCCTCATCGCGCGCCTCGAGCACGTAGCGAGCTCCGACTTCGCCCGCGTGACCTACACCGAGGCCATCGAGATCCTTGAACAGGCCGTCGCCTCCGGCACGACGTTCGACTACCCCGTGAGCTGGGGCATCGACCTGCAAACCGAGCATGAGCGCTTCCTCACCGAGCAGCACTTCAAGCGGCCCACGTTCGTGACCGACTACCCCGCTGACATCAAGGCGTTCTACATGCGCCTGAACGACGACGGCAAGACCGTTGCCGCAGCCGACTGCCTGGTGCCCGGCATCGGAGAGATCATCGGCGGCTCTCAGCGCGAAGAGCGCCTGGATGTCCTGGAGCGCCGCATCGCCGAGCTGGGGATGGACGCGAGCCAGTACCGCTACTACCTCGACCTGCGCCGCTATGGCACGTGCCAGCACGCGGGCTTTGGCCTGGGCTTCGAGCGCCTGGTGATGTACCTTACGGGCGTCGGCAACATCCGCGACGTCATCCCGCATCCCCGCACGGTGGGCAACGCGGAGTTCTAAACCTCGAGCAACTCCCACGGGGCCCGCTCGTTTGCTCTGAGATATGCGCTACGCGGAATATCTCAGAGCAAACGAGCGGGCCCTTGCGTTGTCGGGGTGTTCGATGGAACGAGATGCAATCGGTAAGCGGCAACATACTCCAAAGCAAACGGCGCGATAGGTTAATACTTCGTGACACAACGGGCGATAATCACGGCGCGGCTATCATTAACGAATACTGCCCGCGTCGCGCATGGTGCGGCGTCACCGACAATCCGGCGGCGGCCACGTCGCGGGCCCTATCAGAAACCCGCATCGCAGAATGTATCCAGGAGGTCGTCATGACTCAACCGGTGCTTAACCGCCGCTCGTTCACCGCAGGCTTGGGTGCGCTCGCCGCAGCGAGCGTGTTCGGGTTTGCCGGTTGCAGCAACAACCAGAGCGCACCCGCAGGCTCGGCAGCAAGCAGCTCCCCATCAGGCACATCCTACAAGATCGGCGTTTTGCAGCTCACCGAGCACGCAGCGCTCGATGCCTCGAACGAGGGCTTCGTGGCGGCGCTCGACGATTCGGGCATCACCTACGAGATCGACCAGCAGAATGCCCAGAACGACCAGTCTGCCTGCCAGACCATCGCCTCCAAGCTCGTCAACGATGGCGACGACCTCATCCTCGCCATCGGCACGCCTGCAGCGCAGGCTGTAGCGAGCGCCACGAGCGACATCCCCATCGTGGGCACCGCCATCACCGACTTCGCGGAGTCCGGTCTCGTAGCCGATAACGAGGCGCCCGGTGCCAACGTGACGGGCAGCTCCGATCTCACCCCCGTGGCCGACCAGATCGACCTCTTGCTCCAGCTCGTCCCCGACGCTGCCACCGTTGGCCTGCTCTTCTGCACCGCTGAGTCCAACTCCGAGGTTCAGATTGCCATGGCCGAGGAGGAGCTCGACACCGCCGGCGTGGCGCACGAGCGCTACACGGTCTCGAGCTCGAACGAGATTCAGCAGGTTATCGAGTCGATGGTGGGCAAGGTTGACGCCGTCTACTCCCCCACCGATAACACCATCGCCGCCGGTATGGCCACGGTCGCCATGGTAGCCAACGAGAACAAGCTGCCCGTTATCGTGGGCTGCGACACCATGGTCGAGGATGGCGGTCTTGCATCCTATTCCATCAACTATTTCGACCTGGGTTATAAGGCGGGCGAGATGGCCGTGCGCATCCTCGAAGAGGGCGCCGATCCCGCCGAGATGCCCATCGAGTACCTCGCTGCCGAAGACTGCCAGCTCATCGCCAACCAGGCGACGGCAGATGCGGTTGGCATCGATATCTCGGGCCTTATAGACGCCGAAATCGTCTAGCTCACGCACCGATCACCGCGCCCGCAGCGGCGAGCGCCCGCACTCAAGGAGGTCACCATGGCATTTACCATGATCGATCGTCGTTCGTTTACCATCGGTATGGCCGGAGTTGCCTCGGCGCTCGCCCTCGCGGGCTGCTCGGGCAAAGACGCCGCGCCCGCCGGTTCTGCCGCCTCGGGCGACACGTACAAGATCGGCGTTTTGCAGCTCACCGAGCACAGCGCCCTCGACGCCGCCAACGCGGGCTTTGTGAAAGCGCTCGACGATTCCGGCATCTCCTACGAGATCGAGCAGCAAAACGCCCAGAATGACCAGTCTGCCTGCCAGACCATCGCGCAGACGCTCGTGAACGACGGCTGCGACCTCATCCTCGCCATTGCCACCCCGGCCGCCCAGGCGGTCGCCGGCGCCACGAGCGACATCCCCATCGTGGGCACCGCCATCACCGACTTCGCCGCCTCCGGCCTTGTAGCCGATAACGACGCCCCCGGCGGCAACCTCACCGGCACCTCCGACATGAATCCCGTTGCCGACCAGGTCGACCTGCTCGTCCAGCTGGTTCCCGACGCCAAGACCGTGGGCATTCTCTACTGCACCGCAGAGGCCAACTCAAAGGTCCAGGTTGACATGGCGCTCGAAGAGCTTGAGGCGGCGGGCATCACCGGTGTCGAGTACACCGTCTCCTCCTCCAACGAAATTCAGCAGGTAACCGAATCCATGGTGGGCAAGGTTGACGCGATATACGTCCCCACCGACAACACCGTGTCGGCAGGCATCGCCACCGTCACGATGGTCACGAACGAGAATGCCCTACCCACCATCGTGGGCGAGGTCGGCATGGTGGAGGGTGGTGCGCTCGCCTCCATCTCCATCAACTACGAGGAGCTGGGTCGTCGTGCAGGCGAGATGGCCGTCGAGATCCTCACCGAGGGCGCAAAGCCGGCCGAGATGCCCATCGAAACGATGTCGGCCGACGAGTGTGACCTGGTGTACAACCAGGCAACTGCCGATGAAATCGGCATCGACGTATCGGCGCTCGCCGACGAAGGCGGCACGGACGTCAGCGCGTAGCGGCGGGGCAACCTCAACGCATGCATCTTCGGGCGGCTGCTATGGGGCGGTCGCCCGCTTCGTTTCGTCTCGATTACAAACAACCCCCGGCGCAGCGCTGGCGCATCGCATGCTAGACTGTTCTGTTGCTTTGCGTATCCTGGGCGGTTTCTCCCATGGCACCGCTCTTTGACCTTGAGAGGAGAAGGTATGGGACTCGCCATGCTCGGCGCCGTCTCCCAGGGCATCCTGTGGGGCATCATGGTGCTCGGCGTTTTCATTACCTATAAGCTGCTCGATATCGCAGACCTCACCGTCGACGGCAGCTTCGCGTTGGGCGGCTGCGTGTGCGCCGTGCTCGTGGTGGGCGGCGTCAATCCCATTGTCGCCATCCTCGCCGCGATGCTTGCCGGCATGGTCGCAGGCGCGGTCACGGGCTTTTTGCATACCGTGTTCGAGATTCCCGCGATTCTCGCCGGCATCCTCACGCAGATCGGCCTCTGGTCCGTTAACCTGCGCATCATGGGCAAGTCCAACACGCCGCTGCTCAACTTCGACACCATCTTCAGCCAGATGACCGACCTCACGGGCCTTCCCTCCAACGTGGCGGCCATCATCGTCGGCATCGTCGTGGCCGTGATCATCATCGTTGGACTCTACTGGTTCTTCGGCACCGAGATCGGCTCGGCCTGCCGCGCGACCGGCAACAACGAGGCCATGGTGCGCGCGCTCGGCGTGAACACGAAGGTCACCAAGATGATCGCCCTCATGCTGTCCAACGGCCTTGTGGGCCTCTCCGGCGGCCTTATCTGCGAGAGCCAGAAGTACGCCGACATCGGCATGGGCACGGGCGCCATCGTCATCGGCCTCGCTGCCATCGTGATCGGCGAGGTGCTGGGGCGTCTCACGCCGGGCAAGCTCCGCGCCTTCGGCAGCCGTCTCACCGCCGCCGTGGTGGGCTCGGTGGTGTACTTCCTCATCCGCGCCATCGTGCTGCAGATGGGCATGGATGCCAACGATATGAAGCTGCTTTCCGCCATCATCGTGGCGCTTGCGCTGTGCATCCCGGTTGTCTGGGAGAAGTTCCAGCTCAAGCGCTCGTACGCGCGCTCGCTCAAGAGCGCTTCCCCTGAAGGCACCACCGCCGAAGGAGGGCGATAGGCAATGCTGACCCTCTCCCATGTGTCGAAGACCTTCAACGCCGGCACCATCAACGAGAAGCGGGCGCTCGTCGACTGCAACCTGCATCTCGCCCCGGGTGACTTCGTCACCGTCATCGGCGGCAACGGCGCCGGCAAATCGACCCTTATGAACATGGTTGCCGGCGTCTATCCGATTGACGCCGGTACCATCACGCTCGACGGCATCAACATCTCCCAGCTCTCCGAGCCCGCGCGCGCTAAGTACCTCGGCCGCGTGTTCCAGGACCCCATGATGGGTACCGCCGCCGATATGCAGATCATCGAGAACCTCGCCATGGCCAAGCGCCGTGGTCGCACGCGTACGCTTGCCTGGGGCGTCACCCGTTCCGAGAAGGAGGAATACGCCGAGCGGCTGCATGAGCTGGGTCTCGGTCTCGAGAAGCGCCTCACCACCAAGGTGGGCCTGCTCTCTGGCGGACAGCGCCAGGCGCTCACCCTGCTCATGGCAACGCTCACCAAGCCCAAGCTGTTGCTGCTCGACGAGCACACCGCCGCCCTCGATCCCAAGACGGCCGCCAAGGTGCTCGACCTCACCGAGAAGATCGTTGCCGAGCACCAGCTCACCACGCTCATGGTCACACACAACATGAACGATGCCATCCGCCTGGGCAACCGCCTCATCATGATGCATGAGGGGCGCGTCATCTACGATATCGCCGGCGATGAGAAGCGCTCGCTGACCGTGAAGGACCTGCTCCAGAAGTTCGAGGAGGTCTCGGGCGGCGAGCTTGCCAATGACCGCATGCTGCTGAGCTAGCATCTCGCTGCACACGACCGTACGCGTAGGGCCACCGCCACCGGGATCCTCCCCGGGAGCGGTGGCCTTCTTTCTTTACGAGGAGATTGCTCATGCCCACCTTCGAACGCGACCGCGTGGTGAAGACCCATGCCGGCACCACCGACGAGCTACTGTGCGAAGAGGCTGGCCTGCAATGGCTTGCCGAAGCCGAGATAGATGGCGGCATCCGGTGCGCACAGGTCTTCAAGGTGTCGCGCACGCATCTTGTCGAGGAGCGTATCTTTGGGGGCTCGCCCTCCCCTGCTGCGGCGCGGCGCATCGGGGCGGCACTTGCCCGCACGCACGCCGCCGGCGCCCCCTGGCTCGGCTGCCCACCGCCGGGCTGCCCCGCTGCCACCGGCAGCGGCCGGGCCGCGACACCGTACGTTGCCCGTGAAGGCGCTACGGCTTCGTGGGGTGCGTTTTTCGCCGTGTACCGCGTGATGTACTACGCCCGCATCCTCTACGATCGCGGCATCTTTGGCGACCACGAGCTCAGTCTGTTCCGCCGCGTCGCAGCAAAGTTCGCCGCTGGCACCTTTGATGCGCCCGAGCCCGCACTGGTTGAGCGCGCCATCGCGCGCAACTCGGACGTCGCCTGCGCACGTCTGCACGGCGATCTCTGGGCGGGCAACGTGCTCTATCTGTCCGATGCCTCCGCTGCCACGGGCGGCGCGCTGATCGACCCCATGGCCTATGGCGGCCACGCAGAAACCGACCTCGCGATGCTCCAGCTCTTTGGCTACCCATACCTTGACGAGGTGCTGGCAGGCTACAACGAGGTCTCACCGCTTGCCAGCGGCTGGCGCGAGCGCGTGAACCTCCACCAGCTGGCTCCCCTGCTTTTGCACTGTGTCCTGTTTGGCGGCAGCTACATCCCCGAGACGATTGCTCGCGCCCGGCGCTACGCGTAGCACGCGATGTCACAACATACGAACGTTTCCATATGGCTACGAGGGCAAGATACCCTCATCATGCGTCCTGCATCTGGTAATCTGTGCTTCTATTCACCATACGGCGCACGATGCACCGCGCCATGCACCATCGCATAGATACCGAGGAGCACCTATGTCCATGAAGTTCAAGCGCCTGCTGCCCATCCCCAAGGAGATCCGTGAGGAGATGCCGCTTTCAGCAGCGCGCACCGCCGAGAAGGCCGCTTTCGACGCACAGGTCTCCGCAGCGCTCACCGGCGAGGACGACCGTCGGCTCCTCATCATTGGCCCGTGCTCGGCGGATCGCGAGGACGCCGTCCTCGACTACGTCACGCGTCTTGCAGCGCTCGCCGAGCGCGTGCGCGAGAAGTTCGTCATCATCCCGCGCGTCTATACCAACAAGCCGCGCACCAAGGGCACCGGCTACAAGGGCCTGCTTCACAACCCCGATCCCGAAGGCCCGAGCGACCTGCTCGAGGGCGTGAAGGCCATCCGCCGCATGCACCTGCGCGTGGTCGAGGAAACCGGCATGTTCACCGCCGACGAGATGCTCTACCCCACCAACTACCAGTACCTCATCGATGTACTCGCCTACATCGCCGTGGGCGCGCGTTCGGTTGAGAACCAGGAGCATCGCCTTGTTGCTTCGGGCGTGCCCATGGCAATCGGCATGAAGAACCCCACCGGCGGTTCGACCGATGTCATGCTCAACTCGATCTACGCCGCTCAGCAGCCCCAAACGTTCATCTTCCGCAACTGGGAGGTCGAAACCACGGGCAATCCGCTCGCACACGCGGTGCTGCGCGGCTACATCGGCCTCGACGGCATTAACTACCCCAACTACCACTACGAGTACCTGCATCGCCTGGCAGCGAAGTACATGACCGACGACTTCAAGCACCCGGCAGCGATCATCGACTGCAACCACGACAACTCCGGCAAAAAACCGCTCGAGCAGATTCGCATCTGCCATGAGGTCGCCGATTCCATGCGCCGCGCGCCCGTGATTCGCCAGCTCGTGCGCGGCTTCATGATCGAATCCTATCTTGAGGACGGCAACCAGCCGCTCGACGGCGGTGTCTACGGCAAATCGATCACCGACGCCTGCCTTGGATGGGAGAAAACCGAGCGCCTCGTCCTCGACATGGCCGAACGCATCTAGCATCCGCACACAAGCCTCACATCCTCATGTGCCCCACACGCACCATCTGCGTGTGGGGCACATACGTTTGGCGCTCCGCTGCCTCTGAGATGCCTTCGCCGCTTTCCTTGTGCACCGGACACGCATTCTTTGTGCACTCAAATCACGTTTCACCCCTTGAAACGCGATTTTGCTGCACACGCATGTGTTGTCCACTGCACAAAGAACGTATCTGAACGTCAGCACCGTGCCACGAGACGCACATCACAGAGCGGCGGGGTGAAACCCATATGGGTTTCACCCCGCCCCATGAGCATCGTTGTGCTGATGCGCAGCCAGTCAGTATGTGCGGCTGCTACTTCTTGATCCAGGAGAACATCGAGCGGATCTTCTCGCCGGTCTTCTCGATCTCGTGGTCGTTGATCTTCTCACGCTGCTCGAGGAGCCACTTGTGGCCGTTGTTGCAGTCGTCCACAAACTGCTGAGCGAACGAACCGTCCTGGATGCGAGCGAGGATCTTCTTCATGGCCTCGCGACTCTCGGCGTTGATGACCTGCGGGCCGGCGTAGTACTCGCCGTACTCGGCGGTGTTGGAGATCGAGTAGTTCATGAAGTGGATGCCGCTCTCGTACATGAGGTCGACGATCATCTTCATCTCGTGATAGCACTCGAAGTAGGCAAGCTCGGGCGGATACCCAGCCTCGGTCAGGGTCTCGAAGCCGGCCTTCACGAGCTCGACGAGGCCACCGCAGAGCACCGCCTGCTCGCCGAAGAGATCCTCCTCGGTCTCCTGCGCGAAGGTCGCCTTGATGATGCCGGAACGGGCACCGCCCACGCCCCAGCAGTAGGAAAGCGCGATGTCCCAGGCGTTGCCGGTGGCATCCTGGTGCACGCAGGCGAGATCGGGCACACCGGAGCCCTCGGTGTACTGGCGGCGCACGATGTGGCCGGGGCCCTTGGGCGCGCACATGATGACGTTCACATCCTCGGGGGCCTGGATGTAGCCGAAGTGGATGTTGAAGCCATGGGCGAAGGCGAGGGTGTTGCCGGGCTTGAGATGCGCCTTGATGTGCTCCTCGTAGACCTTGGGCTGGGTCTCGTCGGGGGTGAGGATCATGATGAGGTCGGCTTCCTCAGCCGCGGTGTCCATGTCGCACACCTTGAGACCGGCCTCCTCGGCCTTCGCCCACGAGCTGGAACCCTCGCGCAGGCCAACACGCACATCGCAGCCCGAATCGAGCAGATTGAGCGCGTGCGCATGGCCCTGCGAGCCATAGCCGATGATGGCGACCTTCATGCCCTGGATAACCTCGGGATTGCAGTCGCTCTCGTAGTAAATCGTCACTGCCATGTTGAAACTCCTTACCTTGCGGTTGAAAACCCTGTCTTATATGGTCACCGCGCATGCGCGGTATAACCCTGATGTCGGCTCGTACGAAACGCGGCAATCCCTGCAAGAGGGCTGCAGGCGTCCCATCGTCTGCGAGTTCCGCATGAGCAGGACATGCCGTTTCCGGCATGTCCGTCGCGAAGAGGACTGCTCGAAGCAGGCGACGGGACGCCTGCAGCCCTCCTCTCGCACGCTTACGCGTCTCGCGCGCCGCGGCTCATCGCGATCTTGCCGGTGCGCGTGAGCTGGCGAATGCCGTAGCTGCGGAAGAGGTCTTCCATCGCATCGAGCTTGCTCGCCGTGCCCGTTGCCTCGACCGTCAGCGAATTCTTGCCCACGTCGACGATGTTCGCGCGGAAGATGTTGGCGATCTCGATGATCTCGTGGCGCCGATCGGGCGGAGCAACCACCTTGAACAGCACGAGCTCGCGCTCGATGGCGTCTTCCTCGGTGAGGTCGGAGATCTTGTAAACCGAGACGAGCTTATGCAGCTGCTTGGTGAGCTGCTCGTAGGCAACCTCGTCGGCATTCACGATGATGGTCATGCGGCTCATGGTCACATCTTCGGTGGGCGCCACCGTGAGCGAATCGATGTTGAAGCCGCGACGGCTGATGAGGCCGGTCACACGGGAGAGCACGCCGGGCTTGTTCTCGACGAGGATGGAGAGGATGTACTTCATCTCACTCGCCTCCCTTCGGAGCCTGGGCATCCAAGGCGGCATCGGCCGCAGCGGGGCGCTGCTCGGCACCTGCCATGGCATCGGACACGCGCGTGGCGCCCGAGGTGCGGAATGCGCCCTCGGTCTGCTCGTTCAGGGGCAGCGGCTCGGCCACGGTGCCCGCGGTCTCGCCGGCGGGACTCATGCCCTTCTCGGTCACGCGCACGCCGCCGAGCGTCACGTCGATCGCGCCGATGATGTCGTCGATGGCGGCGCCGGGAGCGACCATGGGGTAGACGGTCTGCGCCGTGGGGATGATCACGTCGAGCAGGTACGGACGGTCGCTCGCGAGCATGCGGTCGAGCGCGCCGTCGATCTGGTCGGGATGGTTGATGCGCTCGGCACCCCAGCCATACGCCTCGGCGAGCTTCACGAAATCGGGGTTCGCCGTGAACTCGGTGCAGCTATAGCGCTCGTGATAGAACAGGCGCTGCCACTGGTGCACCATGCCCAGCGCGTTGTTGTCGATGAGCAGCACCTTCACCGCGACGCCGTTGCCAATGGCAGTGGCCATCTCCTGGATGTTCATCTGCAGCGAACCGTCGCCGGCGATGCAAACCACCTGGGCGCCGGGACGCCCGATCTTGGCGCCGATGGCTGCGGGGAAACCGAAACCCATGGTACCGAGACCGCCGGAGGAGATGAACGTCCGCGACTCCTCACGATGGATATGCTGATGCGCCCACATCTGGTGCTGGCCCACCTCGGTGGTGACCACGCTCGCATGCGGATCAAGCTTGGCCGAAAGCGCCTCGAGCACCTGTTCGGGGGCGATGCGATCGGGATAGTCGGCAAAATCCTCGGTATAGAACGGCCAGCGCTCGCGCCATGCGAAGACGGTCTCGACCCACTCCGCATCCTGCGGCGTAGCGCCCACACGGGCGAGGCGCTCGTTGATGGCCGCGACGACGTTGCGGGCATCGCCCACGATGGGAACCTGCGGATCGCGCACCTTGCCGATCTCGGCAGGATCGATGTCGATGTGGATGACCTTGGCATGCGGCGCGAACTCGGAAAGCTTGCCGGTCACGCGGTCGGAGAAGCGCGCGCCCACCGCGATAATGAGGTCGCACTCCGTCATGGCCATGTTGGCATATTTGGAACCATGCATGCCCACCGGCCCCAGGTTCAAGGGGTTGGAGCACGGCACGGCCGCCTTGCCGATGAGCGTGGTGACCACGGGAATCTGCATCTTCTCGGCGAGCTCGACCACCTCGTTGCAGGCATGGCTCGTCACGCAGCCGCCGCCGGCGATGATCACCGGGCGCTTGGCGGAGCGGATGAGCTCGACCGCTTGCTTGACCTGCTTGGCATTGCCGCGATACGTGGGGCGATAGCTGGGGATATCAACCTGATCGGGATAATGGAAGACCATCTGCTCGCCGGCAAGGTCGCTCGGCACATCGATCAGCACGGGGCCGGGACGCCCAGTGGAGGCGATGTAGAACGCCTCGCGGAACGTACGCGTGAGGTCGTCGTTGCTCTGCAGCAGGTAACTATGCTTCACGACGGGCATCGTGATGCCCACGATATCGGCCTCCTGGAAGGCGTCGGTGCCGATAACGCCGCGCGTCACCTGGCCCGAGACCACCACAAGCGGCACCGAGTCCATGTATGCCGTGGCGATGCCCGTCACGGTATTGGTGGCACCGGGTCCCGAGGTCACAAAGACCACGCCCACCTTGCCCGTGGCGCGCGCATACCCGTCGGCCTCATGGACCGCAGCCTGCTCGTGGCGGGCGAGGATGTGGTGGATCTTGGTGGAGTCGTAAAGCGCGTCGTAGAGCTTGATGGCCTGACCGCCGGGGTAGCCGAAGACGGTGTCGACGCCCTCGGCCTCGAGCGAGGCGATGATCGCGGCGGCGCCGGTCATCTCCTTGCCCTCCTTCTCGGTATGGCTACCGGGCCCGAACGGCTTGCCCGAGATCGCAAGCTCCTTCAGCGCCAAGCGCTCCTCGCGCGTGGTGCCGTCGCCTTTGCCGTCCTGCGGGCGAACGGCGCTCGCGCACATGTGCTGGCGAATGTCATCCGACATATCCGGGGTGCGCGGGCTGCCGGCGATGGGCGCCGCCTGCGCGGTCTGCTGGGAATCGGTCATGAGAGATACGCCCCCTTATCGGCACTCGTGACGAGCTTCGCATAGCGCGAGAGCACGCCGCTGGTGTACTTCGGCGCAGGCGGCTGCCACGCGGCGCGGCGACGGGCAAGCTCGTCGTCCGGTACGCGCACGTTCAACGCCCCCGCCTCGATATCGATATCGATGATGTCGCCCTCTTCCACAAGCGCGATGGGGCCGCCCGCAGCCGCCTCGGGCGAGACGTGGCCGATGCACGGGCCCTTCGAGGCACCGGAGAAGCGCCCGTCGGTGATGAGCGCCACGGACTTGTCGAGCCCCATGCCGCAAATGGCCGAGGTGGGCGTGAGCATCTCGCGCATACCCGGACCGCCCGCCGGACCCTCGTAGCGAATCACCACGACATCGCCGGGATTGATCTTGCCGCCGAAGATGGCCTCGCAGGCCTCCTCCTCGCTGTTGAACACGCGTGCCGGGCCGGAATGCGTGTACATCTCGGGCGCGCAGGCAGAACGCTTGACCACGCCGCAGCTGGGTGCGAGGTTGCCCTGCATGACCTTGAGCCCGCCAATGGGCGAATAGGCGTTATCGAGCGTTCGAACGATCTCGCCGTCTGCCGGCGGGCACGCCGCCACCCACTCGTCAACCGTGCCGTGGCAGGTGAGCGCACCGCCGTGCAGGAGCCCGCCGCGCCCCAACTCGCCGATGATCGCGGAGATGCCGCCCACGGCGTTGAGGTCCTCGATGTGAAGCGGCCCCGCCGGTGCGATGCGCACGATGTTGGGGGTCTTGGCGCTCACGCGGTCCCAATCCTCCATGGTAACCGGGCACCCAGCCGCCTGCGCGATGGCGGTGAGGTGCAGCATCGTGTTGGTGGATCCACCGAAGGCCATATCGAGCACCATGCCGTTGTAAACGGCGTCGGCCGAGAGGATGTCGAGCGCGCAGGTGCCCTCGCGCACGAGGTCCATCACCTTCATGCCCGTCTGCTTCGCAAGGCGGATGCGCTCGGAGAACACGGCGGGCACCGTACCGTTGCCGGGAAGCGCGAGGCCGAGCGCCTCGGCAAGGCAGCAGATGGAGTTCGCGGTGAACATGCCCGAGCAGCTGCCGCAGGTGGGGCAGGCGGTGTTCTCGAGCCATGCGCACTCTTCCGGCGTCATGGTACCGGCGGTAACCTGGCCCACGGCGTCGAAGAGCGTGTTGAGATCGGTCTGGTGCCCGCACTTGTCGTGACCCGCGAGCATGGGGCCGCCCGAAACGAGCATCGTGGGAATATTCAAGCGCGCCGCGGCAATAAGCATGCCGGGCACGATCTTGTCGCAGGAGGGGATGAGCACCATCGCATCGAACTGGTGCCCCTGGATGGCGCACTCAACGGAGTCGGCGATGACCTCGCGCGATACCAGGCTGTAGTGCATGCCCTCGTGGTTCATGGCGATGCCGTCGCACACGCCGATGGTGTTGATCTGCAGGGGGGTGCCGCCCGCCATGCGCACGCCGGCCTTTACGGCATCGGCGATCTGCTGGAGGTGCAGATGTCCGGGAATGACCTCGTTCTGAGCCGAAACCACCGCTACAAGCGGCCGCTCGAGTTCTTCGTCGGTGAGGCCATCGGCCTTGAGGAGACTTCGGTGGGGCGCTCGCGCCAACCCCTTCTTCACGGCATCGCTGCGCATCTGCATGTAGAACCTCGCTTCCCAAACAGGTACCTCGGTACTCCAACAAGCGAGGAACAGGCGCTCTCGATGCCCGTAACGGGGGCTTACGGCGCGGCATACAAGCATCCTTTCCGTCGCGAGGATCGCTCACGCGTGAGGGTGCGTTCAGCCGGGCAGCTCGAGGGTATGTTCCCGACCGTACGCCGCGGGTTCTCACGCTCCCCCGCTCGCTGTGGCACGCACGTCCGGTACTCGCCCTGTCATCGCATTTGCTGAGTTCGTTTATTGTCCGCCCATGCTGGCGCGCATGCCCGGGCGCTCGGAAACGAAACGGTCTGGTAACAGAATTCATCGGTGAGCGGTACGTCATCCCCCGGGGGCAAAAACTTCGTATACTCAACCTATGGATACTGTAACACTGGCCTCGCTCGCCGCGCTTCTCTCTGAACACGGCCTGCTTGCAGGCACACACAATCTAGGCGATGCCGCGGACTCGATGCCCGTCACGGGCGCCGACTGCGATTCGCGCATCGCGCAGCCCGGACACCTCTTTGTGTGCAAGGGCGCGGCGTTCAAGCCGGCCTACCTCGCCGGTGCGCTCGAGCGCGGCGCGGTGGCCTACCTCTGCGCCGAAGAGCTCGCCGACGAGCTCGAAACCGCAGCCCCCGGCATGCCGGCCCTCATCACGCGCGACGTGCGTCGTGCGATGGCGCTGGTTTCCGCGGCGGCGTGGGGGCACCCCGATCGCGATCTCATCGTCATCGGCATCACGGGCACGAAGGGCAAGTCCACGGTATCGTACATGCTGCGCGCCATCCTCGATGGCGACGCGCCGGGATCGGGTACCGGGGTTATCGGGTCGATCAACACCTACGACGGCATCACCGAGATCGAAAGCGTTAACACCACGCCCGAATCGCCCGACCTGTGGCGCCTCATCGCAACCATGCGCGCAGCGGGGCTGCACTACCTCGATATGGAGGTCTCAAGCCAAGCGCTCAAATACGATCGCGTGGTAGGCCTCACGTTCGACATCGGGTGCTTTCTCAACATCGGGCGCGACCACATCTCGCCGGTCGAACACCCCACATTCGAAGACTACTTCGCCGCGAAGCTGAGCATGTTCGACCAGACGCGCACCGCCGTGGTGAATCTCGATACCGACCATGTTGACGAGGTGCTTGCCCGCGCCGCGTCCTGCGAGCGGATCGTGACGTTCTCGGCATCCGGACGCATGGAAGCCGCCGTCTGGGCGAGCGATATCGCCACCTCATTGGGTCGCGTGCAGTTTTGCGCGCACACCCCCACGTGGGAGGCATCGGTTCAGCTGGCCATGCCGGGGCTCTTCAATGTGGACAATGCGCTCGCCGCCATCGCCATCGCCGAGCTTGCTGGCATGGACCGCGAGCACATCGTAGATGCGCTCGCCCGCGCGCAGGTGCCCGGGCGCATGGAGCTGCTCGTGCCCGCCGCCGAGGACGGCAGCGAGCCGCGCGTGGTGGGTCTGGTGGACTATGCCCACAACAAGCTTTCCTACCAGGGGCTCTTCTCCTCGCTTGCAAAGGAGTTCCCCGGCTGGCGCATCATCGCAGTGCTCGGCGCACCGGGCGGCAAGGCGCAAGAGCGTCGCTACGAACTACCGCAGGAGGCGGCGCGCTGGGCCGATCACCTCATCTTCACCGAAGAGGATCCGGCGCATGAGGACCCCGCCGTGATCTGCGCCGAGATGGCCGCCGCGACGCCGGCCGGCATCCCATACGAGATCATCTGCGACCGCGAGGCGGCAATCCGCCGCGCCGTCGAGCTGGCATGCTCGTCAGACGAGCGCACGCTCGTAGCGCTGCTCGGCAAGGGCGATGAGGCGCTGCAGCACGTGGGCTCCTCGTTCGTGCCCTATCGCACCGATGGCGCCATCTTCTGGGACGCGCTCGCCAGCCACAGCCGCTAGCGCAGCAAGCCCTGCCCGCAGGCCCCTAGAGCGAGGTACGCACGATGGAGGGCTGAAAGCCGCCCGCCTCGAGCGCTGCCACGATCTGGTTCTTATGGTCGGTGCCATAGGCCTCGATGGTAACGCGCAGCTCCACCGCGGCGTTGCGGTTGGTGCTCACGAACTGGTTGTGCTCGAGCTTGATCACGTTGCCGTTTTGCTCGGCAATGATGCCCGCCACGCCCAACAGCATGCCAGGACGATCGGGCAGCAACACGGAGATCGTGAAGATGCGGTCGCGCTGGATCAGCCCGTGCTGCACCACCGACGACATGGTGATGACATCCATGTTGCCGCCTGAGAGAATCGCGGCGATGCGACGGTTCTCGGCGGGCAGATGCTTGAGCGCTGCCACGGTGAGCAAACCCGAGTTCTCGACGATCATCTTATGGTTCTCAACCATATCGAGGAACGCCACGATGAGCTCCTCATCGGGCACCGTGATAACGTCGTCGAGGTTCTCTTTGAGATACGGGAGCACCGCATCGCCCACCTCGAGGACAGCCGTGCCGTCGGCGATGGTGTTGGCGCTCGGCAGGCGCACCGGATGCCCCGCCTCAAGCGCCGCCGTGAGCGAGGGAGCACCCTCGGGCTCGATGCCGATCACGCGGATCTTGGGGTTGTACAGCTTGGCGAACGTCGAAACGCCGCACGCAAGCCCGCCGCCGCCCACCGGTACGAGGATCGTGTCCACGAGGGGCAGCTCCTGGATGATCTCCATGGCGATCGTGCCCTGACCGGTTGCCACCACAGGATCGTTGAAAGGATGGATAAACGTATAGCCGCGCTCCTCGGCAAGCTGCATGGCGAAATCGCACGATTCGTCGTAGACATCGCCGTGGAGGATGACCTCGGCGCCGTAGCCCTTGGTGCGCTCGACCTTGATGAGCGGCGTGGTGGTGGGCATGACCACTACCGATTTCACGCCGGCACGCGTCGCGGCGTACGCCACGCCCTGAGCATGGTTGCCGGCGCTCGCTGTGATAAGACCGTGCCCCAGCTCCTCAGGCGAGAGCGTGCTGATCTTGTAGTACGCGCCGCGCACCTTATAGGCGCCGGTGCGCTGCATGTTCTCGGGTTTGAAGAAGACGCGGTTGCCGGTGGCCTGGCTGAAATACGGACTCTCAATGAGCTCCGTCTTCTGCGTGACCTCCTTGACCTTCTCGGCCGCCATCTCGAAGGCGTCGAGTGTGAGCGTCTCTGGCATCTGCGTCCCCTCTCCCTCTCGCGATATCGTTCAAGGATAGCACGCGCATGCCGACTCGTGGTTACAGGAGGGTGAACGACGCCGACGCGCGCACCGGAGCCGCTACGTGTAGTACAGTTGTCGAGATACATCGACTATCGGAGGCATCGCATGGAGCAACGTGAAATCGAAGACGCTCAGCATCGCACGCAGGCGGCGGCGCCCGCCGCACCGCCGCTCTTCTCGCTGCGCGACGCCCAGGTGGTGCGCGCCGGGCGCACGATTTTAAACGTTGCGCACTTCGACCTTGCCGAGGGCGAGCACGTAGCGCTTTTGGGCCCCAACGGCGCCGGCAAGTCCACGTTCATCCAGCTGCTCACCCGCGAGACCTTCCCGCTCCATCGCGATGAGCCTCCGGTGCGCTTTCGCGGGCAGGCGCGCCCGGTGCTCGCCGATATCAAGCAGGCGCTCGGCATCGTCTCGGCCACCATGCACGACCAGGTGCGCGTGCATCTCCCCGTGCGCGAGATCGTAGCGGGCGGGCTCTTCGGCTCGCTGGGCCTGCCGTTGCGCACCGAAATCGATGACACCGTTATGTCGCGCGCCCTCGAAGCGCTCGACCGCCTGAGCATCGTCGATTTGGCGGAGCGCGATGTCATGACGCTATCCACCGGGCAGGTGCGCCGCGTCCTCGTGGCACGCGAGCTCATCAGCGACCCCAAGGTGCTCATCTTCGACGAACCCTGCACCGGCCTTGATCCCGAGGGCATGTACCATGTGCGCGACACCATGCGCGTGCTGGCAGAAGAGGGACGCTCGGTGGTGCTCGTCACCCATTATCCCGAGGACATCATCCCCGCCATCGGGCGCGTACTGCTTATCAAAGATGCCGAGATCTTCGCCGACGGCCCCAAGCGCGAGCTCCTCACCAGCGATGAGATGACGGCGCTGTTTGGCGTGCCGCTCGAAGTGACCGAGCACAACGGCTGGTACGCCCTAAGCGGCCGCTACTAACACCTTGGAGGCAGGTCAAGTTACTCGCCAAAGAGCGCGGCGGCGACATCGCGACCGGCACGACGCACGGCAATCGCCGCGAGGTCGCCCAGCGCTTGGCTCAGCACCTCGCGCGACGCATCATCGATGCACCGCGCGGCCTCGCGCACGCTTTTCAGCGTATCGGGCCCAAGCCGCAAAAACGCCCGCGCATCGGCAGCGCTGCTCGCCTCGGCGGCAGCAAAGAGCGCCTCGACCACGCGCTCCACATCCGAGGGCTCCATCGCGGCAAGCCATTCGTTGATCGCATCGTGCACGGTACGCGAGGCATCCGCCACATGCTCCAGGTAGGCAAAATCGTCTCCCGCAACCTCCCAGGTAAAGAGCGAGTGCTGGTCGATGCCGCCAAATGCATCGCTCTGCACAACCTGCGGAGTCACGGGAACGTCCATCAACATGCCCACAAGAGAATCCTGTGGCACCGTCATGTGAATGCGTTCGGCGAGATGCGCTGCACGCTCGAGTACCTGAGAACCTGCCCTGAAACCCGGTGCATCGTGGCACCACACGCGCTCGATGCGGGCGCGCACGTCCTCGCGGCACATCGCGGCCGCAAAGAGCGCCACATTGCCACCCTTTGAATGCCCGCCCACGAAGAGCCGCTCAGGAAGATGGTCCGCCACCGTATCCAGATATGCCGCGGCAAGCTCTTGGGCGCGCACCGGCTCCCGATAGGCCATGTCGAAGTTCTCGCGCCACCCCGCAAATGAGATATCGGTCCCGCGAAACCCCACGTAGGCAAACTCATCGTGCCAGACAAACGTCATGGCGGCGAACTGCGTGTGAGATGCCTCATCGAAGACGCTCTGGTAATCGCAGAGTGCCAGATCGCGAAACCGCGGGCTTGCAATAAGGCCGAATAGCTCGCGCTTCAGCTCGTTGGGTGTGAAACCGCGCAGCAACGTCTCGAACCGCTCGGCGCGCGCAAGATCGCGGAAACGGGCTCCTTTCGGTTTCCCGCCACGTGTGAGCAGCCTACCGAACATATGCCGCTCTTGGGCACCCGTCGAAATCGCCGGAACCGCCCATGGCGCGTCGAACATGCACGCCTGACTGAGCAGCGCGGCATCGACCGCGCCAAACGGCACCTCATCGAAGGTGGCGAGCTGCGTCTCGAGGTACTCGAGTATCCCGTACCGCATGGCACATCCCTACAAATTGGGGGTAGGCCAAATCATGTCACGCGCACAGCGCGTGCGACAAGTTTCGACCTGCCCCCATCTTGCTGCTAGCTCGTGGGCTTTGAGGCGAGCACGTTGTAGCTCGTCGCCGCCTGCATGGGGGCCATCATGACGCGCCCGGTACCACGGTAGACGTTCACGAGCCCCTCGCCGGAGACCGCCGAGCCGATGAGCGACTTGCCCGAACGCTCAACGGTAAACTCGAGTCCAGAGGTCCACGCAAGCGCGTAGTTGCCGTCGATCTTGAGTTCCTCACCGTGCAGATCGATGTAGACAACTTCGGTCTCAGGGCATGGCGACTCGAGCACGGCGATGCCCTGCCCTTCGAGCTTGAGATTAAAGAGACCTTCGTTGCCCGCCACCGCCGAGGAGAAATTGCTCCTACGCTGCAGGTCGTGCTTGATAGCGCTATCGCACGCAAGGAACAGCCCGTCGTTCAACACAACCGAACCGCCCCATTTTGCCAGATCCACCAGCAGCAGATGCTGCCAGGTAGGCTCGCACACCAGCATGCCCGTGCCCGTGTACTCCGGCTTGATGATGGAATCCTGGCTCACCGCACCGCGAATCACCTTGCCCATCAAGTCGCCCGCGCTGGTAACGCCTGTGGTCGCCTTGACGTTGCCAACCGTCCACTGCATGGCGCCTGCCTGCAGCGTCACACCATGCGTCCCATCGAGACTTGCCACAAGCTGGCGGCGACGAACATCCATCTTGGCCGCGAAATAGGCCTGCTCGGCCGTCCAGGGCATCACCGAGAGGTCGCGGTCCCATTGGATGATCTGAAACTGGCCCGCCTGCGCCAGGATGGTCACATCATCGTTGTTGAGGAAGTTATAAATCGTGAATGCCATGAGCTGCCTCCCGAAAACGGCGCGGATCATTGTGGCACATTGGGGGACAAGTTCGACTTGCCCCCCATGTGACGTCTTACGTTTGATTGTACGTGCCGCAGCGTTATCGGCGCGTGGCACGTCGGTGAACGTCCTCGTCCAGCTCGGCGCGCCAGCCGCTCGCGGCAAGCGGCATATCGGCGCGGGTGGCACGCACCGCACACGAGGCGGCACGATATACCGCACCCGTCCCCGCCTCGTCGGGCACATAGCCCACAGCACGGTCGGCATCGATGCCGAGTCGCTCGGCCTCGGCTGCCACGTCGATATTCGCCCCGATGAACACGAACTCCCAACCGAACTCGCGCTGCCGCTCGATGAGGTGCTTCACCTGATCATAGCCGTACCGCCTGCTGGCGTTCTCCATACCGTCGGTGGTGATCACGAACAGCACCTTGTCTGCCTGGTACCCACGCGGCTGCACCCGTTGCACCAGCGCAGTGTGCTCAATCGCCGCGCCCACGGCATCGAGCAGCGCCGTGCAGCCCGAACACCGGTACGTGCGCCGCGTAAGCCGGGGAACATCCTCGATGTCCACGCGGTCGAGCAGCACGTGAGAGCGGTCGTTGAAGATGATCGTCGATACCTTCGCCTCACCGGGCTCGAGGCGGTTCTCCTCGATCAGCGCATTGAACCCGCCCACCGTATCATCCTCGAGCCCCGACATCGACCCGCTTGCGTCGAGGATGAAGACGATCTCGGTGCGCTGTCCCGCCTTGCGCCTGCAGCAGCCCTGTCCCTTATCGCACCTCGCCGCCGTCTCGCGCCTTGTCTGCTTGCTCATAGCTACCTCCTTGGCTTGCCATCTACCTGACACCAAAAAGGCTACCGGGGCGCGCAGGGCGCGCGGTCAACTGCGAAGCGACATCTCCTACTGCGAGCCCACGAGCGGCTGATCGTAGTAGAACAACGCCTCGTTGAGCTGGAAGAGGTCGTAGATGCCCCGCTCGATAAAGAAGCGCACAATCACATCGAAGGTGCTCGACCGCGACAGCGTGAGCCCTGCTCGTCCCAGCAGATCCAGCGTCTCATCCATATCGAGCTCGAGCGCCATGGCAAGCGCCACGGCCGTCTGCTTGGTGGGACGATACGCCGCATTCCCCCGGATCTTCGAGAAGAGCTGTCGGCTGATATTCGCGCGCTTGTAAACCATCGCATCGGTAAGGCCGCGCTCGTCGATGAGGGCGAGCAGCGTTTGCGAGAATGACGCGTCGAGATGGGCGAGCATGTCATCGAGCCCGCGATCATGCGAGATACCTCGGGCCCCACATGCACCACTCGCCCCGCGCCGTGGAGCGCGTCCCGCAGACATGGGCGCTGCCATAGCGGCCGGCGCAGCATCTTCGAGCCAGCGCTCCTCGCGCGCCAGATCGCGCATGCGGCGGTGGGCAAACGGACTTTGATCCACATATTCATCGTCGATATACTCGTCGATCGCGGCGATGAGGTCGTTGCCCGCGCGCACGGTTGCACGATCGAAGAGTACGAGGATGACCTCGATATCGGGATGCGCATCGAGAAAGCGGGCTGTCTCCTCGCGCACGATGGCGAGTGCCCGGGCCGTGGGAAATCCGTAGATACCGGCGGAGATGAGTGGGAACGCCACCGAGTGCGCCCCGAGCTCGAGCACGCGCGCGAAGATGCTCCGGTAGCAGGCGTGCAGCGCCTCGTCTTCTCCGGCGCCGCCGCCATGCCAGATGGGTCCCACCGCATGGATGCACCACGTTGCGGGCAGCGAAAACGCCGGCGTCACCACTGCGCCGCCCGTGGGACAGCCGCCGAGGTGCTCGCACGCACGGCGCATCTCGTCATGCCCCGCGGCGGCAAAGATCGCACCGCATACGCCACCGCCAGGCACCAGATGCGTGTTGGCAGCGTTCACCACGCAGTCTGCCTGCACACGCGCGATATCGTCTCTCACGATGGAAAACGGCATGACGGCCCCTCCAATCAAGATGGGGACAGGTCAAAACTTGTCAGCCCAGATGCTCCAGCTCCTCGAGCGTGATATGGCGCACCTCGCCCAGATCGCTCCCGAAGATGAACCGGCCCGCGCATGCGAATCCGGCAAGGTTCTGCGACGTGGTCGCAAAGCGATGCACGGGCACCGCCGCCTCGTCCGCCAGCTCGCCACGCCGCCCCAGCATCTCGGCCAGCTCGCGCGTAATCTCCTCGGCCGAGGACACCACCCGCACCGCTGGTCCCAGCGCCGCGCGAATGGGACCCACCAGCAGCGGGAAATGCGTGCAGCCCAGCACCACGGTATCGATGCCATGACCCTTGAGCGGCGCGATCGTCTGCTCCACGAGCTCGCGCACCTCGGGCGCATCGAAGACGTCCTCGCCCGAGAGCCAGCGCGTGCTGTCATGCTGACCCGCCGCGAGCTCGCCCTCCACCAGCTCCACGAAGCACGACGCGGGGCACCCGTACACCTCGACGCCCGCATCGAAATCCTGAATGGCACGCGTATAGGCTCCCGAGCGCACCGTGAGCTCAGTGGCGAGCACGCCTACCCGGCGCGAGCGCGTGCTGTGAATCGCCGCGCGGGCGCCCGGTACGATGACGCCAATTACCGGCACGCTGAACGTCTGCTGCGCCAGCGCGAGCCCCGCCGCCGTGGCGGTGTTGCAGGCGATGACCATCACCTTGACGTCCTGGCGCGCGAGCCACTCCCCTACCTGCAGCACGAACGAGCGCACCTCGTCTTCCGAACGCGTACCGTAGGGGCAGCGCTGGGTATCGCCCACGTACAGGATCGACTCGTGCGGCAGCGCACCCGCAATCGCCCGCGCCACCGTGAGACCGCCCAAGCCAGAATCGAAGATACCGATGGGCCGGTTGTCCGCGCTCATGCTCGGCACCCGCCCCGCACGGCGTCAACGACCATGCGCATCGCGCTCACCCAGCCCGCAACCGTCTTGCCGCGCGCGATGAACGCGTTGTCGTGGCTCGCGAGGAAGGTGTCGGCATCGGGGTTCTTGAGGGCGTTTTCCACCGCGATGAACGTATGGGTGTAGTCGGCCATGAGGAAGTCCGAGGTGGCATCGCCAATGGAAAGCGTCTCGGCTGGATCGATGCCGCGCAGGCGGCAGAACCGCTCGATGGCGCGGCCCTTGTTGAGCCCGCGCGGCATGATGTTGAACGCTCGACCGCGCACGCCCTCGGGCAGCTTGAGCGTGGTGGGCGCCGAGATGTAGTTGAGGAATCCGTTATCGCCCCAGTCGAGCTCCGCACCCGAGGCGCGGATGATCTCGCGCGCCTCCTCATCGGGGATCTCGCCGCGCAAGCCCACGGTGACCTCGCGGTACTTGTAGCCGTTCGCCATATCGTTGTGGTACTCCAGAAGCCCCGGCCAGCGCGTGGAGAACTCGTCCAAGATGCCCGTCGCCTCGATGCACTCGTGCGGGCTGTAACCCCATGCGGGGTTGAACGGCATATCGGCGGTGTAGTACTCCCACCGGCTCTCCGAGCAGTCGAGCATGAGGATGCCGCCCATCTCGCCGATCCACGCATTGAGCCCCAGCACGCGCGCGTCCTCATGCAGCATGGCGCGGTTGCGACCCGAGCAGGGGATCACCTCGACGCCCGCGCCCTTGAGCGCCAGCAGCGTCTCGACAAAATCGAGCGATGGCGTGCCATCGGGGTACATGAGCACGCATGAACCGGGCCCCATCATCGTTCCATCGAGATCGGTGAACACATAGCGCACCTGGCTCAGACGGCTTTGCAACTCGTTGGGCTCGATATCTGCGAGAAACGTCCTTGGCATGGCTCCTCCAAAAAAGAAGGCCCCCGGCACGTGCCGAGGGCCCTGAACGTCCGGGTGGGCGATGAGGGATTCGAACCCCCAGCCTTGTGCGTGTAAAGCACCTGCGCTAACCGTTGCGCCAATCGCCCGCACGAAGGCAGTATACAGGAAATGCCGCGGATGTGCAGGCATGCTTGAGAATCGCACATGCCCGCGCCCGGCAGGAGCCTTTAGCGCGCCAGCACCTTGGCGAGCGCCGCGACGAGCGCATCCACATCGGCGCGGTCGCAGATAAGCGGCGGCAGGAAGCGCAGGGTACGCGCACCGGTCGCGTTGATGACGAAGCCCTCGTCGAGCATCGTCGCCACCACGTCGTGCGCCTCGGGCGCGCCTTCGGCAAGGTCGCAACCGAGCATGAGGCCCGCACCGCGTACCTCGATGATGCCGGGCACCTGTCGCAGCTGCTCTGCCATATAGGTGCCAACCTCGTTCACATGCGCCAGGAAGTCGCCGCGCACGAGCTCGGAAAGCACCGCCTCGGCCGCCGCCACCGCCAGGCAGTTGCCCCCGAAGGTCGAACCATGGTCACCGGGCTTGAACGTGTCGGCGATCTCGGCGCGTGCGACGCAGGCCGCCGCCGTGATGCCGCCGGCGATGCCCTTGGCCAGGCTCATGATATCGGGCGTGATGCCCAGCAGCTGCGAGGCAAAGGGCGCGCCGCTGCGGAAGACACCCGCCTGCACCTCGTCGGCGATGGTGACGCCGCCCACGCCATGCACGAGCTCATCGGCCGTCTGGATAAACTCCGGATCAAGCGGGTGCACGCCCGACTCGCCCTGAATGGGTTCGAACATCACCGCGCAGATCTCCGATCCGTAGCGCTCGAAGATGCCGCGCAGCTCGTCGACATTGTTGGGCTCGCAGGCAACGAAACCGCCGGGCAGGGGCTTGAAGCTATCCTGCAGACGCGCCTGCATGGTGGCGGCGATCGTCTCGAGCGTGCGCCCGTGGAAGCCGCCCGTCAGGCACACGATCGTGTTGCCGCCGTTGCCCGCGCGCTGCGCATACAGGCGCGCAAGCTTCATGGAGCCCTCGTTGGCCTCGGCTCCTGAGTTGGCAAAGAAGGTCTTCCAGAGCTGCTCGCCCGCCTGCGGTGCACAGGCAGCGTCAAGCGCCGCCTCGTCGCCAGCGTCGAGCGCCGCCACGATGGCACGGGCCCCCGCCATGTCGTTGTTGGCAAGCTTCGAGAGAAGCGCCGCCACCTCGCCGCGGTGCTCGGTGTAGAAGTAGTTCGACACGGTGAGGAGCTTCTCAGCCTGCGCGCGCACCGCATCGGTCACCACCGGGTGGTTGTAACCCAGGCAGCACACGCCGATACCGGCCAGAAAATCGCGATACGTACGGCCATCGGCCGTCGTGAGCATCATGCCCTCGCCCGAGACGAACTCCACCGGGAGCCGTCCGTAGGTGTGCATCACGTACGTGCTGTCGAGATGCTGCTGCTGTTCGAAAGACATATGGATCCTTTCCTATTCTGCCACCGGCTCGGCAGCATCGTCGATGTTCTCCATGAGGCGCGATGCGAACGCCCCCAGCGGGTGCGGATGCCGGTCGTACTCGTACGCGGTGTCGGTCGAGTGCATCACCGTGCCCACGCCGGCGTCGGTGAGCAGCTCGAGCAGCAGCGAGTGCGGTGTGGTGCCGTTGATGATGTGCGCGCGGAACACGCCGCCGCGCAGCGCATACACACACGACTGCAGCTTGGGGATCATACCCTTATCCACCTCGCCCGCCGCGAGCATCTGCTCGGTCTCCTCGAGCGTGAGGTTTGAGATGAGCGAGCTCTTATCCGAGAAGTCCTCGTACAGACCATCGACATCGGTAAGGAAGATCGCCTTGTCGGCACCGAGGGCGGCGGCGATGTGGCCGGCTGCAACATCGGCGTTGATGTTGAAGAACCCGCCATCCTCGCCCTGCGCCACCGTGGCGACCACGGGGATGTACTCGTTATCCATGATGCTCTCGAGGTAATCGGCGTTGATGCGGGTGATCTTGCCCACGCGGCCGAGGTCGGGATCGAGCTGCTCGGCCATGATGGTGCCGGCATCGGAGCCAGAAACACCCACCGCTACGTTGCCATGACGGTTGATGGCGGCGACGAGCTCCTGGTTGACCTTGCCCACGAGCACCTCGCTCACGATCTCCATGGTCTTCTCGGACGTCACCCGCTGGCCGTTCTTGAACTCGACCGGCAGCTCGTAATGGCTCAGGGCCTCGTTGATGGCCGCGCCGCCGCCGTGCACGATCACCGGCTTGGCACCGATGAGTTTGAGCAGCAGGATATCGCTCATCACATCGCTGCGCAGCTGCTCATCGACCATGGCGGCTCCGCCGTATTTGATAACAACGACCTTGCCGGTTAGGTTCTTGAACCACGGAAGCGCCTCGAACAGCAGCCGAGCGGTCTGTTCGTTGGAGAGCGAGGGATGCGAATCGCGTGCGTATTTCATGGGATTCCTCCAAAAGTTATCGTGCGTGGGTGTTGGAGGCGGGCGACGCCCCAAAGCGCACCGCTCCCGCGATGCGCGGCGCGCGCCCTAGGTTCGGTAATCCCCGTTGATGGTCACGTAGTCATGGGTGAGATCGCACGTCCAGATGGTTGCCGCGCCCTCACCTGCCCCCAGGTCGACCGAGATGATGATCTCCGGCGCCTCGAAGCGGCGCAGCGCCTCATCCTCGTCGAAGGGCACGGTGAGCCCGTCGCGGCACACCGGCAGCCCCATGATGTCGATGGACACGTTTGCCTGGTCGAACGTGGCACCCGAGCGCCCCAGCGCCGCCGCCACGCGGCCCCAGTTGCAATCGTGCCCGGCGATGGCGGTCTTTACCAGCGGCGAGTTCGCCACCGTGCGCGCGGCGGTATCCGCCTCTTCATCGCTTGCGGCCCCGGTGACGTTCACGGTCACGAGCTTCGTGGCACCTTCGCCATCGGCGGCGATGCCGCGTGCCAGCGCCTCGCACACCACGTACACCGCGCGCTCGAGCTCGGCATAGGCGTCTGTTCCCGGCTCGATGGCCGGGGCGTCAGGCGCCGCCTTGCCCGAGGCAAGCATGATGCAGGTGTCGTTGGTCGAGGTGTCGGAATCCACCGTTACCTTGTTGAACGTGCGCGCCACCACCCCCGAGAGCAAGGCGTGCAGCGTCTTCGGCGCAACCGGGGCATCGGTGGTGATGACGGCGATCATGGTGGCCATGTTGGGCATGATCATGCCCGAACCCTTGCACATACCGCCCACGGTGAAGGGCGCCCCCACGTACTCGAGCATCTGGCTCTCGTACGTCACGGCGTATTCTTTGGGGTGCGTGTCCGTGGTCATGATGGCGCGCGCGGCGTCGGCGCCGCCGTGGGTGCTCAGCGCCTCGAGCGCCGCCGGAATACCCGTCTCGAACGGAGCGATATCGAGCTGCTGGCCAATCACGCCGGTCGAGGCAACGAGTACCTCATCGGGCTCGCAGCCGATGAGCTGAGAGGCGATGTCGCAGGTCTCACGCGCCGTCGCAAGCCCCTGCTCGCCTGTTGCCGCGTTGGCATTGCCCGAGTTCACCACGATGGCGCGCACGGTGCCGTACCCAGCACCTGCGCCCAGGTGCTTGCGGCTGACGATCACCGGCGCGGCGCAGAAGCGATTCGTGGTGAAGGTGCCCGCACCGGCAACGGCCTCGTCGGCCATCACGAGCGCCATATCCAAGCGCTCGGGGTTCTTGCGGAATCCGGCATGCACGCCCGCCGCCGAAAAGCCGCGCGCACTGGTGATGCCACCGGCGGGAACCGCGCGGAGCATTGAGTCAAACGTATCCATATCCATGTTGATCTTCCCTTAAAAAAGCTGGTCGGACGCGTCTTGGGCACCGAGCGGGAAGCAGTCCGGCAACGCCTAGACCGGGCACGCTATGCTCGGCAGGCCTCGTCGCTCATCCATGCCGAACACGATGTTGGCACACTGGACCGCCTGTCCGGCCGCACCCTTGCACAGATTGTCGATGGCGCCGGTTGCCACGATGACGCGCGTGCGCGCATCGAGGGCAAGTCCGATATGGCAGGCGCAGGTGCCCACCACCGAGGCGGTCTTGGGCATCACGCCGGCATCGAGTACATGCACGAAGGGGCGTCCCTCGTAAAACGCGCGATACCGTGCCACGAGCTCATCTGCCGTGAGGTCCGCCGGCGCGTCGTCGGCAAGCGAAATCGTCACCGTGGAAAGCAGCCCGCGCTTGAGGGGCGCCAGGTGCGGCGTGAACACGATGCGGCCGGGCAGATCGAGAATCTGCTCTATCTCAGGGGTGTGCCGATGACGGCAGACGTTATACGCCTCGAGATTCTCGTCTGCGCTGCAAAAATGGGTGCGCGCATTGGCCGATTTGCCAGCACCTGTCACGCCCGAGATGGCGTCGACGACCACCGGACCCTGCGCAGCAGCAAGCCCCATGCGCACCGCGGGTGCCGCCGCGAGCGATGTTGCCGTGGGATAGCAGCCGGCGCATGCCACGAGCACCGCCTCACCCGCCGCATGGCGCTCGGCGACGCGAGCGAGATCATCGGCAAAGAGCTCGGGCAACCCGAAGGCGCGCGTAGCAAGCAGCTCGGGCGAGGTGTGCTTCGCGTTGTACCATTGCTCGTACACCGCAGGGTCGCTCAGGCGATAGTCTGCCGAAAGGTCGAATACCGAGACCCCGCGCTCAAGCAACCCCGGCACCTGAGCGAGCGCCGCCGTATGCGGCACCGCCAGAAATACCGCGTCAAGATCTCCCAGCGCCGGATCATCGTGCGTGGTAAACACCAAATCGCTCGCGCCCGCGAAGGCGGGATATACCGCGGCGAGCGCCTGACCGGCGTCGGCATTCGAGGTGATCACGCTGAGCTCGAAATCGGGATGGCCCAGCAGCAGGCGCACGAGCTCAGCGCCACCGTATCCGGCCGCGCCCACAACTCCTGCTTTGATGGTCATAGCGACCACTTCCCCTCGCGCCTCTTCAAGCCGGCACCCTCGCGCACCGGGCCGAAGCCAAACATGGTGCGCCTTATGTACCCATACGCGTATGCGTATGCGCCATACATGATTATGTAGCAGTTCGAAAGAATAGCACGCCCGTACACGCGCGCCTGCACATTTACGAAGATGTAATACAACTGACGATGCAAGTCCGAGCGTCAACGTGCATGCAGCCCCCGCATTGCCTCTCGCATTGAGCACTGCGTCCCGATGTAGCCATCCGGCGCGATCCTGTGGTGCGCCCCGCAAGCACCTCGCCGACACCCCGGCCAACCCGCTCCTCACTGCGCCCCACCGCGCTTCCGCCCCCCCTATTCGTAGGGTTACCGCTCTCGTGGTCATTTCTCGAGACCTATGGGCGGTCCGAAAAAGTATGCAGTCTCTCTCCTTCTGTGTTATGGCGCATTGAGATACATAATGTATCTCAATGCGCCTTCTTTGGCTGAATTTCAGTCCCTCACCAGACCCATGTGCCCCAATGTGTCTTGCCAAACGCCTCTTTTAACCCATACGTCCTGCCTCGTGACCACAACACGAGGGGTGCTACGAACACGCTTCCAAACGAACTGTATATTCCAGTAAGTTTTCGCTTCAAAACTGCATATCGCGAATAGATACACGCTACATAGCTTTGCCGATGGCGTGACGGCACATGTCAACAAAAGAAATCAACGGCAGGCCAAGAAATCAAGCATTACGCGAAACATGGGCAAAGCGTACAACGATCCAGCGGATGATTTCCGCAAGACAATACGGCACAAGGTGAGAGCGAGACGCAAAAGAGGCCCCGGAGGGCATCCCTGAGAAACAATCCGCAGCCGTGAAGCGGCGAGGACGTTTCGAAGGGAACCCTCCGAGACCTCCCGATGGAAGTCGAGAATCTCGCTTAGAAGTCCACGTCCACGTCGTTGTAGACGCACTCGAGGAGCTTCTCCATCTCCTCGGGCGTGGGCTGGCGCGGGTTGGAGCCGGTGCAGGC
>CALUFC010000016.1 GCA_944319885.1 uncultured Coriobacteriaceae bacterium
AGAGCCTCCACTCCAGGAAGGGCCTTGCCCTCGACGAGCTCCATGGAGGCGCCGCCACCCGTGGAGATCCAGGACATCTTGTCGGCCAGGTTGAACTTGTTGATTGCTGCAACGGAGTCGCCGCCGCCGATGATCGAGGTGCAGTCCTCGTTGGCAGCGATGGCCTCGGCAACAGCCTGGGTGCCGTGTGCGAAGTTATCGAACTCGAACACGCCCATCGGGCCGTTCCAGAACACGGTCTTGGCACCGGCGATGGCATCGGCATAGAGTTTCTCGGTCTCGGGGCCGATATCCATGCCCTCGCGATCGTCGGGGATGGCGTCGGAGGCAACAACCTCGGGAACGGCGTCCTCGCCGAAGTGGTCGGCAACGCGGTTATCGATGGGGAGCAGGATCTTGACGCCCTTCTCCTCGGCCTTCTTGAGCATCTCGCCCGCACGCTCGACCCAATCCTCTTCCTTGAGGGAGTTGCCCACGCTCATGCCCTGCGCGAGGAAGAAGGTATAGGCCATGCCGCCGCCGATGATGAGGGTATCGGCGGAGTCGATGAGGTGATCGAGCACGCCGATCTTGGAGGACACCTTGGAGCCGCCGACGATGGCCACGAACGGACGCTCGGGCTCAGCGAAGATGCCGGTCAGGGTGTCGACCTCCTTCTCAAGCAGGAAGCCGGCGACAGCAGGGAGGTATGCAGCGGGGCCCACCACGGAGCCCTGGGCGCGATGCGCGGTGCCGAAGGCGTCGAGCACGAAGATGTCGCCGTAGGAAGCGAGCGTCTTGGCGATCTCGGGATCGTTCTTCTTCTCGCGCTTGTCGAAACGGACGTTCTCGAGCACGAGGATGTCGCCCGGCTCGAGCGCGTCCACGGCGGCCTTGGCCTTCTCGCCGTAGGTGTCGTCGACGAACTTGACCTCATAGCCGGTGAGCTCGGCGAGCTTGTCAGCTGCCGGCTTGAGTGAGAGCGCGGGCTCGGGGCCGTCGCCCTTGGGGCGACCAAGGTGGCTCATGAGGATGATCTTGGCGTTGTGCTCCTTCAGGTAGGAGATCGTGGGGATCGCGGCCTTGACGCGGGTGTCGTCGGTCACGACGCCGTCCTTGAGCGGCACGTTGAAGTCGACGCGCATGAGCACGCGCTTGCCGTCGACATCGATGTCGCGAACGGTCTTCTTGGTGAAAGCCATGCTACTCAACCTTTCACTTGAACCTTGTCGGACGTTGAGGGGCGACGAGATGCCTCCCCTCCTTCATGACAAGGGCGCGGCCCGACGTGTGCGTACGCCACCGGACCGCGCCCTCAATCAGACGCTTAGATGCGCATCTCGAAAACCTCGGGCAACTTACGCCACGAACTTCTCGAAGTACTTGATGGTGCGGACCATCTGGGAGGTGTAGGAGTTCTCGTTGTCGTACCAGGAGACAACCTGAACGAGGGTCTGGCCGTTGCCCAGATCGGAGCACATGGTCTGCGTGGCGTCGAAGATCGAGCCGTGGGTCTCACCGATGATATCGGTGGAAACGATGTCGTCCTCGTTGTACGCGAAGGTCTCGGGGATAGTCTCGGCGTAGGCCTTCATCGCAGCGTTGACCTCGTCGGCGGTGACCTTCTTGTCAACGACGGCGTAGAGGTTCGTGAGCGAGCCGGTAGGCGTAGGAACGCGCTGGGCGGCACCGATGAGCTTGCCGTTGAGCTCGGGGAGCACGAGGCCGATAGCCTTGGCAGCACCGGTGGAGTTGGGGACAATGTTCACGGCGCAGGCGCGGCTACGACGCTTGTTGCCCTTGCGCTGCGGGCCGTCGAGCGGCATCTGGTCGCCGGTCCAGGCGTGAATGGTGGTCATGATGCCCGAGACGATGGGGGCGAAGTCGTTCAGACCCTTGGCCATGGGGGCGAGGCAGTTGGTGGTGCAGGAAGCGGCGGAGATGATGTTGTCCTCAGCCGTGAGCTGCTCGTGGTTCACGTTGTAGACGATCGTGGGGAGGTCGTTGCCCGCGGGAGCGGAGATGACGACCTTCTTGGCGCCAGCGTTGATGTGGGCCTGAGCCTTCTCCTTGGAGGTGTAGAAGCCGGTGCACTCGAGCACGACGTCGACGCCGAGCTCGCCCCAAGGCAGGTTGTTCGCGTCCGCCTCCTTGTAGATGGTGATCTCCTTGCCATCAACGACGATAGAGTTGTCGGTCGAGGTAACCTCGTGATCACGGGAGTAGTTGCCCTGGGTGGAGTCGTACTTCAGAAGATAGGCGAGCATATCGGGAGAGGTGAGGTCGTTGATAGCGACGATCTCGGAACCCTCGTGACCGAACATCTGACGGAACGCCAGACGGCCGATGCGACCGAAGCCGTTAATAGCAACCTTTACTGCCATTGTGTCTCCTTTCGTTGGACCCCCGCGTGCCGTCTGCACACCGTCAAGGCCCACAAACTAACCACACTACCGGATTTTACCTTTTTTTCCGTTTCCCATTCGCGTCATTGGCTACTTTTTGCGCGATTTGGGATACCGGCAGGTCATGCCCCCGTCTCATGTTCCCCAAGCAACTTCTCGAGCCGCAGCACGCGATGGTAGAGGGCGGATTTCGAGAGCGGGGGTTCGGCAAGCAGCCCCAGATCGCGCAGCGAGAGGTCGGGGTGAGCCCGCCGCAGATCGCAGAAGCTTCGCAGCGCCACGGGAAGCGTGTCGATGAGCCCGCGCCGCTCCAGCTCCTCGATGAGCTCCATCTGGTGCTGCGCCGCGCCCGCCGTACGGTTCTGGTTCGCCACCTCGGCATTCACCTTGCGGTTGACGTCGTTTTTCACAAGCTTCATCGCGCGCGCATCCTCGATGTCGCCCACGCTGCCGGTCGCGCCGGCCGCCGCAAGCAGCCGGCAGATATCCTCGGCGCTCTTGATATAGACCGCATAGGTCGAGCGACGCTGGTTCACGCGGGCGCGCACGCTCTCCTTGCCAATGAGCGCAGCGAGCTCGTGAGCATACTCCTCCCCCTGCACCGCGATCTCGAGGTGAAAATCGCCTCGCGGGTCGGCTACAAAGCCGCCGGCGATGAGGGCGCCGCGAATATAGGCCTTCCTGCAGCAGGGGCGCGCTACCACATGCTTCGGGATGCCGCGCACCAGATCGCCCTTGCGGTCGAGCACGCCCAGCAGCACGAGCGCCTTGTCGAGCCCCGGCTGCTCGGGAAGCGAAATGAGGTAGTTGCGCACCTTGTGGAGCACGGAGCGGCGCGGCGTGAGCTCGGTTTTGAGCTTCAGCACCTTATGCGTGAGCACGATCATCGTACGCGCCACCGCACCTGTCTCGGTGGTCACCGTGAGCCGACGTCCGCGGCCCGTGATGGAGAGCGTGCCGCACACGCGCACAAGCGCCGCAAGCGTTGCCAAGTCGCAGTATTCGCATGCGGGGGCACAGCGCGCGAGCTCGTCGCGCACCTCGGCCGTGAACGACATCGCGCTCCCCTAGTTCCGAATGTTCGCCCGCGGCAGATCGCGATGCGAGATGGTGACGCGATAGCCGTTGCGCTCGAGGTAGCGCGCTGTCGCCTCGGCGATCGCAACGCTGCGGTGCTGTCCGCCCGTGCAGCCCACGGCAATGGAGAGCTGCGGCTTTCCCTCGGCGATATAGCCGGGCATCACCGCGTCGAGCAGCTGGTACCATGCCTTTAAGAAGGGGCTCGTCTTGGGGTGCTCGAGCACGAATTTCGAGACCTTCTCATCGAGCCCGGTGAGCGTACGCATCTCGGGATCGTAGAAGGGGTTGGGCAGGAAGCGCACGTCGATCATGATATCGGCCTCGACCGGCATGCCGTGCTTGAAGCCGAAGGAAAATACCTGCACCTCCATGAGCTGCTGGTCGGTGAGCTCGGAGAACTCCTGGCGCAGACGCGTGCGCAGCGCCGCGGTGGGCAACCTCGTGGTATCGATGATCATGTCCGCGCGGTCGCGCACCGCCTTGAGCGCACGACGCTCGCGCTTGATGGCCGCCGAGGTGCTCTCCCCCGCCATAGCGAGCGGGTGCCGACGGCGATTCTCCTTGTAGCGGCTGATGAGGACCTCGTCGGACGCCTCGAGAAAGACGAGTTTGACCGACATCTCATGCGCCTCGAGGCTCGCGATCACATCGACCAGCTCGTCAAACAGGCCCTGGCTGCGCAGGTCGCACGTCACGGCAAGATGCCTGCCCACGCCCGCATTGATGCCCACGAGCTCCGCGAGCTGCAGCACAAGGCGCGGCGGCAGGTTGTCGATGCAGAAATATCCCATGTCCTCGAATACGTGCATCGCCTGCGTGCGGCCGCTGCCCGACATGCCGGTGATGATCACGATGTCGGGAACGCGATCCTGGATCTCGTTTTGGCGAATCTCCTCGTCTGCCGGCATGGCACCTCCTCATGCAAACGGGGCGCGGTGATCGTACCCGCGCCCCGCAGGAAACCGTCTGGTTCCAGTATAGCCGTCTGGGGCCCTTACGCCTCGAGCGCGTCCTTAAACCAGCTCGTGAGGCTCGTGGGATGCGTGATGGCGGTACCCACCACAACGGACCACGCGCCGGCGTCGATCGCGGCGCGCGCCTCGGCAGGCGTGTGCACGCGGCCCTCGCAGATCACCGGGAACCCGGGGAACTCCTTGGCTGCCTGCTCGAGCAGCGGCAGATCGGGCCCGTCCTCGAGCGAGCAGTCGGTGGCGGCGGCGTTGTGCGACAGCGTGGTCGAGACGATGTCGAAGCCCATATCGACCGCACGGCGGATATCGTCGATCGTCATGCAGTCGGCCATGGTGAGCACACCCTCTTCCTTGAGGGGGCGAAGCGTGTCCTCAACGGTCTTGCCGTCCGGGCGCGGGCGATCGGTGGCGTCGAAGGCAACGATATCCGCACCGGCGGAAACGCAGGCGCGGGCATGGCGGAGCGTCGGGGTGATGTACACGCCTTCATGCCCGTCTTTCCACAGACCGATCACGGGAATCGAAACGCGCCCCTTGATGGCAGCGATATCGGCAAGGCCCTGGCAGCGAATGGCTGCGGCACCGCCGAGCTCGCATGCGCGCGACATAAGCGCCATGACCTCGGGCGTGCGGAGCGGCTCGCCCGGATACGCCTGAACGCTCACGACGAGCTTGCCCTTCAAAGATTGAATCAACGGATCGACGGCCATAACGGCCTCCTTCCCAATAGCAAAGCCAGGGACGGATCGAAGCCTGTCGCGAGCCGCACGCAGCGAGCTTCCCGACAAGATCCGACACGTCCCCTTTTGATATCAGCACTCGACGTAGCCGGAGGTGATGAAGTTTTCCGCAGCGCCAATGAGCGGTGCGTCCCCGCCCAGCGCGCCATCTACGATGGGCGTAGTCGCCACCGGCGGCATCGCCTGGCCGAGATACGCCTCCTTCATGGCGTCCGACCAATTGGGGCCGCATTGTGCCACAGACCCCGACAGAATCACGACCGAGGGGTCGAGCATGTTGACCATGCTGCCGAGCACCTCGCCGAGCGCGCGGCCGGCACGCGCCTCGGCAGCGCAGGCCGCCTCATCGCCCGCCGCAGCGCGTCGATCGATCTCGGCGCCATCCATGGGCTTGCCATCATACGCATCGGCGCCACCAAGGCGCACGTACTCCTCGATGATGCCCGGACCGGCCGCGATGGGCTCGAGATGGCCCGTCGCACCGCACGAACAGGGAACACCCGCGGCAGCCGGACAGCATACATGGCCGATGTGGCCCGCCTCGTCATGCGCACCGAGCATGATATGGCCGTGCTCGACGAACGCGCCGCCGATGCCGGTACCCACGGCGACCACCAGGCAGCTCGCGGCGTCGCGCCCGCCGCCCCAACGCGCCTCGCCCAGCGCGTGCGCGTGGACGTCGTTGAGCACGCGGCACGGGAGCCCGCAGGCAGCGGTCACCTCGGTCGCAAGGGCGGTACCGCCCCACCCGGGCATCAGATCGTTGGCGAAGGTGATGTCTCCGTTGCGGGGATTCACCACGCCGGCAGACGAGATGCCCACGCCCGAAGGCACCGTATGAGCGCGCTCGATCGCACCTTTGACCTGCTCGATCACGCGGGCAAGCACCTGCTCGCCGCCTTCCATGGCGCAGGTGGGAACCTTCTCGACACCATAGATGACGGGCTGCTCGCCGCCGAGCTCCACAAGCCCGCAGGCGATCTTGGTACCGCCGATGTCGACGGCGACGATGGTCGTGGTATCCATGTGAACCTCACTCCCCTACAGCAGGCCGTTATCCTCGAGCACGCGGCGAATGGCCTCGACGTTCTCACCCTTGAGCGAGTGAACCGGGCGCGGCATCTGGTTCGCCTCGAAGATGCCCATGAGCATGAGCGCGGTCTTGAACGCGCCAACACCTGCGCCGAAGCCCTGAACGCCCGAGGTGACCGACGTGATCTCCATGATGCGCGCGAGGCGGTCCTGCTCCTTCTTCACGGTCTCCCAGTCGCCCGCGCAGGCAGCCTTCCACTGGCGCACATACCCGTAGGGCTCGACATTGGCGAGGCCGGGCACCGAGCCGTCGGCACCGGAGAGGTATGCGCCGTCCACCACGACCTCATGGCCGGTGAGAATCTGCATGGGATGCCCCGCATCCTCGTTCTTGAGTACGAGATAGCGGAAGGAGATGTCGTCGCCCGAGGAGTCCTTCACGCCGGCGAGCACGCCGTCCTTGCCCAGGCGGACGAGCATGTCGGTATCGAGCTTGTTATGCACGCAAACCGGGATGTCGTAGGCGAAGAGCGGCAGGTCGATCGCGTCATGGATGCAGCGGAAGCTCCACTCGATCTCATCGATTCCCTGCAGCGCGTAGAACGGGCAGGTGGCCACCAGCGCGTCGACACCCATATCCTGGGCGCGCTTGCCGTGCTCGATCATGCGCTCAGTCTCGGTGTCGATGATGCCGGCGAGCACCGGCACGCGGCCATCGACGATGCGCACGGTGTTCTCGATGATCTCGGACCGACGAGCATCGGTTGAGAACACGACCTCGCTCGAGGAGCCCAGGATGAACAACCCGTCGACACCCGCCTCGATCATGCGGTTGATGCTGCGGTCGAGCGAGGGAACATCGAGCCGGCGATCTTTGGTGAGCGGTACGACGACCGGAGGGATAACGCCTGAGAATCTCTTATCTGCCATGATTGATACTCCTTATCGTTTTCGGTGGTTCTGCGTGGGCGCGACGAATGCCGACCCAGCTCTTCAGACGGCATGCGGCACGAACCGCCGCAGCCAAATGAGAAGCTCGTCTTCGAAATCGTTGACGCGCTCGTGGCCGTACTTAGGATACACAAGCCGCCTGTGCTCGCCGGCGACATTGTTGAGGACTGCCGCCTGCATGAACGGGGCGGCGAGCTCGTCCATCATGCAGGTGCCCAGAAGAACCGGCGCGGTGATGCGCGAGGCGCAGTGCACGAGGGCCTCGCCATATGGATTGAGCGCGGCGACGCCAGCGAGCGCGGGATCTTCCATGAGCGCGGCAACCGCCAAGGCGAGCGTGCCGCCCAGGCCCTCGCCCCAGGCGACGACCGGCCCGGCATCCACGCCATCCCAGCGGTCGCACGCAAGGCGCGCGCGCAGCGCATCGAGCACCAAGCCGGAAAGCGCCTCGCCGTCCGCATCGCACGCCGCAGCAAGGGCGGCCTCGCCCACCAGACGGTTCTCCAACGCAACCACAGAGAAGCCAAGCGCGGCGAAGCGCGTCATATGGTGGTAGCCACGCACGGGACGCTGCGCATCGTGAAAATACAGCAGCACCGGATGAGGGCCGGGAGACAGCGGCTGGACGGTGCGCGCGTAGAGCGGCGCGGCGGCGGGATCTCCAAACGAGAGCCGCCCGTAGGCGACGAAGGGGTTGCCGAGCTCGACCGGCTCCCAGCCAAGCACCGTGGTCGACGCCGCCTTGCCCGCCAGCTCGTCGCATCTCAAAAGCGCGGACTCGTCGCCCGTACCGCGAAACGTCTCAAGCTCGCGCATGGCATCGGACATGAGCATCATGCAACCTCCTCCCCGCAGAAAAACCCGATGACCTCGTCATCGAAATCCTGAATCTCCTCGTGCGCGAATCCCGGATAGAACCGATGGTGCTTTGCGCACGAGAGCTCGTTGTAGACCGCCATCTGCGTGGGGGGCGGACACACATGATCGGCAAGCCCGGTACCGAAGAGCACCTCGGTGGCCTCTGGTATGCGATGCGCGAAGCTCACGGTGTCCACGTAGGCGAGCTTTCCAAACCACTCATCGAGGTGCTCTCCTCGGGGGTCGCGCCAATGCGAGAAATATCGAATCCCCTCATAGGCGACTTCATCGGCCCCCAGCTCCCACACGAGCCGGTAGTCACTCAAAAACGGATAGAGCGCCGCCACGCGCGTTACCTGCGGGTTGAGCGCAGCAGTGGCAAGCGCCAAGCCGCCTCCCTGCGATGCGCCGTTCGCATACAGCCGCCCGGCATCGATGCCGGGCAGGTGGGAAACGATGCGCACCAGCATGCGAATGCTCTGGTGAAGACGGGTATAGTACAGGCCCTCTGCCGGCCCTTCCAGCCCCGCGATGATATGTCCCGAGACCGTGGGGCCGGCATAGCCGCCCGCATCGATGCTGGGGCCACCCTGTCCGGGGTTGTCGAGCGCGATGATGGCCATACCCATGCCGCAAAAGCTCAGATGCTCGAACCAGCTGCGGCTCGAACCGGGGTACCCGTGGAACTGCAGCACCGCCGGCACCGGCCCATCCATAACGGGCATATGCACCTTTGCGTGCAGCTCGGCTCCATCGATGCCCTTGAAATACAAGTCGTAGAACACACAGCTGGGATATGCCGGCACGCGCGCCGGCTCCAGCCGGTACGAGAGCTCGGCAGCATCCGCCTCGGCCATCCGCGCATCCCAAAAGGCGTCGAAATCCGACGGCACGGGTGTTGAGCCATGGTAGTCGCCGTATGCGGCAATGAGCTCCTGTTCGGTCATGACCCTCCTTCCTACCAGAATGAACGGCGCGCGTCCCGATGCTCAGGAGCGCGCGCCGCCGTAATGCTGTGTGGCTACCGCCCTAGCTTGGGATGGAGCAGCGAAGGCGCTGCCCCGAGCAGGAGCTTGGTGTATGCATCCTGCGGGTTCTCAAAGATCTGCTTCGCCGGACCCTCCTCCATGATCTGACCGTGGTTCATGACCACGATGCGATCGGAGATATAGCGCTCTGTCTGGATGTCATGGCTGATGAAGACCATGGCGAGACCGAGCTCCTTCTTGAGATCTGTCAGCAGGTTCAAGATCTGGGCGCGCACCGACACGTCGAGTGCCGAGGTAGGCTCGTCGGCGATGATAACATCGGGGTTGAGCGACAGGGCGCGCGCGATGGCGACGCGCTGGCGCTGGCCGCCGGAAAGCTGGCCAGGCAGGGCGTACATGGCCGAGGTCGGCAGGCCCACGAGGCCGATGAGCTCGCTCACACGGGCCTCGCGCTCGTCTTCGGTGCCCACCTTGTGCACGATCAACGGGTCGAGCAGCTGATCATGGACCGTCATGCGCGGGTTGAGCGCCGTGGCAGGGTTCTGGAACACCACGGACACCACGCGGCCCATCTTCTTGCGAAGCTCGGCGGTGCGCTTGGTGACGTCCTCGCCCTTGAAGTAGACATGCCCGCTCGTAGGCGACTGAAGACCGCACATGACGTTGGCGGTTGTGGACTTGCCGCAGCCGGATTCGCCCACGATACCAATGGTCTCACCCGGCATGAGCTTGAGCGTGAGGCCGTTCACAGCGGTCACGATGTTGGGATGCAGCAGCGAGCCCGTACGGGTCTTGAACTTCACCGAGATGTTATCAAGGAAGATGATGGGCGTCTGCTCGGAGGTCTTCTCTGCCATCTACCTCACCTCCACACGGGAAACGAGACCGTTCTTGGCGAGCTCCTCGTCAGGAATCTCCGCAACGAAGTGATGGTCGGCGCCGGGAACGGGCTTCAGGATGGGATGGACATCGAGGCCAACCGTGGGATGGCTCGAACGCGGGGCGAAGCGATCGCCCTTGGGGAAGTCTGCCGGGCTCGGCACGGAGCCGGGAACCTGATGGAGACGGCTGCCGTCGTGTGCCTCGATGGAGAGCACAGAGCCGAGCAGGCCCTGCGTGTACTCGTGGATCGGGTTGGTGAGCAGCTCCTTGGTGGGAGCGGACTCCACAACCTGGCCGGCGTACATAACGGTGATCTCGGAGGCAACCTCTGCCACGAGGGCAAGGTCATGCGACACGAAGATCATGGCGAAGCCGAGCTGCTTCTGGAGGTCGTTCAACAGCTTGATGACCTGCTTCTGAACGGTCACGTCGAGCGCCGTGGTGGGCTCGTCGCAGATGACGAGCGACGGGTTGCGCGTGAGCGCCATAGCGATGATGACGCGCTGGCACTGGCCGCCGGAGAGCTCATGCGGATAGCTCTCGAGCGTGCGCTTGGGATCGAGGCCCACGAGCTCGAGCAGGTCCTCGGCGCTGCGGGTACCACCGCGGCTGGTAAGCTGCTTCATCTGCGCGGAGATGAGCATCGAGGGGTTGAGCGCAGACAGCGAGTCCTGATACACCATCGCGATCTCGTGGCCGAGCAGCTTGCGATGCTCTTCCTTGGTGAGCTTGAGCAGGTCCTTGCCCTTGTAGAGCACCTCGCCGGAAATCCGGGCGGTGTCGGGCAGCAGGTTCATGATGGTCTTCGTGGTGATGGACTTACCGCAGCCGGACTCGCCCACGAGCGCCATGCACTGGCCGGGACGCACGTCGAAGGAAACGTTGTCGACCACGTTGACATCACCATGGCGCGGGAAGCCAATGGAGAGGTTCTTAACCTGCAGGAGCGGTTCGACCGAGTAATCGGGGATGCGCCGGTCGGTGCGGGCAAGCTCCACCTTGCGCAGGGCACCGAGACGACGGGACAGGGACTCCGCCTGCTCTTTGTAGGCGCGCACCGGATCGGCGACCAGCAGGTCGGCCTCGCGGCGGCTCTCGGCGTTGTCGTTCTTCACGGGCGCGGAGGGAGCAGCGGCCATGGCGTCGGTGAGACCCTCGGAGAGGATGTTGAGCGCCAGGCACGTGATCATGATGGCGAGACCCGGGAAGAGCGCCTGCCACCAACGACCGGCGAGCACGCCGGCGCGGGCGTCGGCGAGAATGTTACCCCACGTCGGCGTGGGCTCGGTGATGCCGGCGCCGATGAAGGTGAGGGACGCCTCGAAGATGATCGCGTCGGCGACGAGCGTCACGGTGAACACCATGATGGGCGCGATGCAGTTGCGAAGCACGTGCTTCATAAGAATCCACGGAGCGCGAGCACCGGACACGATCACGGCGCGAACATAGTCCTCACCGTACTCAGACACGATGTTGGCGCGCACGATACGGGCGATCTGCGGCGTGTACATGAAGCCGATCGAGAAGATGATGGCGGGCACGTTGTTGCCCAGCACCATGACGAGCACGGCAGCGAGCGCGATGCCCGGGATGGACATGACGATGTCCAGCACGCGCATGATGACCTCGGAGATCGCCTTGCGCGACACCGCCGCGAGAGCGCCGATGATCGAGCCGAACACGAGCGCGAACAGCGTGGCACCGAAGCCGATCACGAGCGAGTACTGGCCGCCGTAGAACATACGCGACAAGATGTCGCGGCCCTTGTCGTCGGTACCGAAGATGAACTCGGCGCTCGGCGCCTGGCGCGCCGTGAAGATCTCGAGGGGGTCATGCGGAGCGATCACGGGCGCCAAGATGGCGAGCAACGCGACGGCGATGAGCAGCACCAGCGAGATCTTGCCGGAAAGCTGCATGTTCTTGAGGCCGCTGAACCGTGCGCCCTTGGCTGCAGCCTGCTCGAGTTTGGCAGTCTGCTTCTCACGAACTTTAACCATGGCCTACACCGTCCTAATGCGCGGATTGATGAGCAGATACAGCATATCGACCACGATATTGATGATCACGAACGCGAGCGCGACCACGATGACGACGCCCATGACGAGGAAGGTCTCGCCACCGGTGATGCCCTCTTGGATCGCGGTGCCCATACCGGGCAGGTTGAAGATGACCTCGATGACCACGGCGCCACCCATGAGGTAGCCGATCTTCAAGCCGAGCGTGGTGACCGGGGTGATGAGCGCGTTGCGAAGCACGTTCTTGGCGATGACGACGCGCTCGGGCAGGCCGCCGCCGCGGGCCGTGACCACGTAATCCTTATCGAGCTCCTCGACCATGGCGGTACGCACGATACGCGTCATCTGGCCGGAAAGCGGGAACGCCATAGCGACCGCGGGCATGATCATGCGCGCGATGTAGCCGGCGGGGTTCACAAAGAAGTTGGGCAGCGGACCGGAAGCCGGAAGCAGCCCGAGCATGGATGAGAACAGGAGGATGAGCAGGACCGCGAACCAAAACGATGGCGTCGCGATACCCGCAATGGAGTAGACACGTATGATTTGATCGGGAAGCCGATCACGATAGAGCGCCGATATCACGCCCAAGATGAACGAGATAACTGCACCGATGATAAGTCCCATGAACGTAAGCTGCATGGTGACGGGCAGCGCCTTGCCGATGCGCTCGGCAACCGATGCGCGCGAAGCGCCATAGGTGCCCAGATCGCCCTGGAAGAGACCGGCGATGTAGTCGACATAGCGCGTTGGCAGCGGATCGTTGAGACCGTGCTCGTCCATGTACTGCTCCACGGCCTCCTGGCTCGCGCTCTCGCCGAGCGCGTTGCGTGCCGGGATGCTGGGATCCGTGAACGACATGAGGATGAACACGAGCAAGGTGACACCCAGCGCCATAATCGGAAGCGCGATGATGCGCCTGCCGATAAGCCTTAGCATGTTATTCAAAGCCCTCTCCTTTCCCTTGCCTTGTCTGCCTCGATGTACTCGGAGGCCCGAGCGACCACAGTCACCCGGGCCTCCTTGCTATCGACGATGTGGATGGCTATCGAGCCGGCCCTGCTTACGCCTGGACCGTCGCGACGTCGATGAACGACATGCCGGTGGTGCCGATACCGGAGAAGCCGTCCAGCGAGACGCCCTCGCCGTTGGGGTTGTCGCTCCAGGAAGCGGTCGCGGTCTGAGCCTGGAGGACCGGGTACAGCACGCACTGCTCGGCGAGCAGGTCGAAGCACTGGTTCCAGGTCTCCTGCTGCTCGTCGCCGGACTGGCCGAGCGCGGTCTGCATGAGCTGCTGCAGCTGCTGCCACTCTGCGGACCCCTTCCACGGGCAACGGGTCTGCATCCAGACGGAGTCACCGTACCACCAGTTCATGAGGAGGTCGGGGTCGGCGCCGAAGCAGGACGGATCGCCCGGGGCGAGGAGCAGGTCGTAGGTGTTCGCGCCCGCATCGATGTAGGCGTAGGTGGCCTGCGAGGTCTGCTCGTTGATCTTGACGGTGAAGCCAATGGCAGCGAGGTCCTGCTCGACCTGCGTCGCCATGGCGACAACCTGCTCGTTATCGGTTACGCACAGCTCAATCTCGCCCAGGGACGCCGGATCGACGCCGGCCTCCTCGAGCAGGCTCTTCGCCTTGTCGGGATCGTAGGTGTACACCGTGGAAGCCTCGTGATAGTTCGCGAAACTCTCGGGCAGGTAGGACGTCGGGGCAACGGCCATGCCGGCGAACGCGTTGGAGATCATCTGATCGTAGTTGAGCGCGTACATGACGGCCTGGCGAACCTTGACGTTGTCCCACGGCGCCTTGGCGATGTCGAACATCATGAAGCGCGTGGCGAAGCCATCGACGACGTCGACCTTGCAGCCGGCGGACTCGAGCTGATCGACGGCGTCGGCCGTGACCATCTCCATGGCGAGCGTGGTGCCCTCCTGCTGGGCGGTCACGCGAGCGGTGGCGTCGACGAGGATGTCATAGTGGAGCTTGGAGTCCTTGGCGGGATGCTCGCCGTTGTAGTTCTCGTTCGGGCTCATCTCGACGACGGACTCGCTGATCTCGTCGTACTTCCAGGGGCCGGAGCCGATGGGCATGGCGGTCATGGCGTCGGCATCGGAGGAAGCCGGAACCACGCGGACGATGGCCAGGCGCTCCTTGAGCAACGAGAAGTTGGGGATCGTGGTCTTGATGGTGAGGGTGGTGTCGTCCTTCTTCTCGATGGAGGCGATGGGCGCGAGCATCGGGATGTAGATGTTGCCCTCGGCGTTTGCGCGGTTGTAGGACTCGATGACGTCCTCGGGGGTCACGGGGTTGCCGTCGGAGAAGGCGGCGCCCTCACGCAGGGTCACCTCGTAAGTGGTCTCGTCGATCTGGGTGGGATCGCCGGTGGCGAGCTCGGGGAAGGTGGTGTAGTCGTGATAATCGATGCCGTAGAGGCCCTCGACCACGTGCCAGTTGGTGCCCAGCGAGAGCGCGGAGCTCGTCGTGGCGGGGTTGAAGTTGGTGGCAGCGTAGGCAGAGCCGGCAGTGATGGTGCCGCCGCCCGTCTCGCCACCAGCGGCGCCGCTACCGGCCGGAGCGGAGTCTCCGCCGCAGCCCGCGAGACCGAGACCTGCGACCGCAGCGGCACCACCTGCGACACCCAGGAAGGTCCTACGGGACAGATCTTTGTTCAATAGCTTACGCATAGGTCTCTCCAATCACTGTAGTATGCACCCCACCATGCGTTTTGAGAGGCGCATATATGGACACGTTTATCATCGCGTATTTCGAGATTGTTTCGCCGAGTTCTCGGCGAACGGGCCACGCGCCGCGCGGGCGGTATTTACTACCGCTCGGGGGTTAGATTTGACAACAACTCCCTTCGGTGGTACTGGTGATATCAACCATACCAATTGGTACGTTCCTCACGGTACCATATGCACCATTCTTAGCCAATATGCACGTATTTCTGTATGGTTACGAACTCATGAACGTTCGTCTAAATCCATACCAGTTTGCGCTTCCCGTTCCCTATTCCATGCGCGCAGCGTATCAAACACCGCCTGAGCGACCTGTCGCGGCACGCCCTTCACGGCGGCGATGTCGTCCACGCTCGCGGCGCGCAGGCGCTTCATCGATCCAAAATGTCGCATAATCGCCTTCTTGCGCGTAGGGCCAACCCCCTCCACCTCGTCGAGCACCGAGACCGTCATGGCCTTGTCACGGAGTTCGCGATGGAAGGTGATAGCAAACCGGTGTGCCTCGTCGCGCACCTGTTTGATGAGATAGAGCGACGCCGAACCGGAGGGCAGCACCACCGGCGTCTCGCCCCATGGGACAAAGACCTCCTCGTCGGCTTTCGCGAGGCCGCATGCGGGGATATCGAGCCCCAACTCCCCGAGCTGCGTGAGCGCCGCCGTCAGCTGCGGCTTGCCGCCATCGACCACGAGCAGGTCGGGGCGCGAGCCAAACCGCTCGTCGGCCATGCGCTCGGGTGCGTAGCGCCTTCCCAGCACCTCTTGCATTGAAAGAAAATCGTTCGCCTCGCCGGTGACCGAGCGAATCTTGAAGCGACGGTACTGGCTGCGATCCGGCTTGCCATTGGTAAACACCACCATCGAGGCCACCGTGAAGGCGCCGTGGATGGTCGAGATGTCGAAGCATTCGATGCGCAACGGCGGCGCGGGCAGCGCCAGCGCGCTCTCCAGCTGCAGCAGCGCCTGGTTGGTCCGGTCGTCGGCATAGCCCGTGCGCATCATGTATCGCATGAGCGCGTGGCGCGCGTTGCGCTCGCTCATCTCGAGCAGGCGATGCTTCTCGCCGCGCTGCGGCCGATGAAGATGGCACGCGCGTCCGCGCTTGGCCGCAAGCCACTCCCCTATCACGCATGCATCGGCGAGGTCGCATGCCACGTCGACCTCTGCAGGGATATCCGATGTCTCGTCGTAGTAGCGCTTGATGAAACCCGCGACGAGCTCGTCCTCCTCGACATCGAGTCCCTTGTCGAGGATGAACTCGCACGTGCGCTGGACCACGCCCTCGCGAACCACGAACACGCAGGCCCCCGCGATGGTCTCCTCACGGTAGAACCCCATCACATCGATATCGACGCTCGAGGGAAACACCACCTGCTGGCGATCGTCGAGCCCCTGGATGACCTCCAGGCGCTTCTTCACACGGGCGGCGCGTTCGAAATCGAGCTCGGCGGCGGCCTGTGCCATCTCGTGCTTGAGCTCGCCAACCACCTCGGAGCGCTTGCCGGAAAGGAAGCGCTCGACGCGGCGCACGTTATGCGCATACTCCTCAGGCGAGACCGCGCCCACGCAGGCGCCCGGTCCGCGCCCCACATGATAATCGAAGCAGGGCCTGCCCTTCTCCGCCATGATGAGCCCGATGATGTCCTCGTCGCCTTTATGGGCCTCGACGAGCCGGCGGCAGCGCTTCCATTCGGCGCACGTCCCGATGCATATGGGGATCACCTTGCGAATGGTATCGATCGTGGCGCGCGCAGCGCGGCTGTCGGTATAGGGGCCGAAATAGCGCGTGCCGGCGCGATGCTTCTCCCGTGTGTACTTGATCGCCGGGAAGAGGTCCGATTTCGTGATCGCGATGAAGGGGTAGCTCTTGTCGTCTTTGAAATCGACGTTGAAATACGGATGATACTGGCCGATCAGGTTGCGTTCAAGCACGAGCGCCTCATGCTCGCTTTCGACCACGATATAGTCGAAGCTCTGCACGAGCTGCATCATGAGCGGAATCTTCTGGCGCTCGTCCTGCAGCGTTACGTACTGCCGCATGCGCGCCCGCAGGTTCTTCGCCTTGCCCACGTAGATGACCTCGCCGGCAGCATCCTTCCACAGGTAGCAGCCAGGGCTCTGCGGCACCTGCGCCACCTCGGCGGCGAGCGCCGCTAGATGCGCGGCGAAGGCGGGCTCGGCGGTGCTCACCGCTTCACCCTCCGCGCGAGCGAGGTGAGCATGCCCGCCTCGGGCAGCTTGAGTGCCACCGCGGGCGCAAAGGTGACGATCAGCGAGATGATCCCCGACACCGCGACATACGCAAACGTTTGGATCATGGGCGCGGTCTGAACGGTTCCGTCGGCGGCGACCGTCGCCAGGGGCGCGATGAACGTCTCGAGCAGCCAGAGCACCGCGCCGCCCGCCGCAGCGCCCGCGACTCCCAGCGCGAGACCCGCCAGCGCGCCATGCGCGATCGTGCGCACGCGCAACCCGTGCAGGCGGCGTCGCATCCATACCATCGCGCCCGCATTGGCAACGATGTAGAACACGCACGACGAAAACGCAATGAAGGGCATGCCGCCACCAAGCCCCACGCCCAGCCCGAGCGACCACGCCACCTGGGCGATGGCGCCGAGCGTCATAAAGACCGCATAGGGCCGCATGTCGGCCAACGCCGAGCAGCCCTTCTGCATGAGCATGCACACGCCGTAGATGGGCAGCGCCGGCGCGAGGAAGCGCAGATACTCGCTCACAAGCTCCACGCCAGCCAGATCGAAGCGACCGGAGCAGTAGATCATGTTGAGCGGCGTGGCGAACACGATGAGGTAGAGCGCGAACGGGATGAGGAAGAACAGCTGCTGCGCGATGCCGCGCGACATGCCCTCGCGCACGGCGTCCATCTCGCCCGCCGACGCATCGCGCGCAAGCTCGGTGTAGAGCGCCGTGTTGAGGGAAACGGCGAGCAATGCGTAGGGCAGCGTGTACCAGAGACGCGCGTATGCGATGACCGACGCGCCGGATCCCGGTTGCACCGCGAGCGCCGAGGAGTTCTGCACCGACGTGGTCACGAGCGTGCAGAGCGTTGCCAAGAGCGTGGGCACCCCGAGCGACACCGTCTTGCGCAGCAGCGGATCGGAAAGATCGATGTGGAGCCGCGGATGCACGCCGTGCTTGGCAAGCGCCGGAATCTGGCAGGCCATCTGCACGAAGACGCCGGCGGTGGTGCCGACGGCGAGCACGGTGATCGCCAGCTGCTGGCTGATGCCCTCGAGCCAGGGGAACGCCGCGAAGCTCGCGATGACCACGATGTTGTTAAGCACCGGGGCGAAGTTGCTCCAGAAGTAATCGCGGTGCGCGTTGAGCACGCCGGAGAACACGGAACCCAGGCCATAGAAGAGAATCTGGATGGCGAAGAAGCGGAAGAAGTAGATCGCGACATCCATTTCGCCGGCATCGCCGCTCATGAATGATTGCGTCCAGATGAGGCCCGGGGCGAAGACGATGGCGAGCACCGATACGACGCCCAGAAGCACGAGCAGCACCGAAAGCAGGTTGCCCACATAGCTGTCGGCGGCATCGCGCCCGCCTTCCTTGCGGGCCTCCAGATACACCGGCAAAAAGGCCGTGACGAGCATGCCCCCCATCACGAGCTCGTAGAGCATATTGGGAAGGTTGTTGGCGATGTTGTACGACGATGCGAGAACCGAGACGCCGAACGCGATGCCCATGACCCAGGTGCGCATGAAACCGGTCACGCGCGACACGATGATGAGCCCCGTCATGAGGCTCGCCGAGCGGCCCACGCTCTCGTAATCGCCGCCACCGGCGAAGTCGTCGTCATCTGGCGATGCCGCAGCCTCCTGCGCTACGGGCTCCGGCGCCCCCAAGCGGCCCGTGACCTCTGCCGGATGCGCGGCGGCAAACGACGCCGTGCGCTCCGGCGCCACCTCGGGCGCCGCGACGGGAGCCGAAGCGGACGCGACCCGCCGCCCTCCCGTACGCGCCGCGTTGATGAACACCATCGTGTCATCCGGCCGCGCCGTGCTTGCCGGCCGATGCTGGTATGAGTTGGCAGCCGCGATGAACACAGCCGTCTCATCGGGCGCGGGCACGCGCCTCTCATGCGCCGGGGCGAAATGCGCCCCGCGCGGACGCTCCTCATCTGGCATGGTAGCCCTCCCTTTTGCAGATATCGGCCATCTGCGCGCCGAGAAACCGGACGAGCTGCTCGGGATCGAGCTCGAGCTGCAAGCCGCGCCGACCGCCCGAGATCATGATGGTATCGAACAGCTGGCAGGTCTCATCGATGATCACGGGAAACCGCCGCTTCATCCCCACCGGGGAACAGCCGCCGCGCACATACCCCGTCACACCAAGCAGGTCCCGTACGTGCAGCATGCTGAGCGATTTCTCCCGCGCCGCACGCGCCGCAGCTTTGAGATCGAGCTCTTCGGCCACCGGAATGCAGCACACCACATGCGCTCCCGTTGGGGCAACGGTCACCAGCGTCTTGAACACCTGATCGGCGTCCTCGCCGAGCTGCCGCGCCACGTGCACACCCGAAAGATCGTTCTCGTCGACCTCGTAGGAAATCGCCCGGTACGCGACGCCCGCGACATCGAGCTCGCGCATCGCGTTGGTCTTTTTCACCGCGTCGCTCATCGAGCCTCCCGCCGGCAGCGCTTAGGCGTAGTTCTTCGCGCTGTCCCCCCACACGTACTTTTGGAACTTCGAGATCTGGTGGTAGTAGTTCACCGCAGCCCAGAACTTCTGCTCGATCCCCTCTTCCTTCCAGAAGAGCGGGAACTGCGCACGACCATCCTTGAACGCCGCAAGCACATCGTCGCGAAGCGCAGGGTCGGACACGGTCTTTTTCACCACATACGGCGGCACCGTGGTGTAAACAAACGGCTTAGTCGCAGGCAGCAGCTCCATCTGCTTGCCCAGCAAGACATCGTCCACTTGGACCTTGGCGAAATTGATACCCGCCTGCCACACAAAAAAGGAACTGCGACCGGGGCGCGTGTTGATCTCGAAGAAGCGGTACGAGCCGTCGCGCTCGTCGAACTTCACGTCGAAGTTCGCCATGCCGGTATAGCCCACGTGCTGCATGAATTTGAGCGCATCGTCGAGCACGCGCTGGTTGCGCTCGGGAATAATGATCGCGGGGTTGCCGATGGCGCCGGGTGCATGGTCTTCCAGAATCACGCGGCCGCCCACCATGAACACCGGGTTGCTATGGGAATCTGTATATGCCGAGAGGATGCGGATCTGCGTATCGTCGCCGGGCACGTACTCCTGCACGATAAGCGAGCGATCATAGCTCGACGCCTGCAGGTTCTGATAGACCTCAACGAGCTCGGCGCGATCCCGAATGAGAAAGACCTTCTTCTTATTCGGAATCTTGGCGTAGTGGTATGCCGCAGAGTTCGAGGGCTTCGCGATGAGCGGGTAGGCGAACCCGCCGTCATCCACCTCGGCCGCGGTATCGGCGCAATCGAGAAAGACCGTCGCGGGATACGGGATGCCGATCTCGTCGCAGATCTTGTAGAAGTTCTCCTTCTGGGTGATGCGGTCGAGCAGATCGAAGTCGATGTAGGGAACGTAGAAGCGCTCCTCGAGCTCGGCTTTGTTGCGCGAGATGATGCGTGCGTAATGATCGCCGCAACCCACGAGGAACGGCACCTTTCCGGCGGCGATGATCGCATCGCCCACCTCGGCCAAGGTACGCAGGAACACATCCTCGGTATCGAAGTTCTCCACCACGCGATAGTCGACGAACCGCGAACGGGCGACCGATTTGATATCGGCAGAACCGATCATGAGCGGGCGCACGCCATATGCCTCATGGAAACAGCGAATATATGCGTAGCCGCAGAAATCGGCGCCCACGATGACGGGCTGGAGCACGCGGGGCAGGTCGCGCTCGTCCGGCGGACAAGGTCTCATGCAATCACACCTCTCGACGGCAGGATTGGTAATCGGGTGAATCGAGCAGCCGCATCGCATGCAGCTGCTAGTATATCGATGATACGCATCCGCCCTTCGAATGGAGCCATCCGCATGGAAAAACAGATTCTCGGCGTCATTGGCGGCATGGGTCCCGAGGCCACCGAGTATTTCTATGAACAGGTGATCAAGCATACCCAGGCGTCCTGCGACCAGGAGCATCTGGATATGGTCATCCTGTCCGCCGCCTCCATGCCCGATCGCACGCGCGCCATCGAGACGGGCGAGACGGCAGAGCTGCTCGACGTCATGCGAGCCTGCATCGCGCGACTCGAGGCATGCGGAGCGGCCCAGATCGCCATCCCCTGCAACACCTCGCACTACTTCTACGACGACATCCAGGCCATGACCGCGGTCCCCATCATCCACATGCCGCGTGAGACGGTACGCGCCTGCACGGCCGAGCCCGGTGTGCGACGCATCGGCATCATGGGCACCGACGGCACCGTGAACGCCGGCGTCTACGCGCGCGAATGCGAGCGCGCGGGCGTCGAGCCCGTCCATCCCTCCCCCGAGCGGCAGCGCGATGTGATGGCGCTCATCTACGATGACATCAAAGCGGGCAAGACGCCCCATATCGCCGCGTTCGAGCGCGTGCTCGAGCACTTCGACGCGCTTGGTTGCGACCGCATCATCCTCGCGTGCACCGAGCTCTCGGTGCTTCGGAAGTACCGCACCATGCCCGCCACCGTCGTCGATGCCATGGACGTGCTCGTGCGCGAATCGATCGTCCGCTGCGGTGGGACGTACACCGCATAACCTGTGTAGCACATAGGCGTATAGAGCACAGCGGCCCCGGCAATACCGCCGGGGCCGCTGCATGTATGCTCTATGAGGGTTGCCGAACCGCTAGAGCTGGCCGGCACCCAGGAAGGTGAAGTACTGGAGCCCTGTGGAGCTCGCGCCCACACCGGGCTTGCGCGCGCCAAACACGCTGCCGCCGCCCTCGTAGAACGCAACGTGCCCCGGGAAGAAGCAGACGTCTCCCACGCGCAGCTCGCTTTTACTCGTGGTCCAGTGCGGCGCGTACTTCTGGAAGTACGACATCTGGCCCGACGTGGTGCGCGGGATCGAGTAGCCCAGCTGCTTGTAGCAGTACTGCACCAGGCCCGAACAGTCCATCGCGCCATAGGAGGGGTCGTTGTAATGCCCGTATGGAAGCCCTTTGAACTGGTAGGCGATGTTGAGCGCCGCGGTGCCCACCGTCGATGCGCCGTCGTGGGAACCGCCCGAGGACGAATCGCCCGACGAGGAGTCGCCGCCCTGGCTGGCGTTGCCGCCGGAACCGCCAGAGCTATTTGAACCGTTGGAGTTGGTAGAGTTCGAGGAGCTGTTCGAGCCGGCGTTCGGGCTATCGCTCGAGCCGGAATTGGCGTTCGCATCCTGGCCGGCATCATCTGCAGAACCGGAGCTGCTCGAGCTCTCCGCGCCGCCGTCCTCCGCCCCCTGGCCGCTCGCCGATTCGAGGCCCGCCTGCACCGCGGCATTCGCCGCCGCCTCGGCTTCGAGCTCGGCACGCACCTGGGCGCTCAGCGACGAGACGAGCTCACTCGCACGCTGCTGGTTCTCAGCTTGCTCGGCAAGGCGCTCCTCAGCATCGTCCATGGCGGACGTTTGCTCCGCCTGCTGGTTCTCGAGCTCGGTTTGCAGCGCCTTGACCTCGTCGATTGCCTGGATCTGCGCATCCGACATCTTGTTGAGGTAGAACAGGCCGGAAATGAGGTCGTCGAAGCTCTCGGACCCCAGCAACACCTTGGTGATGCTCATCCCGCCGTCTTTATAGCCCGAGGCAACGAGTTGCGACAGCTCGCCCTGAGAGGCGCTGAGCTTGGCCTGGGTTTCCTGAATCTTCTGCACGGTCGCAGTGAGATCGGCGGTAAGTTGGCTGATCTCATCTTGGATGCCTTGGTACTCCGCGCCGATCTCCTCCAGCTGCGCGCGGGCTGCGGCAAGATCGTCTTCGGAGGGGGCGGCGTGGGCGTCGGTTGGCAACAGCGAACCAAGCACCGCGAGCGCAAGACCGCTCAGGGCAGCCTGGCGCGATACGGGCTGGTTGAAACGATCAAACTGCATGACACATGCCTCCATGTGCATTGGAACGACAACGTATCGATTCATTGTATCGGGGGCGGCACGCAGGCACAGAATCCCCACCAACCCTTAAGGTTCGCAACGGTGCCCGCGCGCTTACGCCTGCTCGACCATGCGCGCCCGGTCGCGCGCTAAGATGGGCGCCAGGAAACGACCCGTATAGCTCTCGGGACAGGCGGCAACCTGCTCGGGTGTGCCCGATACCACGATCGTACCGCCGCCGGATCCGCCCTCGGGGCCGAGATCAATGATGCGGTCCGCCACCTTGATGACGTCGAGGTTGTGCTCGATCACGAGCACGGTATTGCCTGCGTCGACCAAGCGCTGCAGCACATCGAGCAGCTGCCGCACGTCTTCGAAGTGCAGACCCGTCGTGGGCTCGTCCAAGATGTAGAACGTCTTTCCGGTCTGGCGGCGATGGAGCTCTTTCGCGAGCTTCACGCGCTGCGCCTCGCCGCCCGAGAGCGTCGTAGCAGGCTGGCCCAAGCGCACGTATCCCAAGCCCACGTCGAACAGCGTCTGCAGCTTGCGCTTGACCTGCGGGATGTTGCCAAAGAAGGCGAGTGCCTCGGTCACCGACATGTCCAGCACATCAGAAATGGACTTGCCGCGGTACTTGACCTCGAGCGTCTCGCGATTGTAGCGCTTGCCGCCGCACACCTCGCAGGGGACGTAGATGTCGGGCAGGAAGTGCATCTCGATCTTGATCTGGCCATCGCCCTTGCACGCCTCGCAGCGACCACCGGAGACGTTGAACGAGAAGCGCCCCGGCGAATAGCCACGCGCCTTGCTCTCGGGTACGCTGGCAAAGAGCGCCCGCAGGTCGTCCCACAAGCCGATATAGGTCGCCGGGTTCGAGCGCGGCGTGCGCCCGATGGGCGACTGATCGATATCGATCACCTTATCGATCTCATCGAGCCCTTCGATCTTGCGATACGGCCCCACGGGACGGGCGGAATGATGGATGGCGTTCGTGAGCGCCGGGGCGAGCGTATCGGTTACCAACGAGCTCTTGCCCGAACCCGAAACACCCGTGACCACGGTGAGGGTGCCGAACTCGATCTTTGCGGTGATGTTCTTAAGGTTGTTGGCGCGCGCACCGGTGATCTTGAGGCAGCCGCGCTTGGGATTTCGGCGCTCGTCGGGCAGGCGCACCATGCGCGCTCCGGTGAGATACTGGCCCGTGAGCGACTGCGGGCAGGCCATGACCTGCTCGGGCGTGCCGGCACATACCACCTCGCCGCCCATCTCGCCCGCACCGGGCCCCATGTCGATCACGTAGTCTGCCGCGCGAATGGTATCCTCGTCGTGCTCGACCACGATCACCGTGTTGCCGATGTCGCGCAGCCGCTCGAGCGTGGCAATGAGACGCTCGTTATCACGCTGATGCAGGCCGATCGAGGGCTCGTCGAGGATATAGAGGACGCCCATGAGGCCGGCGCCGATCTGCGTTGCCAGGCGGATGCGCTGAGCCTCGCCGCCCGAGAGCGTCGCGGAGGCGCGGTCGAGCGTGAGGTAATCGAGCCCCACATCCACGAGGAAGCGCAGGCGCTCTACGATCTCCTTCACAATGCGCCCGCCGATGAACTGCTGGCGCTCGTTGAGCTCGAGCTGCTCGAAAAAGGCCAGGCTCTCACGACAGCTCATGCAGCACACGTCGTAGATGGACTTGTCTCCCACGGTGACGGCGAGCATCTCGGGGCGCAGGCGCGCACCGTGGCACGCGCGGCACGGCTCCTCGCGGATATAGCGCTCGAGACGCGCCTTGGTATTCTCGTTCGTCGTCTCGATGTAGCGCTCGTAGAGGATGTTGCGCACACCGGAGTACTTGGTAAACCAATGGGTATCGCGCCCATCTTGCGTGTGATAGTCCACGCGCATCTTCTTATCGCCCAAGCCATCGAGGAAAACCTTCTTCACGCGCGGCGGCAGATCGCGCCATGGCGTCGCGGGATCTACCTTCAAATGCTTGGCGAGCGCGCGGAAGATCTGCGGATAGTAGTTTGATTTGCCGAAAAAGCTGCCGAAGACGCCGTCTTCGATGGAGAGCGATGGATCCTCGATGAGCGCCTCGGCGTCCACCACCTTCTTGAAGCCCAGGCCGTCGCACTCCGGGCAGGCGCCATAGGGCGCGTTGAACGAGAAATCGCGCGGCTGCAGATCGTCGATGGAGTGGCCGTGCTCGGGGCAGGCGAGCGCAAGCGAATAGGTCACGAGCTCGCCCTCGGTACCCTCCGGCGCGTCGCGGTCGGGCAGGAGGTACACGCCCACGCGCCCGTGGGCGAGCGCCGTCGCCTGCTCGACGGCCTCGGCGATACGACCGAGCGAGCTGTCGCGAATAACGATGCGGTCCACCACCACCTCGATGGTATGACGGAGCTTCTTGTCGAGCTCGATGGGGTCATCGAGCGAGCGGACCTCGCCGTCGATGCGCACGCGCGAGAAGCCCTCGCGGCGCAAGTCGTCAATAAGCTTCGCGAACTCGCCCTTACGATCCGTGACCACGGGCGCGAGCACGAAGGCGCGCCGACCCTGGCCCGTCTCGAGAATCTTATCCGCCACCTGGTCGGTGGTCTGGCGCTCGATGACGCGCCCGCACTCCGGACAGTGCGGAGTGCCAATGCGTGCGAAGAGCAGACGCAGGTAATCGTAGATTTCAGTGACCGTGCCCACCGTGGAGCGCGGGTTTTTGGAGGTCGTCTTCTGGTCGATGGACACCGCCGGCGAGAGGCCGTCGATGGAGTCGAGGTCGGGCTTGTCCATCTGGCCCAGGAACTGACGCGCGTAGCTGGAGAGCGACTCCACGTAGCGACGCTGACCCTCGGCGTAGATGGTGTCGAACGCGAGGCTCGACTTACCCGAGCCCGAAAGGCCCGTGACCACCACGAACTGGTCGCGTGGGATCTCGACGTCGATATCTTTGAGGTTGTGCTCGCGTGCACCGCGGATGATGATGCTCGATTCGGACATAGGCGCCCGCCTCTCTGCCTGAAAATGTCTCACCGGATGGCCCGGTGTCGGTATGCCAACCCATGAGTTTACCGCCAGACGCAAACGGTGCAGGCACGCGTACGCGCCTGCACCGTTTGTTCAAGCCTTGTTCGATGGTGGGCGGCAGCCGCGATCGTACCACCCGGTCAAACCACTCGGATGTACCGCATTATTCCGCGTCGGCAAGCTCCTGGAACTCGCCCGCGAGCTCCTCGGCAGTATCGAGCCCCACCCACAGCGTGCGCTCATCACGCGAGATGAACTGGCGCGTGCCGTCCTCAAGCACGAGCACCTCGATGTTCTCAGGCGAGAGCACATACAGCTCGTCATCGTAGGTAAGCACCTCAAGATCATCGCCGGAGATGGTTACGCTGCGAATCTCCCGTGCATCGGTGTCCACGCCTTCGGGGTAGTTGCTGCCCAGCGGATCGAAGAGCACGAAACCGATCGCGATGAAGATGACAACCAGGATGATCGCGACGATGCGACCCCTACCCGGTGTTGCCGGCACTGCCATGGTTACCCCTTTCCCTCAATACAAACGCTCCCTTTTTTTGGCTGCTTAGCAGCGAAAAGGGAGTGCATCAATTATTGGTTGAGGAAAGTCATGATGACAGACCGATGCAATCACTTCGCTGCGTCGAGACCCGCCTTGAAACCCTCGCCCCGATGCCGCGTCTCGCCGAAACAAATCTATGCGCTCGCATAAACTAAGCCATAGCTAACCTTGATTTATGCGTTCGCATAAGATATGCTCAAGCACATCGGTTTTCATGCGTTCGCATAAAAAGGAAGCAGCATGCTGGTAACGTCCATCGCAGACCTCGGCGCCTACATTCGCCAAGAACGCCGCGAGCAGCGGCTCACGCAAAGCGAGCTTGCTGGACTCTCGGGCGTCGGTTTGACCTTCATCTCGCAACTGGAAAACGGCAAGGTGACAGCAGAGGTTGGCAAGGTGCTTAACGTGCTGTCCGTACTCGGCAGTGACCTTATCGTCGAGAGGAGACGCTGATAGACGATATCCGTGTCGAGCGCCTCTCATACGACCGACCGATTCTCGTTGGATGCATCGCAGACAACGCTAGGACGTTTTCCTACGATGCATCATATCTGGATAATCCGACTGCCATTCCCCTCTCGCTGTCGCTCCCCCTGCAAGCCGAGCCCTTCTATCAGGAGTCGTTTCGCCCGTATTTCGAGGGTCTGCTTGCCGAGGGCACCCCTCGCCAAGCCCTTGCCGCCGAGCTACAGATTAGGGAGGATGATTATCTTTCGCTGCTGGTTTGCTGCGGCAGAGAGTGCATAGGGGACGTCTTAATCAGCGACGACAACGATGCCGCCGCTCAAAAGGACTTTGGATACGAGCCCATAAGTCACGGAGACCTCATAGCCATGTTCCGCGACCTGCCGGAATCCGCTGCCGAGAATGCTGCGTCGCGTCTCTCCCTTGCTGGCACGCAAAACAAAGTCGGCCTCGCCCGTATGCCCGCTCATGGCCCAAGTGGATGGATGCGCCCCAAGGGCCTTGCGGCAACGACGCACATCCTCAAGACAAGCACGTTGCGCGACCTGCCGGAAGTTGAATATCTCTGCATGCAAGCCGCGCGTGCCTGCGGCATCACAGTCCCAAACTGCGAGCTGCTTGAATTGGGCCGACCCGTGCTTGCCATGGAGCGGTTTGACCGATTCATCACGACAGCATCCGGTGCCATGCGAGTCGAACGCATGCATCAAGAAGACCTCGCACAGGCTTTTGGCATTACACCGGGATCGAAATACGCAGAGCTGCCTGGAGGAAGCGTAGCCGCTATCGCGGAGCTGATTCGACGCAACAGCACACAGCCGGCGGCAGATCTTTCCCAGTTTGCAGCGACACTGCTCCTCTCCTATGTGATCGGCAATTGCGATGGGCACTTGAAAAACCATTCGATTCGCCTGAACCCCTCCCGCGGACACCGCACGACCTTCTCGCTCGCACCCGCCTACGACCTTGTCTCGACTACTTATTTCCCTAAGTTCAGCAAGAGCATGGCGATGCGTCTCGGGGGAGCGCGAAACATCGACGAGGTAACGCCGCGCACCTTCGTCGATCTTGCCAAGGAGCTTGGTATTACCACGGCCGCACTCAGGCGCCTTGGAAAACGCATAGCCGAGCGTGTGAGGCCTGCCATCGTGCATTCCGGAGATGGCGACCTTGGCACGGTCCTCACCTCCACGCCGTATGTAGCAGAGGGCCTTATGGAGGATATAGCTCCGCGGTTACGCGTTCTAGACGAATTCGCCCAGAGCTGATCGCGCGGCCTGCGCCTCGATGAGGTGCACCGGCAAGATGGGTACAATGGAGCCGTGTTTACTCTTTAGCCCAGCATGCGTCGCCCCATCGCGATGCAGAGGGTCCACCTGAAAGGACGTATCCATGGCAACCTGCGAACATGCCGCCGCTGCTGGCGGCCAGAGCGCGCCTTTGCAATTCGAGGAAAACAGCCTGTCTGAAGTGAAGCGCGTCATCGCCGTGCTCTCGGGCAAAGGCGGCGTGGGCAAGTCGTTCGTCACCGGCTCACTCGCCGTCGAGCTGGCGCGCCGCGGCAACAAGGTGGGCGTCCTCGACGCCGACATCACCGGTCCTTCCATCCCCAAGATGCTCGGCATGAGCGGCAAGCGCGCGAGCGGCCTGGGCAACCTGCTGCTACCAGAAATCTCCGAGACTGGCATCAAGGTCATGTCCTCCAACCTCCTGCTTGCCAACGAAACCGACCCCGTGCTCTGGCGCGGCCCGGTGATCGCCGGCGCGATTCGCCAGTTCTGGAGCGACACCTCGTGGGGTCCGCTCGACTATCTGCTGGTCGATATGCCCCCGGGCACGGGCGACGTAGCCCTCACCGTGTTCCAATCGCTGCCCGTCGACGGCATCGTGGTGGTCACAAGCCCGCAGGACCTCGTCTCGATGATCGTCGCCAAGGCCGTCAACATGGCCGACAAGATGAATGTCCCCATCCTCGGCATCATCGAGAACATGAGCTACATCACCTGCCCGGACTGCGGCAAGAAGATCGAGGTGTTTGGCACCAGCAAGATCGATGAAGTCGCTTCGGGCTACGGCATCAAGGTGCTTGGCCGGCTGCCCATCAACCCCGCACTTGCCGCCGCCTGCGACGCCGGTGCAATCGAGGACGCGCTTCCCGAGAACCTGCTCCCCGATGCCATTGCCGCCTGCGAAGCCGTCGTGCCCCACGAGGGAGACGGCACGCCTGTAGCCGAGTAACTGATTCCATGACGACGCGGGATCCGAGTCCAACGCTTTGCGACGGCGACGCATTCGATGTCGCCGTTATCGGCGGCGGGGCATCTGGCCTCGCCGCCGCCATCGCATGCGCCCGACTCGACGCCAGCGTCCTCATCATCGAGCGCGATGTCGAGCTTGGCTTACCCATCTTGGCAACGGGCAACGGCCGCTGCAACATCTCGAACACGCATCTCGACCCCGAACGCTATCGGCACCCCGAGATTGCCCGTGCGGTCTTGGGACCTCGCCCCGAAGCGGAGCTCGATGCATTTTTCTCCTCTTGTGGCATCTGGATCACCGAGGAGGACGGCCGGCTCTATCCGTATAGCAAGCGCGCGGAATCCGTACGCGATGCGCTCCTCAGGGCTGCCGACGATCGAGCCATCTCCGACGAGACAGGTGCATACGTCGAAACAGCCTTGTTTCACGAGACAGACAGCTGCTGGCACCTCGCCGTCAGCGTGCCGCAGACGCATCCCCGCAGACCCCGCAAGGGTTCTGCCCATGCACAGCTCCGCGCATGGCGACGCGCATACGATGCCGTACCGCGCACGCGCGTTCACATCCAGGCGCGCGCTATCATCGTTGCCTGCGGCGGTTCCTCTGCAGATACGGCGGCTGTCTTCGACCTGCCCCATCGTGAAGAACAACCCGTGCTCTGTCCCATCGCATGCGCGCTCGACGCCATGAACTCTGAGCGCAATGAACGGCTTCTCAACATGCTCGATGGGTTGCGCGTCGAGGGCAGGCTCACGCTGCAGCACCATGGCGTCGCGCGCTGGCATGAGGAGGGCGAGGTGCTCTTCCGCCCCTATGGGCTATCCGGCATCGCCGCATTCAATCTCTCACGCCGCGTACATCCCGGCGACACCATCGCACTCGATCTGTTCCCCCACCTCTCCGAACGCGAGCTCATCGACCGTCTCACTGTCCGCGAACAGTTGCTTGGCCCGTTCCATATGCACGACGATCGCTGGCTTGACGGCGTGCTAGACCGGAGACTGACGCGTGTGGTGTCTGAGCGTGCAGGCGATAGCTTCAGCCTCACCGCATGGGCGCGAGCTGCCAAAGCCCTCACCTTTACCTATATGGGCACCGCCGATGAGCGATCGGCCCAAGTGAAGCGCGGCGGCATTCCCTTCGATGTCGTCTCGACACCTTCGCTTCGCATCGATGCGGCATCTGCCCCCAACGCGTTCGCGTGTGGCGAAGCCCTCGATATGGACGCCGACTGCGGTGGCTTCAACCTCGCGTGGGCGTGGCTTTCGGGTGTGCGCGCGGGCGAGGCGGCTGCTCGACTGGTCCGGCAGAGACAGGAGGCACCATGCTCGAGATAACCGGAATCACCGCAAGCCTCGCTCAGGGACGCGGTCCGCATAGCTCGCTCGCCGTCGGCCTGAGTGACGCCGTGCGCCTGCTGGGCTGCCTGCCTCATGAGATCGCCTCGATTGAGCTGCACCGCAAGTCCATCGATGCACGCCAGAAAAAGCACGTGCATTTCATCCTGAGCATTCGCATCTCGTTTGTGGAGGGTGTCGACGAAGAGCAGATGCTGGCGCATGTCCCAGCCTCCGAGCGCAACCGCGTGCGCTGCATCAATGTCGAGGAGCCGCGATTTCCCGCGCCCGTTCCGCTCAAACCGAGCCGCGCCCCCATCGTCGTGGGGGCCGGGTGCGCCGGACTGTTCTGTGCACTCGCGCTCGCGGAGGCTGGTTTGGAGCCGCTCCTCATCGAGCGCGGCGACGATGCGCAGCGCAGGAGCGAGGCAATCGAGCAGTTCTATGCAACCGGGGAGCTCGACGAGGAAAGCAATATCCAGTTCGGTGCCGGCGGTGCGGGCACGTTCTCCGACGGCAAGCTCACCACCGGTACCAAGAATTCGTACCACCGGCTCATCCTTGAGACGTTCCACGCCGCCGGCGCGCCGCAAAACATCCTGTGGGATGCCAAACCCCACATTGGCTCCGATATTCTTCCTCGGGTTGTCGATAACATCGTTGCCCGCATCCGCGAGCTGGGCGGCGAGGTTCGCTTTCGAACACGACTCGAGGGCATTGAGCGCGCGGCAGACGGGTCGGTCAAAGCCATCACCGTCACAACGCGCCGCCAGCGCGAGCGCATCGCCTGCGATCGCCTCGTGCTTGCCTGCGGCCATTCCGCACGCGATGTATTCAAGATGCTCGAGGCGTCGAACTTCACGCTCGCGCGGAAGACATTCGCCATGGGCGTGCGCATCGAGCATCTGCAATCCTCGATCGACGTGGCACAATACGGGCCTGCGACAGGTCATCCCACACTGGGCGCCGCGCCCTACAAGCTCGTCGCCCATCTCCCCTCGGGACGCAGCGTCTTCTCATTCTGCATGTGCCCCGGCGGCATGGTGGTCGCCGCGACTTCCGAGGCGGGCGGCGTGGTCACCAACGGTGCGAGCGAGAACGCACGCGCCGAACGCAACGCCAATTCCGCCCTGCTCGTCAATGTCTATCCTGAGGATCTGCCGGGCACCAGCCCGCTGGCCGGCATCGAGCTGCAACGCGCTTGCGAACGCAGCGCGTTTGACATGGGCGGCGGGCGCTATCGTGCTCCCGCGCAGCTTGTAGGCGATTTCCTTGAAAAGCGCCCCAGCACGCGTGGCGGAGCCATCGAGCCCACCTATCCGCTCGGCGTCACCTGGACATCGCTCGATGACGCGATGCCCGGACACATCATTGCTTCGCTGCGCGAGGGCATTCCGCTCCTCGATCGCAAGCTGCATGGATTCAACGATCCCGACGCCGTGCTCACCGGTGTCGAAACACGTTCGAGCTCACCGGTCACCGTGCTGCGCGACCGCTCGTGCACAGCACTCGGTGCACCCGGAATCTTCCCATGCGGCGAGGGATCGGGCTATGCGGGCGGCATCATGAGCGCCGCGACGGACGGCATCCGCGTCGCCCAGGCGCTCATCGACAGCCTTGACGCACCCACACGCGGCGCACGCTGATCATCAAGCAGGATGCCTTGGCGCAACACGCATACCGTCGCATGACAACATCCCTATCAGGCTGAACCGTACAGAACAGCTTGATAGGGGTGCAGCATCAACACATGAGCCCGGCATCATGCCGAATATGTCGCTCCGGGCGATGAGGAATACGAATGCGCGACCTACGCCGTTACGGCGGCGGGAGCCTCGGTCTCCTCCTGCTTGGTGCCCGCAAGCAGCACGGCACCGTAGACAAAGCCCCATGCCGCAATGAAGAGCGCGAGGCTCGCGGCCGGTACGAGCTCGTTCACCGGGGCATGGTTCAGTCCGCTGATGAGCGTGATGGCCCACACGGCAACGGCTACGATGAGCTCCATATACCAACGCTCGGCACCGCGACGGTTGAGCTCGAGTGCCACCAGTGCGATATACAGAGCAAGATAAACGCCGAGCGCGGTATAGGCGACGCCAAACGACAGGGTCGACGCCCCGCCCCAAAGTCCCCAGAGACCTGCGGCGATAAGCACCACATTGGCAATGGGCTCAGTCCAGCCCAGCACCCAGGCAGTGCGCGAAAGCGCCGTACCCAAAAAGCTCAAGAGTCCGGTGGCGATCAGGCAAAGCGGCAGCGCGGCAACCAATCCAGCAGGACCATCTTCAGGAGTGATCATGAACACACCGGCTCCACCAAACGGAGCGGTGACGAACGTATACGCAGCCCATGCAAAGCAGAAGATCGCCATGACGATCAGGCTCCACTTGGCACCCTTCAGCTTGCCGGCGAATACCTGCTTGTCGAACTCACGGTATTCCGGCATATACTCCTCGGTCATGACATATCCCCTCGACTATCCCCTCAATTCCGGTGCCAGCACAGCACCTCGCCTACCAAGTATACCATCGCCATCAATGCTTGGACCGGTGTCCCTGACGTTTGCGTCCACCGCCGAATACGCTCCCCTTGCGCGCGGTGCGCCGCAAGTTCTCGATCACCTCGTCTTCGCTTGCGCCCTCGGCAATGGAGCGGAGATGTACGATCGCATCGCGCAGTCGCGCCGCCTCTTCGAAATCCATCGCCTCGGAAGCAGAGCGCATGTCGTCTTCCATCGTCGCGATGATGCGCGCAAGCTCGTCCTTGGGAAGGTTGGCGAGTTCCTCGGCGAGCTGCTGCCCGGTCGACGGACTGGTCTCGGGTGCCGCGTCCGCACCGTCTCCAGCCGGCGTGAAGAATGCACCATGACCCAAACTGTCGCCCCGGGAGCGGTCGCGTTTGCCTACGGTATCGCTTGCCTCGGCGATAAAACTCGAGATATCGTTGATGGCTTTCCGCACCGTCTTAGGTTCGATCCCGTGATCCTCGTTGAATTTCATCTGGATGGTGCGGCGGCGATTCGTCTCGTCGATTGCTTCACGCATGGAATCGGTGATCGTATCCGCATACATGATGACCTCGCCATCGGCGTTGCGCGCGGCACGGCCGATGGTCTGAATGAGCGAGCGACGGTTGCGCAGGAAGCCCTCTTTATCGGCATCAAGAATAGCAACCAGCGATACTTCCGGCAGATCGAGGCCCTCGCGCAACAGGTTGATGCCCACGAGCACGTCGATCTTGCCCTGCCGTAGATCTCGAAGAATCTCGACGCGATCCATCGTCGCGGTATCGGAATGCATGTAGTTCACCTTGATGCCGGCATCGAGCAGATGGTCGGTCAGGTCTTCAGCCATGCGCTTGGTGAGCGTGGTCACCAGCACGCGTTCGTGCCGTGACGTACGTACCCTGATCTCATCGAGTAGGTCATCGATCTGCCCGTGCACCGGACGCACATCAATCTTAGGATCCAGCAGACCTGTGGGACGAATGATCTGCTCAACATTGTTTTGGCTCACACGAAGCTCGTAATCACCCGGTGTTGCGGAGACGTAGATGAACTGCGGTACACGCGCCTCGAACTCATCGAAACGCAGCGGACGGTTATCGAGGGCGGAGGGCAGACGAAACCCGTGCTCAACGAGCGTCACCTTGCGCGAACGATCGCCTTCATGCATGCCGCGAATCTGAGGTACCGTCACGTGACTCTCATCGATAATGCAAAGCATATCCTTGGGGAAGTAATCGATAAGCGTAAATGGCGGCTCACCCGGCTTACGACCGTCGAGATGCCGCGAGTAGTTCTCGATGCCGTTGCAGTACCCCATGGTTTCGAGCATCTCGAGGTCATAATCAGTCCGCTGCTGCAAGCGCTGCGCCTCAAGCAGCTTATCGGCCGCCTTGAGCTCGGCAACGCGTCCCTCGAGCTCTTCCTCGATGGTCTTGAGTGCATGCGTCACCTTAGGCTTCTCGGTCACATAGTGCGACGCGGGCCATACCGGAATGGCATCATATTCGCGCAAGATCTCCCCCGTCACCTCGTCAATCTCGGCAATGAGCTCCACCTCATCGCCGAAGAACTCGAAGCGCAACGGATGCTCCGCATACGGTGGATACACATCCACCACGTCGCCACGGACGCGAAACGTGCCGCGCGACAAATCGAAATCGTTGCGATCGTACTGGATATCGATCAGCGCATGGATGAAATCATCGCGCTCCAAGGGGATCTTCTTATCCACATTGGGCGCCAGGCCGGCGTAATCCTCCGGCGAACCGATGCCGTAGATGCACGAGACGCTCGCAACGACAATCACATCGCGGCGCGAGAGCAGCGAAGCGGTCGCCTGATGGCGCAGCATCTCGACTTCCTCGTTGATCGAGGCATCTTTTTCGATATAGGTGTCCGACTGCGGTACATACGCTTCGGGCTGGTAGTAGTCGTAGTAGGAAACGAAATACACGACCGCATTATGAGGAAAAAACTCCCTGAGCTCGCTAGCGAGCTGCGCGGCGAGCGTCTTGTTGGGCGCCATGACGAGGGTAGGCTTGCCGAGTGCCTCGATGGTCTTCGCCATGGTATAGGTTTTGCCGGAACCCGTTACGCCCAGAAGCACCTGATAGCGATCGCCGTTGCGCACGCCCTGCACCAACGCGTCGATTGCCTGCGGCTGATCGCCTGAGGGTTGAAACGGCGAGACCACCTCGAACGCAACTGGGTCCCCCGTGACGCCAAATCGCCTCAACTCGCCGCCAACGCGTTCAACCTCTTGAATCTCCATAGCAGGCTCCTTAGGACGCGCTATTGCTAGGAGGAGAAGTCCCTCCCATACAATTCTTGATACCGATCCCACGCGTTCTTGACGCGAATCAGATACGCCTGAGTCTCGGGAAAGGTAATCGCATTATGCAGCACGGTGTCCTGCTCTGTCCAATCGTTCACGTTCGAAAGGCCTGCATTGTAAGCAGCGATGGCTGAATCGATCGACCCGTTGAAGTAATCGATCAGGTACGCAAGATACGCGCAACCGAACTCGATGTTGGTACCAGGATCGTCAAGCTCATCGGAATGGAATGTATGCCCATCGACAAGCCCAAGATCGATCATGTCCTGAGCAGTCTCGGGCATGAGCTGCATGAGGCCCTGCGCGCCGCGGCGTGAGGCAGCTTGCGGATCCCATCCCGATTCTGTCTCGATCACCGCTGCAACGAGCATGGGATCGACGGTATGCCTCGCGCTGGAAGCAGCGATTTCCTCTTGATAATCCAAGGGGTACAGATAGCTTAACAGCGCACTCGGCGCATAGGAATAGAGGTAGGAAACGGTCCCCAGCAAGAGCACCAGTGCAAGCGGTACGACGCGATACCATGCAAAAAAGCGAGGACCATGATGAGCCCTAGCCATCGAGACCCCCCAGTTGCTGCTGCCCGGGCACGAGCCCCTTCATCGATAACCATGCATCAAGTGCATCGAAGAGCGAATCATCGGCCTGCGAATTATCTATGACACGCGTAGCCATACCGCACAGCTCTTCCTCCGAGGGCTGCAGAGCTGCACGGCGATCGAAGTCCTGGGGATCCATACCGCGGTCGATCGCGCGAGCCCTACGGATATCCAACGGAGCGGTTATGGCGATGATCTCATCAGCCAAGACAAATGCCTCGCGAAATGCTGCAGCAACAGAGATCTCAACGACAACGAAGGGATAGGATGCAGGGATAACCGAGCAGCAATGTGCCGGCAACAGTATCGCGCCTAGCTGCTCGATCAGCGCGGGATGCACCAAGCGATTCAAAGTTTGGACCGTCTCGGGCGTCGCGAACGCAGAGCGCGCGAGCGCCGCACAATCAATGCTACCGTCCAAAGCAACGACATCGGACCCAAACACGCTGGCAAGCCGCTCAACGATGGGCGACCCGGGAAGATACAGATCTTTAGCCATCTGATCTAAATCGATGCGATATCCACCTCGTTGGGCAAGATATCGAGAAGCACATGATTTACCAGATGCAATGTTTCCAATAATGAATACGGTAAACATGGCTCACACCTATCTATCACGCCGGATAGATACCAAAAGGGCCCCCTCTCGGGGGCCCCTCCGGCTCTCGGCCGGTGCCGTCCACCGG
>CALUFC010000017.1 GCA_944319885.1 uncultured Coriobacteriaceae bacterium
GATCGCGACAAGCGCCTCGGGCAGCGCGAGCCACAGCGTATGGGTGAGCCCGAAGAGCGCGTCGGGCTCCTTGTCGACATCCACCACGGCGGTGATCCATGCATCGGCATCGATAGCCGCACTCACCTGCGCGAGCACAGTCTCAAGAGCCTCGGCGTCCTCCGCGCGCACCACCGTTGCCTCGGGCAGCTCGAGCTCAGCCGGCGCAGCCGCGCCCTCCCCCGCATCGATGAGTGCAAGGAAGCGGTTCTGCATCGACATGATGCCCAGCGCACCAAGTGCCTCGCCCACCGCCTGGGCATCGAACGCCGGAAACCGCACCGCATCGAAATCGAGCTCGACCGGGGCGTTTGTCTGGATGGTCGCGACCTTGCGCGAGAGCAGGGCATCGTCGATGTGCGCGCGCAGGTTCTCCCCCATCTTGCCTTTGACCTCGTCGGCATGCGCGATGACCTCGTCGAGCGAGCCATATTGCGCGATGAGCGCGCTCGCCTTCTTGGGGCCGATGCCCGGAACGCCGGGGATGTTGTCCGACGAATCGCCCTTGAGGCCGTAGAAGTCGGGCACGAGCGCGGGCGTGATGCCATGGTAGAGGTCCTCCACGCTTTCGGGCGTCATGATCTGAACATCCGAGAGGCCCTTTTTTGTGCCCACGATCTTGACGTGCTCGGTGGAGAGCTGGTACATGTCGCGGTCGCCGGTGATGAGATACATGTCGCAGCCGGCCGCCTCGCCGGTACGGGCGAGCGTGCCCAGGATGTCGTCGCCTTCCCAGCCCTCGGCCTCAAGGATGGGGATCGAGAGGCCGGCGAGCAGCTCCTTGATCATGGGGAACTGCTGGCGCAGGTCGGGATCGGTGGGCGGACGCTGGGCCTTGTATTGCGGCAGCATCTCCATGCGCACGCGCGGACGCCCCTTGTCGAATGCCACGGCTACGCCGTCCGGATGAAAGGCATCGACCATCTTGAGGAACATGTTCAGAAAGCCGAAGACGGCATTGGTGGGTCGGCCATCCGGCGCGTTCATGGTGGGCGGTACGGCATGGAACGCGCGGTGCATGAGCGAGTTGCCGTCGATGACGGCGAACGTACGGCGGGACGCGGCGGCGGGGCTATCTGACATGGGAGACTTCCTCTCTCGAATTCACTCCCCTCAGTCTACCCGCCCATGTGGACACGCGCCACACGCGCTCCGAAGCTCGCCCAAACACCTCAATCGACACCATCCGCATGAAGGCGCAAGGACGGGGTTTTCGCCGCGATCATAACGTGCGCTGGGTGGCAAGAAACCGCCCGGTCTCGATGATGCGACGCTATCGGCATCCCCCGCTTTCTCTCCCAACGGTCAAGGGTTCGCAGACTCAAGAAACAAGTTGCCTCTTTGGAGGCAAGGATAGCCACGATGTAGGGTCCTGACCATGGCTCAAACTCGCCCCGTTGAAGATTTGTTCTATTCAACAGGGGTCCAGCAGAGTAGCCACTTTAATGGCAACCTTTGTACCTGCGATTTCTTTGCAACCAAAGTTGCGTATACTCAGCACTCGCGCTCTGAACCTTACCCAATCTTTTCCAGCGCTCAAAAATGGCAGAAAATACGCTCAATCATGAAGCCAACTCCCCTGAGCGAACGGCTGGATATCAATTCATGCGCTCGAGAGGGTCCATTCGTATCCTTCACGGGCATCTTTTAAAATATGGAGCTCTTTTTTCGCCCTCAGTCAAGTAGACACACATCACACACAGCTAATCTACCAGCACTTTTGCGAATCTCATAATTGTTTTCTACTCAGCAACCCACGAAAAAAGTGCTCCATATTTTGCAATTCATAAGCGTTTCTTGAGTCTGTCTTTCGCAAAGCCTGGGTATTGAGGGCTACATCCCCTTTCCAGGCCCGCGCCGGCGACCAATCCCGCCGGCGCGGGCAGAATCGAGGCGACATGCCGCATCCCAACTGTTCTTTCCAGCGTTTCCGTGCCGCTGCGTTCGCTCTTCTCGCGCTCGCGCTCACCTCCTGCGCGCTTGCGTTCCTCCACGCAGCGCCCGCGCAAGCCGCAACGCCATCGAGCACACAAGCCATAACCGGCATCGAGAAAGTCTCCGATCCCGACACCTCCGGAGGCTGGCGCGACGCGCTTGCCAGCGGCGGAGACTCGGACACCTATAGCACCGATCAGGCGGGGCGCGTCTGGGTCGATAAATCAGTCTGGGCAACGGACGACGAGCTCGCGCACGCCGGGATGGGCGACCTTGCACTCAACGACCCCGAAAACGACTTCATGGTGGGCATCTCGGCGATCGCATCTGCCGCCTCGATACGTCAGGAGAGCGACACCGCTCACGATGTGGTCTTTGTCGTGAGCCTCAACCGCATGCTCGCCGACATGCGCTACGCCGACCAAGCGCATGCCGTCTACCTGGTCTCCGCGCTCAATGAGGCGATTGGGCGCGTGCTCACCCAGGGCGGCGGCGCAAGCGAGGCGCGCGTTGCGGTCGTGGGATACGCGGGCAACGCCACGGTGCTCATGCCGCTTGCCTCATACGATCCCGCCAGCGACGGGACGTATCTTGCCTATGATCCGGTTGCGGCAACGATTCGCGTCACGGCCACCGCATGCGACGACGGTGCGGACAGCGCGACCACGCAGGACGCCAAACTCGGCGGTGGCTCGTACCTGCAGCGAGCGCTCTATCTCGCCGGCGAGCAACTTATGCAAGGCGCCGCGGAAGGGACAGACAATCGCACGCCCAGCCTCATTATCATGGGCATCGAAACCCCACCCATGGCAAACACCGCTATCGCCGCGCCGCCTGCCTACACCGGCGACGCAACTAACTTCATGGGGCCGCTTCCCAATAGCCACGACACAGGCTATGGAACCGACGCGATGTTTGCGACCATGTTGACCATGCGCAGTGTTGAGCAGCGCATCGACGCTGCGTATGGCGCCGAGCATCCGCTCACGATCTACACCACCGGCATCGACACTACCGATGCCGCTGCCTATCTACTCGAGACCGCCGAGCAGCAAGCGGCGCATCAGCTCACGGCAAACGTGGGCGGAAGCACCGTCAATCTAAGCCAGAACATCTCGGATGCTGCTGAGGCCTACGCAGCGGCCGCGGCGAACGGTGAGCACAGCGTCGAGCTCGCGCTCTACGGATCCGGCAAGCGCGGCATCGAGTCAAAAAGCGTCACCGTGCCCGTCGTCGACGGACTGTTCGACAGCCAAGATCCCACCGCGATAAGCTGCGTCGACCGCTACTACCCCGCCCGCAGCGCCTCGGCCATCAACTGGGCATTTGCCACCGCAACCGACTCAATGCTCGGCATCTCCTATATCTCGCCGGTCAACGCGCAGGCAACGCTTGCCGGCGGAACCCGCATCGAGGCGAGCGATATGATTGGCGCGGGCATGTCGGTGGAAAGCGTGCGCGGCATTCGCTACGGCACCACGATGCTCGACGGCTCGCTTGCAGCAGCCGCGGTCACCATGAGCCTCGACGATCCCAGCGACCTCTCCGGTGCCACCCACGAGTTCGACTACCTCGTGCGCAGCATCAACACGCGCTACAACTTGGGTTATGCGGCATACGACCTCTTTTATCAGGCAAAACTCGATGGTCAAATGGCATATGAGAATTCCTCCTCGTACTCCAACCGCGTGGCCTACTACGTTGACAGCGACCACCGGATGGTGCCCGACGGGGGCACGCCCTACAGCTTCGCCTCGCAGGCAGAGCTCGACGCGGCGGTTGCCGGTACCGCATCGGGCGAGGCGGCCGAGAACATCCAGGCGGCGCGCGACCGCGGCGCCACGGCGATTTGCGACACATATTTCTACATTGGCAACCTGCCCAACCCCTATACCGGCGGCGATGTGGCACTCTACGACTTCTACGTCATGGTCGAAACCGATCTTGCCACCGCGCAGCAAACCGTGCTGCTCTCCATTCCCGCCGATGCCGTGCCGGCGCTTCGCGCGAGCGTGACCATCGCGCGCGACGGATCGGCGAGCATGGCACTCGACGCTACCGAGAACCTTGCTCCCGTGCGGCTGATGTACGAAGTCGCACCGCGCCCTGAAGTGCGAGCGGTGCTCGACCGGATCCGCGCTGGCGAGAAGCTCGATTTCAACGCACTCGAGCAGGAGCTTGGCAGCACGCTGGTCGCGGGCGCCGACGGCAGCCCCATCGTGCCCGCCGGCGCGGTTGAGGGATCGGACGGCGTCCTGAACGCGCGAGCAGCCGCAAACGGGCGAGCAGCTACCACGGGCAGCGCATACACGCTTGCCGCCGATACGCCGCTGTTCGAGCTTGCGCCGGGCACCTCACTTGACGACGGCGAGCTTCCCGCCCGCAATCAGCTCGTGCCCCTCACGAGCAAACCCGTCGCCGGTACGACCTATTACTACGTGCAGAATGCCTACGAGGCGCGCTTCTCGTCTATCGATGAGCCCGCGATGGCAGAGCAGGTGCAAATCGTTAGGGCATACACCATCCCAACCGACGGCAGCGCCTCGTGGCACATGGGCGAACGTGGGCAATATGAGCTGAATGCAGGCACGCCCCTTGCGCCGAGCGCATCTTCGAGCGTGGTTGCCAAGCAGGAAAATGCCACGCAAACGGCACCGTATGCGCGGACCTTCTCGGTGTCGTCCTCCGATAACGGCGTCGCGCTGGCAGCGCAACTGGGCAACAACGGCGCCTTCGTGTTTACCCGCGCCGACGAAGAGCCGGACCACAGCGGAGACGGCGGCACCAACCAGCCCGACCAAGGAGGCGATGAGCCCGGAGGCGACAGCTCATCCGATACCGGCAACGCCACCAATCCCACGCCTCCGGCCAACCAGCCCGACGGCAACGAGTCAAATGCACGTGCCTCGAACACGCCCGCACAACGCCCCGGTGCGGGCACGCTCGCCGCAACCAACGACATCGAGATCGACGCCCTCGCAGCCACGGTGGGTTCCATTGGCCTGGCGCTCCTCGGCGGCGGCATCGCGCTCGCCCTCAAAACGTGGCGGCGTGCACGCTAGGCTCATGTGGATACATGCGCGCCACGAGCCGCCTTGCGCCCCGCCGTGCTACCATGCCGGATGGAACTATTCGCACGCAAGAAAGGACTCACCTATGGAGCGTCCGAACGCCTGGAAAGCTTACGACGCGGCTGCCATCGCCGAGCTCGAGGAGCTCTGTGGCGACTACCGCGCCTTCATCTCCGAAAACAAGACCGAACGCGAGTGCGTGACCGCCAGCGTGGCCGCCGCGCGCGAGGCCGGCTACATCTCGCTCGACGAGGCCGCCGCTCTCGGCCGCGAGCTCACTGCCGGCGACAAGATCTACGCCACCTGCCACAACAAGACCATCATGCTCGTGAACCTGGGCACCCAGCCCATCGAGCAGGGCATGAACATCCTGGGTGCGCACATCGACTCCCCGCGTCTCGACCTCAAGCAGAACCCGCTTTACGAGGCCGGCGACATGGCTTACCTTGACACGCACTACTATGGCGGCGTGAAGGCCTACCACTGGGTCGCCACCCCACTTGCACTCCACGGCGTGGTGTGCAAGAAGGACGGCACCACCGTCGAGGTCCGTGTGGGCGAGGACGCCACCGACCCGGTCTTCTGCATCTCCGACCTGCTCATCCACCTCGCCTCCGATCAGCTGAAGAAGCCCGCCGCCGAGGCCGTTGACCACGAGAACCTCGACGTGATCGTGGGCGGCCGCCCGGTTGTCATCGAGGGCGACGAGGAGGAGAAGGAGCCCGTGAAGCGCTTCTTCCTCAACCTCCTGACCGAGAAGTACGGCATCGACGAAGAGGACTTCCTCTCCGCCGAGCTCGAGGTCGTTCCCGCCGGCGCTGCCCGCGAGATGGGCCTCGACCGCTCCATGATCCTGGGCTACGGTCAGGACGACCGCGTGTGCGCCTACACCTCGCTCGCCGCGCAGCTCGCCGTGGCCGAGGTCGAGCGCACGAGTGTGTGCCTGCTCGTCGATAAGGAGGAGATTGGCTCGGTGGGCGCCTCCGGCATGACAAGCCGCTTCTTCGAGAACACCGTGGCCGAGATCATGGCACTCGCCGGCGAGGGCAGCTCGCTGGCACTCCGCCGTGCGCTTGCCAACTCGCGCATGCTCAGCTCCGATGTCTCCGCGGGATTCGACCAGCTCTACGCCGACCGCTTCGAGAAGAAGAACGCCGCCTTCATGGGCCATGGTCTGTGCTTCAACAAGTACACGGGCTCCCGCGGCAAGGGCGGCTCCAACGATGCCGACGCCGAGTACATGGCGCTCGTACGCGACATCATGGACGAGGCGGGCGTTGCCTTCCAGACCTGCGAGCTCGGTCGCATCGGCGCGGGCGGCGGCGGCACGATCGCCTACATCCTCGCCGAGTACGGCATGAACGTCATCGACGCCGGCGTGGCCGTGCTCTCTATGCACTCGCTGTGGGAGGTCTCGAACAAGGCCGACGTCTACGAGGCCTACAAGGGCTATAAGGCGTTCATCGAGCGCGCGTAGGAGCCCCACACGCCTGCGAACATGAGGGCCCGTCCGCTTTCAACAGGCGAAGCGCTTCGCGGATTCGCCTGTTGAAAGCGGACGGGCCCTTTGTCGTAAGGCGTGCTTGGATGATATAAAGGAACACACGGTTTACGGTGTCCCGAGACCCTGCCAAGGAGAAAGCGTGCTCCAGGTCATTATTTCACCTGCTAAGCAGATGCGCGTGGCGCGCGACGCGTTCGAGCCGCGCGGGATCCCGCCCTACCCCGAAAAGACGCGCCGGCTTTACGATGCGCTACAGGCGATCGAGCGCGAGAAGGGCGCCGCGGGCCTCAAGGCGCTCTGGCGCGTGAACGACAAGCTCCTTGCCGAGAATATCGAGCGGCTGCACGACTTTTGCGTGGTTTCCGATGAGCGCCAACTGGACGACCCTGCGATCGCGCGCCTTATTTCCCCCGCCGTCTTTTCCTACGTGGGCATCCAGTATCGCAGCATGGCGCCTGAAGTCATGGGCTTTGAAGAGCTCGAATGGCTGCAGGAGCACCTTTGGGTGATCTCGGGTCTCTACGGGTGCGTACGCCCATTTGACGCCATGGAGCCCTATCGGCTCGAGATGGGCGCGAAGCTCGCCGTAGACGGCGCACGCGATCTGTACGCGTTCTGGGGATCCGACATCGCTTGTGCGGTCTGCAACGGCCGGCCAACCACGTTGGTGAATCTCGCGAGCGTGGAGTACGCCAAGGCCGTCCTGCCACACATGCCTGCCGATGCAGCTGTTGTCACCTGCATCTTTGGCGAGGAGCTGCGCGCAGGCAAGCCAGTACAGCGCGCCACGGCGAGCAAGATCGCCCGCGGATCGATGGTCCGCTGGATGGCTGAGCACGGCATCGAGGACGCCGCGGACCTTATCCGCTTCAACGTGGGCTATCGCTTTGCGTCCGACCTCTCAACACAGGGCGCCACGCACGAGACGCTCGTGTTCATGGCAAACAACAACATCTGACCCGCCGCCACTTTGCTGGCAGCGCGGGGTATAATGGCGGCAACTCGAACCGCATATCACGGGGAGCTTGCGGGCAACGGCAGGCTGAGAGGGGGCGCGCCCGCCCCGACCCGTCGAACCTGACATGGGTAATGCCAACGAAGGGAGTCGCATCATGGATGCACCGCAGAACCCAACCGCCCAGACCACGCGCCCCGACGGCACACCGTGCGTGACCCAGCTCGATTTCGCGCGCGCCGGCGTTATCACGCCCGCCATGCGCGCCGTTGCCGAGCGGGAGCACCGCGACCCCGAGTTCATCCGCACGGGTGTCGCAGCCGGACGCATCGCCATCCCGGCGAACATCCGCCACCTCGCCGGCTCGCTCAAGCCCGCCGGCGTGGGCGAAGGCCTCTCCACCAAGGTCAACGTGAACCTCGGCATCTCGGGCGACGTGGCCGACGCCGACGTCGAGTGGGAGAAGGTGCATACGGCCGAGCAGTTTGGCGCCGATGCCATCATGGACCTCTCCAACTCTGGCAAGACCCGCTTCTTCCGCCAGGAGCTCGTCGAGAAGACGCCGCTCATGGTGGGCACCGTGCCCATGTACGACGCCATCGGCTACATGGAGAAGCCGCTCGTCAAGCTCACCGCCGAGGACCTGCTCGAGACCGTGCGCGCACACGCCGAAGACGGCGTGGACTTCCTTACCATCCACTGCGGCATCAACCGCTCGGTCATCAAGACCTTCAAGGAAACCGGCCGCCTCATGAACATCGTCTCGCGCGGCGGCAGTCTGCTCTTCGGCTGGATGGAGGTCACCGGCAACGAGAACCCGTTCTTCGAGTACTACGACGAGGTTCTGAAGATCTGCCATGAGTTCGACGTTACCATTTCGCTCGGCGATTCCTGCCGTCCGGGCTGCCTCTTCGACTCCAACGACGCCGTCGAGACCGCCGAGATGATCGAGCTCGGCAAGCTCACGAAACGCGCTTGGGACGCCGGCGTGCAGGTCATGATCGAGGGCCCGGGCCACATGGCCATCAACGAGATCGCCGCCAACGTGGCGCTCGAGAAGCGCCTGTGCCACGGTGCGCCCTACTATGTGCTGGGCCCGCTCGTAACCGATATCGGCGTGGGCTACGACCACATTACCGCGGCGATTGGCGGGGCCATCTCCGCAAGCTCGGGCGCCGACTTCCTGTGCTACGTGACGCCCGCCGAGCACCTCTGCCTACCCAACGCGAAAGACGTACTGGACGGCCTCATCGCTACGAAGATCGCCGCGCACGCCGCCGATATCGCCAAGGGCGTGCCCGGTGCACAGGATGCCGACAACCGCATGGGTGACGCCCGCCGCCGCCTCGCGTGGGACGAGATGTGGCAGTACGCCCTCGATCCCGTGACCTCAAAGGCGCGCTACGAGGCCTCGCCCGCCTCCACCGAAGGCACCTGCACCATGTGCGGCAAGATGTGCGCCGTGCGCACGGTGAACAAGGTGTTTGAGGGCACGACGATCGATCTGGACGCCGAGTAACGCCCCTGATGGTCGCCGCTGCCCCTCTGTGCTCAGACAGTCTTCGTGCTTCGCGCCGCGGAACTGCGCCCGGAATGGCAGCGGCGACCTCACGCATAGTTCGTCTTCAAGATTACAACGTAGGCTAGAGGCGAGGTTATTCCATGCAGAGCAAGACCATACCTGCCGTGCTTTCCATCGCTGGGTCCGACTCGTCGGGCGGTGCGGGCATTCAGGCTGATATCAAGACCATTGCAGCGCACCATCTGTATGCCGAGACCGCCATCACCGCGCTTACCGCGCAGAACACAACAGGCGTGCGCGCCGTGCTCGATGCCACCCCGCAGTTTGTCGCAGCCGAGATCGATGCCGTGTTTGAGGACATCCCGCCCGCGGCGGTGAAGATCGGCATGGTGTCGCAGACCGCTATCATCGAGATGATTGCCGAGCGGCTGGCGCACTGGGGAGCCGAGAACATCGTGCTCGATCCCGTCATGGTGGCAACCTCGGGCGCGAAACTCATCTCAGACGACGCCATCGCGGCGCTTACGGGCACCCTTATGCCGCTCGCGCGCGTTATCACCCCCAACATCCCCGAGGCAGAAGCGCTCTCCGGTGTTGCAATTCACACCGCGCACGATCAGCAGCGCGTAGCCTGCGAGCTCGCGCGCCGGCTGGGATGCGCCGTGCTCGTGAAGGGCGGTCACAGCACGAACGACGCCAACGACGTGCTTGCAGAACCCCCCGCGCATCCCGACGACGAGCCGCTCACCACATGGTTTCGCCATACGCACATCGCAACCGAGAACACCCATGGCACAGGCTGCACGCTTTCCTCGGCCATCGCCTGCGGGCTCGCGCAGGGCCGCACGCTCGTGGAAGCGGTCGATCAAGCCAAGTCCTACCTCACGGGTGCGCTTGCCGCTGGCCTCGACCTTGGCCACGGCTCCGGTCCCGTCGACCATATGTGGGCGTGCTAGCAGCGCAACAACCGAATTCCCGCCGCCACCGAATTGCGCCAGGCCATCGCCCGCCTACTAGAAAGGTCCATTTCTTACGGACGGCTTATGATTTTGTCTTCGCGGCGATACCGGCTTATGCGCGGCAAACGCGGGTAGAACAGCTCTAACAACAGCTTGGCTCCCCAGCCGATACGCTGGGGAGCCTTTTTAACAGGGAGCTTCACCATGCAGTGGTATGACTCAGATCGCGACTACATCAACGAGTACATCGAGCAGTGGAACCACACCGCGCACAAAGCGAAGGTCGGCCTCATCGTGTTGGGCATCGTGCTAGCGCTCTCCGGCGTCGCCGCGCTTGTCGCGCCGCTTGGGGCGTATGTGTTCATCCAGTCGCTCATCGCCGCCCTGCTCATCGTGCACGGCATCGGACAGATCGCGACCTATATCCAAACGCCCGAATTCTTTCGCAACGGCGTACAGCTCGCCACAGGCATCTTAAATGCCCTGCTCGGCCTGCTGCTCCTCATGCTGCCCGCCTCGTTCATGGCCGGCACCATCGTGTACCTGCTCTCGTTCTTGCTCATCATGACCGGCATCGAGCGCATCTCGTTTGCACGGCAGATGCGCTACTACCAGATTCCCGCCTCGTCGATGGGCACCGCGACCGGCGTGCTCAACATCATTTTGGGCATCGCGTTTCTCTTCATGCCGCTTATCTCGAGCCTCGTGCTGAGCTACCTGCTCGGAGCGTATCTTATCGTGGGCGGCATCACGCTTGTGGTCGAGGGCATCGCCATCAAGAAGATCGATCGCTAAAGGTACTTCCGCCAATCATCGTCGTCATCCTCGGTTGCCGCGCGATCGCGCTCGGCCTGCTCCGCTTGGGCACGGCGCGCGGCAGCAACTTCTGCGTAGCTCGTTACGGGCGCCTCGGGAAACGCCGAGAACGCGTGCTCGAACTTTGCGAGATTCTCATCGTAGCGTGTGCGCGGAATGGCAAAGATGACCTGCTTCACTCCATGCTCACCGGCGACGAGCTCCTGGCGGAACAGCTCGGCCACCTGCGCGGCGTCCCATCCAAAAACGCCGCATCCGTATGCACCGAGAACCGCCTTCTCGCGACCGAGCGCATCGATGACATCCAGCACGAACCGAATGCGGTTGCGCATGGCGGCTTCGAGCGTCTCATCCTTGATGTTGTAGTCCTCACGGGCGCGACGCGCGTTGGGCGCTGCCGCCACGACAACGTCAGCGTAGGCGTGCATCTTGCCCCGCTCGAAGCGAACCGCAGGCACCACGAGCGCGCGATCGCGATAGAGCTCGCAGTTAATGTTGCGGCGTCGATTCTCGCCGTACCAGTCTTTCTGCTCGGCAAGCACGTTATAGAGGTAGGATTCGGCGCAGAGCGCTTCCTCTTGTGCCCATGCGCCACGAATATAGCCGCCAGCCGGATTCACGAAGCTCGCGAAATCAAGCAGCGCCATATCACAGAATTGCGCATAGCCGCGACCATGCTCAAGTACCGCTGCCACCGAATCCGTGTCGATCACCGACACGTTGGGCACGCACGGCTCGGCTACCTCGGCCTTGGGTGCGCCCTCGATGCGTTTGACGCCCGCGAGCGAGCGAGCGATATCTTTCGCCAGGCGCTGCGCGACATCGTTTGTGTGCTGCTCGGCGGCACGTGCCCGCGCCTCGCGCCGCGGATTACTCCGCCTGGTGTCATTTCGCTTACCGTCCTGCCTACGAGCTCGCTCTGCCATGGTGCCGCCTTCCGTGTGAATGGTCAGTTGGCTTCATCCTAGCCCATTCACCCGAAATTGCCCAGAACGACGTACCCAGCTCAGCATTGCCCCCATACGGTATCCAGCTCGATCGCGCTTCCCGAAAAGATATCACTCCCCCTATAAAGTTGTCGTATCATCCTGCCATGAAGTGCATTCTCTCTCATACCGCCGCCTATATATGGCTTATGCGCCACGCATGCCCCGAGCTGGGTGCACGGGCGCGATGTCGCATCGACTGTTCCGATGCCGCCATCCCCCGCGACGCCGACGTGCACAGGATGCGCTGGTTTCTCGATCTCGAAGACATCCCACTCGATTTTCTTGTTGGTGACCGCTCGACGCGGCGACAGTCGCGCGCGGTGCGGTCGCATCTGTGCATGCTCCAGCTTCCCGCGCGCTCCTTCATCCCCATTGCATGCGGCGTAGATGGCATCGATCTGTATTGTTCCTGCCCCGAGCTCTGCTTTGTGGAGCTGTGCCAGCAAGAGGACGTACTCGATGCGATCTATCGGGGCATGGCGCTCTGCTCCGAATATCGGCTCGATTCAGTCGCCGCAAGCGGTGTTATCCACCGCGAAGGAAACGACCATCGGCTCACCACGACGCAACGGCTCGAACGCTACCTCACCGCCATGCCGCCGATGCCGGGTAGCAAACTCGCCCGGCGCGCACTGCCCTACGTCCTGGAACGGTCGCGCTCGCCGAAAGAGTCGGCCATCGCCATGTTCTATGGTCTCCCGCAACGGTTAGGCGGCATGGCGCTCGGCGCGATGAGCATGAACCCCAAACTTACTATCTTTAGCGGTAGAAACCCAGATGGAAGCAGTCGGACATCTGAGCGCTATCCTGATGTTCTCGCAGTGGCGACGCTTCCCAATGGATCAAAGCGCATGGTCGCCTTTGACTACGATAGCCACGCGGAGCATCAAAGCAACTGGAAGGTGCTCATGGATTCGCGCCGGCGCAACGAGCTCGCAACCGTCGAGAGCCTGACCCACTACGCAATTCGAAAAGAAGATGCTCACGACTACGAATACATGGCGCTACTTGGCGACCGAGCTCGAAAGGCGCTTGGTCTCAGACCCTGGCCGCACGTGCGCGGGCTACCCAGCAACGAGGACACGATGCTTAAGGCGCACCGGCTCGACATGCTCCGTTTTGATCTGTGGGATCGCTTTATCCGCTCAAACCCCATCTAGCAGCGCGGCGCGCCACATGCCATGCAGAAAGATGTGCAAGATTTTCGGTAGTGCACGCCTGAAGATCGATATACATTTTTAATCTATTATTATACATACAAAACCCCTGGATACGGCAGCCTGAAGACGCCGTAAACCTGACCTTCTTTCATCAGCTCGTGCACTACCGTCGTTTTTGCACACGATGAATGAAGAAACGGGATCTATGAGGTTTGCAAAGCTCTCATCCGGGCCTTCGTTATGAATACGCGCGCATAGCGCCGTAACGCGGCAAGCCGAGCAGCACGTCCAGGACGCCGTGCTACAAAACCTACCGTCAACCAACCTATCGCGCGACAGCACTCGTAGCGAGCCGCACCGCTTCCTCTACATCATCGGTAATGTGCACGAGCTTGGGATCAAGGTCGGAGATCATCCCCTCGCCTCGCAGCACGTCATCGATCCACTCAAAAAGCCCGCGCCAGAAATCGCAGCCCACAAGCACCACGGGCGTTCGTGCGACCTTATGCGTCTGAACCAATGTCAGCAGCTCAAACAGCTCGTCGAGCGTGCCAAAGCCACCTGGGAACACGATAGCGCCGTCAGAATACTTTACGAACATCGTTTTGCGCACGAAGAAATATCTGAACGTCATCCCGAGATTTACCCAGCGATTCAGCTCCTGCTCATGCGGAAGCTCGATGCCGAGGCCGATCGAGGTGCCGTCGCGATCCGCGGCGCCGCGATTCGCCGCCTCCATGATCCCGGGGCCACCGCCCGTAATCACCGCGACGTCGCGCTCGGCGATGAGGCGTCCCGCCTCGCGTGCCGCACGATACATGGGATCCGTGCGCTTGGTACGCGCTGAGCCAAAGATGGCAACTGCTGGCCCCACCTCTGCAAGCGCGCCGAATCCGTCTACGAATTCCGCTTGGATGCGCAAAACTCGCCAGGGGTCCATGTGCAGCCAATCGGTCGATTTCTCCGGAGCAAGCAGGTTTGCATACGTGTTATCAACCGGAATCATGCGCCCGCGCATCATCACCGGACCACGATAGTACGTGCGCTCCCCCATGTCCTCGGAAGCCAACTGCCCGTCGTCGTTCTGGCGCCTGTCCTCTTTTGTCATGGTCTCTCCTCGCAAGGCTCCGCCACCGACGGGCGTCCGCGCTCAAACTTGCGCGGAGGCATCTCTTCCCGAGCAAGAAGTATCCGCACTCGGCAACGGAAGGCCGACATATCGCCCTTCGATATACCCGCAATCGTCTAGCGCTATAAGCTGGGAGGATGTATCCGGGGAGGTAAAGTTTTAGCTTCTGAGGAATCTGCGAGCGGTCTACGCTTATCGCCGAACGGTATGATCTCGAGTCTTTACAGAACGCTTACGCTACTAAGCAGAGGGCTAACGCGATATCCATGGTACATACAGATAAGGCTACCCTTTGGCAGGGCGACCGACTCCTGAACGAGGGGGAGCCGATCTGGGCATAGCCCTCATGCCAGAGACCCGCTATACGACCAAGGGGTGAACAACATGACGAACAAACACCTGACCATCGTGCTCGCCACGCTGCTCGCTTTGATCGTGGGCGGCGGTGGACTCTACGCGCTCGCGCAGGTCGCTCCGGGCACACCCGTCCAGACGCCACAAGCCGAGCAGGAACCCGAACCCGAACTGCCCTACCCAGAGGGCGGCGGCACGCTTATCCTGCGCGTCAATCCAGAATTCGCCATCCACTACGACGCCCAAGGAATCGTGGTGGGCGTCGAGGAGCGCAACGACGACGCTCGATCCCTCGCCCTCGATCTTGCCGCCTATGAAGGACAGGAATGTCGAGCGGCGGTATCGGGGCTGATTGCCAAAATCCGCGAGGCGGGCTACCTCATCGAAGAGGTTGAGGGAGAAGGCAATACCATCGATCTTGAAGTCGAGGACGGCTCGTCGCTGCCTGCCAACGACTTTCTGCGCAACATCGTGCTTGACACCCAAACCTACGTGAAGAGCCAGCAGATGTCGATTCCCATGCAGGTCACCGGTGCCAGCAACTACGGTTGGACCAATTACGCGGATTCGGATTACGGTCCCGACAACGATGGCGTCACCGATTACAACGACTCAGATTACGGTCCACTCAACGACGGGGTAACCGATTACGAGCAACCGGCTGCAACCGGAGGATCCGGCACGACGAACTACTCGAACTACGATTCCAATTCTGGATACCAAACGAGCAGCAGCGGCGGAAGCTCGTCTTCGTCGTCGAGCAGCGGCTCCTCTACCACGGCCACCGCATCGGCGCCTACCCCGACCCCCGCACCGGCGCCTACCCCGACCCCCGCGCCGAGCAACAGCGGATACAACAACTCGGGCTATGACTCCGGATACAGCTCCGGCAACTCGAATCACGGAAACTCAGGCCATGGCGACTCCGGCTACGACAACTAAGGAGAACACCCGCGCCTCTCGACCTCGCCATGAGCTGAAGTACCTCATCTCGGATGGCGATGCGTTTATCCTCTCTCGTCGGCTCGGCATGCTGCTCGCTCGCGACGGCAATGCCGGGCCGGACGGCCGCTACACGGTGCGGAGCCTTTATTTCGACACGCCTGCAGACGATGCCTTGCGCCAGAAGGCAGAAGGCCACAGCAGACGCGCCAAATGGCGCATCCGCACCTACGGGAACGGCCTGAGCAACTTCTTTAATCTCGAATGCAAGGCAAAAAACGACGGTATCGGGCGCAAACGAGCAACGCGGTTGTCGCGTGAAGAGGCGGAAGCGCTCGCAAGCGGACCCCTTCGCGAGTCCACTCCGGATGACCCGCCCCTGCTTGCAAAGTTTCTCGATCTCTCGAAGACCGCATGCCTGCGCCCGGTGACTGTCGTCGTCTACGAACGTGAGGCGTTTCGCTATGAACTGGGCAACGTGCGCATCACCATCGACTCCCGCATGAGGTCGACCCCGAACCCCAGCGCTCTCACGAGCGCCGATGAGGTGCTCATGCCCATCTCGCCGGGCGAGATCGTACTCGAGGTGAAGTACGACGCCTACCTCCCCGATTTTGTTCGCGACATCATCAATGTTCCCGGAGCCGTTCGGTGCGCATGGTCTAAATACGCGCTCGCCCGACGGCTCGAATAGCGCTGTCGCGCCAGCACTTGTAAACCATCCAGACAGGAATCACCATGACCTTCAACGATATCTTCAAATCATCGTTTCTCGATCGCTTCAATGCCGTCCCCATGTTGGACGCCGTTCTCGCCCTCGTGCTTGCGTGCATACTGGGCCTGTTCATCCTGCTCATCTATAAGCGCACCTACACCGGCGTGATGTATTCGGCAAGCTTTGGGGTTTGCCTCGTTGCCATTACCCTCATCACGACGCTCGTGATCCTCGCCGTTTCGAGCAATGTGCTGTTATCGCTGGGCATGGTGGGCGCGCTTTCGATCGTACGCTTCCGCACGCCCGTGAAGGAGCCCCTCGATATCGTGTACCTGTTCTGGTGTATCGGCACGGGCATCGTTCTCGCCGCCGGTCTCATTGTTCTTGCTGTCCTCGGCTGTGTCTTCATCGGGCTCGTAATGCTCGTGCTTTCGTCGAAAAAGGATCGCGAGCAGCCCTACATGCTTGTCGTACGCTGCCACGACGACGATTCCGAACAGCGGGCGGCATCAGCGGTCGAAGCCGCCGTCCGCGCGAGCGCCCTGAAAGCCAAAACTGTGACCGACGCGGGAACGGAGCTCACCTACGAGGTGCGCCTCCGCGACGGCGCATCTGACTTCGTGGGAGCGCTTTGCTCGCTGGAGGGCGTCGAGCATGCCGCGCTCGTCTCGTATAACGGTGACTACCAGGGATAGCCGCGATGATCCGGAACCGCAGCTTCGATATCGCCTGCGTGGCGCTCTTGGCGTTTGGAATCGCGCTCGTAGCGGCGCTTCCCGCGCTCGGTCGCGCCGGCATCGTGGTGCCCAACCGCAATGACAGCTACCTTGAGGAGCTCTTCCGCGCGGACACCATGCACACCATCGATATCGAGCATGATGCCTGGAATAGCTTCATCGATCAAGCCGCAGAAGAACGATATGAACGCGTCGACGTGACCATAGACGGTGAGCGCCTCTCCGGTGTGGGGCTGCGTGCAAAAGGCAATAACTCGCTGGGCCATGTGGCGCGACGAGGGTTGGAGCGATACAGCCTCAAGATCGAGTTCGATCACTTCGAGGATTCGCTCTCCTACCACGGGCTCGACAAGCTCTCGCTTGATGCAGCGTTCCAGGACAACAGCTATCTCAAGAATTACCTCGCGCTCGACATGATGCGCTTTATGGGGGTCCCGACACCCGCGACGAGCTTCGTGTTTGTTACGGTAAATGGAGAAGCTTGGGGGGTCTTCCTTGCCATTGAGGAGGTGGAGGATACTTTCGCTGAACGGGTTTGGGGGCAAGACCACGGCATGCTCTACAAGCCTGACTACCGCTCCCTCGAAGACGAGAACGCCGATGTCGCCCTACGCTATATCGGTGATGACCCCGAGCTCTACCCCGGCATCTTCGATAGCGCGCGCTTCCCCACAACGTACGCTGACGAGGTACGTCTCGTCCGCTCGCTTCGCATGCTCGCAGCAGGCAGCGACCTCGAGCGTGCAATCAATGTTGACGAGGTGCTCCGCTATTTTGCTGTGCAGGTCTTCTGCGCGAACCTCGACAGCTACATGGGATCGACAGGGCACAATTATCTGCTGTACGAGAATGATGGCACTCTCGAAATGATACCTTGGGACTACAACCTCGCTTTCGGTACGTACGCCCTCGGTCGCAAGGAGCTCCCTGATGAAGCGACGCCCTACGTGAACCTCCCCATCGACGAACCCGCCGCTACGGAGATTCTCGCGAAGCGGCCCCTTTTTACCCAGCTCATGGCAGTCGATGAGTACCGAGCGCGCTATCACAGCTATCTCGACGAGCTGGTTGAGACCTATGTGAGCAGCGGGCAACTCGCGCAGACGATTGCGCAGGCGCGCGAGCTCATCGCGCCCTATGTGGCGCAGGACCCCACCGCTTTCGTCACCTATGAGGAGTTCCTAGCAGGTATCGATGCCATCGAGCGATTCTGCATGCTGCGCGCAGAGAGCATCCGTGGCCAGCTCACTGGGGACATCCCCGCAACCTGGGATGGCCAAAGACAGCATCCGAAGGATCTTGTCGACGCCTCGGCGCTCGATCTTGCCGATCTCGGTGAGCTCTCGGATCTCGATCAGTGAGCAACATCGGACACAGCACAAATATGTGCAAAAATGACGGTAGTGCACACCTCAATTTCAATATGCAGAATTACTTAGGTTTTATGCAGACATTTGCCCAGGATTCGAGAATGAAATCACCTCGCTTCATTGGCTTCCATCAATCGAGGCGTACACTACCGAAGATTTTGCACATATTCTCGCTCCCCTGCGGTTTGAACGCATTCCATACCCCTCAATCCAGCTGGCTGCCATGAATAAACGGCTTAAGACGGCGAAAGCGTAACGCCGACATGCCGCTTAGGGCCCTTAGCACGCAACGTGGTACAAACAGCTTGCCAACCCAAGGGGTAATCATCGATAGACGGGCGATGTCAAAGATGTTTTGCAAGCGTCACGCATATGAAGCGGATAAACTCATTGATGAAACGCGCAAACATGCGATGACGAAAGGGGCGCGCATGGGCATGCACATGCAACAAAGTTCATCTGGCAGTCCGCGCATCGCACCCGTTTCTGAAGGAATCGCAGCCCGCATCAAGCAGCATCGGCATGCCTTAGGTGCCAGCCAAGAAGCATTTGCACGAAGGCTTGGGGTGACGCGCCAAACTGTATCGAACTGGGAATGTGCACGAACCATCCCCGATGCTGTCGCGCTGAGCGCTATCGCACGCGTGTGCAATACCACGACAGACGCGCTGCTCGGCACCGAAGCGCCCCATGTTCGCCGCTGCGCCCATGAAACGCGGCGCGAATTCGTCCTTGTCTCGGGCATCGTGCTTGGCATCCAGCTGGTAACCATGTTCTTAAACGGCATAGCTGTGGGCACCGATGATCCCGACTGGGGCGGCGGCGCATCGTTCGCCGCATTTCGCTTTGGCGTGCTCATAGTCGGCGGCCTGTGGATCTACCGCATCGCCCGGCGCGAAGGGCTCACGACCGTCCGCCAGATGATCGATTTCGCCAGCCTCGCCTCGGCGCATCCCGGCAGCCTGAGCGACCGCGCCCTACGCTTCATAGGCCGCTGGTTCTGGACGCTTTGGTTCGCATTCGCTGCCGGCACGTACGCCGCAGGAGGTTTCATCGCCATGGCAATGGGCAAAGCAGGAGTTGTCACGCTCATCGCGCCCGCCTTCATGCTGCTCATCGCCACGATTCCCTACACTTGGGAGAAAAACGCCCCGCGATAACACGTGACAGGACACACCGTGTTCCGCCTGTGTAACCAGCCGCAATCCTAGTAGTCCGCCGCGGCGGGCGAATCCATCCACGCGCGCACGAACGCGCCATAGCGCCCCTCGATGATGGCCTCGCGCGCCTCGCGCATGAGATTGAGCAGGAAGTAGATGTTGTGCATCGAAAGCAGGATGCCGCCGAGCATCTCGTGCTGCGTCACCATGTGGCGGATGTGCGCACGGGTATAGCCGCCCGTGCACACCGGACAGGTGCACTGCGTATCGATAGGACCGAGATCGCGCGCAAAGCGGGCGTTGCGGAAGTTCAGGCGTCCCTCATGGCTGAACGCCGAGCCCATGCGCCCGGTGCGCGTGGGCAGCACGCAATCGAACATGTCGATGCCGCAGGCCACGCCGCGCACGAGCGTCGTGGGGTTGCCCACGCCCATGAGATAGCGCGGCTTGGTGCGCGGCATGTACTCAGCCGCGAGCGGCTCGAGCGACTCGAACATGGTCTCGTGATCCTCGCCCACCGAGTACCCGCCGATGCCGTAACCCGGGAAATCGCCCATATCCTCCAGGCGCTCGAGCGAACGGCGGCGCAGATCGAGATGCATGCCGCCCTGCACGATGCCGAAAAGCGCTTGGTCGGGCCGGGTATGAGCGTGATAGCAGCGCTCTGCCCAGCGGCTCGAGAGATCCATGGCGCGCTCCACGTCGCGGCGCTCGGCAGGGTAGCCGATGCACTGGTCGAGCTGCATGCAGATATCCGAGCCCAGCTTCTGCGCGATGGCCATGTTGTCTTCGGGCGTCCAGAAGACATGGGACCCATCGTAATCGGTGGCAATGAAGCGCACCCCCTCGTTGGAGAGCTTCACGGCGTCACCGTGAGAAAACACCTGGAAGCCGCCGGAATCGGTGAGGATGGGGTGATGCCAGTTCATAAACGAGTGCAGGCCGCCCGCCTCGGCGATGAGATCCGCCCCCGGACGCATAGCGAGATGATACGTGTTGGAGAGCACGATCTGTGCACCCAGGTCGTGTACTGTCTCCCACGGAACGCCCTTGACGGTAGCCTTCGTGCCCACCGGCATGAAGATGGGCGTCTCGATGTCGCCATGCGGGGTATGGAGCACGCCGGCGCGGGCGTGGGTCTCGGGGTCCTCGGCGACGATGTCGTAGCGAAAGAGCGTCTGGTCCATGGTGTCCTCTCGAACAATACAGCGGCTGAGGGCTGGCCGCCCACCGACGCCGCAGGTTTATCGGCATCCCAGTATACCGGGGTGGGTACCATAAGCGAATACGTACGCACACTTACCACAGGGAGGCACGACATGACCCAGCGCGCAGACACCGTCCTCGCCTCATGGGCAAAAACCGCCGCATCGACCATCAAGCAGCTCGAGCGCCACCATATCGAGGGATACTGGGCCCCCAGCTCGGCAGACGCCGTCGAGCTCGTTCGCTCGTGGATGAGCGACGGCGACTCGGTGACCTGGGGCGGCAGCGAGACCTTCAAGGAAACCGGCATGAAGGCGGCACTCGAGGGCGCCGGCTGCTTTCGCATGCTCGATCGCACCCAAGCCGTCACGCCCGAAGAGCAACGCCAGATGTGGTGCGATCGCACGACGGCTACCTGGTTCTTCATGAGCGCCAACGCCCTCACCCTCGACGGCGAGCTGGTGAACATCGACGGCAACTCCGACCGCTGCTCGCTTTTGCTCCACGGCCCCGAACACGTGGTCGTGCTTTGCGGCATGAACAAGCTCGTGGCCGATGTCGATGCGGGCATCAAGCGCATCCGCACCACCGTGTGTCCGCTCAACGCCGAGCGCCTGCACACCGGCACCCCCTGCGAGCTCACCGGCGTCTGCGCTTCATGCCACGCACCAACGTGCATGTGCTGCAACATCGTCGTCACGCGCCACAGCCGCCATGCCGGGCGTATCAAGGTTGTGCTCATCGGCGAGGAGTTGGGCTACTAAGCGCGCCTTCGTCCGCCCAGGGTCGTATCATGGTGCGGAGCACATCCAGCCGCGCGCAAGACGCGCGTACATACGATGGGAGCGAACATGAAAAGCAAGCAGCCCGCGCAGCATGCTGACGATACCAACGAGAACGCACAACCCGCAGCCATGACGGCGCCTGAGCCCGCAGCGGATGCACCGAGCACGCCGGTCCCCGCACCGGAGTCCTCCGGTGTCCTTCCAGCGTTTCTCACCCATGCGGCCAACGCGGCGCCCGTTGAGCCCGCTGCCAAAGACCAGGCCCCGGATAGGCCGATCGAGGAGGCGGGGCATATCGAGCGAAGCATGGCGGAAAGCGCGCACGAGGCAGCGAACGCGGTCGGCGCATTCTTTTCCGAGGGCGCCGCGGCCGTACGCGAAATGAATGCTGCCCGCAAAGCCCATGCCGAAGCACGCGACCACCTCAAGCTGCTCGAGAAGACCATCGGCGAGCAGGAGGAAGAGCTCGCGCATCGCCGCGACATCGCCTCGCGCTACACCGAGATCATCGCCGAGCAGCAGGCGCTGCTCGTAGCGGCAAACGAGGCCAAACGCGCCGCGCAGGAGCAGCAGACCCAGATCCAGCAGGGCATCGACGCGATGAAAGAGCAACTCAAGCAGATGAAGGACGCCGATGCCCAAACGGAGCGTCGGCTCAAATCGGCGCTTGAGGCAGCCGAGGCGCAAGAGGCCTCAGCACGCGAATCGGGCGCGCGGCTCCAGCGGCGTCTCGACGATGCAACGGCCGCGCTCGAGCAAGCGCGCAAGGACCGTGATGACGGCATCGCCGCTGCGCGCGAGGCGATCGAGAGCACGAAGGCCCATCTCGAGGCGCTGCGCGAGGAATATGCCGAGATCCAGCGCAACCCTTCGGCGAACTCCGCTGCCTACAGCATCCGCGCCGACGAACTCGGCGGCGAGATCTCGAACGCGGCGGACGACGCACGGCGCGCGCAGGAGGATCTCCCGCGCATCACGTCCGACGTGGAAGACGCGGTGGCGCGCGCCGAGCAAGCCGTCGCCGAGGCGCAGGAGCCCATCGATGCGGCGAAGCAGAGCTTCAAAGCGGTGTCGGACGCCGCAGATGCCGCCCGCGATGCCTACCAAACCGCCAAAGACGACGCAGCCAACCGTCAACGTGCCCTCAAGGAGCGCATCGCCGAGCAGGAAAAAGCAAAGCGCGCGCAGGCGGATGCGGAAGATCAAGCCAACGAGGATGCCCGCGTGGCGAACGCGCTCATCGCCGAGGCGGAAGACATACACGCCCACCCCGAAGTCACCGAGGCCATCGCCGCGCGACTCGAGGCAGACCGCGCCGAGCGCGCCGAGCAGCTGCACGAGGTCGAGCAGCTCGCTGCCACCGAGCGCACGGTGCGCGACCGAACCCGCAGCTCGCGCTTGCGCTTCGGCGTCGCGATCGCCGGCATCGCCGTCGTCATCCTCATCATCGTGGTGCTCTGGTTCGTGCTGAGCTAGCGCAGTGCGCCCGGGCTCGATCCCCGAGCCCGGGCGCACCCATCAAGCAGCACAACGAAGGGCGGCACCTTGAGTCGCATCTAAGGTGCCGCCCCGCAATTACCTATTATGGTGGACTCGCCCCATCTCACATATCGCTGTGGATAGAAGCTATTTCCCTTTGGCTCGTCTCCGCATGGCGTTCAACGGTCCTCTCCGATGCCTGCTCGGAATACATCGGGCTGCCGCTTGCCCGAAACCTCAGCGAACCTCTGCCACGTCCCTGGCGAATCCAAAGGTTTCCACTATGTCTTCCGTGCCCATTGGACTCACCTCCTTCTCCGGTCGCTCCCTGGAAGCGACTTCTCTGTTCATAGCAGTATGTTCCCCGCATGCGGGGATTTTATTCCCGCAACCACAGGTTTTTTGCCACCGCACATGCCGAAATGCCCGCGCGACCCCGCCTATGGACCGCTGCGCCTACTCGATGAACATGGCGTCGCCGAACGAGAAGAACCGGTAGCGCTCGGCCACCGCCTGCGCGTATGCGTCCATGATCTGCTCGCGCGTGGCAAGCGCTGAGACAAGCATCATGAGCGTGGAGCGCGGTACGTGGAAATTGGTGATGAGCGCATCGACCACATGGTAGGTCGAACCGGGCATGAGATAGAGGTTGGTGGTGGCATCCGCTCGCACGACCACATCGCCCCGCCCGAGCGTATCGGCGCCATCGGCGCGGCCCTCGAACCGGCGGGCGACCATGGGCGGCTCAGCGGCGGGCGCCGCGGCGTCGAAGGCGCTCTCGAGTGAGCGCACGGCGGTGGTACCCACCGCGATCACGCGGTGCCCGGCAGCCTTCGTGGCATGCACGGCGTCCACAACCTCCTGCGGCACGTGGTAGCGCTCGGTATGCATCACGTGCTCGGTCGGGTCGTCCTCCTCTACCAGGCGGAACGTGTCGATGCCCACCTCGAGCTCGACGGTCGCCCAGCCAATGCCCTTCGCCTTGATGCGCTCGATGAGCTCGGGTGTGAAGTGCAGGCCAGCCGTAGGCGCGGCAGCGGAGTGCTCCTCACGCATGGCGTAGACGGTCTGGTACTTCTCGGCGTCGCCCTCATACTCGGTGATATACGGCGGCAGGGGCACGTGGCCGGCGGCATGGATCGCCTCATCGAGCGTTCGAGGCGAGCCGGCGGCATTGTTGCCCTGCGGCGTGAAACGCACCAAGCGCCCTCCCCTGCTCTCCGGCACGAAATCGATGACCTCGCCCACAAGGACCACCGGCGATGCCTCGGGGGCATGCAAGCCGCCCGCGCGATACTCGATCACGGCGCCCGGCTTCAGGCGCTTGCCCGGATTGACGAGGCACTCCCACACATGCCCCAAGGGATCGACGTCCTCGCGGCGGTTGAGCAGCAGCGTCTCGGCCACGCCGCCCGTCTTGGCCTTGCGACCCACCAGGCGCGCCGGCATGACGCGCGTATCGTTCGCCACGAGCAGATCGCCCGGCTCGAGGTAGTCGATGATGTCGTAGAAGTGGCGATGCTCCACGCTGCCGCCGTGCTCGAGCGGAACCACCTCGCCCGTGGTTGCCAGCGGCTCACCGCGGTGCAGCACGAGCAGGCGGCATGAGTCGCGCGGCTCTGCCGGCGCCTGGGCGATGAGTTCATCGGGCAGGTTGTAGTCGAAATCATCGGTTCGCATGGATCGCTCCCTTATCGTTGATCATGTCGGATTGCAGACGGCGCGCTATATCGCAGGGCCCGCTGCCCCATCGGCCGGCGCCGCCTGCTCGCCGCGCACGGCATGCTTCGCCGCACGGCGTTCGTCGCGCAGGCGGGCGCGGTCGAGCGCCGCCTCGGCAGCCGAGAAACGGCAGCCGCAGTAGTTCTGCCGGTACATGCCGAGCTCACGCGAGCGGCGCGTGGCCTCGGGGTACCAGGGGCGGAAATCACGCACCACCGGGGTGAGGTCATGGGCGCGGGCGAGCTTGCCCAGCACATCGTTGCAGATGTCGAACAGCTGATAGGGCGAGACGGCGAGCGTCGTGGCGATATGGGAGAAGTCCTCGCGCACGGCGACGCGGCACGCCTCCTCGAGGCGCAGCGCATAACAGGCACGGCAGCGGTTCTCGCGCCTGAGCGCGCCGATCGGGGCGACGCACGCCTCCCAGCGAGCGCAATCCTCCTCCGCCTCGATCAGCGGGATGCCCGCCGCTTCCGTCCAGCGTTCAAGCTCTTCGAGACGCCGCCGGTGTTCATCGCGCGGCTGGATGTTGGGGTTCGTCCAGCAGATGGTGGGCTCGAACCCCTCCTGCTCGAGCAGGCGCACGGGCTCGAGCGAGCACGGCGCGCAGCATGCATGGAGCAGCAAGCGGGTCATGATCGGGCCTCCCTATCCAACGCGGTTCTCGGTATCTTCTCGGTATCGGCATCCGTAGCGCGCAGCGCAGGCTCGTCCACGCGCGCGGCGGAATCCTCTCCATCTTCCACCTTCGACGGGCCGTGCTCATCGTAAAAGGCAACGCCCCACGAAGTATCCTCGCAATATGCGATGCGCTTGTTGGCGCGAATGGCGCGCAGATAGCCCCAGTCGCCCGTGCAGCCCGAAAGATGGATCACCGCAACCGCGCAGCCGCCCACCGGGCACCCGCTCGCCCAGCCTACGGCGATCGCCGCCGCGCTGACCGCAATGCTCGGCGCGAGCGCGATGGCAATGTAGCGACGCCGCGGGTACACGATGCCCTCAGCGCACGCATAGAGCATGCCGAGCTTCCAGTTTGCCCCGAACGTCACGCGCGCACCGCGCGGCGCATATGCCTTGAAAAAGACCGCATGCACGACCTCATGGAGCACGAGCGATGCAAGCGAGCCCGCGCCAACGCCCAGCAGCCAGCATACCTCGGGCCACGCCGTACCGCCGCCGGGCACCCACAAACCCCGAAACGCCGGATCGAGCGCCTCCGGCGCCAGCAGCCCTAATGCCACGAACAAGCCGATGGTGAGCACCGCGCCTCCTGCGAACACCACGCCCGACACTCGGGCCGTGCGCGTAAGGAACCGCTTGTCCTCGAATGTGTGTATGTCGCCGATTCGACTCATGCACCCAAGGATACCTGCTTTCGCAACCAGATGTGCGATAATGGGCTATCTGCGCGTCGCGTCGATGATGCGCACCGATTCGAGCAACCTCTCATCATCAGGGAGATAACCATGGCACCACAGCTCGCCCCCGCACACCGCCCCGCATGGCCCCGCCGCGCCATCGTTACGGCCGGCATGCCCTACGGCAACAAGAACCTGCACTTCGGGCACGTGGGCGGCGTGTTCATCCCCGCCGACTTCTTTGCCCGGTTCCTGCGTGACCTGCTGGGACGAGAGAACGTTCTCTTTGTCTCGGGCACCGACTGCTTTGGCTCGCCCATCATGGAGAGCTATCGCAAGCTGCACGACGAGACGGGGTGCGACATGAGCATCCTCGATTACGTGCAAGAGAACCATGACAAGCAGGCAGCGACGCTTGACGCCTACGACGTGGCGTGCGACTTCTTCGGCGGCAGCGCCCTCGAGCCCGCCGCCGCGGTGCACACGCAAACCACCGCCGAGATCATCGAGCGGCTGCGCGAGGCCGGGGTGCTCGAGAAGCGCTCGACCCTGCAGTTCTTTGATGCCAAGGCCGGCCAGTTCTTGAACGGACGCCAGGTCATCGGCCGCTGCCCCATCCAGGGATGTAAATCCGAGAAGGCCTATGCCGACGAATGCGACCTGGGTCACCAGTTCGAACCCGAGGAGCTCATCGCACCCGTTTCGGCACTCACCGGCGAGCGCCCCGAGCTGCGCCCGGTCGACAACATCTACTTCGACCTGCCCGCCTATCTCGACTACCTCAAGCGCTACACCGCCTCGCTTGCCGAAGACAACGTCACGCGCCCGGTGGTGGTGAAGACCATGGAGGAGTGGCTCGGTGCACCGGTGCTCTTCATTCAGAACAAGTTCCGCGCGGCGTTCGACGCCATCGAAGACGAGCTGCCCGCGCACACCGTGATCGAGCCCGAGGGCAACAAGAGCTCCTTCACCGTGCAGTTCCCCTCATGGCGCGAGCGCGACGCCGCGCACGAGGTGCTCGGCCGCGGCGGCGTGCGCTTTCGCTCGGGCAAGGCACTCGTGCCGTTCCGCATCTCCGGCAATATCGATTGGGGCGTGCCCGTACCCGACTCCTGCGGCTGCTCCGGGCTCACCTGCTGGGTGTGGCCCGAAAGCCTCTGGGCACCCATCAGCTTCACGCGCACCGCGCTCGCCGAAGCGAAGTGCGCCGGGCAGGACGCGCGCTATGCGAGCCTCGACTGGCATGATTGGTGGTGCAGCGACGACGCGCACGCCTACCAGTTCATCGGCCAGGACAACATCTATTTCTACGGTATCGCGCAGACGGCCCTGTGGAAGGCGCTGGGCTGCAACATGCAGCAGTCGACGCTCGTAGCGAACTACCACGTGCTCTATATGGGCAAGAAGGCGAGCTCGAGCTCTCAGACGCCGCCCCCGCCGGCAAGCGAGCTGCTCGATCATTACAAGTCTGAGCAGCTGCGCGCGCACTTCCTTTCGCTCGGTTTGGGCGAGAAGCCGGTGAGCTTCTCTCCGAAGGCCTACGATGTGCGCGAAACGGGCAAGAACGCCGACGGCACGCCGCTGCTGGCACGCGACGACAAGCGCGTCATCGACCCGGTTCTCAAAGAGGGCACGCTACTCACCGGCGTGTTCAACCGCCTTGCCCGCTCGTGCTTCTACGGCGTTGCCGAGAAAGAAGCCGACCCGAGCACCGTGCGCACCGGCTGCATCCCCGCCGGTGCGCCGGATGAGGATGTGCTCGCCGCCTCCCAGGAAGCGATTCTCTCGTTTGAGCAGGCCATGCACCGGTTCGAGTTCCACCATGCGCTCGGCATCTGCGATGCGTATCTCCGCGCCGCGAACAAGCGCTGGAGCGACGCGAGCAAGGCGGCAAAGACGGCTCAGAAGGAGGATCAGGTGGCAGGCGACGCGCTCATGCACCGCGCCCTTGTTAACGCCTTCCACGAGCTGCGCGTGGCAACCGTTCTCATGCACGGCATCGTGCCGAAGGGATGCGAGACCATCTGCGAGCACTTCGCGATCGCGCCCGAGATCTTCTTCTCGTGGGACCACATCTTCGAAACGAACGACGAGCTCACGGCTGCACTCAGCGAGAAACCGGGCACGCACCGTGTGCTGGTCCTGCCGCCGCGCTTCGACTTCTTCTCGTACTAGGATCGCCATGGCGCACGAGATTTGCATCCGCAAGACCGTCATGGCAGATGCCGCCGCTGTCGCCGCCGTGCTCGGCGAGGGCAAGGCATCGCTTGCCAAGCTCGGTATCTCGCAATGGCAAAACGGTGCCTACCCGAGCTATCGGGATGTCGTACGCGATGTCGAACAGGGCATCTCGTACCTCGCTGAAGACAACGGCATCATCGTAGGCACCATGGCGCTCTCGTTTGAGGGCGATGCCACCTATGACATCATCGACGGCGCATGGCTCACCGCCTCGACCACGGCAAGCCCGCGCTACGCCACGCTCCACCGCACCGCCGTGAGCCGTGCGGCGCGGCGTCGCGGCGTGATGCGCGCGCTCTTGGCAGAAGCCGCGCGCATCGCTCGGGACGAAGGCGCCGAGAGCCTGCGCATCGACACCCACCCCGGCAACACCCCGATGCGCCAGCTGCTGGCACGCTGCGGCTTCACCGAATGCGGCATCATCTATCTTGCCAAAGACGATCCGGAGCCCGAACGCATCGCCTACGAGCAGCTCGTATAGCAGCGTTTTCGCCTACCAAGGAGCGGCAACCCCATGTCCCACCTCTACCTCATGCGCCACGGGCAAACGGAATTCAACGTGCAGCAGCTCGTGCAGGGGCGCTGCGACTCACCGCTCACCGAGCTCGGCATCGCCCAGGCGCGCCAAGCCTCCGCGTGGTACCGCGAGCATTGCATCCATCCGGCGCTTCTCGCCTCCTCTCCCCTCGCGCGTGCAAAACGCACGCTCGATATCGTGATCGAGGAGAATCCGGGGTTCGAGACGCTCCCGCGCAGCGATGAGGACGGTCTGATCGAGCGGTGCTACGGCACCTTCGAGGGCAAGCCCATGCGCGAATTTCCCGTCAACCCCTGGAATCCCGGTGATGCCCTCGTGGGCTGCGGAGGCGATTCCGAGGCGAGCGCCCGCGAGCGCTCGGTCGCCGCGCTCACCCGCCTCATGATGCGCGCCGCGGGCGGCGACGTGCTCGCCGTGGCGCACGGCTCGATCATCAACCTGTTCAAGCGCACGATGGCCGCGCACGCGCGCTGCGACCAAGATGTCCAGCTCGCCAACTGCTGCATCCTCGTATTCGATTACCACGAGGCAACCGGCGCATTCGCCAACACCGCCATCGTCAACATCGCCAAGCCCACCGCGTTCGACAATCAGGGGTAGGCCGCACGGCGGCTACCGGCGCTTGCCATGGGAGTTGCGCCAGATCTCGCGCCCCAGCATGAGCGCCAGAACGAGCGCGAAGAAGTAGCCCAGAAAACCGATAACCGGGATACCGAAGATGACCGGCTCGATCCTGGCGTAATACACAATCGAAGAGCCGATGAAGAGACCGGCGATCACCATCGCCATGGACAGGCGATCCACGATGCCGCCGATGCGCGAGAGCACCTGCTCGGATCCAAGGACCTCGGTGTTGATCTTGAGCTGGCCGCGCGTGAGCATGCGCGATGCGAGCCCCAGGTACTCGGCGGCCTGCAGCTGGCCCTTGATGGCGCGCTGCGTCGACGAGGCCAGATCGCCCAGCGCCTCCTGCGCCCGCGCGAAGCTGCTCTTCTCGTGTTGAATGTGCAGCGAGATGATCTCGATCATGTTCACGTTGGGCATGTACTCCGAGAGCAGTCCCTCGAGCGTCACCATGCCGCGCGCGAACATCGTGATGACGCTCGGCAGTTCGACATCGTTTTTACGCGCGAGGTTCACGAGCGACGTGAGGAAGCGGCCGATATCGAGATCGCGCAGATCAAGACCAGCGAAATCGTCGACGATGTAGTCGAGATCGGTGAGAAACGCCGTATGGTCGATTGCCGCCGTATCGCCGCGCGAAACCGCGAAGCGCATGAGTGCGTCTTTGAGCTTGGGCACGTCGTTTTCGGCGACGGCGAAAATCATGTCTTTCAGCACACCGCGGTCATGGCTCGACATGCGCCCCACCATGCCGAGGTCGATGAAGTAGATGACGCCCTCGGAATAGATGATGTTGCCGGCATGCGGGTCGGCGTGGAAAAAGCCATCGTCGAGCACCTGCGTGGCATAGTCCTCGACGATCTCCTCGCCCACCTTCTCGAGCGAGCAGCCCTGGCGCAAAAGCTCCGCCGGCTCGGCCACCGAGGTGCCCTCGATATAGTCCATCACCACGATGTGCTCGGTGCACAGTTCGAGATACGATCGCGGACAGGAGATGCCCGGCACATGCTCGTGGTTATGATAGAACTCGTCGAGGTTGCGCGCCTCCATGAGGAAGTTCGTTTCCTCGCGGAACGACTGCCACAACTCCTCGACCACGTCGCGGATATCGACGAACTGATCGGTCTTGATAAAACGCGAGATATGCCGTGCGAGCGAGCGCATGATGTCGATGTCCTGCGCCATGACCTGCTGGGCTCCGGGACGCTGCACCTTGACGGCAACGTCCTCCCCCGTGATGAGGCGCGCGCGATGCACCTGCGCAAGCGAGGCGCTGCCGAGCGGATTGGGATCGATGGCGTCGAACAGGTCGCCGAGCTTCTTGCCGTATTCCGCCTCGAGGCAATCGAGCACCACCGGATACGGCACCGGATCGACCTCGGTACGCAGGCGGCGCAGCTCATCGCAGAAGCGCTGCGGCAAGATCTCCGACCGGTTGGCGAGGATCTGCCCCATCTTGACGAACATGGGTCCCAGCTCTTCAAGCAGGCAGCGAAGCTTGATGGGGGTGATATTGTTCCAGACCTCGTACTTGCGCACGAGCGAGAAGATTTCGGCGATGCGGCGGCGGCGACCGGTAAAACTCAGCTGATACTTCTCGGTATCGGCCATGACCTCCGGTTCCTCGGGAACCGCATCGACGGCACGGCGACGGCGCGCCGTGCGCGACGGTACCTCGGGCACATCCGGCTCATAGGTAGGTTCCTGTGCCTCGAGTTCCTCGCGCTCGAGCGCGTCGTGGAGCGTGCTGTCGTTTGACCTGTGCGCCATGGGATTCCGTGGGGCTAGGCGCCCTGCTCCTCATCGGTATCAGCTGATGCGTCCGCGGCATCAGCCTCCTGGTCCGCCTCGGCCTCGACGGTCTCGACCTCGATGTGCACGGTGCCCTCATCGGCCGAATCGACGAGGTCGCGCACGTGCGCGAGGAACTCGATGCGCTCGGTCGACGTCATGCCGCGCACCCGCGCGAGAATCAGCTCGTCCAAAATGCGCTCGGCAACCGAGGCACCCGAGCTCGACAGGCGCTCGGTGACATCGGAGAAGACGCCACCCGCCTGCTCGAAGATGTCGGCCATCGAACGGGAGAAGTCGGTCTTCGTCGCCTGGTCACGCGCTTCAGCACGGGCATCGGCGCCCTTGGCGTTCAGGTCGTCGAGCACCTCCTTGCCCTTCTCGGCGGCGGTCGCTGCAACACCGAACCCGATGTTGACCATATCGTTGATCAGGTCCTCGAATTTAGGTGCCATGATGTCTCCTTATCTCGTGAGCAACGTGACGCTGCGCCTACGATGTCCCTCTTCTACCCGCGATGGTGCTCACGCATGCGCGCGGCAAGCATGGACGCACCCCCATCGCGCCGCTTGGCTGCGCTAGTCGGAAAGCGCGAACGCGTTGCGCATCGCCAGGCTCGTCGTGTAGAGCACCTTGCCCAGCAGCGCCTCAGTCTCACGTTTGAGGTCCTCGGCCATGCGCTCGTTCGCCTGCGCGAGTACGGCAGATACCTCCGCATCGGGCAACGCCGCCACGCGGACATCGGTAGCATGGAGCATCGCATGCCCCATCCAGCCAATCTTCTCGGCATACTGCTCGATATGCGTTGCGTTGTCGTTAAACCGGGCGTCGGCGAGCGCCGCGATGATGCGGTTGGCCCAGTAGAAGCTCTCGCTCGTGACGCGTTCCGTCGTGTTTTCGAGATACGCCGGCGCCGTGTCGACATTTGCGTACACGGGCACGAGCGCATTGAACGCGTTGGAGCCGAACGCCATCCACTGCACCGAGCGCGAGCTCTCGGGACGGTCGGGGCGAATCTGCAATACCGCAAGCTGACCGTTGCGATTGATGCCGATGGGCCGGTACATCCCGCGCGTCGCGACTGTGCCGGCCTTGCCGTACGGATCGTATGGCGTGCCCTGGTAGTGAGCCGAAAGCACGTACTTCACATCCTCGATGGTGAGCTTGCGCTCCGGCACGCGCGACCACGGAATATCGTCGGATTCGGGACCGTACGCGGCACCGGGGCCATCCCAGCGGTCGCTCGGGTTCAGGCAGCGCTGCATGAACCAGGCGCGTGGCGTGTTGTACACGTGGTCGCTATCGGAATGCGAGCCGAAGGCATGCCGGGGATTGAATACATCGGCGACGGCAGTGCGCTCGGCACGCGAGAACCCCACCGTTGAGGTTGCCAACGTGAGGTCGAGATGGTGCTCGGCCATCCACGCGCGCAAATCCGCGCTCGCCATGTACTCGCGCTGCGACCCCTCTGCATCCACCAAATCGAACGCGTCGATACCCAACTGGTTGGGCATCGTCACGTAGGCATCGTCGGGCACGCGCTTGGCAATCCAATGGTGCCCGCCCACGGTCTCAAGCCACCAGATCTCGTTGACATCCGCGAAGGCGATGCCGTTCATCTCGTAGGTGCCGTACCGCTCGAGCAGCGCGCCCAAGCGCTTCACGCCCTCGCGCGCGCTCTTGATATACGGCAACACGAGCGTGACCATATCCTCCTCACCGATGCCACCGGGCCGTTCGGGCTCATAGCCCTCCTCGCCCTGCGTGCCGCATGCGGGCCGATAGGCGACGAGTGGATCTGCCCCAAGCACGCGCTCGTTGGAGGTGATGGTCTCGGTTGCCGTCATGGCAACGTTGGCAGCATTGATACCCGCTGCAGCCCAGATGCCATGACCCGCGAGCGCATCGGGCACCGAGGTGTAGCGCATGGGCTCCTCAGGGAGCTCGATGGTGAGATGCGAAGCCGTTGCCGTATAGGTGCGCGGCTGCTCCGCAGGCATGACAACGTGCATCTTCTTCGGTTCGAACACACCGCCCGGCGAGTCCTCGTTGCGCGCGATGATGGTCGAGCCGTCGTAGCTCGCTGCTTTGCCGATGAGAATCGTGGTGCACCCCATGTGTCCTCCTTGATAGCCCGTGCTCTCCCAAGAGATTCCTGTAGGGTCCGGCGATCAGACAGGTCCTCGCGCTTCGCGCTGCGGAACTCGCGGCGGACCCTACAGGAATCTCTTACAACTCCAATCTACACTCCGCAGTGCATTATTGACGTCACAATGTGAGGTTATTATTTCGTGTTGAACTCATTGTGTCAGAAGTTGTATCTGCTCCTGCACGCTCGCAAATGATTATTTGGC
>CALUFC010000018.1 GCA_944319885.1 uncultured Coriobacteriaceae bacterium
GCCGTGGTGGATGACGACAAGGAGCCCGACGCGCTCTTCGGGCTCACCCATACGCTGTGGCTCGCGCTGCCCGAGGCGCTTGTCGCGATCGAGGAACCCGAGGGCGCGCTTGCGCCGGCGTCAGAGCTGGCGGGCATCGATTGCTCTCATGGCGTGATCGCCGGCGTGCTCGCGCACCTGCTTTCGCGCGGGCATGTCGCGTCCCCCGATATCAAGGCACTGCTGCATGAGCTCTCGCCGGTCGATTCGAGCGAGCCCGAGCTGCTCGATCCGCTTACGGTTGATGCGACGCGCATCTTCGATACCGGCATCGCCGCGTACCTGCTCGACTCCGTGCGCTCGAGTTTCGATGACGCCTACATCGCCGATACCTACCTCGGTGCCCCCGTTCCGCTTGCTCGCGGCGACGAGGGCGCGCCGGAAGATGCTCCCGCACCGGCCGCCCGCACCGCCACGGTGGCGCGCCTCGCGGTCGAGCCCCTGACCGCGGCGCTCGAGCGCAACGGCGCCGCTGAGGTTTTCGGGCAGATCGAGATGCCTCTCGTGCCGGTGCTCGCGGCGATGGAGCGCACCGGCATGCTCGTCGATCCTGCGCGTCTCGCCGCGATGTCCGAGAAGCTCTCCGGGCAAATCGACGAGCTTGCCGCCCGTATCCGGGAGCTCGCCGGCGAGGGTGATTTCAACATCGGCAGTCCCATGCAGCTCTCGCATGTGCTGTTCGATGTGATGGGCCTGCCCACGCGCGGCCTCAAGAAGACGCAGCGCGGCTACTATTCCACGAATGCGCGCGTCCTCGAGGAGCTCGCCCGCGACCACGAGATCGTGCGCCTCATCCTCGAGTGGCGCGAAAAGACCAAGATCAAGAGCACGTATCTCGACACGTTGGGCCCGCTGCGTCGCGGCGACGGGCGCGTGCACACCACCTACAACCAGACCATCACCGCCACGGGCCGCCTCTCGAGCTCCAACCCCAACCTGCAGAACATCCCGACGCGCTCGGAGCTGGGGCACACGGTGAAGACCGCGTTTTCCGCAGGCGAAGGAAGCGTCTTTCTGGCGGTGGACTACAGCCAGATCGAGCTCAGGCTGCTCGCGCATCTCTCGGGCGACGAGCATCTGGTTGCCGCCTTCAACGAGGGCGAGGACTTCCATGCCGAGACGGCGGCGCGCGTCTTCGGCGTTCCCGTCGAGGAGGTTACGCCGGCGCTGCGCAGCCGCGCCAAGGCGGTGAACTTTGGCATCGTGTACGGCCAGCAGGCATACGGCCTCTCGCAGTCGCTCGATATCCCCATGGCCGAGGCGCGCGAGATGATCGAGGCGTACTTCGAGGCATATCCCGGTGTGCGCCGCTATCTCGACCAGACGGTCGCCGACGCCAAGCGTACGGGTTATGCCGAGACCATGTACGGTCGCCGCCGTCCCATTCCTGAGCTCAAGATGCGCAATCCCGCGCAGCGTGCCTTCGGTGAGCGTACGGCCATGAACCACCCCATGCAGGGCAGCGCCGCCGACATCATCAAGATCGCCATGGCGCGCGTCGCCCGCCGTCTGCGCGAGGAGGGCTTTACTGCCCGTATGATCTTGCAGGTGCACGACGAGCTCGACTTCGAATGCCCCGAGGCAGAGATCGAGCGCCTGTCGGCGATGGTGTGCGAGGAGATGGAAGGCGTCGCCGCGCTCCGCGTGCCGTTGGTGGCCGAGGTCTCCTACGGCGTTACGTGGGCCGAGGCGAAGTAGCACGCATGCGGTGCAGACGTGTATGACGTATAATCTCGGGGCCCGCGCATGCGGGAGCAATATGGATATATTGGGTTTTACCTGCGTAATTATGGAGGATGCTGCACATGATCACCCTTCCCACGTTGCATGACGATAATCTCTCCCGCGTGAAGGTTGTCGCGAGCGATATGGACTGCACGCTGCTGGCCGACGACGGCTCGATGCCACCACATATGTTCGAGCGCATCGCCGCACTCGACGAGGCAGGCATCATCTTCTGCGCGGCAAGCGGTCGACCGAGCTACACACTGCATGACATGTTCGCGCCCGTGCTCGACCACGTGGCCTATCTTTCCGACAACGGCGCCGCGATTGCTTGTCACGGCAAGCTTATCTTCAAAGACCTCATCGATGTGCCCACCTATCATGAGCTCATCGACTTCACCTTAGCCGACGGGCGCGGATTCCCCACGGTCTGCGGCATCGAGGCGTGCTTCGTGGAGCGCAAGCACCGCGAGCAGTGGGATGCCACGCTGCGCAAGTTTTACAAGCGCATCGAGTACGTGAACAGCTTCGATGCATTGGATGCCGAGGTGAACAAGTACACGGTGTTCTTCCCTGCAGGCGATGGGGAGGAGATCTATACCGAGATCTATCGTGATCGCTGGGGCGCCGATTTCACGGTGACCAATGCCGGCAAGCAGTGGATCGACATCATGAACAAGCATGTCGACAAGGGCCAGGGCCTGGCGCATCTCTGCGAGCATCTGGGCGTGTCGATGGACGATGCGCTTGCGCTGGGCGACACCTACAACGACATCCCGATGCTCGAGGCGGCGGGGCACGGCTATATCGTGGCCAACGCCGAGGATCATATGCAGGCGCACGCGCGCTTCCAGGCGCCGTCGAACAACGAGCGCGGCGTGGCGCAGGTCATCGATGCCGTGCTTGCGGCGCACGGCGTGACACCGAACTGGGCATAGCATGGCGGGCGCGGGCGGTTGGATAGCACGTGCCGTGGAGCGCGCGGGGCTGCCCCGCGGCACGGTGGCGCTCATCGCCGTCCGCTTCTTGCTGTACCTGGGCGTTCAGGCGTCGTATTTCATCGGGGTCATCGGGGCGCTTACCTACCAGACCGATGCCACCACCGTTGATCTTGCATGCGCCGTGGGCCTGTTCAACCTGTTCATCATCGCGGGCAACGCCGCGGGCGGGTCGTTGCTCGATGTGCACGGTCCGCGCGTGCACACGGCGGTCGCCCTGTTCGTGGCGTTCTCATCGTGCATCGCCTTCCAGTTCGTGGAGGTTGGCGTGGGCGCGGTGCTCGTCATGGGGGCGGCCTTCGGGTTTGCCACGGGGGTGGGCTTCGCGTATCTCAACTCGTACCCGGCCTACCTCTCTGCCGACGCCGATGAGCTCAAGCACGTGAACGCCCTGCTCTCGGTGGTCTCGAACGGGGCGGTGGTGCTGGGCCCCGCCGTGGGCGGCGTCATCGCCGCCGCGCTGCCGGTGCAACGCGTGTTTCTCTTCTCCGCCGTCTGCGCCGTTGCCGCAGCGTTTCCCGCGGCCCGTCTGCTCGTGCATGCGAGCGCGCGGCGTGGTCGCGCTGGCGCGACGGGGGATGACGCGACGACGGGGCCGCGCGGTAGCTTCGCCGAATCTGCCCGCACGGTGCTCGTGCACCCCTCGCTTGCCCTTCTGTTCTGGGTGGGCGTGCTGGCGTATGCGGGCTACGGCGCGCTTGATCCGCTCGAGTCGCTCTACTACCGCGATGTGCTCGCCGTCGACATCTCCTGGATGGGGTGGTTGTCGAGCGCTGCGGGTGCGGGCAGCGTGGCGGGTGCCGCGCTCGCGATGCGTCTGCCGCGCCGTTTGGTGAATGTGCGCACGCTACTTGCGCTCATCGCCTTCGAGGGGCTGGCGTGCTGGCTGTACGTGGGAACGCCCTATCTTGCGTGCGCGCTTATCGGCCAGCTTTTGCTGGGTGCGGCGTTTGGCATGGTCACGCCGCTCACGAACACGCTCGTCCAGATGCATGCGCCGCTCCATATGCTGGGGCGCGTCAACTCGGTGATGAACGCGGGCTTCAACGGCGCGGGCGTGGTCCCGCTTCTGGCAGCGCCGGCGCTGGCGAACATGTTCGGTGTGCAGGAGGTTATGGTCGCGGCGAGTATCGCGGTGTGCATGGTTCCCACGATATGTCTGGTGGTTCGGCGTGAGCGGATCGCGCGCCTCGTTGCCGCGGAGTGCGCGGGCGAGACGCGGCGGGGATAGCGGGGCGGGCGCGGCCCGTGCACTCGCCTCATTGCGTTTCGGCAGGATTAATTTCGTGCGTGACCGGTTGGTTGCCGGCGCGCCCTGCCTATCTTTGGCGTATAGTTACATGCAACTTGCGCCAGCTTGCAAGCAGGCGCTTCGACGCGAACGATGGGAGTATTCGGTGGGTACCGATCAAGCTGCACAGACGAGCGCTGCGCTCGCTGCCGCCATGCTCCCGCGCTGCTCGGATGCCGCACCGCGCATCTGCGCGCTTCCCCGACGACGATAGCCCGCTTCCCCGGCACCGGAACGCTGTCCGGTGGGGTGTAGCTGCGGGCATGTTGTCTCGCGTCTGCGTGCGCGCCATCGCGGCGCAGGCGTACCCGATGCTTCGCGCGCGATGCGGGCATCGGTTGCGGCGCCGCAGGGCGCTCGCCATCGCTGTAGATCAACCATGATGAAAGGATCATCCATGAGCAGGGAAAAGGTAGTACTCGCATACTCCGGCGGTCTTGATACCTCGGTATGCATTAAGTGGCTGCAGGTCGAGCGCAACCTCGACGTCATCGCCATCTGCGGCAACGTGGGCCAGGACGAGAAGGACCTCGAGTGGATCCGTCAGAAGGCGCTCGACATGGGCGCGATCGCGTCGGAGGCCGTTGACATGCGTGCCGAGTACGCGCGGGACTTCCTTTCCAAGGCGATTTGGGCCAACGGTAAGTACGAGGGCGTCTATCCGCTGCTCTCGGCGCTCTCGCGCCCGCTCATCTCCAAGCACCTGGTGGATATCGCGCACAAGTACGGCGCCAAGTACGTGGCGCACGGCTGCACCGGCAAGGGCAACGATCAGGTGCGTTTCGAGACGTCGATTCGCTCGCTCGACCCCGATCTCGAGATCATCGCGCCCGTGCGCGTGTGGGATCTCACGACGCGCGAGTCCGAGATGGAGTGGGCCGCGGCGCACGACGTGCCGGTGCCCACCACCAAGAAGAAGCCCTACTCCATCGACGACAACCTGTGGGGCCGCGCGATCGAGTGCGGCGTGCTCGAGGATACCTGGAACACCCCGCCAGCGGACATCTGGACGATGACTGCCGATCCCAAAGACTGCCCGGCCGAGCCCGAGACCGTGGTCATCGGTTTCGAGGGGGGCATCCCCACCTCCATCAACGGCGAGCAGATGGAGCTGCTCGACCTCATCATCAAGGCGAACGAGATCGCCGGCCGCAACGGCTACGGCCGCCTCGATATGATCGAGGACCGCGTAGTGGGTATCAAGAGCCGCGAGTGCTATGAGTGCCCTGGCGCGCTGCTGCTCATCGAGGCGCATCACAACCTCGAGACGCTCTGCCTGGATTATGAGACGCTCAAGGAGAAGGCGAAGCTCGACGTCGAGTGGGCGAGCGCGGTGTACCGCGGCCTGTGGTTCAGCCAGAATCGCTATGCGCTCGACGCGTACAACGCCTACACGCAGAAGTTCGTGACCGGCGAGGTGCGCATCAACCTCTGCCGCGGCGGTCTGTTCGTGGACGGCGTGCGCAGCCCCTACAGCCTCTACGACAAGAACCTCGCCACCTACGACGAGGGCGACACGTTCCCGCACGAGGCGGCGCCGGGCTTCATCGAGCTGCACAGCCTGCAGCACCGCACGTGGTCGCGCATGCAGGGCCCGGGCTCGGGCCTCATGGAGGTCTAGTGCTGGGTGCGGCATAGTTTGCACAGCGACGCGGCCCGCGGGTGCCTGACCTGCGGGCCGCGTTTTGCGTGCCTGTCCCCGTTGCCGTGTGCGGCAGACGAGCGGCATGGTATCGTTGTGCGAGGGTGCGAGCGCTGCGGTTCGTATGCGCGGCGTCTGCTCGGCACCCGCATGTTCCAGAACGGTTCATTCCGCGGTGTTTCCGCGTTATCGAGGAGGTTTGCCATGGCGCTTTGGGGTGGCAGGTTCGAGGAGAACGTCGCCGAGGCGACGCAGGAGTTCGGGGCATCGCTGCCGGTTGATAGAACGCTCTACAAGCAGGATATCGCCGGCTCCAAGGCGCATGCCGCCATGCTCGCCGCGCAGGGCATCATCTCGGCCGACGACGAGCAAGCGATCCGCGCCGGTCTCGAGGGTATCGAGGCCGATATCGATGCAGGCCGCTTCGTCTTCAATATCAACGACGAAGACATCCACATGGCGATTGAGGGCGAGCTCACGCGGCGCATCGGCGAGGCGGGGGCGCGCCTGCACACCGGCCGCTCGCGCAACGACCAGGTGGCAACCGATACGCGCCTTGCCGCGAAGGCGCTCGCGCGCGACCTCATGGAGGCCAATCTGCGCCTGCGCCGTACGATCGTGGAGGCCGCGCGTGAGGCGGGCGACACGGTGCTGCCGGGCATGACGCATCTGCAGCATGCGCAGCCGGTGCTCTTTGCGCACCACCTGCTTGCCTACGCGTGGATGTTCGCGCGCGATTTCGACCGCGTACACGGCGCCTTCGATGCCGCGGACGCCAATCCGCTCGGCGCGGCGGCGCTCGTCGGCACGAGCTACCCGCTCGACCGCCAGATGACGGCGCGCACCTTGGGCTTCTCGCGCGTGATCGAGAACTCCCTGGACGCCGTGTCCGACCGCGATTTCCTGCTCGACCTGGAGTACGCCTGCGCGGTGATGGCCGTGCATCTTTCGCGCCTTGCCGAGGAGATCGTGCTGTGGTCGAGCCAGGAGTTCGGGTTCATCACGCTCTCCGATGCGTTCTCGACCGGCTCCTCGATCATGCCGCAGAAGAAGAACCCCGATTTTGCCGAGCTCATCCGCGGCAAGACCGGACGCGTGGTGGGCGATCTGGTGCAGCTGCTCACGACGCTGAAGGGGCTGCCGCTTGCCTATAACAAGGATATGCAGGAGGACAAGGAGGGCGCGCTCGACGCGGCGCATACGCTGCTCGCGAGCCTGGGTGTCATGACTGGCATGGTGGGCACCTGGACGGTGAACGCGCCCCGTATGCGCGAGGTCATGCACCGCGGTCACCTTGCCGCCACCGATGTCGCCGACTACCTGGCAAAGCGCGGCATGCCGTTCCGCGAGGCCCACGCGGTGGTGGGCCACTTGGTGCTCGAGGCCGAGAAAGCCGGCGTGGATATCGCGGAGCTGCCCCTCGAGGCGTTTCAGGCGGCGAGCGAGCTCTTCGAGCCCGATATCACCGCGGCGCTCGACATCGACGGCGTGGTGGCGGCGCGCACCACGCAGGGAGGCACCGCGCCCGAGCGCGTGGCGGAGCAGCTTGAGCTGGTCGAGCAGAGGCTGCAGAACAGCGAGCGGCAGCTTGCGACCCTCTCGGCGGTGGTCGCCATGGGACAGGGGGCGTAAGGGCATGGAGCGTACCGAACGCGACGAGTTGTTCTGCTCCATCTTGAACGAGGAGCTCGTATGCGCCCTGGGATGCACCGAACCCATCGCCGTGGCATTTGCCGCCGCGCTTGCGCGCGAGACGCTGGGGTGCGAGCCTGAGCATATCGAAGCGACGTGCTCGGGCAACATCATCAAGAACGTGAAAAGCGTCACGGTGCCCAACTCGGACGGCATGGCCGGTATCGAGGCGGCGACGGTGCTCGGCGCGGTGGGCGGCGATGCATCGAGTGCGCTCGAGGTGCTGGAGCATGTGAGCGATGCCGATATCGACCGTACGCGCGAGCTGCTGGCGCAGGACGGCTACTGCTCGGTGGCGCTTGCGCACAACGTGCCCAACCTCTATATCAAGGTGTGCGCGCAGGCGGCGGGCCATGAGGCCGAGGTGGTCGTAGTCGATCATCATACGAACGTGGTGCTCTGCGCGCTCGACGGGGTCGCGCGCTCGGGGTCGCTCTCGGCGGCGCGGGGCTGCATGGATGCCGAGGACGAGGCGGATGCCGGGCGCGGCGATGCGCTGCGGGAGCTCACGCTCGACGCCATCATGGATTTCGCCCGCTCGGGTTCGATCGATGCCGCGCGCGCGGCGCTCGAGCGCCAGATCGAGCTCAACAGCGCCATCTCGGACGAGGGACTCACCAATCCCTGGGGCGCCCAGGTGGGTAAGACCCTGCTTGCCAGCAGGTACGACGATGTGGCCTGCCGCGCCCGCGCCCGGGCGGCTGCCGGCAGCGATGCGCGCATGAACGGCTGCTCGATGCCCGTGGTGATCGTGTGCGGTTCGGGCAACCAAGGCATCACGGCGTGCATGCCGGTGGTGGAGTACGCCCGCAAGCTGTGCATTCCCCACGAGGGGCTGCTACGGGCGCTCGCGCTCTCCGACCTGGTGGCGGTGCACGTGAAGAGCTACATCGGTGCGCTTTCGGCGTTCTGCGGTGTGGTGTGCGCGGCGTGCGGCGCAGGCGCGGCGATCACCTGGATGGCGGGCGGGAGCCCTGAGCAGGTGGGGGAGACCATCGTCAACACGCTCGGCAACGTGGGCGGCATCGTGTGCGACGGCGCCAAGTCGAGCTGCGCCGCCAAGATCTCCGCCGCTGTCGACGCAGCGATTCTGGGCCACGACATGGCCATGGCCGGACGCGGTTTTCGCGCGGGCGAGGGCTTGGTGCAGCGCACCGTCGAGGAGACCATCGCGAGCATGGGCTATGTGGGCCGCGTTGGCATGAAGCCCACCGACGAGGAGATCTTGAACATCATGATCGGCAAGACCGAGGTGGACTGCTAGCGGTGGGAGCCGGCGACGGGGGCGGGCCTGCGCGTGCCGAGTGGGGCCGTAGCAAAACGGGATCGTTTCCCGCTCGTCACCGGTTGACGTCTTGCACCAGCTCGAGCAGATCGCGCTCCTGCCGCTCCGCGAAACGCTCTTCGATCTCGTCGAAGCTCTGCGCGAACGTCGCCATGGACCCCGACCACGTGGCGCGCACCGGCTGCTTGGTGCCAATGAACGCGGTCTGGATGCCGCAATCGGGCGTGGGGAAATCGCGTTTGGGGTCATTGCCCACCATGAGTACCTCGGAAGAATCGAGCCCGAGTTTCTCGATCGCTTCCAGATAATAGGTGGGCGAGGGCTTGCAGCGCGTCGAGGTGTCAAGTGTGGTGATGAGCTCGAACGGCGCGTCGGCGATGTCGCCCCATGCCATGCGGCACCCGATGCACTCGGGGCTGAAGCACGGGTTGGTAAGCAGCGCGCAGCGCAGGCCGCGTGATGTGACCTCCTCAAGCGCCTCCCGCGCGCCCTTCATGGGCCGTGCGGCGATGATGCCATCGTTGCGGCGGGGGAGCACCTCGCGCTCGTAATAGCGAAACACCTCGGCAATCACGGGGTCGTCGAGCGGCACGCCGCAGCGGCGCTCGATGAATTCGTTGAAGAACGCGCGGTTGGTGCCGGTGTCTTCGTCCGCGCGTGCGTTGTTGTTGAGATCGAGCAGCGCCCCGGTGAACGTGGCGAACATAGCCAGCGGGTTTTTCCGCGCCACATCGGCCAGAAGCCCTGCCATGTCCTTGGCCCAAACGGCGATAAACGCGCTGAGGTTGATATCGACAAGGGTGTCGTCCATGTCGAAGAGCACGGCTTTGAGCATGCGGCGCCTCCTTTCTGGCTCGGGTGCGTTCGGCTCATCCTGTTGTACCCATTTTCACACGGCCGCGCCGCCTGTGCACCTTACGCTTATGTCACCCGCCCGCCCGCTTGCCGCCTGCGCACGACCGCTTATCGATGAAGGGGGCGGATTCCGGAAACGTGCTTGAAAAAACACAACTCTGCCTTGAAAACGAGGGCGAATCAACGTAACCTATTAGGTCGTGAACCTATCTGGTTCGCGTTCGTATCTGTCGGCCCCCGAGTGTTCCAGACGGTTCGCGCGGTTTTCCGTGCGTATCTTGAGGTCAAGCGATCGGGGCCCCGTACATCGAAAGGGGTCCACCTTTGAGTGAGATTCAAAACGCGTCCATCTTTTCTCTCGACGATGTGAACGAGGAGGAGATGAACAACCTCATCGACGGTACGATTACCGACTTTGATGAGGGGGATCTGGTCAACGGTACCGTTGTCAAGATCGAGAAGGACGAGGTCCTCGTCGACATCGGCTTCAAGTCTGAGGGCGTCATCCCGGTTCGTGAGCTTTCCATCCGCAAGGATGCCAATCCTGCTGATATCGTTTCGCTGGGCGATCCCATCGAGGCGCTCGTGCTCCAGAAGGAGGACAAGGACGGTCGTCTGGTCCTCTCCAAGAAGCGTGCTGAGTACGAGCGCGCCTGGAACCGCATCGAGGAGAAGTTCCAGTCTGGCGAGAACGTCGAGGGCGAGGTCATCGAGGTCGTCAAGGGCGGTCTCATTCTCGACATCGGCCTGCGCGGCTTCCTGCCTGCCTCCCTCGTCGACCTGCGCCGCGTGAAGGACCTCAGCTCCTATCTCGGCACCCGCATCGAGGCTCGCGTCATCGAGATGGATCGCAACCGCAACAACGTCGTGCTCTCCCGCCGCGTGGTGCTCGAGGAGTCCCGCAAGGCCGAGCGCACCGAGATCCTCTCCAAGCTCAAGCCCGGCATGCGTCTCAAGGGCACCGTTTCCTCCATCGTCGACTTCGGCGCGTTCGTCGACCTCGGCGGTATCGACGGCCTCGTGCACATCTCCGAGCTCTCCTGGAACCATGTCAACCATCCTTCCGAGGTTGTCAAGGTCGGCCAGGAGATCGAGGTCGAGGTGCTCGACGTCGATCTCAACCGCGAGCGCATCTCCCTGGGTCTCAAGCAGACCACCGAGGATCCGTGGCGTTCGCTCGTTAAGAAGTACCCCGTGGGCGCTATCGTCGAGGGCACCGTCACGAAGCTCGTCCCGTTCGGCGCGTTTGTCGATCTTGGCGACGGCATCGAGGGCCTCGTGCACATCTCCGAGATGGCCAACAAGCACGTCGACCAGCCCAGCCAGGTCACCCATGTTGGCGCCAAGGTGCAGGTCAAGGTCATGGAGATCGACCTCGACCGTCGTCGCATCAGCCTCTCGATGAAGTCTGCTGCCGAGACCCTGGGTGTCGAGATCGAGGTTACCCCGCTCGACAAGCCCGAGGAGAAGGCCGAGGACGCCGAGTAGCATCTGCTGCTACGGCTTGTGCGCTATGAGCGTATGAGAAGCGACTCCGGTGCATGCCGGGGTCGCTTTTTGCGTAATGTAGCTGTAGGTTTCGACGATCGATACGGCGGAGTTTACGTTTGGGTTCCATGATGACTTACAACTCGACTATGTCTCAAGATGCCTTTGCGAGCGCGTTTCCTTGCGGTCTCGACACCGCGCGCGATGCCGCCGGGGCGCTTCTCCCTCACCGTGATGTCGTGCTCTTCGATTTCGATGGTACGCTCGCAAACACCACGGGCTGCGTGATGCGCACCCTGCAGCGCGTGCTGGCGGCGCGCGGGTTTACACGGGAGGAGATGGGCGACCTCTCGAGGTTCGTGGGACCGCCCCTCGTGACCGCTTTTCGCGATATATACGGTTTCTCAGAGGCTGAAGCCAAGCAGGTTACCGCAGAGTACCGCGCCGCCTTTGACGAGTGCACGGCGGCAGATTATCCCGCCTTCGAGGGGCTCCATATTATGCTCGACGAACTGGCCGCGCGTGGCAGACGGCTTGCGGTTGCGACATCGCGGCTCGAGGCGCGCGCCAAGACCATGATGGAGGAGCTGGCCTTCACGCAGTTCGAAGCAGTATACGGCCTGAATCCGCCCGCGCGCATGACGAAGGCAGATGCCGTGCGCGACGCGCTTGCTGTGCTTGGCGGCGATGCGACGCGCGCGCTCATGGTGGGGGATAGCCATTTCGACGTCGAGGGCGCGGCGGCACTGGGCATTCCCTGTATTGGAGTGACCTATGGTGAGACCTCGACGGAGGGCGAGCTCATGGAAGCGGGCGCTGTTGCAGTGGCGCATACAGTGGAGGAGCTGCGCGCCATGCTGCTGGAGGGATGCTGACGCCGCGACCGGCTACGCGGCGCTTTGTTTTGTGGGGCTGCTTGCGTTGTGAGCCCTCGTCGTGACGATCAATGTGTGTTTTTGCAGCTATTCAAGGTTTTAGGGGCGACCATCGAAGTAGATCGCCTTTTTCTTGTTGTTGAAAAGCCTGTGAGCTGCGTAAAGAGAATCACAGCTATTTGTCTATGGTGCTCAATAGCTTTAAACCATTGAATAGTTGAAAAAACTGCAGCGCTCGGATGACGCCGATCGTATTCACTTCGTCATGGGGCATGTGGGACATGTGGGGCATGCGGGCAGGTTGCGCTATCATGCTTGAAGCAGGTATGGACACCGATTTCAGGTGGATGAGCGTCTTTAGGTCGGCATGATGCCGGCGTATGCGACGCGTACTTTGTATATACCGGGAAGCGATACCAGGGAGGACGACAATGGCGGTAGATCTTGAGCAACGGATCGATGCGTATATCGATGAGGTGTGGCCTCAGGTCATCGGGGATATCAAGGCGCTCGTCGCATATCCATCGGTCGCCGATGAATCAAAGGCGGAACCCGGCGCTCCCTTCGGTGCCGATGTTCGCGCCGCACTCGATTGCGGCATTTCCATTGCCGCGCGCCTGGGGTATCGCACCGGCGATGACGACGGATACTTGGGATGGGCCGATATTCCCGGCACCGACACACGGCAGGTAGCGACTATCGCGCACATCGATGTGGTCCCCGCAGGTCCCGGCTGGACCGGCGATCCCTTCACGGTGCGCGAACGCGATGGCTGGCTGCTTGGGCGCGGTGTGATCGACGACAAGGGCCCCGCCGTGCTCTCACTCTACGCGGGCGCCTTCCTCATGCACGAGGGCATCGTCCCGCGCTACACTTTCCGTGCGCTGTTGGGCTGCGACGAGGAGGTGGGCATGTCCGATGTCCACCACTATCTCGAGCATCATGAGCAGCCGGCGTTCCTGTTCACGCCCGATGCGGAGTTCCCGGTATGCAATGCCGAGAAGGGGCTCTTCGGCGCGACGTTCGTGAGCGCGCCGATCGAGAACGGACGTATTCTTGCATGGAGCGGTGCCGAGGTCACGAATGCCATCCCGGGCGAGTCGATCTGCGAGCTCGCCGTTGATGCGGCCGATCTGCCGGCACCTGCCGCGCACGCCGACCGCCTCACCATCGAGGCGGTCGCTCCGGGGCGTGCTCGCATTACGGCGCACGGCATTGGCGGGCATGCGTCGCTGCCTGCAGGATCCATCAACGCGGTGGGGCTCATTGTGGGATATCTCCGTCAGCTTGAGGGCGTGCTCGCGCCCGAGGAGGAGCGCTTCGTCGCGCTGCTCGAGCGCGTTCATGCCGATACCGCCGGCGAAGCGATGGGCGTTGCAAGTTCCAACGAGGCGTTCGGTCCGCTTACCATTATCGCGAGCGTGATCGAGGTTGCAGACGGCCGCATCCGCCAGTCGGTCGATTCGCGCTATCCCAGCAGTATCACCTCGGACGAGATGGCCAGTACGCTGGGCGCGCTTGCTGCTGCCTATGGCGCCACGCTTGAGGTTGACAGCACCAAGGTCCCGTTCTCGGTGGATGCGTCGCATCCGGCGGTGCAGGCGCTGCTGGATGTGTATGCGCACGTTACGGGCAACGAGGCCAAGCCCTTCTCGATGGGCGGCGGCACCTATGCGCGCAACTTTGCCTGCGCGGTCTCGTTTGGACCGGAAGACGCTGCGCTTGAGATGCCCGAATGGGTTGGGCCGATGCACGGCGCCGACGAAGGTGCGAGCGAGGCGCAGCTGCGTCAAGCGCTCAAGATCTACATCCTGGCAATCCTGCGCATCATGGAGCTCGATCTCTAACGGCGCGCGCAACAACTTGGGCCAATGCGATGGGGCTTGCTGCTTGCGGGTGGCAGGCCCCATCTTGTAGCTTTACAGCGCGGCAGGCATTGTAAGCTGCCGGTAAGATGCATGCTATTGCTGCGTAATGCTTGATAAGAGCATCGTAATAAGAGGTGAACGAGCAAAAACGGCCGGTAGACGCACGATAGAGTACGTAATCGAACCGCGGACGTCCTGTGTGGCGCTCGCACCGATGTTGCGAATAACATGTTCGCGAAAGGAGAACCATGTTCGACTACGCTTGCTCTCGTCGTCAGTTCCTCGGTCTTGCCGGTGGCCTCGCGGCCTTCGCCGGTCTCGGTCTTGCAGGATGCGGCGGCGACGGCGCTGCCGCCGGCTCGGCTGCTGCTGGCTCCACGCTCACCGGTACCGTGACCTATGACGGAGCCTCTTCCTTCCAGGCCCTCGTCGAGGCTGCTGCCGAGCAGTTCATGAGCGAGAACCCCGATGTCTCCATCACCGGCTCCGGCAACGGCTCGGGCACCGGCCTTACCGCCGTGGCCGACGGCACCGTGACCATTGGTAACTCCGACGTCTTCGCCGAGACCAAGCTCGAGGCCGATCAGTGCGCCGACCTCGTTGACCATGAGGTCGCTGTTGTGGGCATGGGCCCCGTGGTCTCGCTCAACGTTACCGTCGATGACCTCACCCTCGAGCAGCTCGCCGGCATCTTCTCCGGTGAGATCACCAACTGGAGCGAGGTGGGCGGCGAGGACGCCGAGATCTACGTCATGAACCGCAAGTCCGGCTCCGGCACCCGCGCTACCTTCGAGGCAGCTGTCTTCGGCGCCGGCGTCGAGGAGAACGCGTTCAAGGGCTCCGCTGAGCTCGACAAGTCCGGCGATGTCCAGACCCAGATGGGCTCCACCGACAACGCCATCTCCTACCTCGACTTCTCGCACTTCGACGAGAGCAAGTTCAAGGCCATCAAGGTCAACGGCGTCGAGCCGACCTCCGAGAACGTTGCCGATAACTCCTTCCCCATCTGGGCGACCGAGCACATGTACTGCAAGGAGGACGCCGACGAGGCCACCAAGGCGTTCCTCGAGTACATGCTCTCCGATGACGTCCAGGGCTCCCTCGTTGAGGAGCAGGGCTTCATCCCCGTGTCCACTATGACCGTCGTCAAGGATGCCGAGGGCAACGTCACCGAGAAGTAATTTCGGCAGAGAGCTGATTTTACGCCCCTGTACGTAGAACTGTTTCGAAAGGTGCGCTATGGCAAAGCAGATGCCAAAACGCAACCTTGAGAAAGTCGGATTGAGTGTCACGGGCGCCTGCGTCGCGCTCGTGACACTTGTCGTTGTCGCGCTCATCTTCATGGTTGCGCAGCGCGGCATCTCGACTTTCATCAAGGATGGCGTCAACATCGCGGAGTTCTTCTTTGGAACCGAGTGGAACCTCGCGGTAACCAACGAAGCGACCGGGTTGCCGTACACGGGCGCTCTGCCGCTCATCGTGACGTCGTTCGCCGTCACGATTCTCTCGACGGTGATCGCGCTCCCCATCGCTATCGGGGCGGCGATCTACACGGTCGAGATTCAGCCCAAGTTTGGCCAGAAGGTGTTCCAGCCGCTCGTCGAGCTGCTCACGGGCATCCCCTCGGTCGTGTTCGGCCTCATTGGCTTCCATGTGATCGTGGGCGCCATGCGCGCGATCTTCAACGTCGATCTGGGCCTGGGCATCCTGCCCGGTTCGATCGTGCTGGCATGCATGATCCTGCCCACGATCACGACGCTGTCGATCGACGCGCTACGCGCGGTGCCGCAGTCGTATCGCGAGGGCTCGCTCGCCCTGGGTTACACGCGTTGGCAGACCATTTGGCACGTGGTGCTCAAGAGCGCGACGCCGTCGCTCATGACCGCGGTCATCCTCGGCATGACCCGTGCATTTGGCGAGACGCTCGCGGTGCGCATGGTTATCGGCGGCGTCGAGGTGATGCCCACGGGGGTCCTCGAGTCGGCCTCGACCATCACCACGACGCTCACCACCTCCATGGCGGTCTACGCCACCGGCTCGGTGCAGAATGACGTGCTCTGGTCGCTCGGTCTCATCCTCATGGGCATGTCGCTCATCTTCATCATGATCATCCACATCATCGGCGCAAAGGGGGCGAAGCAGCGTGGGTAACTCGCAGACCACCGCGGCGCAGGAAGCGCGCATCGAGCGCTCCATGCGCAATGACCGCATCGCCACGGGCGTGCTCACGGCCATCGTCGCGCTCGTTATGGCCATCGTCGTGTCCATGGTGCTCTACATCCTGGCGCAAGGCGTGGGCCAGCTCTTTCAGCCCGGTTTCCTGACCGAGGCGAGCCGTGCCAACGGCACGGAGGGCGGCATCGCCTACCAGCTGTTCGACTCGTTCTATCTGCTCATTTTGACGCTCATCATCTCGCTGCCCATCAGCCTGGGCGGTGCGGTGTTCCTCGTGGAGTATGCGCCCGAAGGGCCCATCACCAAGATCGCCTCGACGGCGATCGAGACGCTCTCGAGCTTGCCGTCGATCGTGGTGGGCATGTTCGGCTTCCTCATGTTCTCGGTGAACTTCGGATGGGGTTATTCGCTCATCTCCGGTGCCATCGCGCTCACGATGTTCAACATCCCCATCTTGACCCGCGTGATCCAGCAAGCGCTCGAGGACGTGCCGTCCAGCCAGCGCGATGCGTGCCTGGCCATGGGCCTCACGCGCTGGGAGACCACACTGCACGTGCTTATCCCTGCTGCCATGCCCGCCATCGTGACCGGCGTGGTGCTCTCTGCGGGTCGCGTGTTCGGCGAGGCGGCGGCGCTGCTCTTCACCTCCGGTATGTCGAGCCCGGCGCGCCTGAACTTTCTTTCGCTCAACTTTGCGAGCCCCACGTGCGCTTGGAACATCTTCCGTCCCGGCGAGTCGCTCGCCGTGCACATCTACAAGATCTATGGCGAGGGTAGCCCTGAGGCCCAGCACATCGTGTGGGGCACCGCCGCGCTCCTCATGATCTGCGTGCTTCTGTTCAACGTGCTTTCCCGCATCGCCGGCAAGGCCCTCGCGAGGAGGATGACCGCCGAATGACCACCGAAACCGATCAGTTCCTCAAAAGCGTCGACTCGAGCGAGCGCGGTCCGCGCGTCACCGGTGTGGCGATCTCGGATGAGGTCATGCTCGAGACGAAGGACGTCAACGTTTACTACGGTGACCATCACGCGCTACATGACACGAGCCTTGCGTTTCACAAGGACGAGATCACCGCGCTCATCGGCCCGTCCGGCTGCGGCAAGTCGACGTTTTTGCGCAGCCTGAACCTCATGAACCGCGAGATCAAGGGCTGCCGTGTGACCGGCGAGATTCTCTACGACGGCCACAACATCAATACCAAGACCGAGAACCTCTACGAGCTTCGCAAGTCCATCGGCATGGTGTTCCAGCAGCCCAACCCCTTCCATAAGTCCATCCGCGAGAACATCACGTTCGCGCCGAAGCGCCATGGTGTGCGCGACAAGGCCGTGCTCGACCAGATGGTCGAGGAGAGCCTGCGCGGAGCGGCGCTGTGGGACGAGGTGAAGGACAAGCTCGACAAGAGCGCCTTCGCGCTTTCCGGCGGTCAGCAGCAGCGCCTGTGCATCGCGCGTACGCTCGCCATGAAGCCGGACGTGATTCTCTTCGACGAGCCCTGCTCGGCGCTCGACCCCATCTCCACGCTCGCGATCGAGGACCTCATGCTGTCGCTCGCGAAAGATCGCGCGATCATCATCGTGACGCACAACATGGAGCAGGCGTCGCGCGTGTCCAACCGCACGGCGTTCTTCTACATGGGCGATATGGTGGAGTACGGCGAGACGGAGCAGATCTTCCAGCGCCCCAAGGACAAGCGCCTGAACGACTACCTTACGGGCATGTTCTCGTAGCGCACCCGCTCACCGGCGAGATGAGGCACATCGCGCCGGTTTCCCGTTGCACGCCCATACCATGCGGGGCGTGCAACGGATATCCCCTTCATAGCGGCGGTCCGTACGGGCCGCCGCTTGTTTGTTTGCGCACGCGCCGTTGCGCGGTATGTAGCTGCTAGAGCTGGTGGCGGCTCGCGAATTCGGGATGGCCCTCGACGAGCGCGGCGTTGAACTGGTGGCGGAAGATGCCAATGCCGAGATACCAGGCGCAGACGAGCACCACGATGTCCAAGAGGGTAACGGCGATGCAGGCGGCAAGCGCCGCGGGCGTGGGCCCGGTGAGCGAGACCGTCATCGCGAGCAGCACCACCGAAATCACAACGACGAAGATGCTCACGCGGCGATACGCGCGCACCTTGGCGCGATGGTTGCGCTCGATGACATGAAAGAGCGCCTCGACCGCGTCGTCGCTCAGGGTGCCTGCGGCAAGCCGCTCGCGCTCGGCGCGGCTGAGGGTGTTGATGGGAAGCTTCACGGCACGCTCCTGCCTAGTTGCCTTCGAGTTGCTCTGAGACCTCAAGCCATGCTGTTTCGAGGTCATCAATGGCGGCGTGCGCCTCGGCAATCGCCTGCTGCTGGCTTTGCAGCGCCTGATAATCGGTGGGGTCGATGGCGAGCATCTCGGCTTCGAGCGCCGCTGCGCGCGTGCGCTGCGTCTCGATGCGGCGCTCGAGCGATGCCGCCTCCTTGCGCAGACGCTGGCGTTCGGCGTTCGTAAGGCCGCTGGTGGCGGGTTTGGACGCTGATGCGGCGGGTGTCGTGGATGAGCGGGGAGCGGTGCGCGGATCGGCGGCGTGCGCGGCGAGACGCAGGTATTCGTCGACGCCGCCCGGTACGTGGCGCAGGTGCCCGTCGATGATGGCAAACTGCTGATCGGTCACGCGCTCCATGAGATAGCGGTCGTGCGTGACGAGGATGAGCGTACCCGGCCAGCTGTCGAGCAGGTCCTCGACGATGGCGAGCATATCGGTATCGAGGTCGTTGCCAGGCTCGTCCAGAATGAGGACGTTGGGCTCCTCGAGGATGGTGAGCAGGAGCATGAGGCGACGGCGCTGGCCGCCCGAGAGATCGCCGATGCGGCTCCAGAGTTGCTGCGTGGTGAAGCCCAGGCGCTCGAGGAGCTTCTCGGGGCTCGTCTCCTTGCCATCGACCACGTAGACGCGCTTATAGCGCGCAAGCACTTCGCGAATCGTGTCTCCTTCGAGCGGCTTGAGCTCATCGAGCTGCTGCGAAAGCACGCCGAAGCGCACCGTCTGCCCAATCTTCACCCGGCCCGCAAGCGGAGCGAGCTTGCCTTGGATGATGTCGATGAGGGTCGATTTGCCCGCGCCGTTGTCGCCAAGCAGGCCGTAGCGGTCGCCGGCGCCGATGAGCCAGGTCACGTCCTCGAGCACCGGCTCGCCCGGCTCGTATCCCGCATCGACATCGATCACGTCGATGACCTGTTTGCCGAGGCGCGCCACCGCAAGGCGCTTGAGCTCGAGTTCGTTGCGCAGGGGAGGGACGTCGGCGATGAGCTCCCGCGCCGCCTCGACGCGGAATTTCGGCTTCGTGCTGCGCGCCTGTGCGCCGCGGGACAGCCACGCGAGCTCCTTGCGAGCCATGTTGCGACGGCGTTCCTCGGCAACCTGGGCCAAGCGGTCGCGCTCGACGCGCTGCAGGATATAGGCGGAGTAGCCACCCTCGAAGGGGTCGACGCGCCCGTCGTGCACCTCCCACATGGTGGTGCAGACCTCGTCGAGAAACCAGCGGTCGTGGGTGACCACCAAGAGCGCCCCCTGGCCGGTCTGCCAGCGCGCTTTGAGATGATCGGCGAGCCAATTGATGGTGCGCATGTCGAGATGGTTGGTGGGCTCGTCGAGCATGAGGACGTCGTAGTCGCCGATGAGCAGGCGCGCGAGGTCGACGCGGCGGCGCTGGCCGCCCGAGAGCGCACCCACGGTGCCCTCCCAGGGGACATCGGCGATGAGGCCGTCGATGATGTGCCGGATGCGGGCGCTCGCGGCCCATTCGTATTCGGGCGCGTCGCCCACGACGGCATGGTGGACGGTGTCAGCGGCGTCGAGCGCGTCGCGCTGGCCCAAGAGCCCCACGGTGAGGCCGCGCCGGTGCGTGACGCGACCGTCGTCGGGCTCGAGCGCGCCGGCGAGCACCGCAAGCAGCGTCGACTTGCCGTCGCCGTTCTTGCCCACGATGCCGATGCGGTCACCCTCGTTTACGCCGAGCGTCACGCCGTCGAGCACGCGTTTGGTGGGATATTCGAGCTGGATGGCATCGCAGCCAAAAAGAATCGCCATAATGGTCCTTTCACGGTGGACGCACCTATCCTAGCACGCGGTGCGTGCTACACTGCTCGCAACAGATGGAAGGAGCTGCCGATGGGCGGATGCTGCGTAATCGTGCTTATACCGATCCTCATGGGGATGGGCATCGTGATGGCGGCGCTCTTCTTCGCGCTGCCGCTGTATGCGGTTATCGCCCTCATCATGGTGCTGCTCGCCGTCGCCGCCTATCTCGTCTTGCGTAAGCATGACATGTTCACGCGCTACGAGGCGGATGGCACCTGGCGCGGTCCTGCTGCTACCGTTGTCAAATGGCTCCTGCGGTTCGATATCGCTTTTTTCGTTTTGACGGGCGTTGCAGCGATCGTGTCGTGGTTCGTTGTCTATCATGGATGACCGGCAGCGCGGTGCCCCCGCGGTGCACTGGACACGACATACCACGAACGACGCAGGGGGAACGCACCCGTGATCAAGGCAGCATTCTTCGATATCGACGGTACGCTTCTGAGCTTTAAGACCCACCTCATGCCGCAGTCCACCAAAGCGGCGATCGCGCGCATGCGCGAGCAGGGCATCCTCACCATCATCTCGTCCGGGCGACCTACGTATCAGCTTCCGCCCTGCATCGTAACGGGCTTCGATGCCTACCTCACGCTCAACGGCCAGCTTTGCTTCGACGACGACGGCGTGTTTCGCAGCTGCCCAATCGCCGAGGACGACGTGCGTGTGGTTGTGGATCAGGTTACGAGCGGCATGTACGAGGTGCTCGTGCTGCAGCAGGAGCGTGCGTTTGCGAGCAAGCTCACGCCGCGCGCGGTCTCGGCGGCAACCCATGCCGGGCTTGTGTACGAGCAGGACGACGTGCGCCGCGCGCTCGATGCGCCGGTCTACCAGTTCTGCGCGTTCGTGGATCCCGAGGACGAGCACGTGTTCCTCGACGCCACCACGTCGATCACCACGACGCGCTGGACCGAGGTGTTCTGCGATGTCACGCCGGCCGCGGGTGGCAAGGTGTTCGGCGTGCAGGCCGCGCTCGAACGCTACGGCATCGCGCCCGACGAGGCCATCGCGTTCGGCGACGGTGAGAACGACCTCAGCATGTTCGACGCCGTGGGGACGGGCGTGGCGATGGGCAACGCCTGGGACTCGGTGAAGGAGCGTGCCACCTACGTGACGACCGATGTCGACAACGATGGCATCTGGAACGCCTGCAAACACTTCGGCATCATCTAGCGCTCCGGCAGCGGCGTGTCTCGACGGTCCGCTGCTCCGGTCGCCGCCTTGCAATCGCTATAGTATGGCAAATTGACCTCTAAGAGCGCCATATCATGGCTCTTAGAGGTCAATTCGGCATAAAACGCTGTGTGGGAAAGCCGTGAGGCTGTGCGGGGGCGCTTCTCGGGTGTGGGCGCGCCCCAGCTCGGCACGGGGTCGTCGTTACGCGTTCTTCTTCAGGTTGGGGATGATGCGCTTCACGATCCAGACGATTGCCACGATGACGATAAGCGCGATAATGGCGTACTTCACGACGTCAGAGACCCATTCGGCCTGCTCGCTCACCGTCATCCATGCGCTGCCGGCGGCGGCGCCGAGCGAGCACAGGATCGTGTTCCACACGGCGGAGCCCGCGAGCGTGAACAGCGTGAACTTGACGGGATTCATGCGCGCGGTGCCCGCGGGGATGGAGATGAGGCTGCGCACCACGGGAATGCAACGGCAGATGAGCACGGTGAACTGACCCTTGCGATCGAACCAATCGACGGCGCTGGCGATATCGGAGCCCTTGAAGCCGAGCAGGCGCATGGGGCGCGTCTCGAAGAAGCGCATGAGGCGCTCGCGCGAGAGCACGTAGCCGATGCCGTAAAGGATGTAGGCACCAAGGACCGAGCCCGCGGTCGCGGAGATGATGACGAGCGGCAACACCATGTCGGTCGTGGTGGTGAAGAATCCCGAGAGCGGCAGGATGACCTCGCTGGGGATGGGCGGGAACACGTTCTCGATGAAGATGAGCGCGCCCACGGCGAAGTAGCCGAACTGGTTGATGAAATCGAAGAAGAGCTGGTCCATGCGTTTCCCTTCGTGTGGCGGCCGGGTGGCCGAAACATGCCTGCATGAGTGTAGCCCATCGGTGCGGGGGTCTCGTATATTCCACCGGACCTCCCCATGAGCCGGCGCATCTGCGTATGGGTGCTGCTGCGTTGTGGACAGGCGTGCTACACGCGGATCCACCTGAAGCGCATGAGCTTGTTGACGGGGGCTTCGAAGCACCGCAGCGTGCACAGGCCCACTACGACGGCGCTGATGACGCAGATGATGCCCAATCCAGCGGCGGGCTCGAGCACGATGGGCAGGTCGTAGAAGCCCGTATGGAAGGTGAGCCACGCGCGAATGAGGCGGTGGAGCACATAGACCTGAAGCGTGCGCTTACCAAGTACGGTGAGCCAGCTGGCGTTCCGCGGGATAACGCGCAGCAGCGCGAGCGAGCAGACGAGTGCAATGACCATGGTGACGAGTTTGCCGGCGATCCCGAGCAGGATATCCGAGCCATAGGGGTTGTCGCCGTAGACCATGGGGAAGAACCAGTCGAAGGCGTGCTCGTTGGCGATGCGCAGCACGGCGAGAACGGCCGCCGCGCCAACGCAGAGCCATAGCTCCCGTCGCCCGGCAACGCGCTCGACGAGACTCGTGGAGCAGTAGTAGCCGAGTGCGAAATAGGGGAGGAAGGCAAACGTGCGGCTGATACCGAGCAGGCCGTCAGGTATATCGACGCAACCCCACGCGAACGCCAGCGTGCACGAGAGCGCGATGCCCCGCCAGGGCTTGAGGCGCGCGAGCATCGGCGTGGCGAGATACCACCACGCCATGCCAAGGAGATACCACGGCGCCGAGGTGAACATGAGCATGCGCGCGGGTGTGAGGATGCCCGTGATGGCGAGCAGGAGCGCCTGGTAGGCAACACCGAGCACGATAAACGAGATGATGCGGTTCACGTTGAGGCGTCCGTCGCGATACGCGCCCTTGGCAAAGAGCCCCGAGACGAACACGAAGAGCGGCATGTGGAAGAGATAGATAAGATCGAAGGCGCAGCTGAGCGCAGGGTTGTCGTTATGCACCGGGTGCATGAAGTGCCTCGCCACCACGAGGATGATGAGGACGCCCTTGATGTTGTCGAAGAGCGCGATGCGGGCAGCGCCTGTGCTGCGGTTTGCGCCCGCCGCACTGCCAGCAGGCTGGACCCGCCGCGCGGCGCCGTCGGTGCAAGATGACGCGTCTGTCATGCGCGCACCCTAGAGCGTGCCGAAGATACGGTCGCCTGCATCGCCCAGACCGGGCACGATGTAGGCATGCTCGTTGAGATGGTCGTCGATGGCGCATACGTACACGCGGATATCCGGATCTGCGGCGAGCAGCGCCTCGAGTCCCTCGGGCGCGGCGAGGATGAACACGAGCCTCAGGTCGCGCACGCCGCGACGGCGCAGCGCCCGCACGGCGTCGATGGCCGAGCCACCGGTGGCGAGCATGGGGTCGACCACGATGCAGGTGCGTTCGGCGATGTCGCGCGGCATCTTGCAGTAGTACTCGTGCGGTTCGTGCGTGACCTCGTCGCGCTCCATGCCGATATGGCCCACGCGGGCAGACGGCACGAGGTCGAGCATACCCTCGACCATGCCGAGGCCGGCGCGCAGGATAGGTACGACCGCCACCTTGCGACCTGCGATACGCTTGCCGTGCGCCACGGCAAGCGGCGTCTCGACATCGACGTCTTCGAGCGGGAAGTCGCGCGTCACCTCGTAGCCCTCGAAGAGCGCCAGCTCGCGCACGATCTCGCGGAACTGTTTGGTGCCGGTTGCGGCATCGCGCAGGATGGTGAGCTTGTGCTGCACGAGCGGATGGTCGATGAGGGTGACGCGCGTGGTGTCATAGGTGTGAGTCATGGATGCTCCTGCCAACCGAGATGCGGTAGCTGCCGGAGCATGGGGCCCCGGCAGCCGTTCTGTTCGCACCTGATTATCGCACGGAGCGGTGCATGCGTTACTCGTCGATGTGCATGCAGCGCATGGCGTTCAAGATCGCGATCATGGCCACGCCCACGTCGCCAAAGACGGCGAGCCACATATTGGCGATGCCGAGCGCCGCGAGCACGAGGATGAGCACCTTGACACCGATGGCGAAGATGATGTTCTGCCATACGATCGCCATGGTCTTGCGCGCGATGCGCATGGCCTTCGCGATCTTGGAGGGCTTGTCGTCCATGAGGACCACGTCGGCCGCCTCGATGGCGGCGTCCGACCCCATCGCGCCCATGGCGATGCCCACATCGGCGCGCATGAGCACGGGCGCGTCGTTGATGCCGTCGCCCGCGAAGGCGAGCTTGGCGCCATCGGCCTCGCGCGCGAGCAGCTGCTCCACGCGGGCCACCTTGTCCTCGGGCAGTAGCTGCGCATGGAACTCATCGATCCCGATCTTCTCGGCGACAGATCGCGCGACGTCCTCACGGTCGCCGGTGAGCATGATGCAGCGCGTGACGCCTGCCGCATGGAGGCTGCGGATGGTCTCGGCGGCATCGTCTTTCACGGCGTCGGCGATGACGATATGGCCCGCGTACGCGCCATCGACGGTCACGTGCAAGATGGTGCCGGTGAGCTCGCAGTCGTGCCACGCGGTGCCGCGTTCGCGCATGAGCTTGTCGTTGCCCACCACAACAACGTGCTCGTTCACGCGGGCAGACACGCCGTGGCCAGACTCCTCGCGTGCCTCGGCGATGCACGCCCGGTCGATCTCGCCGGTATAGGCGGTGCGCACGGAGATGGCGATGGGATGGTCGGAGAACGCCTCGGCGTGGGCTGCCATGGAGAGGAGGTAGTCGGGGTCGACGCCCGCCTCCGGGTGCACGGCCACCACGCTGAACGTGCCGGAGGTGAGGGTACCGGTCTTATCGAACACCACGGTGTCCACCTTGGAGAGGAGCTCCAGGTAGTTCGAGCCCTTGACCAGGATGCCGGCACGCGACGCCCCGCCGATGCCGCCGAAAAACGAGAGCGGCACCGAGATCACAAGGGCGCACGGGCACGAGACCACGAGGAAGGTGAGGCCGCGCAGCAGCCAGTCGGTCCAGGGACCCCAGCCAAGAAGCGGCGGTACCACGGCGAGGACAACGGCGGAGATGGTGACGATGGGCGTGTAGACGCGGGCGAAGCGGGTGATGAAGTTCTCGGTTTTCGCCTTCTTCTCGCTTGCGTTCTCCACGAGCTCCAGAATGCGCGAGACGGTCGATTCGCCAAAGGGCTTCGTGGTGCGCACATGCAAAAGCCCCGTCATGTTGATGCAGCCCGAGATGACAGCTGCGCCCGGTTCCACATGGCGCGGCACGCTCTCGCCGGTGAGCGCGGCGGTATCGAGCTGGGAGACGCCCTCGATGACAACGCCGTCGATCGGGATGCGCTCGCCCGGCTTCACGACGATGACGTCGCCTACAGCCACCTCGTCGGGATCGACCTCTACGAGCTCGCCCGCCTGTTCGATGTTGGCGTAATCGGGGGCGATGTCCATCATATCAGCGATGGACCTGCGGCTCTTGCCCACGGCATAGCTCTGGAAGAGTTCGCCCACTTGGTAGAAGAGCATCACCGCACAGCCCTCGGCAGACTGCGGCTCGGTTTCAGGGAAGAGGATCGTCGCGAAGGCGCCGATGGTGGCGACGGTCATGAGGAAGGCCTCATCGAAGGGGTCGCCGCGGCGGATGTTGTTCCACGCCTTGAGTAAAACGTCGTGACCGGCAATAAGAAACGCGACGACATAGAACACGAACGCGGCATAGACGGCGTTCGCCCCGAAGGCGGCCGCCATGAGACCCGTCTTCTCGACGATCATGGTGGCAAAGAAGATGGCGATAGCTACGATGATGCGGTTGCGCCATTTCCGCTGCTTTTTGTTCATGGATGCTCCTATATCTCAATCAGTTTGTATACATGAACATACATTCATATGACAGCTGGCAAAAAGCCGCCAGGGGCGGCTGACTGTCGGGCACGGTAATGGCTGTGCACTGCGTCCGACAGAGGGGAAAGCGAAAGCTTAGCGAATGACCTCGCAATCGGGCTCCATCTTGGCGACGAGCGCGACTACATCCTCAAGAACGTTGGCAAAGCGATCGCCGGCGGCGGTGAGCGTGAGCTTCTGCGTCATGAAGTTGACCTTCGCGTCGTCCACGCCATCGACCTTTTTGATGGCATCCTCGAGTTTGAGGGCGCAGTTGGCGCAATCGATTTCGTTGAGCTTGAAAGACTTACGCATGATGGTTCCTTTCTGTTATGGGACCGATTTGATTGACATGTGTTTGATGCAAATTGTCATCCGCCTTTATTCGCAGATATGGTTCATGCCCTGCGCGAGCATGGTATGCACGTGGTCGTCGGCGAGCGAGTAGATGAGGCTGCGGCCGTCGCGGTCGAAGCGCACGAGGCGTGCCTGCTTCAAGATGCGTAGCTGGTGGCTGACGGCGCTCTGGGTGGCGCCGATAGCCTCGGCGATGGCGTTCACCGAACGCGGCGTATCGAAGAGCGCATAGAGGATCTTGATGCGCGTCGTGTCGCTAAAGACTTTGAAGAGATCGGCGAGGTCGTAGAGGAGTTCCTCGTCGGGCATGCAGGGTTCCTCTGCCTCGTGCGGGATGTTGCGCTCGCTGGTCATGATGGTCCTTTCAACATATGAACATTCATTCATATCTTATGGTATATCTGATTATATGAACGTATGCTCATATGTCAAGGATATTTGCGTGTCTTTTTTGCCACTCGGCGAGCGGGGTCTTTGCGCCGCCGCGCGGCGCGCAAGTATGACATGCGGGCACAGCATGCGGCCGCGGTGCGGCCTTTTCGGGATGCATGGCATCGCATGTTTATGGTACGCCGTGGTGCGGCGCGTGGTTTGCGGTACGATACTGTGCTACGGATACGCGCCGCCGCGCGTCGGCACGCTGGATCAATCGCACCTGCGCTCAGCGCATGCAGAAACGGAGCAACTATGATCGTCGAGAGCCATGCCCTGTGGGGAGAAGAATCTACGCCCGAGCACCCTGCCACCTTCACGGCCTATCTTTCCGAGCCGGTGCCCGCGCAAGCAGATGCGCTGCGACCGGCGATGGTTGTCTGCGGCGGGGGAGGCTTCAAGCTCATTGCCGCGCACGAGCAAGAGCCGGTGGCGTTGGCCTATCTCAACCAGGGCTACCAGGTGTTCGTGCTTGACTATGTGACAAGCAGCACGGGCGATGTCTCATTTCCCCATCCCGAGGCCGATCTTGCTCGCATGATCGCGATGATTCGCGCCAACGCCGCAGCATGGCGGATCGATCCCGAGCGCGTTGCCGTGACGGGCTTCTCGGCGGGCGGGTTCATCTGCGCGTCGCTTGCAGCGGGATGGAAGACCGGCCCGTTTGCCGCAGCGGTGCGGGCGCGTCCGGAGCAGATTCGACCCGATGCCGTGGTGCTTGCGTATCCGCTGCTCGATTTGCGCGTGCAGCGTGACGAGAAACTGCGCGACCCGAGGATCGATTTGCGCGTGCCCAAGACCGGTGGCAAGACCGGGCGCGATTTGGTGATGGATTACCTCGCCATGATTGCCGGCGACGAGGCCACCGAGGAGCGCCTTGCCGCGCTTGCGCCGGCCGGCCACGTGACGCGCGACATGCCGCCCACGTTTGTGTGGGGAACCGCAGATGATAAGACCTGCCCCATCATTCAGGTGCACGAGCTCGCGTGCGCGATGACGCGTGCCGGCGTGTCCCACGAGGTGCATGTCTTCGATCGCGGCGGTCACGCGCTTTCGGTGGCGAATAGCAACACGCGTGCCGACAACGCCGATGCCCAGGCGGCCGTTGCGCCGTGGTTCGAGCTCGCGTGCGCATTTCTTGCACGCCAGGGGGTGGGTGCGTAACATCACGTGGCGCGCCTCTCGTGCTCCCGTGGCTGTGTTCAACATGATTCATGGGTCCCGTTTCGCCCCGTACGATGATTCAGGCCTTATCATCGCGTCAATATGGACGCTATGATAAGGCCTATGCAGTTTCTCACTCATTACTGGCTGTTTTATTCATGTCTATCAACAAGGTATTTCTAGGAATTTGGCGCGGTGGTCATATGTGTAGAGATATGGGCAGCGCTTCTGTTGGCTTCGTGGATGAATGACGCGTAATTAGCTTTATCGCTAGTTGTACACGGGATTAAGGCGAAATGAATCCCAATAATATATCTAGATGAGTTGCGTCGACACGCTGAGAAATCAGAATTCTGCGTAAAGTCGGATGTATACGATTTAGAATCACCCATAGGTCTTGCCATTTGACCGTGCCCCACACTTTCTACGATGGTTTCACCCATAACCCCTTGTTCGTGACCGCATGCAAGTCTGATCGTGCGCTCGCGGGCAGAGATACGGTGTCTGTGGCATGATGCGGTTGAGAAGAACGCTTTGTGGTGGTTGCGGGGTGCGAAAGAGCGGGTGTAAGGAACTGGATGGTTGCGGATGCGTGGATGATGGGCGCGCGGAGGATGGACGTATACGAAATGGGGGGGGGCGATGACGCGGGAGCGGAAGCGAGGAGCTCGACAGCAGGTGACGGCCGGACAGCTCTCATACAGCGTGTATGCCGCGTACGCGGCGCTGCCAGATGAACGCTTGCTCGCCGATTGCGACGTGCAGGTGTTCCGCGCGACGGGTCCGGGCGGCCAGGGCGTGAACACCACCGATTCCGCCGTGCGCATGGTCCATGCGCCCACCGGCATCACCGTGAGCGCGCGCGAGAGCCGAAGCCAGCATCGCAATCGCGCTACTTGCCTGGAGAAACTGCGCCGTGAGTTGAAACGGCGCGCTCGCAAGCTGCGTCCGCGCAAGAAAACCAAGCCTACGGCCGCCTAGCGCGAGCGACGACTCAAGAAAACACGCATGCACGCGG
>CALUFC010000019.1 GCA_944319885.1 uncultured Coriobacteriaceae bacterium
GGAGGAGGTCGGCGGCGCCTGGAGCGCGGGGAAGGCCTTGATGTAGGCTCCACCCAGCAGCGGGCGGAGGGCTTGTCTGATGTGGCTGATATGGCAACATCTTTTTAGACATATCTACGAGAGGATCAGGCCCGCCTCCCTGAAACCGACCGGCGTCATGTAGCCGAGCGTCGAGTGCCTTCCAGTCGGTCATGTTTGCGCTCCTTTTCTCCCTCCCCTGGGGCTCCAGGGCCCTCTGGGGCGGTACGAATTCCGGTACGAATAAACCCGAACAGAGCGTTTCCCAGTGTGACGAAGGGTTCTGCCCGACTTGGACAAAACCCTTCGTTGACCTGCTATTTTGTTACTTTTTACTCAGAGGCGTAGCGAACCGTTTTGAGGGGCGAATCACTCCCATTCGATCGTGCCGATGGGCTTGGGCGTCAGATCCATCGCTACGCGACAGATACCCGGCATCTCGGCAAGAATCCGCTCGGTGATACGCTTCATGAGCGTCCAGTCGAGCTCGGGCACCGTGGCAGTCATGGCATCGACCGTGTTCACGGCGCGGATAATCGCCGGCCACTCGTAGGCGCGCTTGCCGTCGCGCACGCCGGTCGCGCGCATGTCGGGCACAACGACGAAGTACTGCCACACCTTGCCGGCCAGGCCCGCCTCCGCGAACTCCTCGCGCAGGATGGCGTCGGCCTCGCGCAGCGCCTCCAGACGATCGCGGGTGATGGCGCCGAGGCAGCGCACGCCCAGACCCGGGCCCGGGAACGGCTGGCGCTCAACCATGCTCTCGGGAAGCCCCAGCGCGCGGCCAACCACGCGCACTTCGTCTTTAAAGAGCAGGCGCACGGGCTCCACGAGCTCGAACTGCAGATCGTTGGGCAAGCCGCCCACGTTGTGATGAGCCTTCACGCCGTCAGACTCGATAATGTCGGGATAGATGGTGCCCTGAGCCAGAAACGCAACATCGTCGGCAACCTTGCGGGCCTCCTCCTCGAAGACGCGAATGAACTCGGCGCCGATGATCTTGCGCTTGCGCTCAGGCTCCGCCACACCGGCAAGCAGGTCAAGGAAGCGGTCGGTAGCGTCCACGTAGACGAGATTGGCGTCCATCTGATTCTGAAAGACATCGATAACCTGCTCGGATTCGCCTTTGCGCATGAGGCCGTGGTTCACGTGCACGCATACAAGCTGCTTGCCCACCGCTTTGATCAGCAGCGCTGCAACCACCGAGGAATCGACGCCGCCGGAGAGGGCCAACAGAACCTTCTTATCGCCGATCTGCTCGCGGCACGCGGCAACCTGCTCGTCGATGAACGCCTGCGCGAGCGCGGGAGTGGTGATACGGACCATGTCGTCGGGGCGCTTGTTGGGAAGATCCATGATGTGCTCCTTCTCTCCAGGGTGTACCTACCTGCATTCTAGCCGAGATATCTGCAGCGGAACCGCAGGATACGGCGCATCAACCATGAATCGAGCGCGGGCGCTGGCATGCGCATGGGCTATGATGGGCTCGTGAAACAAAGCCGCATCAGCCACACAGGGAGTCGAGATGCCCGATCGAGCGACATATCGCACGCTCCTTTTAGCATCGCTCGGTCGCCAGCACCTGCTGCAGAATGCGACGGGCGCGGGCACCACCATCTACCAGCAGCCCGCATGGCGCAGCGTGGAGGCGGGGCACGAGCCGCAGCGGCTCATGGACGCCAACCGCCGGCAGCGCGACCTCGTGGTCTGCGCGCATGCCACACCAGCCACGGGAGAGAACCTCTGCGCCGCATGGGTTGAGCGAGCGTTCGACCGCCTGGGAATCTGCTCGATTTCAGGCAATGCGCCCGAGCTTTATCATTCCTGGTGTCACGAAACCGATACGCGCCGCATGCTGGTAGGCATGATCGTCGCCACACCCTCGCACCCATACGGCTCAGGTGGCCGCGCATGGGGCCACGTCGGGCTCTATGTTGGCGATGAGCAGATCATGGACTGCGTCGCCGGCAAGGTACGTACCTTACCCTGCGAGCTCTGGCTCTCGGCATACGGTGTGATGGCCGAAGTGCGCTGGGGCTGGCTCGGCGGCATCGCGCTCGACGAGCTCGGTTGAGCTACGCCTGCCGCGGCTTTTCCGCGCAGGTTGCCCAAAACGTAGGAATGCCCAGCTCGGGCGCTAGAACGTCACGTTGCCGAACTCCGAGAGCTTGAGCTCGGGGTTGTGCTCGGTCGCCCAGTCCACGTTCCATGGGCTCGTGAAGAGCAGCAGCTTGCCGCCGCGCATATCCTCGACGCGCAGGGTGTCGCGCGTGAGGTTGAGCGCCTCGACGTCCACCTCGCCCGGCTCGTTGGCAATCCAGCGAATGTCGCTGTAGCCCAGGGGCTGCCGGCGCACCTCGACCTTGTACTCGCTCTTGAGGCGTTGCTCGAGCACGTCGAACTGCAGCGTGCCCACCACGCCCACGATGACGCTCTCCATGCCGGCCCCCAGCTCGCGGAAGATCTGGATGGCGCCCTCTTGGGCAAGCTCCTCCATGCCCTTCACGAACTGCTTGCGCTTCATGGTGTCAACCTGGCTCACGCGTGCAAAATGCTCGGGCGCGAACGTGGGGATGCCGGCGTACTGCACATGGCGCTTCGCGGTGCACACCGTGTCGCCGATGGAGAAGATGCCCGGATCGAAGAGGCCCACGATATCGCCTGCATATGCCTCGTCCACAATTGCGCGGTCATCTGCCATCATGGCCGTACCCGTGGCGAGCTTGATCTTGCGACCACCCTGCATATGCCAGGCATCCATACCGCGCTCGAACTTGCCCGAGCAGATGCGGACGAAGGCGATGCGGTCACGATGGTTCTTGTCCATGTTGGCCTGAATCTTGAACACGAAGCCCGAGAACTCATCGGTAGACTCCACGTCCTCGCCGGTGAGCGCATCGGTATGCGGGCCCGGCGCGGGCGCCAAACGCAAGAAATCCTTCAGGAACGGCTCCACGCCGAAGTTGGTGAGCGCCGAGCCAAAGAACACCGGCGAGAGCTTGCCGGCGCGCACGGCATCGAAATCGAACTCGTCGGCCGCGCCATCCAGAAGCTCGATATCATCCATGAGGGCGCGGTGATTCTCGGCACCGATGAGCTCGTCGAGCGCAGCGTCGCCCAGCTCGGCCTCGATCTCGGCAACCTTCTTGGCTGCGTTGGCGCGCCCATCGCCCTCGAACGCGATCACGCGGCGGCTCGCGCGGTCGAAGACACCGCGGAAGTTCTTGCCGCTGCCGATGGGCCAGTTCATGGGGCAGGTACCGATGCCCAGCACGTTCTCGATCTCCTCCATGAGCTCGAAGGGGTCGCGAATCTCGCGGTCGAGCTTGTTCACGAAGGTGAAGATGGGGATGCCGCGCAGAGCGCACACGCGAAAGAGCTTCACCGTTTGCGCCTCGACGCCCTTGGCACCGTCGATCACCATGACGGCGGCGTCGGCAGCCATGAGCGTGCGGTAAGTATCCTCGGAGAAGTCCTGGTGGCCGGGGGTATCGAGGATGTTTACGCAGCAGCCGCCATAGGTGAACTGCAAAACCGACGAGGTCACGGAGATGCCGCGCTGCTTCTCGATATCCATCCAGTCAGAAACCGCGTGCTTGGCGCTCGCCTTGCCCTTCACCGAACCGGCGCTTTGAATGGTGCCGGTATAGAGCAGCAGCTTCTCGGTAAGCGTGGTCTTGCCCGCATCCGGATGCGAGATGATGGCGAACGTGCGGCGCGACGCGATGTTCTCTGCGAGACTTGCCATGGATTCCCCTTGTGATTGTCATGCGATTCAGCCCACGGTATTGTAGCGAGAATCAATCGGCAATGCGATACACGCAGCAGCGAGAACATCGAACCTATGAGCCGGTTCTTCGAGATGATAGTCGAGCGCGCCTGCTAACGCCGCCGATATCGCACGGCCCCGCTCCCCCGTCGGTCTGCCAAGCGCATGCTTGCCGTAGACGCGAGCCATACCCCGAGCGCCATCATGCTCACGCACACGATGCCGCCCACGGCGCCCTCGACCGTCTCACGCGGGAGCATGATGGGCAGACGATCCCATGCGATACGGGAAAGCAGGACCGTTTGCAACGCAAAGATCGAAATGAGCGCCGAGGCAAGGTTGAAGGCGCGCACACCTTTCACCGCAACAAGCTCCTCGCGGCGAGCCCTCACGAGATTGGCGATGGAGAGCAGGATCTGGATGAGGGCGTACCCCGCGTAGATGTACACGAAGGCACCGGGATAGCTGCGCCCGTACCCCGCCACCACGAGCCGCGCCACGGTGCTCGACATGAGCACAACGAGCAACGCAAGCGCCACGCCCGCCGTGCGGGCCCGTCTGAGCGACTCGAGTGCCTCCGGCCTGCCGTCGAGCGCACCGCCCATGAGCGCACCCGAGGCGAGATACGACTTGCCCACGTTGAGCGCCGCGATCACGATACCCACCGAAAGCGCCCACAGCGACCGCGCCAAAAGCGCCATGACGATGCTCGCAATCGCGAAGGCGACGTGGACCACGCCCGCAAACAGCCCGATTGTCATCGAGCGTACCTGGCGGTTCTCAATCAGAGGGTCGGGTACCACGCGACGCACCATCTGCCGCACGCGTGAGGTGTGCTTGAACGTGATGGCGTCATCCGCGGGCTCTGCCGGCATGCCGGCAAGCGAACGGAGCGCACGCGCCAGCGCCGCCCGCGCCCGAGCCCTGCTGCGCGCGCGAACGCGGCCCTGCGTCTCGATGATGGTCCGCATGCCGCCCCCTTCTGCGCCTCGCCACAAAGCCCCCCTATACAGACCTTAACGCAAATCAACGAGAAGCGCGGCGTCAGCCCCCGCAGCCAGCGATGGCCCGCGGGCGCACATATCACTCGCAACAGCAGAAAGGAAGCAAGCCCTAAGCCGTCATGACGAGCAGGAGCCCGCCCCCTGCTTGCTATAGACATCGTTGCGCAGCAGCCGGTACGCGATCGCCGCGAGCGGCACGCCGACAAACATCCCGAGAATGCCGAACGCCCCGCCACCAACGGTTACCGCTGCAAGCACCCAGATACCGGGCAGCTGGATGGAGGAACCCACGACATGGGGATAGATGAAATCGCCTTCGAGCTGTTGCAACACCACGATGAACACTAAGAACACGAGCGCCTGAACGGGCGACTCCATGAGAATCAAAAACGCGCCGATCACGCCCGAGAGCAACGCCCCGACAATGGGGATGAGCGCCATGAATGCCGTGAGTGCCCCGATCATCATGGGGTGCGGCAACCCCAGCACCACCATACCGAGCGCGCAGAGCACGCCCAGAATGACTGCCTCGGTGCACTGCCCCACCAGAAAGCGATGGAAGCAATCGTCTGCGACGCCAAGCACGTAACGCAGGCGTGCGAGCGCACGCTCGGGAAGATAGCGCTCCATCACGAGGTTTGCCTGCTCGGCGAGGCGCTTTTTGCTCAGCAGGACGAACAGTGCGAACACGAGCGCCAGTACGAAGTTCGCGGTGCCGCTTGCGATGCGCGCCAGTACGTCGACCACGCCCGACATGATGACAGACGCAGCGCTGCCGACTCCCGTCTTCCAATCGAAGGCCTCGAGTGACTCCGTCGCCGCATCGATGGTCTCCGGCGTGAGCACGCCCGCGTCCTCCAGCCACGCGCCCAGCGCGGTGAGGGCAACAGGCAGCTCGTCCATCAGGAGGCGCACGCAATCGATAAGCTGCGGCACGACGAGCACGATGACGCCCGCCACGATGATAACGAGCGTCACGAGCGCCGCAACAAGGCTCACCACCGGACGCAGGCGGCATACAATTCCGCGCTCATCGCCGGGAAGCACATGGCGCTCGTAGAAGCTCATGAGGATGTTGAGGGGATAGGCGAGCACGAACCCAAGCAGGATGGGCACGAGCGAAGAGAACATGAGCGCGAGGAAGCCCTCGATGGCGGGCCAGTAATAGATGCCCAGGTACACGGCAAACGCCGCAACGGCGATGGCTGCGATGGTGCGGAAGCTCGGCTGATTACGTTGCATGGACGGCAACCCCTCGTAATCGGTAACAGGATCACGCAGGCAGGTCGGCGCATGCCGACGCGAGCGCTTTCCAGAAGGATACCCCGTCGCCTATGCCGGCATGCTCAGGGTGATGGTGAGGCGCCCGTCGTGGAGTTCGGCGGTAAGCTTCGCCCCCATGGCGCGCGCAAGGTTCGCCGCAACCGAGAGCCCCAGCCCGCTGCCACGTGAACCGCGTGCGGTATCCGCCTGGTAGAAGCGATCGAATAGGCGGTCGACATCGATGTCGTCCGCATCGGCGACGTCGTTCGACACGCACAGCGCCACGCGCCCATCTGCGCGATGCTCCTCGATCGAGGGCGCGGCCGTCCCATGGCGCAGCGCGTTCACCACAAGATTCGAAAGAATGCGCGCAAGCGCGTCGCGGTCCGCCTCGACGAAAACGCCATCGTCCTCGAAGGTGACGGCAGGCTCCCACCCGCGCTCCTCGAATGCCGGATACTGGGAGAGCAGCACCTCCTCTACAAAGGGCCTGAGCGCAAGGGGGACCATCTCGAAGGAGAGATCGGGATCTGTCGACTTGGTATAGGCGAAGAGCTGGTCGAGCAGCTCCGTCGTGGCATCGATGCGCCGCGCGGCGGCGTCGAGGTGCCCGGCGCGCACGGCGGCGTCCCCCTCATCCCCCGCGAGCTGGAGATACCCCTTTGCCCCCGTGAGCGGCGTGCGGATGTCATGGCTTAGCGCAGAGAGATCGCGCTGGAACTCCTGCTGGTGCCGGACGGCATGCACCTGCGCCTCGGCGCTGCGATCAAGCTCAGCGTTCACCGCCTCAACAAGCGGCGTCACGCCGGGCATGGCGCCCACAGCCAGCCGCGCATTGCTCTCGGGATCGCGCTCGCGCATGAAGCGCTCGATACGTCGCAGCTCCATCTGGTAACCGGCGGCGGAGATGAGCGCACCCAAGCCGATGCCGAGCACGAGCAGAACAAGAGAGATGAGCGTTGGGTTCATAGCGGGCTCCAAACCGTTGCGGTGCTCCCTCCATCATGCCGGAAGGAGCACCTTAGGGCGAGTCGGTTTTCGCGCGGCACGATGCGCACAGGCGCGGCGCGCTAGATATCGCGCTTACGGGAGATGGCGAGCACGACGGCGCAGGCGATCACGATCCAGATGACACCGGTGAGCAGCGCCTGGATACCGGGGGCGATCACGAGCGCCTGCGGGGCGGGGCCCCACACGTCGGCAACACCCAGCGAGAACAGCTGCCCGCCTGCCTCGAGATTGGACAGCGCCGTAGTGGGCATCCAAGCAGCAAGCGTTTCAAACACGGGCGCGAGCGGTTCAAGCACGCTCAGCACACCACCGCTTGAATGCGCAAGCCCACGGAAAAACATCGGCACGACGCCGCTGTACAAGATGAACGCCCCGATATAGCTCAGCGGGCTCACCCGCGTTGCATAGACGAACACGAGCGAGATGACCGCCATGGCCCAAGTGTTGAGCCAAAAGCCCGCGAACCACCCAAGAAGCTCGAGCGGGGCGTCGATGCGCGCATAGGTATAGCCCCCGATGAACGCACCCGCGGTGACAACGACCGCGCTCAGCACCACCATGATCGCCGCAATGATGCCGGCGAGCAGCACCCGCTCGAGGAATAGCGACAACCTGCCCGCGCGAGCGCTGAGCACGCTCTTCACGTAGCCGTTCTTAAAATCCTGCAGCGCATGCTCCGCCGACATGAAGCTCACGCAAAGCGATACGATGCCCAGCATCATGCTTGCCAGGTATGCGGTATAGGAAGAGAAATCGGATGGGATCTCAACCGTATTGCCGCCCGAAAGCTCGGCATACGTTTGCGATTTCGCGAAGATCATCATCCCGATCACGAACGCGTAGGCGACAACGAGCGCAAGAGTGTACTGCCAGAAGCTGCCGCGGAGCCCCCGCGGCCGGGTAATGCGATACAAATCTGCACGTATCAGGTTCAACATGTTGTTACCTGCCTTTCTTGCGGGGAGAGAAAACAATCTCGATAGCAGCCGAGAGAGCATCCATGATGAGGTCGAGCATGCTACCGCCCACCTCCCCCGGAGCGCGGCGTCGCGAGACTAGATGGCGCGCCGGCGTCCATGAGCTCAACGAAGTAGTCCTCGATATCGCGCTCGAGCGTTGTGAGCTCGAGCACCACCTGATCGGCTGCATGGAGGATGCGCGACACCGCTTCTACCGACGGCGCGCCGGATGCGGCGGGATGGGATGACGCCCCACCGAAGGCCGCCGCCGCATGGCGTGCTCCCCCGCCGATCACGATCGCCTGATCGGGTTCCACGCGGAACGTCGCCCCCGGCAGGCGCTCCTCCAAGATGGCCAGCGTGCGGGCGGGATCGGCCGTCTTCACGCGCACCGCGCTTCCGCAGGAGGCATGCAGCTCCTCGTCGGTAAATTCGCGCACCATGCGGCCGCCGGCGATGACGCCGAAACGCGTGCAGACGCGCATGAGCTGATCGAGCACATGGCTCGAGATGACGATGGTCACTCCGCGCTCCCGGTTGAGCGCCACGAGCGCGCGGCGCAGATCGCGTGTCGTTTCGGGATCCATGCCGTTGAACGGCTCATCGAGAAGCAGCAGATCGGGCTGGCCCACGAGCGCAAGGGCGAGTCCCAGACGCTGCTTCATGCCCTGCGAGAACTTCTTCACCTTGCGCGAACCCGCGCCCGAAAGGCCCACGAGCTCGAGCAGCCGCGCCACCTGCTCGCCGGGACGCACGATGCCCATGGCGAGCGCCTTCTGCATGAGGTTCTCGGTCGCAGAAAAGCCCATCAGCACACCCGGCTCCTCGATGAGCGCCCCGATGCGCGATGGCTCCGACGAAAAGCTGCCGGCCCGCCGCGCGGCGTCGACGCCGCCATGACCGTAGGGACCCGGCGCAAATAGCTCGAGCGAACCTTCGCTCGGTGTCGCCAGACCGGCGATCATCTTCATCGTCGTCGACTTACCTGCCCCGTTCTTGCCCACGAACCCGTAGATATCGCCTCGCGCTACGCGCATGTTCAAGTGATCAACGGCGCAGGTGCGCCCGTAGCGCTTGGTGAGGCCGCGAATCTCGATCGCGTTCATGCTCTCTCCCATCTCGTTGGTCTTCGGGAGTCCGCCCGAGGCGCTCCCCTACCATGGCTCTTAGTATGGGAGCCGATCTTTGAGCAAGGCTTTGGCAAAGCTAAAGAAAGGATAAAGCCGCGCCCGACGCATGGATGCAGCGCGCGGACAGCGCTTCGATCATGCTTCCTGCAGCTTGAACCCCATGCCCCAGACAGTCTTGATGTATCCATCCGTACCCGAGGGCTTGAGCTTCGTGCGTATATTGGAGACGTGCACGTTCACCGTGTTGTCATCGGCCGCGTACGGCTCGCCCCATGCGCACTCAAAGAGCTCCTGCTTGGAAAAGACGCGCCCCGGATGCTCGAGAAGCGCCTGCAGGATATTGAATTCGATGCGCGTGAGCTCGACCGCCATGCCCGAGACGGCAAAGGTGCGGGATTCGGTATCAAGCTCCCAATCGCGAAAACGCAGCGACGCGCCGCGCTCCGGCGCCGCGTTCCCTGCGCTCCCCGGCGCATGGCGGGCGCGATGGCGCAGCTGCACCTCGATGCGGACAACAAGCTCATCGAGGTCGAACGGTTTGGTAAGGTAGTCGTCTGCCCCCAGCTTGAGCAAATCGATGCGATCCGAAGCTGCTGTGCGCGCCGAGATGATGATGACCGGAACGCCTGCATCGCGTTCGCGTATCAGGGCAACCAGCTCCTCGCCGGCAAGCCCGGGAAGCATGAGGTCGGAGACCACGACATCAAAGGGAACGGCATCCAATCCCAGCAGCAAGCGCGCCTCGCTCCCCGAAAACGCCTGCGTGCAGGCAAAGCCATGCCGCGCCAGATGCGTCGCGACAATCTCGTTGATATCCGCATCATCTTCAACAACGAGCACGTGGACATCCGGCATGGCAACCCTTTCGTTCGTGGCGACGGCAGACGTAGTGCCTATTGTGCCGCAAACCACTCGGCACGGAACACCTCAACGGGACAAGCGAACAATATGCCCTGTCAGCGTGAATCTGGTCGTGCCAGCGCGGTAAGCGTGGCTCCCGCGATGCGATAGACCGTCCAGTCTTCCATGGGTTCCGCCCCCATCGACAGGTAGAACTCAATGCTCGGCTTGTTCCAGTCAAGACACCACCATTCCAACCGCCCGCACCCGCGCTCAACGGCAACCTGTGCCAGATACCGAAGCAGCGCCTTTCCATGGCCCCGCCCTCGAAACTCTGGACGAACATATAGATCCTCCAAATAGATGCCCGCTCTACCGAGGAAGGTCGAGAAATTGTGAAAGAAGAGCGCAAACCCAACCTCGCGCTCGCCTTCAAGCACGAAGATTACCTCTGCGCGCTGCTTATCGAAGATCCACTCCTCCAGCGTAGGCTCATCGGCAACAACCTCGTTCAGCATGCCCTCGTAATCTGCCAACTCGCGGATAAACGCAAGAATCAGCGGGACGTCTGCCCGCTCGGCATGCCTCAAGCGCCTCGCAACACCGTCCATATCACAAACCTCCAAGGTATCGCCACGTGCATCTCGCGGCTCACGATACCACGAGCACGCGTCCCCTTTACTACCAGAGCGAACCTTTCTATACTGAACGTGCTCGCCGGGTGGGCATGGGGCCCGCAGCGCGCGTGGCGACGCCACCGGTTGAGCGGAAGGGCTGGAGCAGATGCGCATTCGCTAGACATTTTCCTCGCAAGCGGCAATCCACAACGACATGCCGTGTGCACCCCGAAACGGAGAATGATCTATGCAGCTGCAGCTTTCCCATGTGAGCTATACCTATCCATCTGCCACAGAGCCCATCGTGCACGACATATCCCTTGCATTTCCCGTGGGCTGGACCGGCCTGCTGGGCGATAACGGCTGCGGCAAGTCGACGCTGGTGCGCATCGCGACCGGAGCGCTCAAGCCCGACACCGGCGCCGTCACGCACGGGCTTGTATGCGCCCTCTGCCCCCAAGATGCCCACGAACCGCCCGAGCATCTCACCGACTTCGCCCTTGATTATGGGCGGGATGCGCGCGTTCTGCGTGAGACCTTTCGCCTTGAAGACGATATGCCCTGGCGATTTGACAAGCTCTCCTTCGGCGAGCGCAAGAAGCTGCAGATTGCCTGCGCGCTGTGGTCTCGTCCCGATGTACTCGCACTTGACGAGCCCACCAACCATCTTGATGCCGACGCCCGGCAGGAACTCACGCGGGCGCTCGGGCGCTTCCACGGAATCGGCATCCTGGTGAGCCATGACCGCGCGCTCCTCGATGCCCTGGCAAGCCGTTGCATCTCGTTCGAGGCCGGCGGGCTCGTGGTACGTCCCGGCGGCTACACCGCCGCGCATGCGCAGGCCGAACACGAACGCGAGGAACGCGTCCGCGAGCGAGCCGCCGCCAAAGGGGAGCTCACCCGGCTCGCTGCCGAGCAAGATCGACGCGCCCATGAGGCCGCACGTGCCCAGGCGCGACGCAGCAAACGACACCTCGATCCGCATGACAAAGCCGCCAAGGCGAAAATCGACCTCGCCGTCTACACCGGCAAAGACGGTCAAGCGGGCAGGCTCTCCGCACAGATGGATACCCGCATGGATGCCGCGCGCAAGCGGGTCGCCTCAGCATTTGTTGCCAAACGCTACGACGGCGATCTTTGGCTCGATGCCGAACCCTGCCCGCGCAAGACGCTCGTACACATCGCGCCGACCAGCATAGCCTGCGGGGCAGCCGCGCTCGCTATCCCAGAGCTATATGTGGGCAACACCGACCACATTGGCATCGTTGGACCCAACGGTGCCGGCAAGTCGACATTCCTCGACCATGTTCGCAAACTCATCACGGGCGATCCCGCTGTTCTCGACATTCCTCAAGAGATCAGCCCTGCGCACCGCATCGAGCTCCTCGACCGTATACGGGCGCTCACGTCGACAAATCGCGGGCGCGTGCTCTCCACCGTCGCCCAGCTCAATTCCGACCCCGACCGCATACTCGAAGGCAACCGAACCAGCCCCGGCGAGCTGCGCAAGCTCATGCTTGCCCACGGCATCCTCGCCCATCCCGCGCTCATCATCATGGACGAGCCCGCAAACCATCTCGATCTGCATTCGGTTGAAGCGCTCGAACGGGCGCTCGCGGCCTACCCGGGAGCACTTCTGCTCGTAAGCCACGACGCGGCGTTCCTTGCCACCTGCACGACCCGCACCTGGGAGGTTCGCGACGGACGTGTGCAAGAGCTGTGACCACCACGTTGCGCAGATCGAAAAAACCCGAATCGCCGCAACCGCGTTACCTGCCGTCATGCTCGTTCTATCATTTTTATCGCAGGTAGATGGCATGTAAAGAACTCTTGACGCACCGTTTTGCCCCACAAGGGCCCCTTGTCGGGATCATTTGATGGTACGATGCGGCACGGCATGTCATGGTCATATCCGACAAGGGTCGCAACGAATCACATCGGAAGGAGGAGCAGGAGTGGAAATCGGGCAGCGCATACGCGAGCTGCGCGCGGCGCACGCGATGTCGCAGGACGACCTCGCGGCGCGCGTGTACGTGAGCCGCCAGACAATCAGCTCCTGGGAGAACGGCAAGACCTACCCCGACGTCCAGAGCCTGCTTCTGCTCTCCGAGATCTTCGACGCGACCGTGGATTCGCTCATCAAAGGAGACGTGGAGACCATGACCGAGACCATCGACCGAGACGCTCAAACCATGAAGCGCCTGAGCTACGTGATGACTGTTTTCATATTGCTTATGGTAGCGGCGCTCATTTGGCTTTCCGTGCAGCTCAGCGTGTGGGACTGGTCGCTTGAGCAGACCGTGCCCACGGTGGTACTCGCCCTCGTGCTCTGGGGTGTCGCCATGTTCGCGGCGGTATGGGTGGAGCGTATCAAGCGCGAGCACGACCTCATCACCTACGGCGAGATCCTCGCCTACTGGAAGGGCGAGACGGTGGATCGCAACACGGAGCGCGGGCGGCGCGAGCGCATGATTCCTGCCTGGATGAAGGTCGTCCGCACCATCGGCATGACGCTTCTCGCGATGGCAGTCGGCGCGTTTCTCGGCTACGGCGGAGCCGCCCTTGCGCACGTCCTGCTCGGCTAACCGAACCTTCGGATTCACAGGCGCATCGGAGGGGGACGAGCTGAGCACCCCCTCCGACGTGTTCAGCGATCAGCCTCGTCCGCATAGCGGCGCCTACCATATATGTCTTGGCCGTGAGCTTACGAACGCATTACATGAGGCATGCGCCATCCTCCTACCATGGGCATAGCTTACGGGAAGGAACATCATCATGATTGCATTCGTAAGACCACCCACTTCTGACGAAATGCAGTACGCAGGCGATGTCATTCATGGAAGACGCCATCTCGACATCATCGTGTTCGGGGTGTTCTCCCTGCTGGGAGCAGTGCTTGGCTTCATCGTCGGGATTGCGGGAGCGCAAGCGAACGACGAACCCGTCAACCTTGGCTTCGCGCTCGGCTGCGCCGCGATCTTCGCCGTGGCCCTCTTGGTCACCGCGATGCTCATCATGAGTTCTATCCGCTCGCTCCAGGCCGTCTGCCGCGTCTGGCTGCCGGCACGCGTCATCGTTGCGCTTGCCGCCATCGCGTTCGCGCTCAGGATTCTCGATACCGTACAGTACGTGCTCATCGTCGGACCGGCCTCGATCGCCAGCCAAATTGCCTTGGGCGGCATGGGCTTCGTCTTCGCCCTGCTGTTCCTGAACCTTGGCGTGCGCCTCATCTTCATCATCTACTGCATGGTGACCGGCCGCGACGAGGACGAGATCGTGACGCGGAGCATCAGCGCGAAACGCGAGCTGTCGCCCGATACAGAAGAGCACGATCCGAACAATAGCCCCATCACCGCATCCGACCATAACGGGCGCTGACGTACCCCGCTAGCGCCCGAACCTTCATCCGCGGCATCATCGGGCGGCTGAGTCGCATGTTGATCGCGCGAGCCATGCCGCCACGATGGCTGTTGCCGCGGCAGCGATGAGCGCGATGCCCTATTCAGCCGCCCGCACGCGCTACGCCACTTGGTGTCGCCTAAAAGAGACCGCTGCCACCGGAGTCGCCACAAGCGCGAGCACCGCGTAAACGAGCAGCACCATGCTGATGAGGTCGAGCACCACCGGCCCCAGCGGGTAGGACTCGAGCGCCGAGAAAAGCACGCTGAAGTTGGAGAAGTTGAGCGGGAAGAGCGCGAGCACCCGCTCGAGGACGCCCACGCCCGCCGAGGGGACGAGCCCCGTGAGCAGCACGAGTACCACATCTGCAAGAAAGACCGCCAGCGTCGACCGGGTGCGCGAGGACACGGCGAGCGTGAGGCACGCAAAGCCCAGGCACGCCACGTACATGAGCCCCACGGTTGCGAGCGCGGCCTGGCCCGCCGTGAGCGGGTACGGCGAGGAGAGCGCCATGCTCTGAATGGAGAGCCCAAAGCCGTCCGCCCCGTAGAAGACGAGCGAGATGCCCACGATGACGATCGCACAAAGCGCGAAGTAGGCTGTGGCGTAAGCGAACGCTGCCACGACCTTGGCGACCACGAGCAACGAGCGCCCGCGCCGGGTGGCGAGCACCACGGCATCAGCGCCGGAACTGTACTCGAAGGAGAACGTGGGCGCTAGCGTCACGCAGACCGCCAGGATCGCAAAGACGAGAAACGCCGCGCAGTTGACGACGTTGTCCCAGCCGCCCGAGTAGCCGTACGCAATGGGTGTCGGCACCGAGGCGCGCAGCTCCGTCCAGAACGCCCGCTCAGCCGGGCTGTACTCCCAGATACCACCCTGACCATCGTCGAGGTCCTGCTGGGTGAGCTTGGCCGCCGCACCGTACCAATCTGCCGCCATCTCAGGCGTCACGCGGGCGGCGGTTTGCGCGGGCTCCTCCCTCGCGATGCGCCACGGCCTCAGCAGCCAGGTCCAATACCCGTTATAGAGTTCGTAAACCTCCTCGTCTGAGAAACTCTGGAACATGAGGTCGTAGACGGCCGAGCCCGTCATCTCACCAACCGCGTCGCGATTGATACGCTCGAAGACCGCGTTCTGATAGGCGGCGATGTCCGCGGCCGCACGCTCGGCGGTTATCGGCCCGGCATGTTCCTCGGCATCGGTGCGCACCTGCGCGATGGCCGCCGTGCCGGAGATGATCTCGCCCTGCGCATTCGTTGTTTTGTTCTGCACCACGTTAAGGGCCATGATGCCCACAAGGAACACGAGCACACCGATGTTGGCCGCCAGCGCCACGCGGCGGGCAAGCATCTTCTTGAGTTCGAACAGGATGAGTCTCGCCATGCTATGCCTCCTTGAAGTGATCGCCGCGGGAAGCGCGGGTGGCGCGAACATCGACGGGCGCACCGAGGGCACCCGGCCTCCCATCGCGGAACACATATAGGTACAGGTCCTCGAGCGTGGGTTCCACCGACGCGGAACCCGGCACCTGCGGCTCGTCGGCCACATAGCGCAGAAGAATGCGTCCACCTTCCGCGTGGCGGACATTGCCCACCGTGAGCACAGCCTCGAACTCCTCGGCCCGCGCGGCAGGCACCGTAGCTTCCCAGACCTTTCCCGCAGCCTCGGCGACGAGCCCAGCCGGCAGACCCGAGAGCACCACCGACCCTGCGCGCATCATGAGAATCTCATCGGCAATGTGTTCCACATCCGAGACGATATGCGTGGAGAGCAGGACGATCTTGTCGCGCGCGAAGCCAGCGATGAGGTTGCGAAAGCGCACGCGCTCCTTAGGATCGAGCCCGGCCGTAGGCTCGTCGAGCACGAGAACCTTGGGCTCGTTGAGGACGGCCTGCGCGATACCCAGGCGCTGACGCATGCCGCCGGAGAACGTCCGGATGCGCCGGCGCTCCTCGCCAGCAAGTCCCACGCGCTCGAGCAACGCGAGCGACCGGTCGCGCGCGTCACGGCGGCCGATGCCCTTGAGCGCGGCCATGTATTCCATGAAGTCGAGCGCCGTGAACTCCGGATAATAGCCAAAGTCCTGCGGCAGGTAGCCAAGGAGGGCGCGGTAGTCATCACCCATGCGCTCGATGGGCGCGCCGTCGTAGCGAACCTCGCCGGAGGTGGGGCGGAGCACCCCGCACACCATCCGCATGAGCGTCGTTTTGCCGGCACCGTTTGCACCGAGCAGGCCGTAGACGCCGGGCGCGAGCGTCGCGCTCACACGATCCACGGCTATTTTGGGACCGAACTCCCGGGTTAGCCGATCGAGCGTAAGTTCCATAGCTACCTCTCCTTTCAAACGTTGAAACTGCTCCGTACAACAGGCGCGCACCGCGGCGCTAACGCCGAGCGGAAAAGGAAGCGTCCCTTCCCGAGCCACATGTGAGGACACATCGCTAACGGACCAAACGGGCGGATACCGGTGCGTCGACAAACGCTACGGCAGCCGCGCGAAGCCATGCGCGCGCCTCGGCCGCCGCGAACGTACATGCTGCTATCGCCGCAAGCCACCAAGCGGCTGCCGCGGCAGGTGCGAAGGCGGCCGGACATAGGGCGCGCGCGACAATGCAGGCGCCGCAGACCGCAGTCGCCGCCGCAACCGCCGCGATAGTCGCGTCGGCTGCGACAACGCGTCGCGCCGCCAAAAAGCCGGCGCCCATCGCAACAAGATAGGGCGCGCACGCCTGCGCGCATACGGACCAAAAGTCCGCACTTTTGGAGCTCATCAGGGCGAACATGAACAGCACGAGGGCATCGGCACAGAGCAGCACGATGGCACGTGCGCACGCAATCGCCGGAGTGTTCACAGCACACGCCGCCTCGAGCTCCGCCATACCGCAAGACCGCGAACGCGTAACGCCCGCGAGCGACGCGAGCGCAAGCGACGCGCCAACAGCACCCGCCGCTGAAGCGACCGGCACGCCGCTCGTCGCAAGCAGCACGACGGTCATCACCACCAGCACATGAAGCGCCCAGGAGATGGCACCGATGTATCGCACCTGCCCTGCAAGCAGCGTCCCCGCGCGCGGCCGCATCGGCCGCGCCAGCTCGGCGGCAAGCGCCTCAACGAGCGCCCTCGGCGCCCCCGCATCTCCGACATCAGGCTCCATCCGGTAGTACCCTCTCAAGGTATCCTCGAGTTCACGCTTCTCCCGCAGCTTCATCGCTTGCCTCCCTGCCCGCTTTCCGTCGTAACGCCCATGTTGCTTCGCAATGCCCCTAGCGCTGCCGCTATGGTCCTCGCGGCAGCAAACCTGCTCATCCCGAGCGCCGCGCCCACTTCGCCCACGCTGAGCCCTTCTCCGTACCGGAGTTCGAGTGCTTCGCGCTGTGCGCGTGGCAGCTGGGCGAGTGCTCGCGACAGATCGCGCGCATCGTCGCCCCCTGCCGGATCATCTCCGCCTGAAAGCGACTCGGGAAGCTGCTCCCACGCCGACGCCCGGCCACGAAACATGTCCGTGCAAACGTTACGTGCGATGGTGATGAGATAGGCGCGAACGCGGCCCCGCTCCCGGTAACGCCCACGCGCACGCACAAAGCGCAAGAACGTCTCTTGCGCGGCATCCTCGGCAAGGCCCGCCGGGGCATGTCGGTAGCAGTAGCGCAGCACATCCGCATAGTGCTCATCTACCAAGCGCTCCGCCCCTGTAACGGGATCCCTTTTGTTGCGCATGCCTCATCACCTCCCTCTATCCCTAATAACGCCCGCGTGCGCCCGAATGAGCGGGAAATCTGAAAAATCTGACGGCGACTACAGACCATCACGTGACGCATGCGCCCATTGTCGCCCGTACCTTCAACCGTTAGCGCTTCGTTAGAAACGGCCCGCACCATAGAAAGCGTCCCCCATAGACCCGAACGAAAGGACGCTCATGAGGTATATGCTCGAGACGCGCGGACTCACCAAGCGCTTCGGCCGCGGTGCCGAGGCACAGACGGCCGTGGCAGACGTGAACCTCCACCTGCGCGAGGGCGAGGTGTACGGGCTCTTGGGCCCCAACGGCGCCGGCAAATCCACCACACTCAAGATGATCTGCGGCATGCTCCGGCCGAGTGCAGGTGAGATTCGCTTTGCCGGGCACCCGTGGTGCCGCGAAGACCTCTACGCCATCGGCAGCCTCATCGAGGAGGCGCCGCTCTACCCCAACCTCACCGCCCGCGAGAACCTGCGCGTGCGCACCACGCTCTTGGGACTCCCCGAGAGCCGCATCGACGAGGTGCTCCGGGAGGTCGACCTCACGGGTACCGGCAAAAAGCGCACCGGGCGCTTCTCGATGGGTATGAAGCAGCGGCTGGGACTGGCTCTCGCGCTTCTTGCTCGGCCGCGCCTCTTGGTGCTCGACGAGCCCACCAACGGCCTCGACCCCATTGGCATCGAGGAGCTGCGCGATCAGATCCGCGGCTTCGCGGCGGCGGGCACCACGGTGCTCGTTTCGAGCCACATCCTCTCCGAAGTGCAGCAGATGGCGGATACCGTGGGCATCATCTACCGGGGGCGCCTTGCCTACGAGGACCGGCTGCTGCCAGGCGAGGACCTCGAGACGCTCTTCATGGATGTATGCCGCAACGGACGCACCGGAGCGAGCGCTGGCATGGGGGTGCATGCCGCATGAACACGATGCTTGCCGCCGCTTTCCGCGCCGAGGTACAGAAGTCGCGCCACGCGGCGCCGGTGCGTCTCGCTATCCTCATGGCGCTCCCGATGCCGCTTCTGGGCGCGATGCCCTACCAAGGTGTTCAATCGTTCAGCGCATGGAACTACTGGTACACGCTCTTTTTGCCCGTGGCGATCGCACTCGTGGCGGCATGCGTCGCGCAGGCCGATGCGCGGATGCGGATGCGGGGCGTGCTGGGGCTGGGCGTGCCGCTCGGACGCACCTGGTGGGCGAAGGCCCTCTGGTGTCTGGCGCTCTGCGCGCTCTCCAACCTCGTGGTCTTTGGCATCTACCTTGCGGGGTCGGTGTTCTCCGCGCAGGGCATCACGGTGGCGGGCACGCTCACGATGCTTTGCTGCGCAGGCGTCAACACAATCACCGCAGCGTGGATGATCCCGGCAGGGCTCTTCCTCACGGTGCGCCTCGGCATGCTCGCCGGCATCTTCTGTCCGCTCGTCGTGCAGCTCGTGGGCGGGTTTGCTTGGTCGGTCGTACCGCTGCCACAGCTCTTCCCGCCGTCCGCCTCGATGGTTATCCCCACGAGCTTCATCCCCGTGCTGCCAAGCGGCGAGCCGCTCGCTGCCGACGCGGCTCCTGGCGGAGCGCTCGCTGCGGACGGCATGTTGACGCTCGTCGGCCTTGCGGTCTGCGCGGCCGCGTTTGCTGCGCTTACCGCGGCAGGGGCAATGTGGTTCGCGCGTTTTGAGGAGCGGTGATCGGTATGACACGACTTGCGCCGCATAACTCCGCCCCACGCATGACGCTCGCGCACGCCTTGCACGCCGAGGCCATCCGCTTCGCCCGCTCACCGCTGGCGGCAGTGCATCTCGCCTGCGGCTTGGCCGGCGGCCTCGCCTGCGGGGAGTACTTCTCCGTCGCCAGCTGGGATCCGATGTTGGGCGCGGATGCCTACACGCAGTTCCTCGGTGCCCTCATGCCGCTCATGTCCGCCATCGCTTGCGGGTTGGCTGTAGATGAGGAACGTGCTGCCGGGCACCTTGCCAACCTTACGGCCGTTCCTTCGCGCAGCCGGGCGATTGCCGCGAAGTGGCTCGCGCTCGCGCCGGCAGGCGCGGGCGCGCTCGCCGTGGCACTGGGCGTCTATGGCGCGGTACTCGCCGTTGCCGGGCGCCTGACCTTCAGCCTCGCCCCACTCGCAACAGCCTGGGCGGGCATCGTACTAGGGAGCCTGCCCATCTATGCACTCGGCATCGCCATCGCGCTCCGCTTTGGGCGCAACGCCGCCATCGGCATCGGAGCGGCGGGCACGCTTCTCGCGTTCTTCTCGGTCGGAGGCCTGGCCCATGGCCTTATGGCCGGCGAGCTCACCGGCACGCTGCAAAGCCCGCTTGCCTGGGTGCCGTTCGCGTGGCCCGCGCGTCTCGGCTCGCTTGGGGTTGAGGTCTTCATCGACGCGGCACGCGCGACAGAGCCCCTGCTCATGAGCGCGCTTGCCGCCAGCACGCTCGCCCTCGCTGCCAGCGCACTGCTCCTCTTGTGGTTTCGCCGGTTTGAAGATAGGAGGGCCGATGCGTAAGCGTTTTCGCGCCGCGATTGCACTCGCCCTGATTGCCGCAGCGCTTTTACTTGGCGGAAAGGCGCTCATAGACACCGGCTGGGGCGCGGCGTTGCGTTCTGCCGCCGATCGCCTACTGCCCAACCCCAAGGTCACCATGTGGGCAAAGTCACCGACACCGGATAGCCACGTGAGCTCCTACGCCGACGCCACCGGCGCAGGAGATAATTACGTCTATCTTGTCGAGGCATCCGATGCCAACGGTGTCACACGCGAGCTCCAACTCATCTTCTTTGGTCGACAGTCAGATGGCGCCGGCTGGCTCGAGATCGAAGCTCGCGGCAGCTCGGGCGTGCGCTATCGGCCATGCGACGTAGATTCTGTCCCCCAACGGGCTCGCGACGCCCTCACGCCACCTGATTCATCCGCATAATGCGTGCCTCGTGCGCGCTGCCAACCGAATCTCGGCAGCAGAGCGCACCCATTTGCTCCCCGTCGCCAAACCACATCACATGCATTACCGCCATTGGCGGTAAAATAATGGCGGTAAAAAAGGAGGCACCGTGGCATACACACCACCCTTTGAGCGAACGAATGAAATCGACAATCTGTGCATGACGATAGCTGAGCTCGTAGGGATGCTACACCCTTCGTCGGAACTCAGTACAAGCCCCACGCTTCATCGAGAGCTACGAATCCGTACGATACGCTCATCGCTCATGATTGAGGGAAACACGCTCTCTCACGATGCTGTGACCGCAATCATCGACGGTAAACGCGTACTCGGCCCCGAGCGGGAAATCCGCGAAGTTGAGAACGCCAAGCGAGCTTACGATCTTATCGGCTCCCTCGATCCATACCGTCTTGACGATCTGCTGCACGCGCATCGGGTTATGATGGATGGCCTTGTTGCCCATCCAGGATGTTTTCGCACGAAGAACGTCGGGGTCTTTGATGGCGACGAGCTCATCCATGCCGGCACAGCGGCAAGTTATGTTTCCGACGTCATGACAGACCTCTTCACATGGCTCGCGTCAACAGACCTCCATCCACTCCTCAGCTCATGTGTCTTCCATTATGAGTTCGAATTAATCCATCCGTTCAGCGACGGCAACGGAAGAACGGGGAGGCTCTGGCACACCTTGTTGCTCTCGCACTGGAGGCCCGTGCTGACGTGGCTTCCTATCGAGAACGTCATCCGTGAACGACAGCAGGGCTATTACACCGCCCTCGCTCAATCCAATGCCGACGGCTCGTCCGAACGTTTTGTCGGCTTCATGCTGGAGGTCATTCGTGATGCATTGCTACCCTACGCCCAACCGGAGACGGCGCAGGAAAACCGCCAGCAGCAAGCACTCGACTACTTCTTGGAGCATCCGACGGATACGATTGCTGGGCTTGCCGGTCACCTTGGCTGCTCTCAACGGTCTGCAGAACGCATTGTGGCCGACCTGCGCAAACAAGGGAAACTGGAGCGCAAAGGCAGTGCGCGATCGGGCTCTTGGCTCGTGCTGGAGTAATGAGACACGCGAGCCGCCCCCACCGCTCGGTACATGCCAACCTTTTTCGTCGCCTGTTATGAGTTCGTTAGAATTGGGTGCCAGACTAGCAACGAAGCGGCGAAGGAGGGGCGGCATGGCACGCATCTTGGCGATTGACGACGAGCGGGCGATTCTCGACGCGCTCGCGCGGGTGCTCGGGCGCGACGGCCATGAGATCGTGAAGGTCACCGACCCCACACAGGTGCCGACCATGGACCTCGCCAACTTCGACCTCATCCTGTGCGACGTTATGATGCCTGAACTCGATGGCTTCGAGCTCGTACGACAGATCCGCCCCTCCTTCGACGGGCCCATCCTCTTCCTCACCGCCAAGGTTGCCGAGGAGGACGCCGTCACCGGATACGGTCTTGGTGCCGACGACTATGTGCGCAAACCTTTTGGTGCCGCCGAGCTGCGCGCCAAGGTTACCGCGCACCTACGTCGCGAGCGCCGCCCGCACACCCATGCGCTCGCTTTTGGAACGGTGCGACTCGACCTCGGGGCGCGCGAGCTTGCCGCGGCGGGCGAGCCCATCGCGCTCTCCCCCACCGAGTACGCCATCTGCGAGCTCTTGGCGCGCCACCCCGGACAGGTCATGAGCCGCGCGCAGATTCGCGAGGCGGTGCTCGGCTGGGACAGCGGCGCGGACGATGCCGCCATATCCATGCAGGTCAGCCGTGCACGCAAGAAACTTGCCGCAGCCGGAGCCGACCCGATCGCAACCGTGTGGGGGATGGGGTACAAATGGCAGCTCTAGCACGACCCGATGTCCACCGAGGCATGCCGCTCGCCTTTGTCATCGCTCGCTATTTCGTCTATGCGTTCTTTGCGGTGGCGCTCGCATGGCTCATCGCGTTCATGGCACTCTCGGCCGGCATCAATTCAGGCCTTATCTACGAGGCGAGCTGGGGGCCGGCCCACGTGCGCGACGTTGCAACCGACCTGGCACGAGAGAGCGTGCGCGGGCCGCAGGACATCCCGACGGCGTACCAGTACCTCATCGTGGACGCACAGGGCGACATGCTCATGACGGACCTTGCCAACGCGCGCTTTGATCATGCAATGGAGATGGCCCGCGGCGCACGCGCCGCCGAACCCGCAGATGTGGTGATCGAAGGGGGCGGATCGGGTCTCACCTATGCCGCCTTCCCGCTCGGAGACGGCGGCGCCTGCGTACTGGTCTCCGAATACCTGCCGCAATGGGCCTCGCGTGACCTCATCGGCATGCTTCCCAACCCGCAGAACCTCATGCTCGTCGGCGCTGCCGTAGGAAGTTCGCTGGCACTCGCGCTCGTGGCGCGCCGGGCGAGCCGTGTCATCTCCCGCAAGATGGCCCCGCTCACGGCGGCAGCGGAACGCATCGGACGCGAGGAGCTCGATTTCACGGTCGGCCGCACCAACGTGCGCGAGGTGAATGACGTCCTTGATGCGATGGATACCATGCGCTCCTCGCTCGCCGCATCGCTCGAAGCTCGCTGGCAGGCTGAACGCGCGCAGCGCGAGCAGGTTGCCTCACTCGCCCACGACCTCAAGACCCCGCTCACTGTCCTGCGCGCGAACGCCGACTATATTGCTGAGGAGCTAGGCGATGAGGTGGCCCCAAAAGCCCGCGAACGCACAGACCTTGCCGCCGCCGCACGCGACATCGCCGATGGCGCCGAGCGCCTCGACACCTACGTGCGTCTGCTCATCGAGGCCTCACGCGGGGCTGCCGAAGACGCAAAGACGCTCGTGCAGCCCGCCGCGCTCTGCGAGCACATTGTTGCCGAAGCGGCGCCCGTGGCCCGCGCACGCAACAGAGAGCTCGCTGCGGCTGTCGACCCCTCCGTCGTGAATGCACCCGAGACCTTGCTCGACCGCGTTGCGCTGGCACGCGCTGTTACGAACCTCGTTTCAAATGCCGCCGAGCACGCGCGCAGTCGCACGGGGCTCTCGTGCTCGATCGTCAACAACAGCCTGATCATCAAGGTCACCGATGACGGCGCGGGCTTCTCGCCCGCCGCTCTCGAACACGGCTGCGAGCGCTTCTTCACCGACGATGCCTCCCGCGCCGCGCACGGGGACGAGCGCCACTTTGGCCTCGGCCTCTACACCGCCGCTGAAGCCGCCCGTGCCCACGGCGGCACCATCTCGCTCGCCAACCGCCCCGAGGGTGGCGCCGTCGTCACCCTCGCCCTTCCCCTGAGCAAGGGGTGACCCTTCCCTGCCGCCGCAGGGTCCTCGTTCCGCTGATCCTGCCGCGACTATCAGCGGCAGCGCCTCCGCCCCTGTTTCACTCCTCTAGATGGGAGAGAAACGCGTCCGCCTCGGCGGCAAGGGCGGCCCGCATCTCGTCGGTGAGCGCGAGCACGTCCGTCTCGAATGCCGTGCGGTCGAGCTTCACCCCCACCTGCGGCTCCTTCATGAGGTTCATCTGCAAGGCAGCAGCAAGCTCTGCGAGCTTGGCACGCGCACCGGCGCCACCGGACGAACCGGCGGCTGAACTCAGTGCGAGCTTCTTCTCGCGCGTCACCGCCGTGGCGCGATCGCCCGCAACGACGGGACGGCTCAGCCAATCGAGCAGGTTCTTGAGAACACCGGGGTAGCTGTAGTTGTACTCCGGCGTGAAGACCCACAGTCCATCGGCCTCTGAGATGGCGGCGCGCACACGCTCCACAGACGCGGGCGGCGGGAACTCGATATCCTGGTTCATGAACGGCACGTCGCGATAGTCGATGAACTCGACCGTAGCGCGTCCCTCAAGTAGCTTCGCCGCCGCTTGGGCGAGCTGACGGTTGAAGGAACGTTCCCGCAGAGAGCCAACGATCATAGCGATTCGCTTCATGAGACAACCTCTCTCCGTAAACGGGACGCGCGATGCTCATACCCCTGGCATCCGCTTGACGATATCGTACCCAGAACAGCATGACCACGAATAGGTAGCAGAGGAAGAACAGGGCGAGATTGCCGAACAGCGCATGGTGCGTGCTACCGTGTGGTACAAGAAACGATGCCATTACGCATATCGAAGGGGAATCCATGGGACGACACGATCGCCGCATCCGGCGCGAGCTCGAGGCGCTCGCCGACCCCGCGTACCGCAACTTCCAGACAAAGCTTGTACCGACCGTCGACCCCGCGCGCATCCTCGGTGTGCGCACCCCGGCGCTGCGCGCCTACGCCCGGCAGCTCGCGCGCGAGCGGCACGCCGACGCACGCGCCTTCCTCGCCGCACTCCCCCACGGGACCTACGACGAGAACAACCTGCACGGCGAGCTCATCGGCCTCATCACCAAGACGCCCGCGGAGGCGTTCGAGCTCCTCGACGCCTTCCTGCCGTACGTCGACAACTGGGCGACCTGCGACCTCATCCGCGTGCCAGCCTTCAAGCGCGACCTGCCGGCGGTGCTCGAGCGCATTCGTAGTTGGATCACCGCTGAGCCGGAGTACATGGTGCGCTTCGGCGTGGTCCAGCTCATGACGCTCTTTCTGGATAGCGCGTTCGAGCCTGAGCATCTCGCACTCGTCGCCGCCATCGACCGCCCCGAGTACTACATCAACATGGCTCGCGCCTGGTACTTCTCGTTCGCCCTCATCAAGCAACCCGCGGCGACGCTGCCCCTCTTCGAGCGACGGCCCTGTGTCCTCGACGCCTGGACGCACAACAAGGCGCTCCAGAAGGCCCGCGAGAGCCGCCGTGTAACGCCGGAGCAGAAGGCTCACCTGCAGTCGCTCAAGGTGTGAGCTTGCACATCCCCTCGAATAAGGCCGCCTGCGTAAAGCGCCACATGCGTCCTATCCGCCGATGCGGAAGTAGCGGAGCACCTCGGCGAAAGCGTCCTGCGCCGCGCGGCACGTGTCGAGCAGGTAGCCCCGTTCCTGGTTCCACTGCGAGAGGCCGCGATAGTAGAACAGCTTTACCTCGTCCGTAATGATGAAGGGGGTGATGCCGTTGCGCAGGCACTCCTTGAACATGACGAGCCGGCCCACACGGCCGTTCCCATCCTGGAAAGGATGAACGGCCTCGAACGCAGCATGGAAGGCAACCACGTCCTCGAATGTCCTGCTCGGCAGCACCTCGTACCCTGCGATGAGCTCCGCCATGCGCCCGGCGACCTCCTCGGGCGCCGCCGTCTCGCGTCCGCCCACCTCGTTGGGGAGGCGCTTATAGTCGCCGACTGCGAACCAGCTCTTCCGGCTGTCGGTGGTACCCTGCTTGAGCTGGGCGTGCAGGCCCTTGATGAGGCGTTCGGTCAGATGCCGGTTTGCTGAGTCGATGATTGTGTCCACGCACCGGAAGTGGTTGGCGGTCTCGAGAACGTCGTCGACACGCACCGCGTCCGTGGCGCCAATCGTGTTGGTCTCGAAGATGAGCCGGGTCTGCTCATGGGTGAGGCGACTCCCCTCGATGTGGTTGGAGTTGTAGGCAAACTCGACCTGGATGTGATGGTAGATGCCTCCGGAGGTAATGCTGCTCATCGGGGTTTACAACTTCATGTACGTGTTGCCCCTTATCCTGCTCTATTTTGGCTACAACCGCCTGCAGGGAACGGCGGCCATCGCAAAGCTGGAGAGCGTGCTGGAGAAGGTGTCGTCTTGCATCGTTCCGGTGGTGGTGAGCCTCGTGGGAGTTCTGCTGGTCTACTACGGCGCAACATCGCTGATCACCGCCTAGAGGCAAGACAGCTTAGGAGGGGTCTCTCATGAACAAGATCGTTACCATCAGCCGAGAGTTTGGAAGCGGCGGCGCGAGGTGGGCCGGCGCCTGGCGGCGTTGGTTGAACGCTTTGTCGCGGGTGAGAGCGGCAACTGCTAGCATGGCAGGGCTTTCGTCCTACGGGGTCGGGCGAGAAACGCGCGCGGCCCGCAGGTTCGCTCACGCCGAGCGGGTCGCCGCGTCGATGATGCCGGGGAAAGCGTTGGCTGCATAGAGGGGCACATTTACCAGCCAGTCCTGCTCCTTCAGCCCGCGCAGCGAGAAGCGCGCGGCCCTCTCGAGCCCATAATCCCGCACGAATGCGGCAAGGCTCCCCCCGGTGATGTTCTCGTCCGCCTTGACCTCAACGGGGACGGGGCGTCCCGCAACCTCAAGTAGGAAATCGACCTCGCCCTTCTTCTGCTTGCCGTCTGCTGACCAGTAGTACGGCGCCATGCCGCCTGCCACGAGCTGCTGGCACACGAACTGCTCGGCATAGGCTCCCTTGTACTCGGTGAAGAGCCGATCCCCCTCCACGAGCACGCGAGGCTCGAGCCCCGTCGCCGCACCGAGAAGCCCAACGTCGAGCAGGTAGAGCTTGAAGTATGTCTCATCAGCGTATCCCTTGAGCGGAATACCTGGCTTGGTAACGCGCGGGACCTTGGTGACCAGGCCCGCATCGACAAGCCATGCGATGGCATCCCGGTAGTCGCGCCCGCGACCGCCTTCCCGTACGGAGGCGTAGCTGAACCGGCGTAGGTCGCTCTCCCGCGCAAGCTGAACGGGCACTGACCTCCATGTCTGCCGGATGCGCTCCACTTCGGCGGCGCCTTCAACGTGCTTGGGGAACTCATGCTCGTAGTCCGCGAGCAGCGTCTGCTGCACCGCCCGCGCCACCGCAAAGTCCCCGGTCTCGCTGTAGCGCTTCACCGCCTCGGGCATGCCGCCTACGTAGTAATAGGTGCGTAGAAGGTCGGTCAGGCGCTCCGAAAAGACGCTGATGAGATCGGCGTCACCGTGGGCAATCGCGTCCGCGAGCACCGGGTTGCCGGCTTCGCGGACAAACTCGTCAAACGAGAGGGGGTGCAGGTCAAGATAGTCAACCTTCCCAACGGGCCACGACGTGCCAGCGCCGTCTTTTCCACGCTCCCGACTGAGGGCCACGCCGAGAAGGGACCCTGCCGCGACCACAGGCACATCGGGCCGCTGCTCGCAGAACATCTTGAGGGCGGTGATGGCGCGCGGGCACTCTTGGATCTCATCGAGAAACACGAGCGTTCTGCCGTCACGGGGATTGGTCCCCGTTGCCGCTCCGATGATGGTGAGCAGACGCTCCGCATCGAGGCTTCCCTCGAAAGCCCGCTTCATGTCCTCGTTCTCCAGAAACACGATATGGGCAACAGAATCGTAGCGATCGGCTCCGAAGGCAAGGACAAGCCACGTCTTTCCCACCTGACGGGCACCGTTGACAATGAGCGGCTTGCGACTGGGGCTGTCGCTCCACGAGAGGAGCTTGGTCATGGCGTTGCGATACATCCCCGACCTCGATTCTGGCGGATGCCGGTTTCGGTATACGTCATATTGTGGCGGAAACCGATGTCGGTATCAACCAAATTATGGCGGATACCGAATTCGGTTTCCGCCAACATGAAGGCGGCTCAAGCAGATTCGTCTGCGATATACTGCTGTCAACGGCTTTGGCGAACCAAGTGAAGAGCACTAAGAGTATCCATGACCCTCGCAGCTCCGTTACCGAATCAGGGGCGGCCGATTGGACTTGACGCAGACAAGCAAGCCCCTATAATGCACGTAGAAAATCCAAGCGGATTTTTCCGGATGCCGCCATCATCTTTTCGCCGCTCACCTGTCCTTGGGCAGATGGGCGGCTTTTCTGTATCGACGGGTCCGGCGAGAGAAAGGACGCGGCATGACAAATGAGCTCATTGACCTCATCAAGACACGCAGGAGCGTGCGCAGCTACAAGGCGGACCCTGTTCCCCAGGAGCTGCTCGACGCGGTGCTTGAGGCGGGCACCTACGCGCCCACGGGCGGCGGACACCAGTCGCCGGTGATCGTGGCGGTGACGAACCCCGAGACCCGCGAGCGCCTGCGCGCGCTCAACGCCGCCATCATGGGCAAGGACACCGATCCGTACTACGGCGCCCCAGCCATCGTGGTGGTGCTCGCCGACGGCGAGCGTGGCACCTTCGTGGAGGACGGCTCCTGCGCACTCGAGAACCTCATGCTCGCGGCGCACGCCGTGGGGCTCTCCAGCTGCTGGATCCACCGCGAGCGCGAGATCTTCGACAGCGAGGAGGGCAAGGCGCTCCTCAAGGAGTGGGGCCTTCCCGAGACGCTGCGCGG
>CALUFC010000020.1 GCA_944319885.1 uncultured Coriobacteriaceae bacterium
GACGTTCTATCTTGTGTATCGCACGGACGGGCAGGGCAAGGGCTCTGAGCTCATCGAGCGCGTGCTACCGCGGCTCTCTCACTGAGGCCCTCCCCGCGCGCACTCGTTGCGGCTCTCGCTAGAGCCCGAAGGGCTCTGCCGCTGCGGCCGTGCGTGGCGCGGGGCGCCGGGGAGCGCGCCCGCGTAATCGCGCTCCCCGGCAGAGGCGGTCTCGTAGGCAACAGCTTCGAGCACGTGCTCAGGCGAGAAAATCCTCGAAGGCAGACCTCGCCAGATCGAGGTCGCGCGCGCAGCGACGGTACCTGCGCAAGGCAGACGCCCGCGAGGATAACCGCTACCCCGAGCCACTCGATGACGCCGAGCGGCTCGCCGAGCACGACCATGGCGATGAGGAGACCCGCGGGGAGCTCCGCCGCAGCCATGACGGTGGAGAGGCCGGCGGGCAGGTGCGGCGACCCCAAGCCGAAGAGCAGCACCGGGCACATGAGGCCGAAGAAACCCGCAACCGCGGCGAAAGGCAGGATGCCCTGGGAGACAACGCCCGACACCAGGTAGTCCGGGCACACGGTAAGCGACATGACACCGACGCCCAGGCACACGACGAGGCCGCGCTGCTTGTTGGAGCAGGGCGCCTTTACCTTGCCGGAGAGCGTCACGAAGAGCGAACAGGTCACGGTGGCACCGAGCGCGAAGAGGAAGGCATCGAGCCCTATGAGCTTGAGCATCTGCCTGCCGGCGAGGTGCCGCCAGCGCCCGCCGCGCAAGCGGCTGAGAAGCACCGCGAGCGCGAAGAACAGGAAGCCGAACCACACCTGGCTCGCCACCACCTGCGCGGAGGTGAAGCCCGCTGCGTAGGCGAGCTTGTAGGTGGTCGCCATCGCCCCGTAGCAGGCGCCGCCCGCGAACACCTGGAGCGCCGCCACCGCCCAGCTAGGGAAGTCAAGCGGGCCGTCATAGCATCCAGCGCATCGCGCAGGGCGAGCATAAGATGCCGTGCAGGCGCCGCGTCACGCGCACACGCGGATCGCGTCGCGCAGGAACTGCGCGGCACCCGGCGCCACCTTCTCGTAGTAGGCACGGAACCGTTCGTCTATGATGTAGCCGTCAGCCAGGCTCTTGTGGGCCTCGGGCGTGTAGGTGCCCTCCGGCCAGTACATGCGCAGCCAGTGACCGTGCATCGCCACGAGCCTGCGCGCCTCCGGGCCAGCCGGGTCGCCTGCCTCCATCGCACGGCGCAGCTGCTCCTTGATGGCGAGCTCGAGCTCGTCGGCCTGCAGGTGCGCTGCCTCGCCCATAGCCACGTATTTCTTGTTGGCGGAGTCTGCCACCTCGTTGCCATAGGCTGCGCGGACCTCCTTGCCGTATGCCTCCTCGTTCTCGGCGACCTCCCGCCAGCGCTTGAGGTGCGGCAGCAACGTGGCCATGAGGGAGACCGCCTCGTCAAGCGAGACACCGAGGGCCTTGGCCTCCATAGGTGCCGTGGCCTCGATGAACTCATCCATCGTCATGCCCTTGGCCGTGAAGTCGCCGTGGTCGTAGCAGTACTTGCAAAAGTCCGCGCTCTTGGAGCCGTCGGCCTCGGTGCCGTGCATCTCCTCGTCGGGGATGGGCATGCTGCAGCACTGGCAGTAGTAGCTCATGGGCATGTCGAAGAAGCGCTCAAGCGGCACGCCGAAGGTGACGCAGATGAGCTTCACCATGTCAATCCCGGGGGCAGTCTCTCCGGTCTCCCAGCGACTGACACACTGTCGCGTCACGTAGAGCCTGCGCGCCATCTCTTCCTGCGTGATATTCGCCTCTTTGCGAATGGCGGCAATGGTGTCCTTCATGGGCATGGGATCCCTCCTTGCTCGAATCTCTCCTACAAGGCCATTGTCACCGGCCCTATGGTGCCGCACAAGAAACGGTCTGTTGCGCAGCTACACGCCAAGCATCCAATCGATCACATTGATATGGCGAATCCCCCGATAGTTCCCAACCCCAACGCGGTCGAGGGTCAGCACGGTCTTGGGATAGTTGTCCGCAATCGCTTCGAGCGGAGCAAGCTCGCGGGTGCGCGTCGCCTCGTCGAGCACCGTCTGCGAGACCTGGAAGTACTCGGGACCGTCCTGGCCCAGGGCGACGAAGTTGACCTCTGTCGTCCCTACCCTGCCGACGCAAACGGTGCGATAGCGTCTCAGCAGTTCGAGATAGACGGCGTTCTCGAGTCTTCTGCCAAGGTCTCTCTGTTCCTTTCCGAGCAGCCAGAACCTAAAGCCCAGGTCGCCGAGGTAGTACTTCTCGAGCGTCTCGAGGTACTCCCTTCCCTTGAGGTCGTAGCGGCGCGCCTTGAACGCCAAGTAGTTTTCCATGAGCGCGTCGAGGTATGCCCCGACCGTTGCGGGAGACACTCTCGTTCCTGCCTGGGTGAGCCCGGCGGCCACGCGCTTGCGCGAGGTGATGTTTCCCACGTTGTCAGCAATGAACGCCGAGAGACCCCTGAACGCCCGCATGTCCATGCGAGGATGCCGAGCCGCCACATCCTCGACGAGCACCGTGTTGAACACGCCGCCCAGGTAGTCGGCAATCGACTGCGAATCGTCGAGTCTCGCCGCAAAGGGCATGCCGCCATAGGTGAGGTAGAGGTTGAACGCATCCTCCGGATTCTCCCCCTCGCCTCGCGCAGATCGGTACTCCGCGAACGAGAAGGGCAGCATGCGCAGCTCGACGTAGCGACCCGTAAGCAGCGTGGCAAGCTCCCCGGAAAGGAAGAAGGCGTTCGAGCCCGTGATGTACAGGTCCACGTCCTCGCGAACGTAGAGCGCATCGACGGCCCGCTCGAACTCCCTCACGTGCTGCACCTCATCGAGAAACACATAGTTCGTACCGGGGCTCAGGCGCTGGACGATATAGCGATAGAGCTCTCGGGCATCGAGCGGGTATTCCTCGTCCCAGCTCTCGAAGTTGATGCTCAGGATGTTGCCGTCCGCGACGCCATTCTCGCAGAGCTGCCGGCGGAACAGCTCGAGCAGACTCGACTTGCCGCAGCGGCGGAGGCCCGTTGTGACCTTGATGACGTCACGGTCTTTCCATCGGTTGAGCCAGTCAAGATAAATCGGTCGGTTTACCAACTCGCTTTTCATAATTGTTCCAAACCGATAAGTTAATCTACTCGATTTTTTGTAGCAGAGGGCGGCGTTTTCCTTCACTCGCACTAAATCCTCGACCTAAAGAGTCTCTGACAAAGGCGAACCAGAGCCAAAATCATACTGCGACCCTGCGGCGGAAAGCGCGAGCAGAATTCTGGTGCTTGACAAGAAGCAGAACGCCCACAGATTGGACGGCTACGGCGAGCTACATCAAGATGCTCGCAACCAAAGGCATGCGACCATCTCCTTTCTGAGAGCGTTCTAGCCGCCCGAGCTCACCACGTTCACTTCATCGCACACCAAGTCGTCCAGAGTGACACCCTAGAGCCGGGCGAGCTCCACGGCCTTGTCGAGGGCGAACGACCCCTGGCCGAGTTCCCAGTTGCTAATCGTTTAGCGCGACGTGCCGATGGCAGACGCCACCTCCTGCTGGCTCATGCCGGCGCGGCGTCGGAGCGCCGCGAGCTTGTCGCCGATTATATCCGCCCCCTTGCGCACAGAAGCCTGTGTCACCAGCTATTGTTCCTCATCGGCGAGCTTCATGCGTGCAAATTCCTTGGGCAATGCCGCCAATAAGCTTGACAGCATTGCCCAGCATCTTGCATTTGAGACTGTGTCGAATGCAGACAAGCATCCTTACACCAAGAAGTTCATGACAAGCGAGACCATCGTCTCCTTCTCCTCGGGACGCGACTCGCCGATTATGAGTGCCATGGCCACGAGCATGCTGTCGGATACCCGTTTCTCGATACCGCGGAACAGCGCGCCGTTGCGGTCAAGAAAGTAGAGGAAGAGGCTGCACGCTATACGCTTATTACCGTCAACGAACGAATGGTTCTTGATGATGAAGTACAGCAGATTCGCTGCCTTCTCCTCGAGTGAGGGATAAAGCTCCTCGCCACCGAACGACTGGTAGATGGCAGCGATGCTGCTGCGGAAGGAATCGTCCTTCTCACGCTCGAAGATGTCGCTCGCGAACCGCGGACGCATCTGCGCGATGAGCGCCATGCATTCGTCGTAGTCGAGGACAAAGGTCGAACGCTCACCTTTCGGACGCGGCACCGCGCCACGGTCGTAGGCGTCGAGCAGCTCTACGCGTTCGTATAGCTCTCTACGATGTCGAGAATCTCACGTGATGCGAGCTCACCGGGAAGCCGTTCGATGATGCGAACGACGGCACCGAGCTGGTGCAGTCGCCCCTCGTTCTCAGCATGCCCCCGAAGGATGTAGCGCTTGAGCACATCGATCGCCCATCAACGGAACTCCACGCCGCGCTGGGACTTCACGCGATAACCCACAGAGATAATGACGTCGAGGACGTAGTGTTCAACCCGATAGACTTTTTCCATCCGCTGCAGTTGTCGCAATTTTTGCGACAACTCGATCACGTTGGCCGAAAAGCTCCTCACGCAAAGCATTGTTGACGTGCTTGCCGATGGTTTTCACGTCGCGAGCGAAAAGAATCGCCAACTGCTCTCGATTAAGCCAAACTTCCTCCTCCGCTATGTCGACCGCGACAGGAAGCGACACTTCCCCGTCCGCCGATTCGAACAGCACGATGCGCTGCTCATCTACATCCTGCTCGTCAGTCTTCTTGTTCTCTTGGTTGTGATCGTCAGCACGATATTCAGCCACAGTAAACCTCCCGCACCTCTGTCGGTGTCAAACCCTACCAACTTGCAAACCCCGGCATTGACGGGCGCCGGGAAGCGGGAGCGCTACTCCGCCCGAGGTCGAGCCAGTGCAGCCAGCCTCTTTTGCCCATAAGCAGTATCTGGCATACCCGCCGGCATGTACCATTGGGGGCCTCCATGCCGGCTCTTGCTCGTCCCCGTACCTTATTGTTAATGTACCACAAATTAAGAACAGTTGTTCGCTATTTTAGGCTTCTATTCTGCGCGGCACCGCTATGCGGGCAGTCGGCAAGCTGGCTCTCCGGCAGGTAGCAGAACCTGCGCTCGTGCTCAACCAGACGCTCCACGAAAGGCGTCGCCGGACGCGCCAGGAGCTCCGCCGGCACAGCGCACTGCTCCACGTGACCCTCGCTCATCACGAGCACTCGCGTGCCGAGCTTGAGCGCCTCGGAATTGTCATGCGTAACGAACAGCACCGTGATGCCCGTCTCGCGCCAGATGCGTTGGAGCTCGTCCTGCAGCTGGGCGCGCGTAATCTCGTCCACTGCACCGAAGGGCTCGTCCATGAGGAGGATCCTGGGGCTCGCAGCAAGGGCACGCGCAATGCCCACACGCTGCTGCTGTCCGCCGGAGAGCTCCGCAGGGTAGCGCTGCAGCAGATCCTCCGAAAGCCCCACAATCCCCAACCACGTGTGCACCGCTTCACGCGTGCGCTTATGATCGCGGCCGTTCAGCAGGTTGGGCACGTAGGCGATGTTCTCCTCCACGGTCATGTGCGGGAAGAGCACGCTTCCCTGGATGGCGTAGCCAATCTGAATTTGAATCTCCCCCGATTCCGTTGACACATCGGGTTCCGTTTGGGCATGATGCCGTAAACGGGGAAAGGGGGCATGGGATGAGACATCCGTCGCCCAAGTATTCGGCAGAGTTCAAGCAGCAGGCGGCGAGGTTGTACAGGGAGCGGGGCGGTACCTACGCGGAGACCGCCCGCGAGCTCGGCGTCGACCCGGGGAGCCTGTCGGACTGGGTCAAGAGGGCCGACGCCGCGCAAGCGCCGGCAGAGGACAACCCCTTCCAGATGGCGGAGGACCTCCGCAGGCTGAGGCGCGAGAACGAACGGCTGAAGAGGGAGAACGAGATACCTTTGAAAGCGAGCGCCTTCTTCGCCGGCAGGCAGCTGTAGGCGCCCGGGCGGAGGGGGCCAAGTTCGCTTTCATCATGCTCAACGAGGGCGCATGGCCGGTCGCGGAGATGCGCTCGGCGCTCAAGGTGACCCGGCAGGGCTACTGCGCGTGGCGCGCATCATGCGCGACAACGGGTGGGCCGGCACCACCAGGGGCGGCGCCAGGCGCCCGAGGAGCGCGGCCAAACCGGCCGCGCCGCAGGCGAGCGCCGCACCGAACCTGGTGAGGCGCGACTTCAGCGCGGACGGCCCCGACGAGGCGTGGTTCGCCGACATCACCTACGCCCGCACGCACCAGGGGTGGCTCTACCTCGCCGCGGTCATGGGCATATGGTCCCGCAGGATCGTCGGACGGTCGATGTCCGCGCGCATGACGGCCGAGCTCGCCGACGACGCGCTCAAGGTGGCGATGGCCCGCAGGCGCCCGCCGGAGAGCTGCGCGCACCATTCCGACCACGGCTCGCAGTACGCGTCGCTGCAGCTCGGCGGGGCCATGCGGGGCGCGGGGACCGTGCCCTCGACGGGCTCGACATCGTCGCCGTGGGACAACGCGGCCATGGAGTCGCTCATGGGGCCCATCGAGGCCGAGTGCGTGCACGCCCGCGCATTCGAGACGCGCGGGCGGGCCGCCCTGGAGATATTCGACTACATCGAGTGCTTCTACAACCGCAAGCGGATCCACTCGGCGCTGGGGTACCTCAGTCCCGAGGGGTTCGAGCGGGCGAACCGGCCCGGGGAGGGCCGCCGACCGATGGCGGCGTAGGGGTGTAAACGGAATCGGGGTAGATTCAGAGCCATCCGCGCTGCCCGGGAAGCGGCGGCGACCTCCCCCATTGAGGCGCTGCGCGACGATGACCCGCGACCACGTGGCATCTCGCCCCTGAAGCTGGTGGCCCTCGTGTTCCTCATCGCTGGCGGAACCGCACTCGTCTCGGCCACATCCTCGGCGCATGCCCACGGGGACACGCAGATACTCAGCAACCTGTCGCTGCTCTTCCCCTTGCTGGTAACCGCCCTCGCGGAGCTCGCCGCACCCATGGCCCTTCCCGCACTCGCAACCATCTGGTGCATCGCCCTCCCCCAGCGAGGCACCACGCAGCTGCTTGCCGCCCGCGGCGCACGGCACCGCCTCACCGCATCGACCACGGTTGAGACACCCGTTATGGTTGCCGGCGCCCTCGTTGCTGGCTACTACGCACTTTTCGCACTCCTCGAGCGATATTGGTACGCCAACCGGCTTCCCGTTGGCAGCGGATTCGCCATCGACACATGGATGGCGTTCGCATTGTTTGCCGGACCGGTACTCATCTGCTCCGTGGGAGCCGCTGCGGGCATGGTCATGTCTGCCCGGAGCCGCGGACGTGACGTCATGACTCTGGTCTCCCTCGGGGCAACGCCGTGCCGTTGTCTCGCGGTGGCGGCGGTTGAGGCGCTTATCCACACGGTCGATGCTGCCTTCGCCGCGCTGGTCATCTCCCTTACATCAAACCTGTTGCTCGCTGCAACGTTTCGCCTTTCACTGGGAGATGCCTTCGCGGCACTGCGCCTGCCGCCCCTCGTCGCCGTTGCCGTCGCAGGATTCGTGCTCGTACTCGCCACGCAGCTCATAACGACCCTTATCGCCCTCCGCGGCGAGCCGGTGTCCCGATCCGAATAGCCCAGATGCTCCGCGCAGCCGGAGTGGCGGAAAGTCCGTGCGCGTTTATTCCTCGATACCGGAGATGCTCTCAAGGCGTACCGCGACGAGCTGCGTGCCATCACCCTGTTTGAACGGTCGCTCCACAAGCACCCACTCGTCATCCACGTCGACCAAGGTACCGTCGAGCACCGAAGAGCCGACAGCGGTATTCGCATCGTCGAGCATGAGCTTGCACGAGACGCCCCGGCGCTCTTTGAGTTGATCGCGCAAGCCGCTCGACGCGGCGCCCTCGCGCGCCACCAGACGGCGCAAGTCGCGCTTCGTGGGCATCCAGACATAGAGTGCAATAACGAAACCGAAGGTCAGCATGGTGATGACCTGGTAGAACGTATCCATGGGTCACGCTCCTGTCGTTGCGATGCCGTCGACGTCGCGCAGGTCGATCAGGCGGACCACGCGTTCTTCGTCAACCTTGAGCGACCCCAAGCGGGCGCGCTTCACCGTGCAAGCTACACGCAGCCAGCCGTCGGAAACGTCGAGCACCTCGGCATCAGGAAGAGCGCTCCCGTCGCCCGCATACGCCACCGTGACCGTACGGCCGACGAACGCGTGCGGCACATGGATGTCGCGCTTGCGGCTCTGCCCGCCTGAGCTCACCACGTCCACTTCGTCACTCACTAAGTCGTCTAGGGTAACGCCGTAGAGCCGGGCGAGCTCTGCGGCCTTGTCGAGCGTAGGCGATCCCTGGCCGAGTTCCCAGTTGCTGATCGTTTGGCGCGATGTGCCGATGGCGGATGCCACCTCCTGCTGGCTCATGCCGGCGCGGCGTCGGAGCGCCGCGAGCTTGTCGCCGATCATGCCGCCTCCTTTTGCGCAAAACACTTCGTCACCAGTTATTGTTCCTCATAAGCAAGCTTTCTGCGAGCAAATTCCTTGGGCAATGCCGCCAATATACTTGACGGCATTGCCCGGCGTATTGTTTCTAAGGCTGTATCGAGATGCAAGCAAACGGTCGCGCGGGAACGATCTCCTGTGGCCACGGCGGCTCGGCCGACGAGGAGATCGAGCGGTTCGTGCGAAACCTTTCGCCCGACGGCTTCTAACCTCGGCCTTTTCCGGATCGCAGAGAACCCGCGTGTGCGTTTTTTCAGCTGCGCAATGGATTAAGTCGCATACCCCATGTAGCCAACACGCAGCACCCGCGAATCCGCAGGTCGACGCCGTGCGCACCCGGACTGAGAGGCCGGTCTACTTCACAGGGTCTATCGAAAGCATTGCGTAGCTGCATTTTGCTCGCAAGCGGACGGCAAAACCGATGGCAAAGCGGACCCGTACCAAGCTTGAAGCCCGGCTTATAGGACAAGAAGGCGAGCTCGCAACTCGTAACGAATGCGTCGAGTGCGAGCTCTGCGGATAGGTCGAGTCGAATTCGGTCAATTGTCAACGGGTGCGTTGCACACCTCGGCCGCGCGGGGCGCGTTGGCGGCCACTTCGCGCCTTGCCGCTTCCGTCGGGGACCGAGCAGCACGCAATCGCCACCGTCACTACCACGCACACGGCAAGCACCGCCGCGCCGACGACCGGGTTATACGAGACGATGCCCGACCCGTCGATGGGCGTGTAGCCGATGAGCCCAAACGCTGCCGAAGGCGGGTACGCGTCGGCCAAGTTCTGTCCAGCAACGAAGATGCCCACGAAGCCGTAGCAGAAGGCAACGAGCACTCCGATGAAGAACTTGCCGCGCCACCGGGCAAAGAGCGTGATGATAGGCGCCACCGCCAGGAACTGCAGCGCATTCAGGCCGATGACCTGCGCTGCCCCGCGCGCAAGCACTGCGGCGGTGAAATCCGCCGGATGCACCCATGCAAACGACAGCACCACCGAGCACAGGAAGCTAAACACCCCGAACGCGATGGCAGCGAGCCATGCAGCAACGAGCTTCGCGGCAAGCAGGCGCCGCCAGCTCACGGGAACACAGAAGAGCGCTTTCAGCGTATCGTCCGTGTACTCGCGATCGATAATGAAGCCGCCGATGAGCGTGACGGTGAACGGCATGATGTAGGAGAAGTTTGCCCAGATGAGGTTCGAGACGTAATTGGCGTAGGTGCACGGCCCATCGAAAAGGCTCGTCGAGGCCGCATACGCCGCCCCCAACACCACGGTCACCGCACCGAACCACAACACGTTATAGCGTTTGAGCTTCATGAACTCACACAGAATGAGCGTTCCCATGCGAACCTCCTAATCCCGCACCCGGCCATAGAGCCACGCCGCTGCGGCGCAGCACGCCGCACCTTCGGCAACGAGCAGCACCGCGGCCACAACGGGTGAAAACGGCAGCGTCAACAGCTCCCCGAGATACCCTAGAAACGATGCGTGCTGTACCACGCCGAGAAACCACGTGCCCACGAGCGGAACAGGTAAAAGCGCCAGCGGCATGGGCACACCCCGGATGTTCACGTACCAGATCATCCACCCGATGAGCGCGTAGAGCACGATCGCGATGATGGTGAACACGTAGCCGCGATTCATCGCAACGAGCACCACGATCACGGGCAGTGTCGCGAGGAAGACCAGCACGCCCACCCCGAAGGCGAGCGCGCACGCGAGCGGCACGTCGGAGTAGACGTTGACGATGAGCCCTCCCACGAGCGACCCCGCAAGGTTCATGAGCGAGTACGCCATCGACAGGATGAAGATGCACACGAGCTTCGCCGCAAGCAGTCGCGAGCGCGAAACGGGCACGGTGAGCAGGTTCTTCATGGTGCCGTTGTCCTCCTCTTGGAAGAAGAGCATCACCGCCACCACACCGAGCACTGCCGGATGGAAGAGCAGCTCGCTGAAGTACACGTTCGCCGAGAAAAGCTGCAAGAAGACCTGCTGGTCGCGCGACATGACAGCGGTGAGCGGCAACGGAAAGAGCAGCGCTAGCGCGAGCACCGCAAGCACGAGCTTCTTACGTTTGAGCTTGGCGAACTCGCAGGCAACGAGTGTGGCGATGCCCGGTGCCGGCGCCGGGATACGGTACGGGTTGGCGGCTGTCGGGCGCACCGCGCCACCTTGGCGTGTGCTAGGCAATGCCCTCACCTCCCGTGACCCGCTTGAAGTAATCCTCGAGCGTTGCCTCGTAGAGCGTCACTTCACGCACGCCCACGGCCTCGGCAACGAGCTCCGCCACGAGCGGCTCCACAGCAATCGTCGTGTCGAACACGCGAATCTCGCCGTCGCGCAAGATACGGTAGGTACCAGCCGCAACATGCCGGTCGAGCACAAGCGCAGCGCGTCCCGTATCCCCCACCTTAAGGCGCAGGTAGCGGGTATTCTTCTCCTCAAGCTCGGCCAGGCTCTCCTCCTCGATGAGATGGCCATGGTCGATGATGCCGATATCATCAGCCAGAAGCTCGATCTCGGAGAGGATGTGACTCGACACGATGATGGTCTTGCCCTGCTCGGTGGAGAGCCGTTTGATGAACGCGCGTACCTCGGCGATGCCGATGGGATCGAGACCGTTGATAGGCTCGTCCAGAATGAGCAGTTCCGGATCGTGCATGATGGCGAGCGCGATGGCGAGGCGCTGCTTCATACCGAGCGAGTACTGGCTGAAGAGCTTCTTGTCGCGGTAGGGCAGCCCCACAACCTGCAATGCTCGCATCACCGCATCGGGTCCGGGGATGCCGCGCAGGCGCGCGAAGATCCGCAAGTTCTCGGTGCCGGTGAGGTTAGGGTAGAACCCCGGGCTCTCGATGAGCGAACCCACGCGCGGCAAGACCTCGGCAGCATGGTCGGGCATCGAGAGCCCGGACACCTTCGCCTCTCCCGACGTGGGCGGCGTGAGCCCCAAGAGCATCTTCATCGTGGTGGTTTTGCCCGCACCGTTGCGGCCGAGCAGGCCGTAGATGCGCCCGCGCCGCACATGCAAGTCGATGCCGTCGACCGAGCGCTGCTCGCCGTAGACCTTCGTAAGTCCGCGCGTCTCGATAACCAAGTCGCTCGTCGCCTTGAACCGACGGCCACCCGAGGCCGCCGGTCGTGCATGCTGTGCCATAGATACCTCCTCGTTACGCATCCTTGCGTACAAGAAGATTCTCGGATACCGGCCTTGCGGCAACCTTACGGAGGCACGCATGCAAGCTAACGCTTTTGAAAGGTTGGGCGCTCACAACCACCCGCCCGCTCCGCGACACTCAACCGCGTAGCGTCTCAGGTAGATGCGGGAGCACGATGCGAAACGTCGTACCCTTCCCTACGCAGCTCGCAACCGTGATGTCGCCGCCCCCGGCACGCGCGAGCTCGCGAGCAATGGAGAGACCGAGGCCCGAGCCTGACCGCCTGGATGCATCGGCCGTGTAGAGCCGGTCGAAAACGCGCGCGCAGTCGTGCGGCGCGATGCCGATGCCGTCGTCTGCGACTTGGATCGTTACGAAGCCGGCGCCCGCGCGCTGCAACGAGACCGTCACGCAGCGCGCCCGCGCATGCTCGAGCGCGTTGCCCAGCACGTTCGAGACGATTCGCTCGAGGGCGCGCGCATCCGCCAGAGCGCAGCACGGGCCGTCTGGGATGTCTGCCACCAGCTCGACCCCCGCCTCCTCGAAGCGCACGACCCAGCCCGCCAGAATGCGCCGCATCTCCTCGGCAACGTCGAACTCCACAACGGTAAGCGGAAACTCACCCGCCTCCAGCCGGCAATACTCGAAGAGCTCGTCGGTATACCGTTTGAGGTCGCGCGCCCTGGCAGTCGCCGTTGCCACATAGGCGCTGGCATCCGTGCCGAGCTCGCCCGCAAAGCGCCGCTCGAGCGCATCGAGGTAGCCTATGAGCGAGGTAAGCGGCGTGCGCACATCGTGCGATAAACTTGCCATCACACGCTGGCCTGCAGCCTCATGCCGCGCCAGCTCCGTCAAGCGCTGCTCGTAGCTCGCCACCACCCCGTTAGCGGCAAAGACCGCTGGCGCCAGCACGTCACCGGGGCGGGCCAGAAGGCGACGGTTGCCGTTGCCCGCGGCGACCTCTGCAAGCGTAGCGGCGAGCGCCTTCGCCTGCTGATGCGCCCGATACAGGCGCGCCGCAAGCACCGCAGTCGCCGTTGCCAGCAGAGCGCACAGGGCGCCGAGCGCCCACGCAAACGTCGTCACCGGCCTCGCCCCTCGCCGGAAGGAAGAACCGCAACGCTTGCCGTGCGGGCAAACCGGTACCCGATGCCGCGCAGCGTCTCGATCGCGTCGGGCATACCTGCGCCCGCGAGCGCGCGGCGCAACCGGCTCACGGCAACGGTCACCACCTCGCCATCGACCCGCGCTTCGTCTCCCCACACCGCATCGAGCAGCTGCGCCTTGGTTCGCACGACGCCGGGATGCGCCGCAAGCGTGATGAGCACGTCGAACTCGCGGCGCGTGAGGGCGAGCTCAGCCCCGCGCACGGCAACACGCCGTCGCGCCGGATCGATCACAAGGTCCGCTTCCGCAGATTGCCCTTGAACGGGCGTTTCAGCCACCGACGCGCTCCAACCTGCATAGCGGCGCACCAAGGCGTACACGCGCGCGAGAAACTCGTCGGGGTAAAACGGCTTCATCAGGTAATCGTCTGCCCCGGCGCGCAGCATCCGCACGAGGAGGTCGTGCTCGTCGCGCGCGGTCAAGATGAGCACGGGTATGTTGCCTGCCTGCCGGATTCGTTCAAGCACCTGCTCGCCGGACAACCCGGGCAGCATCATATCGAGGATAACGAGCTGGAACCCCCGCCCGGCAAGGGCGTCAAGCCCCTCCTCACCGCAGCCGCAGCACGTGGCAGCAAAACCCTCGCGCGCGAGCTCGTCGGCAAGCAGGCGCGTCAGAGACTCATCATCGTCGATCAGCAAAATCCGATACGTCGATACGTTATCGCACATTACGCACGCTCCTCCGAGCTCACCACAGCACGCGAGGCAACGCGGACTGTCAGCGCGTAGTAAACGCCCAAGATGCCGAGCGTCACCGCCACGGTGCCTCCTGCAAACGCGAAGAACCCCTGCGTCCCCATCATGATGGTTATCAGGCCGATAAGCGCAAACCCAAAGAGGCAGTGCACGAGGGCAAGTGCCGCCGGAAGCGCGAAGCCGATGCCGATCTGAACCCGAACCGAAGCTTGGCTCATACGCGGCGGGACCCCCAGCACCGCAAGCGTTCGATACGCCGGCGCGTCATCGGAAGCACGTGACAGCTGCTGTAACGCGAGCACCGCGGCGGCTGTGATGAGGAAAGCCGCACCGTAGAACACGCAGGCGTACGCGACGGGCAGGAGCGCCTCCGCGCTGTCCGCAAACTCGCCTGTCCGCATGCCGACGCTAAAGGCGAGCCCCGCCACCGTCATGCACAGCGACGCCGCCAAAAGGACGCATTCGGCCGCTATCGCCATGGCGCCGGCCTCGGCACGCGCCTCGAGTTGGCGCACCGTGAAGGGCACCAAGGCACTCCAATAGCGCTCAACACGGGCGCGCAGCCGCTCGGGTGCACACACCGAGAGCACACGAATGAGGAAATACGAACCAAAGAGCGCCACGAACCCCATGGGGATGATGAAGATGATGAAATAGCCGGGACTCAGCAGGCACGTAGCCCAAACAAGCACCAGCAGCACCGCGGCGGCGGCCCCCTGCGCACGCAGCGCCATGCCGCCGGCAAGCCGCCTGCGCTCCGGTGTGGCCGATGGGCGCATGAGCACGATGAGCCGCTGCCTCCAGACCCCGCGGACGGCAGCCACCGCGGCAATGACGCTGACCACCGCAAACGAGCACGCGCACTGAGCGGCAGCGGGCGCCGAGAACGTAAGCACCGGGGCCCACGCGGCTCCAAACACAAACGCCGCCACAAGCGAGAACATCGGTGAGAGCACCCATCCCATCAAAAGCCCGCAGGCGAGCGACCCCATCCCTACGAGCGCGCACTCCACCATGAGTACCAGCGACACATGGCCCTTGCCCATCCCCAGTAGCAAATACGTGCCGAGCTCGCGCTTGCGCCGCCTCAGCAGAAAGGTGTTGGCGTACGCCAGTAGGAAGCAGAAGATCACATCGATGAAGACGGCAAACGCTTGGAGCACGCCGCCTGCCTGGGCGTATGCCGCTCGCTGACCGGACGTGAGGTCGAGCGCGAGCAGATAATCGGTCGAGGCGAGAAACGAGTACAGGAGGCACGCGGCGAACGCAAGCGTTAAGAAGTAGACCGAGAAATCGTGCGCACTGCGGCGCACGTTGCCCAGGGCGAGCTTGAAAAGCATGAAGACCTCCCGACGATTCGGACACGGCGGCTCGTGCGCAGGGCCTTGGGCGGACAACCCACCCCTCTCGGCAGCGCGAGCCCATTCTCATACCATTCTCCGCAGGTAATCAGGAGGCATCCATCGATGTGACTTACATCTTCCTAACGATTCCGTAAGGGATTTCATTATCGATTCCGCAAGGGCTTTCATGAAGGTAGAATTGACGGAGCCCTGCAGAAAGGAGCGCTATGAGAGCACGCGCCGGCATTGTCATCTCACTTGTTGCGAGCATCACGCTTCCCCTCACGGGCTGCTTCGGCCTTCCTTCCCCTAGCGACATCGCCGACCAGGCGGAGGACTTCTCCTCGCAGGCGCAGGAACTCGCCGACACGTTCTCGAATGTCGATTGGGGCAAGGTGTGCCGCCTTGTCGTACGGGACGCCCAGACCGGCGAGGTCATTCGCGAGGTGACCGATCAGAGGGAAATCGAAGACGCTTTCGAGCCGTTCTCGGGAGAGGGCGGCATCGCTTCGGAGCCGAAGGAACCAGCTGAGTATATCTTCGAACTGTGGGAACCGGAGACGCAGAAGCTCGGCCAGAGTGCCGACGACCTCAAGGAGTACAAGGGCCTCGAGGTTACCACCTATGAGGGGTCGTCCGTCGTGGGGCTTGAGGTGAGCCCCATCGGACTTAAGCTCTACCTCACGTCACAGGCTGCCGCCGATGCGCTGCGCGCGCTCGCGCGATAACCCCACCCATAAAGGCATCGGGTACGCTTTCCAGCTTCCGACTCTCGCTCTAGTCTTCCGAATCTACCGGTAACAGCGCACGTCACGCTCGAGATAGCGCCGCTTCTCCACCGTAGGAGTCATGGCGTTGATCTCTGCATAGCGTGGGCAATCGCGGTCGTGATCGTTGATGATGCCGCAGGCCTGCAGGTGCGAGTAGACGGTTGTGGGACCTAGGTACTTGAAGCCGCGCCGTTTGAGCATGGTAGCGCAGGCAGAGCTCGTCGACGGACCGACATCGCCTTCCATCCAGCATGAGTCGAGTTAACGGCTCGGGACGAAACCCGGTTCCGACTCGACACCAACATATCCCTGCACGCATCCCCATGGAGAAACCCGATCCCAGAAAGCCCCTTTCTTTCTCAAAAAAGTGAGCTAAAGTAAACTTGCATTTGTTTACGTCGGTGTACTTTTGGTGCACACGAAGGGAGCCGCAATGAGCGCATTGAAATTGCTCAAGGGGACGCATGGTCTGTTGCTGGGGGCAGGCGTGGTTATCGGATCAGTCGGCATCAAGATGCTGACGAGCGACTCCGCCAAACGCGTCTACGTCAAAGCCGTCGCCGCAGGCATGCGCGCCAAGCACGCATGCGAGGACACATTCGAGAGTGCACGCGCCGAGGTGGACGATATCGTCGCCGAAGCGGCCTACCTCAACGAGACCGCCTACGGCTCCGAAGCAGAGCCGGACGTCGAATCCGGCGAGCCTGCCACCACGGAAGCTTAGAGCAGACCGTGAGGTACACCATAGACCACGAGCTGCCGCGACGAGTACGGCTGACCCTTGCCGGCCGCGTCTCCGTATCCGATGCTGCCGTCCTTGAGCCGATGCTCACGTCTTGGGCCGGCGTAGAGCGCGTTCGCGTCTATCCACACATACGCTCCGTTGCCATCTGGTTCCGCAGCGAACTAGCAAAAGCCGCCCTGCTTGGAAGGCTTGATGCGCTCACGCCCACGCAGTTTGACACCGCACGTGCCCAGACGTCGGGCACCTTGGCACCCGTCGATATGCCCGTTGTCCGCAACATCGCCCGCCTTGCCGGCGCCCACCTCTTGCGACGCTGGTTCATGCCTCCCGCACTCCGGACAATCTGGGCAGCTATGCACTACCTTGGGTTTTTGCGCGCGGGACTGGCGTCACTCGCTCGCGGCAAGCTCGACGTACCGGTGCTCGACGCCTCGGCGATAGGCCTTTCGTTCGTCAAGCGAGACCCCAAGACCGCCGCGAGCACCATGTTCCTGCTTGATCTGGGCGATGCGCTCGAGGAGGCAACCCGCGCGAAGTCCGAGCACGAACTCATCCGCTCGCTCATGGCGATTCCCCAGAGTGCACGGCGCCTGGAGGACGGTGATGAGGTCATCGTACCCGCGCAGAACCTTCGCGCGGGAGACCTCGTTGTAGCCCGCACCGGCATGCCCGTATGCGTGGACGGCGTGGTGGAGCGCGGTGTCGCTCTCGTCAACCAAGCGGCGCTCACCGGAGAACCGCTCGCTGTGGAGCGCACCACCGGTGACGACGTCTTCGCCGGCACCGCGGTTGAAGAGGGCGAGATCGTCATCCGCGTGGGCGCCGAGCCCGCCTCGACCAAGCTCCGCTCCATCGTGAACCTCGTCGAGGCGTCCGAAGCACTCAAAAGCGAGGTGCAAGCGCGCCGCGAAAGCCTCGCCGACCGCTTCGTGCCCTGGAACTTCCTGCTCGCGGGCATCGTCGCGGCAACGACCCGCAGCCTCACCAAGTCTTCCGCAGCACTCATGGTCGACTACTCCTGCGCGCTCAAGCTGACCTCATCCATCAGCGTGCTCGCCGCTATGCGACAGAGCGCACATGAGGGCATGACCGTGAAGGGGGCCAAGCATTTCGAGGCGATCGCCGCCGCCGACACCATCGTGTTCGATAAGACGGGCACCCTCACTGAGGCGACGCCGCGCGTGGCACGGGTGCTTACCGTGGCGCCCGATTGGACGGAAGACGAGGTCTTGCGCACCTCCGCTTGTCTAGAAGAGCATTTCCCCCACCCCGTGGCACGTGCCGTTGTTGCCGCTGCGGCGGCGCACGGCCTCGAACATCGCGAGCGCCATGCCGAAGTGGCCTACATCGTGGCACACGGCATTGCCTCTGAACTCGACGGCAAACGCATCGTCATCGGAAGCCGTCACTTCGTGATGGAAGACGAGCGTATCGACGTCGCCTGTGGGAAACAGGAGTTCATCGAGCGCAAGCTCGAGGGCCTCTCACCGCTCTACCTTGCTCAAGACGGAAAACTCGTGGGGGCCATCGGCATCGAGGACCCCTTGAAACCCGGTGCATCCGAGGCAGTCGCCTCACTGCGCGCACAGGGAATACGAAACATCGTCATGCTCACCGGCGACAACGAGCGCACCGCCGTCCGCATCTCCGCCGAAGCGGGGATCACGGAATTCCGTGCAAACCTCCTCCCCGAGGACAAGCTCGCCTATGTGGAGGAGCTCGTGCGAAAGGGACGGCGCGTGATCATGGTGGGCGACGGCGTCAACGATGCCCCGGCGCTTTCCGCCGCCGACGTCGGGATCGCCATGGGCACGGGCACCGCCATCGCCCAGGAGGTGGCCGACATTACGCTCGCGACGGGCGACCTTGGCGCGGTCGTGCGACTACGTGAGTTGAGCTGTGCCCTCATGGGCCGCCTCGACCACTCGTTCGCCGCCATCATGGGAATCAACTCCGCCCTGCTTGCAGCGGGCATCGCCGGCATCATCCAGCCCCAAACCTCGGCGTTGCTGCATAACGGGAGCACCATCGCGCTCGCCGCAAAGAGCGCTTGCCGACTCTAAGCGCAGGCGTTAAGCGCTCCACCAAACGCCCGGTCGCGCGCATGACGCAACGTGTCATGCGCGCGACCGGGGCCATTCAGAAAGCTTCCCAGAAAACGGCTTGATGCGGAATTGGAGACGAGGCGCCTCACGATCCGGTAGTCATCAAGAAGAAAAGCATCGCGGCGAACATGATAGTGAAGACCAGATTGCTCCACCCCCCCCCGAAAAGAACGCAGCGCGCCGGCTGCGGCACATGCATCCACACGAGCCCGAAAAACGACGTGACAATTGGCGTGAAGACCACGAACCATGCCGGAAACACCGTCTGTCCCAACACGATGGCAATACCGAGCGCAACAAACCCGAGATACATCGGGGCGGTGGCCAACCGCATGATGAGCATGATGTTGGAGGAAACCTCGTCATAGAGATCCTCGTGCCCCGCCTTAGCGATTAATGCTCCTTCTGTCGATGGCTATCAGCAGTTGTCGCGCAAAGCCCGCGCACCCGCCAGCACGCGCGCGATATCCGCCACGATGACCATGCCCTTGTCGGCTATCTGCACCGGAAGCAGGTCGTAGCGGTCGTTCACCGCCACGTAGCGCGCGTGCGGGAGCGAGAGGGTGAGGTTCCAGAACGGCTCCTGGATGAACATCGGCGTCATGCGACCCACGCCCAGCTCCAGAAGCAGGATGCGCCTCTCGGCGTGCGCGGCCAGCCAGTCGGAGACCTTGCGGTACTCGCCCTCGTACTTCTTGCCCTGAAGGAAGTTGCCGTAGCCGCGCACCCACGGGAACGCCTCCCCGCCGCAGTGCGGGCAGCGCGGGATGAGCTCGGTGGGGATGCGCGTGCCGTCCCCCTGCGCCTCGATCATCTGGCGCACGGGCTCCACGGCATCCCACGTATCATCCGTGCAGCAGCGCGCGCACTGGAAGAAGTGGTGGTCGCCTTGGATCTCGGCCACCTTCTCCTCTGGGTAAAGCTTCACGAACTGCGTGTCCTGATTGGTGGTGAGCACGAAGAAGTCCTTGCCGGCGAGAAGGGCGTCGAGGTCAAGGTAGGGCTGGCGAACGGGAGCGGTCTGCGTGGTGTGGAGGAACGTGGAGAGGTACGCCCACTTCTCCTCCGGAGTCTCCCACTGGCGGAAGCTCCCATCGAAGGCCCCTTTGATGCCGTACTTCTCGGCAAACTTGCCAAAGTGCTCACGGAAGGACGGTGTGTCCCCGTAGTAGAAGTCGCCGCCGCCCGCCGCGGAGAGCCCGGACGCACCGCCCACGAGCACGCAGTCCGCCTCCTCCACCTCGCGTACCAGCCGCTCGACCTGCTCGTCATACGAAAGCGGCGAAGGGCCCGCCAGCTCGTACGGCGCGCCGCCCCGTGCGTAGACGGCGTAATAGCGCTCATAGTTCATCTGGGTCTGCGTTACCAAGTCTTCGTAGAACGTCATAGTTCCCCTTCCTCGGCCATACCGAGCATCGTGCACAGCCTACCCATCGCGTCCGCGATGTCGGCGCAGACGGTAAGCGAGCGCTCTCCCAGATGGCGCGGCTCCGCCGTCTTCCCCACATTGATTCGTATGAGAAACGCATTATCGTGGCGCGCCACCATATCCCAAAACGGCAGCTCGATAATGCTCGGCGTCATGCCGCCCACGCCGAGCTCCAAAAACAGCACGCGCGCGCTGCCCAAAAGGGCGTCTTCGACGAAGACCTCGTAGCGGCGCTTGCCAGCGCGCCACGCCTCGCCCTCCAAGAACCCCTCGTCGCGCACCCACGGAGCCATAAGCCAGCCGCAACGCGGGCAGCGCGGTAGAAGCTCAGGCGGCACGGAGACACCTTCCCCACCCATAGCATCGAGCATCGGTTTGACGTACCGATCTGCCGGCCAAAGCTCGTCGCAACAAGGCTGGGAGCACTGCAGGAACGCGAAGTCCCCTTGGAAGAGCCACGTTCGCGCATCCGGAAAGGCGCGGCGAACTTGGCCGTCCACATTAGTCGTGAGCACAAAGTAATCGCGCTCGGCAAGCAGCGCGGAGAGCTGGCGGTAGGCTCGACCGACAGGCGCGGATTCCATGTAGTCGATGTATGCCGTCGTGAACGCCCAGCGCTCCTCGTTCGTCGCATAGAGATGGTAGTAACCGTCCATAAGGTTTTCGAAGCCATGGGCGCGCCGGAAGCGCTCGAGACTTCCTCCCTGATCGAACTCCGGAATCGGATGGTAGTGGTCGTATCCGCAAGCGCTCGACATGCCCGAACCGATACCCACCACGATGGCATCCGCCTCGCATACGAGCTCCGCGACATGCGCCAGTGCGGCGTCGTAGTCAGCCTCGTTCCCATACGCCTGCGGTGTTTCAGCGCTCAGATGCTGGGCATACAAACCCATGAGGCGGCTCATGAGCGCTTCCTTGTGACACTGCGGCGCGTGTTGCTCAGGAGGTCGATGAGCACCGTCCCCAAATCCCCGCGCATTGCAGCCACCCGTTCGGACGGCAGCGCGGGCAGCACCGCCTCGTTGCGGTTAACGACGATGTAGCTCGCTTGCGGAACCTGCTCCGCCCATGCCATGAGCGGCGCCTTGATGGCACGATTACCCTGACCCACACCGAGTTCAAGAATGCAGACGCGATGCGCCTCGTGATCGCGAAGGAATGTGCGCATGTTTTCAAATTGGATGCGAAAGGGATCAAGGCGGGCGATGCGGCAAGGTTATCATGTCGGTCACCGGCCACGCGCGCCCCGAGCTCGCGCGCCCCGCCAGAGACATCTCGATGCTTGACGTCTACCGTGCAGTGGAAGGCAATCGGCCCCTCCTGCACCTCGACACGCACACGAACCCCGAATGCGGCGTTGGCGTGAACGCGCAACTCGTCATCGGGGAGTTTTTCAGGGATGTTCAGCAAGCGGCAGAGGACGCCATGGCGAGCATTTCACTCGCACAGATCATCGAGCAGTATCGAGAGCGCCTATAACGGTTCAGTACGGAGCATCCAAACATCCCGCGCTTTTTTCACGACCACGCCGCAACCTGGCAATAGAAGGTCGGCTGCGGCCTTCCCCATTACGCCCGGCACCATCTTCTACCGGTAAGGCACCCAAACGCTAAAGCGCAGCAGCGATCCTCGTGAACGGCTTAATTCTTTTCAGCTCGGGCTCGAGCTTGCGGCGCGCGATCTCGATATCATAAGCTGCCTGCGCGCGCAGCCAGTAACCATCGGACAGGCCGAAAAAACGGCAGAGCCTCAGGTCGGTATCTGCGGTCACCGAACGCCGCCCCAGAACGATCTGCCCAATACGCTGGGCGGGTATGCCCGTTTCTTTTGCAAGGCGATACTGCGATATTCCCAAAGGCTCAAGAAACTCCTCTTTGAGGAGCTCTCCCGGTGTAACGGGAGCAAGGGCAACGACGTCGTCAGAAACGTTAATGGTAGTCGACGATTTCGACATCCTCTACACCTCCCTCGACCCAGCGAAAGCAAATCCGAAACTGCCCGTTGATGCGGATGCTGAACTGTCCCGCCCTATCGCCACTCAGCGCCTCAAGCCGATTCCCTGGAGGAACTCTCAAATCAGTGAGCTCACGAGCGATTTGCAGCTGACGAATTTTACGCAATGCAACGCGCTCGAACGCCCTGAATCGCGCGACACAAAAGCCCGAAGCCAAACGCTCGGTATCTTTGTTGCCGTACGATCTAATCATATTATCGCCTCACGTTACTATTGTCAACGAAGCCAGCCACTTCGATGGGACAACGAAGCTATTCTGAACGTATCGGGTGCCGTAGTACCGTCTTCAGATTCTCCGGAAATTGAGTGCCATAAACGCCCCCGCCTTACCATGGTTTGCATCTTAACTATATCAGAACATATGTTCGTATGCAATGAGCCTAGAACGGCTCCGCCCTAAACAGCAGAACGAAAAAGCGCGCCGGACATCTCGCCCGACGCGCCACGTCATCTTATCTGCCTGCAGCTCTATGCCAATGCAGCGCCGAGCGCCCTACAGGCCGCCGCTGCCTCGCCCTCGGGATAGTCTTTGGCGATCACCGTGTCGGCAATCGTGACGCCCGCGGCCTCGGCGCGCTCGCGCCAAAGATCCATCCATTCGCCGTCTGCCCAATCATAGCTACCGAACAAGGCGACCGTGCGACCGGGAAGCTCCGGCTCGACGTCATCCCACATGGGCTCGAACTCGTCGCTTTCCAACTCCTCGGAACCCATCGCGGGGCAGCCGAAGGCGAACGCATCGTAATCGTCGAGCGCAGATGCCGAGAACTCCGTGCACACGATGACCTCTGCCTCGGCTCCCGCGTCGCGCGCACCTTCTGCCACAAGCTCCGCCATAGCCTCGGTGTTGCCCGTGCCACTCCAGTACACAACCGCGATCTTGCCCATACTTCCCACCTTTCTACTAGAGGCCGCAATCTTAACAGCCTGGTACCACAATGAAATCTGCCAACCTACGCAACGCAGGAACACGCCGGGTCGCGAGCTAAATCAACCAGTGACGCGCCCGCCGCGAAGAGGGTCTGCGCGCGCCGGGTGCAGCGCTTGTATCGCGCGAACCGGTACTGCGCACCCCTTACGTCGTCATATACCTTCCAACACCCGCAGCACAGAAACCCACGCCCTTCGTGTTCGATGAAGCCGCGTACATCAGCCGCAGGATATCCGAGGAAGTAGCCGACCTCATGAGGCACGGCCTGCTCGGCGAATCGCTCCGCAAGATGCTCGACGCAGGCGCTGAGGGAATCCTCGTCGCAAGCGGATACAAAGGAGGTGCGGTGGGCGCGTACAACCGGGCGCGACTCCCTTTCATGCCGCGCGTTCGCACAGGCAAGATACCCCAGGCGCGAAAGGTCGCCCGCGACGTCGGCATCGCCCAGGTGGCACGCAAGGAGAACCGGGCGATATGCGTACACGAGCGCGCCGAACGGTCGCCACGCGATAACGCGGCAGCGCATTCCCTCGCGGGCGAGCTTCTCATCGATTTCCGCCACGATGCGCAAAAGGGCACGCCGCCGCGCCGCGAACACGTCCTCCCCACCCTCCGCATCTGCCGCTATCGGACAACGCTCCTCAGGACACTCGGGGCAATCCGCAACGAAGCGCCCGCGGAACGTGAAGAGGTTGGCTGGCTTCGCACCGAGAAGCACAGGGGCACAGGAACGAACCGCTATGGCCTCGAAAGCCTGGGGTGTAATCGGTCGCTCCACAGTGCCTCCTGCCTTTCTCATTTGTTAACCTTGTTTAACTTACCAGATAGAAACTACCTTGGCTAGCAGAATGTTAGATTTGGTTATCTTTTTGATGCCGTCCGCGGGTCTGGCACTCGCGGACGGCCGAATCAAACAGGTAGCAAGCGCACTGGCAGTGAGAGCCTACAATGCCCAGCCTGCGCTCTCGGTCTGCAGACGTACCATGCGGGCGAAGAGGCCGCCCGCGGCAAGCAGCTCTTCCGGCGAGCCCTGCTCGGCCACGCGCCCCGCCTCGAGCACCACGATCTTGTCCGCGCTCATAACGGTGCGCATGCGGTGGGCGATCACGATGACGGTCTTGCCAGCGAGCAAGCGGCTGAGCGCGCCCTGGACCTCGGTCTCGTTCTCCACGTCGAGCGACGCCGTGGCCTCATCGAGCAGAACAATGGGCGCGTCCTTAAGCAGGGCCCGCGCGATGGAGATGCGCTGGCGCTCTCCGCCGGAGAGGCGCGCGCCGTTCTCGCCGATCATCGTGCCGTAGCCCTGCGGCAGGCGGCTCACAAACTCGTCGCAGTTCGCGGCGCGCGCTGCGGCGAGCACCTCCTCGTCGGTGGCGCCGCGCCGGCCGAGGCGGATGTTGCCCATCACCGTGTCGTCAAAGAGCAGCACGTCTTGGAAGACCACGGAGAAGTCCGCGAGAAGGAGCTCGGGGTCCACGGCTGCCACGTCCACGCCGCCCACGGTCACGCGCCCCGTGTCGGCGTCCCACAGGCGCGCCGCCAGCCTTGCGCACGTTGACTTGCCGGAGCCGGACGGTCCCACGAGCGCCGTGACCTCGCCCTCGCGCGCCGTGAACGTCACGTTGTCGAGGACCTTCTCGCCGCCGTCGTAGGAGAAGGACACGCCCTCGAAGGAGACGTCATGCCCTGCCGGCTCGTACTTCTCACCACCCTCGGCGAGCGGCTCCTCGTAGAAGCTCTTCATGCGCGCCGCGGCGGTCTTGGCCGAGAAGAGCTCGGCGATGAGCATGAGACACTGATCGAAGGGCGCGTAGATGCGGCTCACCACCACAAGGAAGGCAAAAAGCGTCATGAACGTACAGGAGCCCTCTAGGATGAGCGCCGCGCCCACGAGCACCGTGGCGGCAAGACCCAGACGCAGCACGATCTGGGCGCCGTTGACGGCGATGCCGCAGGCGATCTCCGAGCGGGCGGCCTGGCGCTCCGCAGCGTCGACGTCCGCATGGATGTGCTCAAGGTAGCGCTCCTCCTGGTTGGTCGCGCGCACCTCGCGCACGCACTCGAGCGCCTCCTGGATGTCCTCCGAGATGGCAAGGCCTCGCATGCGCGTGGCCTCCATCATGGGCTGGAGCGCGCGGCGCGCGCCGAAGAGGATCGCGAGCCCCACCGGGCAGCTCCAGAGCGACGCGAGCGCAAGCCGCCAGTCAAAGGAGAACAGGCAGACGGCCGCCACGGCGAGCGTGATGTAGGCGCCGTAGAGCTCGGGCAGCACGTGGCTGTAGGCGTGCTCGGTGGTCTTGACGTCGGTCATGAGGGTCTCGGTGAGGTCGGCGAGGTCGCGTCGGCCGAAGAACGACAGCGGCAGCTTGCGCAGGCGCTCGGCGAGGCCGATGCGCTGGCGGCCGCTCTCCTTGTAGATGACGCCGTACTGGTAGTAGTAGGCCCAGTACTCCGCTACGAAGAGCGCGACGGCAAAGGCGACAAGGCCAGCTGCGTACGGGAGGAGGTTCGGCAGCGGCGCGCCCTCGGTGAGGTGTGCCACGAGCTCACTCATGAGCAGGTAGAGGGCACCCACGCCGCCAAAGACCACGAGGTTCGAGGCTGCCGTCCACACGGCGCCGAGCTTGACGTTGCGCATGCCCTCGTCGGTGAGGGCGTACTTCTCCTGGATACTCATCTACTCCACCTCCGCGGCGCTCGTGATGCGCCAGCTCACGGACTTCTCGTAGTCTGCCCACATGCGGGCGTAGAGGCCGCCCGCCGCCAGCAGCTCGCCGTGCGTGCCCTGCTCGGCCACGCGACCGGCGTCGAGCACCACGATCTTGTCGGCGTTTCGCACCGTGGAGAGGCGGTGCGCGATCATGAGGACGGTGCGGGGCTCGCCGTCGCGCCCGTGGGCGAGCCGCTTGAAGGCCGCCTGGATCTTGACCTCGTTCTCGGGGTCGGCGAAGGCCGTCGCCTCGTCGAGCACCACCACCGGAGCATCCTTCAGAATCGCGCGGGCGATCATGAGGCGCTGCACCTCGCCGCCGGAGAGGTGGGTGCCGCCCGTCCCCACGAGCGTGTCGGCACCCTGGGGGAGCTTCTCCAGGATGTCCGCGCACTGGGCGGCCTCAAGCGCGGCGAGCGCCTCCTCGCGGGTGGCCTCGGGGCGCGCGGCGCGCACGTTCTCCAGGATCGTCTGGCGGAAGGGCCGGTTGGCCTGGAAGACAAAGGCCACGCGGTCCATGAGGTCGTGCGGGTCCATCTCGCGCACGTCCACGCCGCCGAGCGTCACGCGTCCGGCGTCCACGTCCCAGAAGCGAGGCACGAGGCTCGCCGCCGTGGTCTTGCCGCCGCCGGAGGGGCCCACAAGCGCCACCGTCGCGCCGGCCGGCACTTCAAAGCTCACGTGGTCGAGCGCCGGAGCGTCCGCGCCTTCGTAGGTAAAGCTCACGTCCTCGAAGCGGATGGCGTTGCCCGCGGGCGTGCGAGGTGCGGCGGGGGCGGAGATCACGGGCGCGGCCAGAACCTCCTCGACGCGCGAGACCGCGTCCGCGGCGGACTGGAACGCCTCGGACATGAACATCACGCGGGTCATGGCGGT
>CALUFC010000021.1 GCA_944319885.1 uncultured Coriobacteriaceae bacterium
TTGCCCGTGAAGGCGAACGGCGAGGTGCGGTTGCGGTCGGTGTTGTCCTGCTCGAGGTTGGGCAGCACGTCGGCACCCAGATCGAGCACGCCATGGGTGGCATGCACGCTGGCCTTGCCGTCCATGATCTTCTGGACGACCTCGGTGAGCTGGTCGCCCAAGAAGATGGAGATAATCGCCGGGGGCGCCTCGTTGGCACCGAGGCGATGGTCGTTGCCGCAGGTCGCGACCGACATGCGCAGCAGGTCCTGGTACTTGTCGACCGCCTCGATCACGCAGGTGAGGAAGACAACGAATTGGAGGTTCTCGAGCGGCGTGTCGCCCGGATCCATGAGATTCTCGTCCTCGGTGGCGAGCGACCAGTTGTTGTGCTTGCCCGAGCCGTTGATGCCCTCGAAGGGCTTCTCGTGCAGCAGGCACGTGAGGTCGAACTCGGACGCCACGAGCTTCATCTTCTCCATGACAAGCATGTTGTTGTCGATGCCCTCGTTGAGCTCGGTGTAGACCGGGGCGAGCTCGTGCTGGCAGGGGGCGACCTCGTTGTGCTTGGTCTTGGCGGGGATGCCGAGGGCCCACAGCTCGTCATCGAGCTTCTTCATGTACTTGGACACGGAGGGGCGGATGGCGCCGAAGTAGTGCTCCTCGAGTTCCTGGCCCTTGCAGGGAGGGGCACCGAAGAGCGTGCGGCCGCAGATGACCAGGTCGCGGCGACGGCGGTAGGCATCCTTTTTAATGAGGAAGTACTCCTGCTCGAGACCGACGCTGGGGACGACGCGCCTGGGATGCTTGCCGAAGAGGGCGAGCACGCGCTTGGCCTGGGTGTCGAGCACCTTCATCGAGCGCAAAAGCGGCGTTTTCTTATCGAGCGCCTCGCCGTTGTAGCCGCAAAACGCCGTGGGGATGCACAGGACCTCGTCTTTGATGAACGCGGGGCTCGTGGGGTCCCACGCGGTGTAGCCGCGGGCCTCGAAGGTGGCGCGGAGGCCGCCGTTGGGGAAGCTCGACGCATCGGGCTCGCCCTGGATGAGCGCCTTACCGGTGAACTTGGTGATGGCGGTGCCATCGTGGTTGGGCTCGAGGAAGCTGTCGTGCTTCTCGCTCGTGATGCCCGAGAGCGGCTGAAACCAGTGTGCATAGTGCGTGGCACCGTGCTCGAGCGCCCACTCCTTCATGGCGTGCGCCACCGCGTTCGCCACGTCGAGATCGAGCGGCTTGCCCTCCTCGATGGTGGCGGCAAGCTTCTTGTACACGTCCTTGGGAAGACGACGCTTCATGACGTCTTCCGAGAACGTCATCGTTCCGAAGCGATCCGTCAAATCGGCCATAGGTTGCTCCCTTCGTATGGCGCGCCCTGGTATCGATTCGCGCCTGGCCTGCGAACACTATGCAGGTTAGTCGCGAACTATTGCCACGTCATTACGGCCACGTTGCGGGTCAAAAAACATATTCGAGGGTACCTCATGAGCGCCTCTCCGCCGCTCACATTCATATCTGCGCACGAAAAAACATGCATGGAAGGCAGCGAAATACCTGTTCACAGGCATAGTGAGCGCAATCTCTGCGAACGTGCGCGCCGCCGCGCAGGCGGCCGCGTCATCCGCACCTCAAAGCGGAAACCCAAAAGAAACACGTCTGCAAACCGCCGGAAAACAAGCGCTCCTACCATACCGGCATCTATCTCTGCCAAGACCGTCCGTCTGCGCGGACATCGATTGGAGGCTCTCCATGCAGGCAGCATCACATAAGAAGACGGCTACCAGCGCGGCACCGAACGCCCCGGCAACGCTCTATCGTCCCGAGTTCGAGCACGACGCCTGCGGCATTGGCGCGCTCGCCGACATACGCGGTGTGCGCAGCCACCAGATTCTCGATGACGCGCTCTCCATCCTGGTGAACCTCGAGCATCGCGGCGGCACGGGACTGGAGCGCAACACCGGCGACGGCGCGGGCATCCTCTTCCAGATACCGCATCACTTCTTCCGCAAGGAAGCGCAGCGCTGCGGCTGCCTGCTGCCGCACGAGGGCGACTACGGCGTGGCCATGCTCTTTCTTCCCCAAGACGCGCGCGGCGTGCAAGATGCACGGCGCGTGTTCGAAGATGGTTGCGCCGAAGCGGGGATACCGCTGCTGTTCTGGCGCACGGTACCGGTAGACCCGCATGATCTCGGTTCGACGGCGCGCGCCTGCATGCCCACCATCATGCAGGCCTTCCTGGGCAGACCGGATGATATTGCCGCGGGCGATGCGTTCGAGCGACGCCTGTATGTATGTCGGCGCATCATAGAGCGCAAGGCCGATGCCGAGCATGCGCTCGCGGGCAAGATCTTCTACGCCTGCAGCATGAGCGCACGAACCATCGTATACAAGGGCATGCTGGTCGCCACGCAGCTGCGCCGGTTCTATACCGACCTCAACGATGCCGCTGTGAAGACCGCGGTGGCGCTCGTCCATTCGCGCTACTCAACTAATACGACCCCTAGCTGGGAGCGCGCGCACCCCAACCGCTACATCATCCACAACGGAGAGATCAACACGCTCAAGGGCAACGTCAACTGGATCCGTGCCCGCGAACCGAACCTCTACTCCCCCATCTTGGGCCATGATCTTGAGCGCGTGCTGCCCATCATCAACCGCGAGGGCTCCGATTCCGCCATCCTCGACAACGTGCTGGAGTTCCTCGTCATGAACGGTCGCCCGCTGGCGCGTGCCGTCTCGATGCTCATCCCCGAACCCTGGGACCTCAACGAGGAGCTGCCACCCGCACGTCGCGCCTACGACGCCTACCAATCGATGCTCATGGAGCCCTGGGACGGGCCGGCCGCCATTGCCTACACCGATGGCCACACGCTCGGCGCCGCGCTCGATCGCAACGGCCTCAGGCCCGCGCGCTACTGCGTGACCCGCGACAATCGCTTCCTGCTCGCCTCGGAGGTGGGAACCATCGAGGTCGACCCGGCAAACGTCCTCGTGAGCGGCTGTCTGGGGCCCGGTGAGATGCTCGAGGTCGACATGGGGGCGGGGCGCGTGCGCTACAACGACGAGCTGCGCGGCGAGCTCGCCCGCCTCAAGCCGTTTGAAGATTGGATCTCCCGCGAGACGCTCACCCTCGCCGACCTGGTGACCGACAGCGGTGAACAGAGCGACGCGACGTCCGCAGACGAGATGCCGCTGGCACAGATCGCAGCGCGCTATGGCCTCCACTGGGACGATATCAACGAGGTGCTGCTACCCATGGCGACACGCGGCAGCACTCCGCTCGCCTCAATGGGCATCGACGCGCCGCTCGCCTGCCTCTCCATGAAAACACGTTCGTTCTTCGACTATTTCTATCAGCTCTTCGCGCAGGTCACCAACCCTCCCATCGATGCCCTGCGCGAGCGCATGGTCACCTCGACGGTGCTCTACCTGGGCAACCACGGCAACCTGCTCGAAGACGCGCGCGATGCCTGCCGGCTCATCAAGCTCGACACGCCGTTGCTCACCCACGCGCAGCTCGAGGCGATCTGCGCCATCGACCGAACGGGTTTCAAAGCCGAGCGCTTCCGCGCCGTCTTTGCCCGTACAGAGCGCGCAGGCGCCCTTGAGCGCGCGCTCACGGAGCTCACCACGCACGTCGAGCATGCGGTGCGCGAGGGCGTGAACATCATCGTGCTCTCGGATCGCACGGCACCCGGCGAGATTCCCATTCCGTCCCTGCTGGCCGTTGCCGCCGTGCACAACCACCTCATCGCGGCGGGCCTGCGCACCTTCGCCGACATCATCATCGAGACGGGCGATGCGCTCTCCGCACACGATATGGCGGCGCTCGTGGGCTATTCCGCAAGCGGCATCTGCCCCTATATGGCACATGCCCTCATCGAGCAGTTGAGTAGCCAGGGTGCCCTGGTCGAGGCGGATGGGACCCCCATCACCGCTGCCGAGGCTACGCGCCGCTACCATCGCGCCCTCGTGGCGGGCATCGTCTCCATCATGTCCAAGATGGGCATCTCAACCGCGCAAAGCTACCACTCCGCCCAGATCTTCGAGGCAGTGGGACTCAGCGAGCGCCTTGTCGAGCGCTATTTCTGCGGAACGGTCTCGCGTGTGGGGGGTCTCGATATCGACGACGTCGAACACGAGCTCATCGAGCGCGCGGACGCCGCGGCGGCGCTCGCGCGCTCGGCGGCCCCAGGAGAGCTCCCGAGCCTCGGCCTCACCAAGTGGCGTCCTGCCGGCGGCGAAGACCATCTCATCGACCCTGATACGATCTACCTGCTCCAGCATGCTGTCCGCACCGATTCCTACGACGACTTCCTCGCCTACAGCGCACATATCCACCGCCCGGGCCGCGCGGTGCGCCTGCGCGACCTCATCGACTTCGACGAGAGCGCCCGCACCCCCGTCCCGCTTGATGAGGTGGAGTCGGAAGACAGCATCGTGCAGCGCTTCAACACAGGCGCCATGAGCTTTGGATCGATCAGCCGTGAAGCGCACGAGTGCATGGCCATCGCCATGAACCGGCTTCACGGGCGCTCGAACTCCGGCGAGGGCGGCGAGGACCCCCGGCGCGAGACGCCGCTGCCGAACGGTGACTCGACCAACTCGGCTATCAAGCAGGTGGCGTCGGGCCGCTTCGGTGTGACGAGCCGCTACCTTGCCTCGGCCACCGAGATTCAGATCAAGATGGCACAGGGCGCCAAGCCCGGTGAGGGCGGGCACCTGCCGGGCGGCAAGGTGTACCCCTGGGTTGCCGAGGTGCGCCAATCGACACCGGGCATCGGGCTCATCTCGCCGCCGCCGCACCACGACATCTACTCCATCGAAGATCTTGCCGAGCTTATCTACGATGTGAAATGCGCCAACCCCCGCGCGCGCGTGAGCGTCAAGCTCGTCAGCGAAACCGGCGTGGGCACCATCGCCACCGGTGTAGCGAAAGGCGCCGCCGACAAGATCCTCATCTCGGGGCACAACGGCGGATCGGGCGCCGCGCCGCGCGATTCGATCTGGCATGCCGGCCTGCCCCTCGAGCTCGGCCTGGCCGAAGCCCAGCAGACGCTGCTGCAAAACGGCCTCAGGTCCCGCGTGGTGCTCGAAGCAGACGGCAAGCTCATGGACGGCACCGACGTCGCCGTCGCGTGCCTGCTGGGTGCCGAGGAGTTTGGCTTCGCCACCATGCCGCTCATCGCCATGGGCTGCCTCATGCAGCGCGACTGCCACCAAGACACCTGCCCGGCAGGCATTGCCACGCAGAACTGCCGTTTGCGCGCGCATTTTGCCGGCAAGCCCGAGCACGTCGAGCGTTTCATGCGCTTCGTGGCACGGCAGCTGCGCCCCATCATGGCGCGACTCGGATTCCGCTCGATCCCCGAGATGGCGGGGCATCCGGAGTGCTTGAAGCAGGTGCGCATCCCCGGCAACTGGAAGGCGAACGCCATCGACTTGACGCCGCTGCTCGCTGCCGGCGCCTGCGAATTCGGAGCGCACATTCCCGGCTCCGACGCACGCCACATGCTGCCCGAGATGGCCGCGCACCTCGAGCTTGAGCGCACACTCGATGCAACGTTGTTCATCCCGCTCACCGAGCGGGCGCGCACGCGCCTCGCACCCATCCGCTTCGCCGCCGATGTGGACAACGTCGACCGCTGCGTGGGCACCATGCTCGGCCACGCAGTCACCGCGTCGCATCCCGAGGGCTTGCCCGACAATTCCATCGTGATCGACTGCACCGGCTCGGCGGGCCAGAGCTTCGGCGCGTTCCTGCCGCGCGGCATCACGCTCAACGTGCACGGCGAGGCAAATGACTACGTAGGCAAGGGACTCTCCGGCGGCATGATATCGGTTCGCCCCCATGAGACGGCAACCTATAAGTTCGACGAGAACGTCATCGTGGGCAACGTCGCCTTCTTTGGCGCCACGAGCGGCAAGGGCTTTGTAAACGGCCTTGCCGGCCAGCGCTTCGCGGTGCGCAACTCAGGGGCCACGCTCGTGGTCGAGGGCGTGGGCAGCTGCGGATGCGAGTACATGACCGGCGGCGTCGTGCTGGTCTTGGGCGAGGTGGGCGCAAACTTCGCAGCCGGCATGACCGGCGGCGTCGCGTATGTCTTCGACGAGCTGAACACCCTCGCCAAGCGCTGCAACACCGATACCGTGGCGCTCAAACAGCCCACACCCGATGAGGTGGCCGCGATCCGCCAGCTCATCAAGGAGCATGTCGAGGCCACGGGGAGCCCTCGCGGCATCAAGCTGCTCTACCGCTTCGAAGATGCCACGCGGCATTTTGTGAAGGTCGTGCCCGAGGCATACGAGCGCGTTATCGAACTCATCGCGCAGGGTGAGAACGCAGGCCTGTCGCACGAGCAGGCCATCGAGCGCGCATTTGACATCACCACCGGAAAGGCGTGAGGCACATGGGAAAACCCGGAGCATTTCTCACACTGCAACGTGAAACGCATACCGCGCGGCCTGTCAAGGAGCGTGTGCGGGATTTCGACCCCCTTTACCGCGAGCTCGACGACGAGGGGCATCGCCGGCAGGCAAGCCGATGCATGATGTGCGGCGTCGCATTCTGCCAGGCAGGACATGCCTTTGGGCCGGCACGTCCCAGCGGGTGCCCGCTGCACAACCTCATTCCCGAATGGAACGACCTGGTATGGCGCGGACTCTGGGATGAGGCGGCGGCGCGGCTCGCGATCACGAGCCCCCTGCCCGAGTTCACAAGCCGCGTATGCCCGGCACTCTGCGAAGCAGCATGCAACCTGGGCTCGCTTGAAGACGAGCCCACGGCGATCCACGACACAGAACGCGCCATCTCGGATTATGAATGGGCGCACGGCGGTCCGCGGCGCTTCGAGCCCGCGCAGCCCGATGCCCCCCGCGTGGGCATCGTGGGATCGGGCCCCGCCGGGCTTGCGGCCGCATGGGAGCTGGCGCGGCGCGGTGCACGCGCCACCGTCTACGAGCGTGCCGATCGGCCGGGTGGCTTGCTCATGTACGGCATCCCCAACATGAAGCTCGAAAAGAGCGTGGTCGAGCGCCGCGTGGCGCTGATGCGCGAGCTCGGCATCGCATTTGAGCTCGGGGTCGACGCCAGCGATCCGCATGTTGCCGACGCCATCCGCGCCGCATCCGATGCCGTCATCATCGCAGCGGGCGCCCGAGAGGCGCGACGGCTCTCCGTGCCCGGCAGCGACGCGGCGGGCGTTGTCCTCGCCGTCGACTACCTTGAGGACGCCACGCGCGCGCTACTCGATGCCGCGACGCCGTCGACAACCGCCGCGGGCAAGGACGTCGTAATCATCGGCGGCGGCGATACCGGCAACGACTGCGCGGGCACGGCGGTGCGGCAGGGCGCGCGCAGCGTCCGCCAACTCGAGATCATGCCCGAGCCGTCTCGCGAGCGCACCGCATCGAACCCGTGGCCGCAATGGCCTCAGGTGAAGAAGACCGACTACGGCCAGCAGGAGGCCATCGCGCTCATGGGAGGCGAGATGCGCCGCTGGAGCACCGATACGCTGCGCGTGGAGACCGACGGGCAGGGCAACGTATGCGGCATCACCGTCGCGCGCGTTGCCTGGAACGACGGACGCCCCGAACGCGTCCCCGGCACCGAGGAGACGCTGCCCGCACAGCTTGTGCTCGTGGCGTGCGGCTTCACCGGCCCCGAGGCGGACGTGCTCGATGCGCTGGGCGTGGCATCAACCGGGGCCGATCGCTGTCGTCGGCGCCCCGCGATGCGCAACGGGGGCTATGCGTGCGAGCCGAACGACGCCGCCGACGGCCCCGCGATGTTTGCCTGCGGCGATGCGCGCACCGGCTCGTCGCTCGTGGTCTCCGCCATCGCCGATGCCATGGCATGCGCCGACGCCGTGGCGAAGGAGCTTTGCCTGTAGCGCGCGAAACATACCTGTCATCGTTGACAGACGCATGCGCACAACCCGATCGATACGGCTATGATGGAGGCTCCCCGCTCATACCGGGGAGCCTCGCCCAGCCATCACGAGGAGACCACCATGCGTATCGATTCGATCTTCCGTCAGGCACATGACGCCGGCACCACCCCCATCTCATTCGAGATGTTCCCGCCTAAAGGCGAGCTCACGCTCGACCGTGCGCGCGAGGCGGCCGGGGCGCTCTGCGCCCTCTCGCCCGACTTCATCAGCGTGACCTGTTCGGCGGGCGGATCGGGCAACTCCGGCGCCACGGCCGATATCGCTTCCATGATCTCCCGCGAATTCGCCACGAGCTCGGTAGCGCATATCACCTGTATCGGCCAGACGCGCGCGGAGCTTGCCGAGCGCATCGGCGCATACCGCGCCGCAGGTATCGAGAATGTCCTCGCCCTGCGCGGCGACCGTCCGCAGGATGCCGAGGACATGGCGTCGGGCGACTTCACGTACGCCGCCGACCTCATCCCCGCCCTGGTCGAAGCGGGGTTCTGCGTGGGCGCGGCAGCCTATCCCGAGGGGCACATCGAGTGCGACGACCTTGCCGAGAGCGTGCGCCATCTGCGTCTCAAACAAGACGCCGGCGCGAGCTTCTTCGTCACGCAGCTCTTCTTCGACAACGACTGCTTCTACCGGTTCCGCGAGCTCGCCGATGCCGCCGGCATTACCGTGCCTATCACCTGCGGCATCATGCCCTTCATGAGCAAGCAGCAGGTGAGCCGCATGGTGTTCATGTGCGGCGCGTCGCTGCCCTCGCCGGTCATCAAGCTGCTGGCCCGCTTCGAAGACGATGCCGCGAGTCTCACCGCCGCAGGCATCGATTACGCGTGCCGCCAGCTCGAGGACCTGCAACGCCATGGCGTCGACGGCCTGCACATCTATACGATGAACCGCCCCGCGGTGGCGCGTGCCGCCATGAAGGCGCTGGGTCGGTGATCGCCGCCGTGCCGCAGCGTTTGCGCCCCCTGCCGGACGAGCTCGCCACGCCGATGCGCTACCGTCTGGCAACCTGCGCTTCGGGCGAGCCCGCAGGCATTGCGACCGACCGCGCCGAGGTGCTCCGCTATCTTGGCTACCGGGGGCAGGCGATCGACGAGGCACTCGAGATGCGCATCGAGCACATAGCCGATGAGCTTGAACGCGCCCTCGAGCCGCACGGCACCAGCCGCATCTTCTCGGTTGCCATCGCGACCGATGCCAGCGGGCAGCCGTGCATCCGGCTCGCGGGGTCGGCCATCGAGCTGCACGGCCGCGACGCCTATCGCCGCCTCAAAGACGCCTGCGCCGCCGCCGTCTTCGCCGTTACACTCGGCATGGAGAGCGAACGCCGTCTACGGGCGCTTGCCGCACGCGGCCCCGTTGCGGCAGCTGTGGGCGACGCCGCCTGCACCGCGCTCGTCGAGGCGGCCGCCGATCGGATCGATGCCACGGTGCGCCATGCGGCAGCCGCCTATGGCCTCTCGAGCGGCACGCGCTTCTCCTGCGGGTACGGCGACTGCCCCCTCAGCGACCAGCGCGCGCTGATCGACGCCCTCGACGCGCGGCGCACGCTCGGCATCACCCTGGCCCCCTCGAACCTCATGATTCCCACCAAAAGCGTAACGGCCATCATGGGCCTCTTCGAGGGTGCGCCCGCGCACGACGCACCGACCGCAAGCTGCGCAGGGTGCACCGTGCGCAACGGCTGCGCATTCCGTGCGCACGGCGACGTCTGCTGGCGTGCCCCGTCACCATCTGCAAAGGAGTCTGTGTGAACACCACATCCATCGCAACCTCCGCACCCCTGACCGCGCGGCTGCGCGCGGGCGGCACCTGGAAACCCCGCACCCTCGACACCCTGCGCATCGCGGACGCCGAACTCCGCGCGGTGCTCGAAGGGCGTCGGAACCTTGTGATCGACGGCGCGATGGGCACCATGCTCCAGGCAACGGGCCTTGCCGTCGGCGAACGGCCCGAGCTGCTCTCGATCACCCATCCCGCACAGGTGCGCGCCATCCACGAAGCCTATGTGGCGGCGGGTGCCGAGGTGATCACCGCCAACACCTTCGGCGCAAACGCGCTCAAGCTCGGCGATGCCGCAACCGTTGCCGAGGTGTTCGCGGCATCGATCGCGCGGGCTCGCGAGGCGGGCGCGCGGTATGTCGCCGGCGATATCGGCCCCACGGGCAGCCTGCTGCGCCCGCTGGGAACGCTCTCGTTCGATGAGGCCTACGAGCTCTTCGCCGAACAGGCGCGTGCCGCCGAAGCAGCCGGCGCCGACCTCATCATCATCGAGACCATGACCGACCTTGCCGAGGCGCGCGCCGCCGTGCTTGCGGTCAAGGAGCAGACGAACCTGCCCATCTTGGCCACGATGACCTTCGAGGCCGACGGCCGCACCTTCTTGGGCACCACGCCCGAGGCCGCCGCCGTCACCCTCGATGCGCTCGGCGCCGATGCCGTGGGCATCAACTGCTCGCTCGGCCCCGCCGAGATCAGGCCGTTCGTGAAGCGCATGCTCAGCGTGACCAGCAAGCCCATCATGGTGCAGGCGAACGCCGGGTTGCCGCGCGTCGAGCAGGGCAAAACGGTCTTCGATATCGGCCCGGAGGCATATGCCCATGCCGTCGCCGCGATCGTGGAGGATGGCGCGAGCATCATCGGCGGCTGCTGCGGCACGACGCCCGCCTATACAAGCCTGCTCGCCGAGCTTGCACGCGAACGCACGCCGCGCGTGCGCCGCATCGCGCCCGCGCTCACCGTGGCAAGCGCCCAGCGCTGCATCGCGCTGCCCGCACACGAGCACCGCATCGCCGTTATCGGCGAGCGCCTGAACCCCACCGGCAAGAAGCGCTTGCAGCAGGCGCTACGCCAGGAAAACATGGACTACCTTGCAAGCCAGGCCATCAGCCAGGAGGAGCAGGGGGCCGACATCCTCGACCTCAACGTGGGGCTGCCGGAACTGGACGAGGTGCGCCTCATGGAGCGCGCGAGCGAGCAGCTGCAGGCGAGCACCACGCTCCCCTTGCAGTTCGACGCAACCGATCCCGTCGCCATCGAGGCGGCGTGCCGGCGCTATCCCGGCAAGCCCATCATCAACTCGGTGAACGGCGCGGCCGAGAGCCTCGATGCCGTGCTGCCCATCGCCGCGCATTACGGCGCCAATATCATCGGTCTCACCCTCGACGATGAGGGCATTCCCGCAACGGCCGAGGGCAGGCTCGCCATCGCCCAGCGCATCGTCGATGCCGCTGAGGCCGCAGGCATTCCCCGCGAGCGCATCCTCATCGACTGCCTCGTCATGACGGCCTCGACCAACCAGGAGCAGGTTGCCGAGATCCTGCGGGCGGTTACCCTCGTCAAGCAGCGGCTCGGCGTTGCCACAACCCTTGGCGTCTCCAACGTGAGCTTCGGGCTGCCTGCCCGCGCGGTGCTCAACGCCACATTCCTCGCCTCGGCGCTCGGCGCCGGTCTCGACGCCCCCATCATCAATCCCGGCTCCGCGCGCTACATGGACGTTATCCGCAGCTTCCGCGTACTCAACGGCGAGGACGCCGGGTCGGCGGCGTTCATCGAGCGCTATGCCAACGCTCCCGATCCCTACCAGCAAGCAGTCGCCGCCCCCGCTGCCGCCGCCGATGCCGCCGAGACCGCACCCGTGCAGACAGGCGACGAGAACAGCATCGAGCATCTCGTGATCTCGGGAAGGCGCGGCGAGACGCGGCGCGCCGTCGAGGCGCTCATCAGCCAGGTTGACGCCCTCGAGCTCATCGATGCCCACCTCATTCCCGCCCTCGACGAGGTTGGCCGCCGCTTCGATGCCGGCACGCTCTTCCTCCCCCAGCTCATGGCATCGGCGGAGGCCGCTAAGGCGGGATTCGATGTGATCCGAGCGCATCTGGGCAGTACCGCTGCCACCAAGGGCGCCGTCTGCCTCGCCACCGTGCAGGGCGACATTCACGATATCGGCAAGAACATCGTAAAGATGCTCCTTGAGAACTACGGCTACCGCGTCTTCGACCTGGGCCGTGACGTGGCGCCGGAGGCGATCGTTGCCTGCGTGCGCGAGCATGACATCCGTCTCGTGGGGCTCTCGGCGCTCATGACCACCACGGTTCCCGCCATGGCCGATACCATCGAACAGCTGAGGCGCACGGCGCCCGGCGTCAAGGTCATGGTAGGCGGTGCCGTGCTCACCCCCGACTATGCGCGCGAGATCGGAGCCGACTTCTATGCCAAAGATGCCGCCGAGGCAGCGCGTCTCACCGAGGCGTGCTTTGCCGATAAGCCATACGCATAGCCATCGCGCACGCGGCGGAAGTCGATGGAACTTCCCAGCTTCTCGCCCACCGCGCCGCCGCAGCAGGCCGCGCACGATACAATAGCCGCGAGCATCACTCGCACGAATGAAGGAGCACTATGGCCATCACGCCTGCAGAGATCGCCGAGACACGCGGCATGGTTGCCGAGCAGAATCTCGATATCCGCACCATCACCATGGGCATCTCGCTCATGAGCTGCGCCGACGAAGACCTGGATCGCATGGCGACCAAGGTCTACGATCGCGTGACCACCGCCGCCGAGCACCTGGTGGAGACCGCGCAGACCCTCGAGCGCGAATACGGCATCCCCATCGTGAACAAGCGCGTCTCGGTGACGCCCGTGGCGCAGATCGCCGCCGCTTGCCCCAACGAGGACCTCACGCCGCTCGCCCATGCCCTCGACCGCGCCGCCGAGACGCTCGGCATCGATTACCTGGGCGGCTTCTCGGCGCTCGTTCACAAGGGAATCGGCGATGCGGACCGCCGGCTTATCGCGAGCATCCCCGAGGCCCTTGCCGCCACGAGCCGCGTTTGCTCGAGCGTGAACGTGGCGAGCCTGCGCGCCGGTATCAACATGGACGCCGTCCTCATGTGCGCCCACGCCGTGCGCCGCGCTGCCGAGCTCACCGCGCACGCTGACTCCGTGGGCGCCTCGAAATTCGTGGTCTTTGCCAATATGGTCGAGGACTCGCCGTTCATGGCCGGCGCTGTCCACGGCACCGGCGAGGCCGACGCCGTCATCAACGTGGGCGTCTCGGGCCCCGGCGTCATGGCGGCGGCGCTCGAACAGCTCCCCGAAGACGCAAGCATGATGGAAGTGGCCGAGGAGATCAAGCGGACTGCCTTCAAGATCACGCGTGCCGGCGAGCTCATGAGCCGTGAGGCGGCGCGCCGCCTGGGCGTCGAAAAGGGCATCGTCGATCTCTCGCTCGCCCCGACGCCCGCCGTGGGCGACTCGGTGGCACGCATCCTGGAGATCATCGGCGTAGGCACCTGCGGCGGTCCCGGCACCACCGCCGCGCTCGCGCTTTTGAACGACTGCGTGAAGAAGGGCGGCGTCATGGCGACGAGCTCGGTGGGCGGCCTCTCGGGCGCGTTCATCCCCGTCTCCGAGGACGCCGGCATGATCGCAGCAGTGGAATCGGGGGCGCTTACCCTCGAGAAGCTTGAGGCCATGACCTGCGTGTGCTCCGTGGGCCTCGACATGATCGCCATCCCCGGCGACACCCCGGTGGAGACCATCGCGGGCATCATCGCCGACGAGATGGCCATCGGCGTCATCAACAACAAGACCACGGCGGTGCGCATCATCCCGGCCATCGGCAAGGGCATCGGCGATGCGGTGGAATACGGCGGGCTCTTCGGCCGCGCGCCCATCATGCCGGTGAACGAGCACGCCGGCACGGTGTTCGCACATCGCGGCGGCCGCTTCCCCGCCCCGCTCAACTCGCTCAAGAACTAGGCACGCCATGGGTACCGGCACGCGCGCCATGCTCATCGAGACCGATTGGAACGACGAGTGGAAGGCGCTGCAGGCCGCTCGCCGCGCTGCCGACGACCCATCGTGGTGGGATAGCCGCGCCACACACTTCCGCCCGCGCGAGACGCACCCGTATGCGCAGGCGTTTCTCGAGCATGCTGCGCTCACGGCAGGCGAGCGCGTCCTCGATATGGGCTGCGGTGCCGGTACGCTCGCCATCCCGCTCGCCCGCGCCGGGCATCCGGTACTCGCCTGCGATTTTTCCCCGCGCATGCTCGAGGTGCTGGGCGAAGGTGTGGCGCACTACGGGCTCGAAGAGCAGATCGATCGGCGCCTTCTGGCCTGGGACGACGACTGGGAAGCTGCGGGCATCGCACCGAAGAGCGTCGATGTTGCCTTTGCCAGCAGGTCGATCGCAACAACCGATCTTGCCGCCGCGCTCGCGAAGCTCGATGCCGTCGCGCGGCGGCGGTGCTGCATCACGCTCGTGACCGGCTCGAGCCCGCGCATCGACCGCCACATCATGCATGCCATCGGAGCCTCGGTGACCGAGAGCTGCGACTTTGTCTACGCGCTTAACATCCTCATCGGCCAGGGGCGCTTCCCCGAGCTCAGCTATATCGCCTCGCCGCGGCGCGACACCTTCGACTCGCTCGAGGACGGTGTCGCCGATTTTGCCCGCATGCTCGAACACGGCAACGAGGATCGCCTGCCCGAGCTTGAGCGCTACATCGCCCGCCACATGGTACCCAACCCGCATGCTGGCGAGCCCGGCGAGAAGGGCAAGCCCCAGGGTGCGTACATGCTCGACCACGAGCGCATCGTGCGCTGGGCGTTCATAGCCTGGACGCCCCGTGGAGACGAGCCCTCCCGCGACTAACACGTTGCCCACCTGGGCATACGAGCGCTATTCCCATCCGCCCCGCAAACGGGGCCCGGAGAAAGGACGATCCATGAAGCTTTTCACGCGCGCCGTAGCCGGCATCCTCGGCGGCATCGTCGTCGTGCTCGGCATCATATCGGTCCTGGGCAACACAGTGCTTGCCGGGACGCCGCTCATGGACGCCCTCGGCGCCGGCGCCACCAACGCGCTCATCGACGTCTCGGGCGTGAAGGGCGACATCGATGGCGCCCTGCGCGATAACGCCGACGCCATCGCACGTGCCACCGGCATGTCGGAATCGCAGGTGATGGCGGCGATCGACGAGCTCGACATCTCCTCGTGGTCGGCCACGAGCCTACCCGCCGACGCCGAGGCAACCGGGAGCTTCGAGACAAGCTACCGCGGCGCGGCGGCAACGCTCACCACCTACGCGGACCCCTCGTACGTGACGGTCGACGCCTACGGGCAGCGTGTGACGCTCGCCGTTCCCGCCTCGGCGCAGGACTATCTCTCCTATCTCGCCTATCTCTAGGTGCGCAAGCCCGTCCCCGGGCCGCACGGCGGCTCCGGGGACGGCGCGCGCTCCTCAGCTGCAGCCCGTCGTGGTCCCGCAGTCCATACACACCTTGCAAGTACCGTTTTGCACCATGCGCGAGCTGCCACAGGTGGGACAGACGCTGCCGTCGTAGAGGCGCTCGCCATGGATCGCCGTATCGTGCACGGCCTCGCTCACGAACGCGGCCGTGAAGAAGTCCCCGGTATCCACCTGACCGGTTTCCTCGGCGAGCTCCTGCTCCTTCACCGCCGTGAGACGGGAGAGCTCCTCCTCGGTTGCCACGGGCTCTTCATCGAAAGCGGGCTCCACCGCAACAGGCGCGGTGGCCGGTGCCGGCGTGGCACCGGCGATCTGTCCCCAACCTTCGGGCTTCACCTGCACGCGCGTATAATCTCCCAGCTCGATATCGATCACCTTGGAGATGAGATCGGAGATGGAGGTCACGTACTTGATGTTGGGATGGCTCTGCACAAATCCATAGGGCTCGTACATCTGCCCACGCAGCATCTTTGAGATGCGCTCGGCGGGAATGCCGTACTGCAGCATCACCGAGATGGTCTTGGAGAGCGAGTTCAGCAGGCCCATGATCGTGGTGCCCTCGCGATCGGTGGTCACGAAGAGCTCGGAGATGTCACCGTCCTCGTTGCGGTTCACCGTGGTGTAGATCTTCACCCCGTCGATCTGGGCAAGATGCGTGTGCCCGTTGCGAATGCCCACGATGCGCCGGCGCTCCGCCTGGTGCGGAGCCGCCGCGAGCCGTTTGGCGGCATCGCGCGCATAGTCGAGCAGCGCCGCATAGGAAAGGTCGCCCAGGTCTTGCTCGGCGTCGCTATCGGCAAGCGTGGTGTTGAGCGGCTGCGCGTTCTTGGAACCATCGCGATAGAGCGTAATGCCCTTGCAGCCCGTCTGCCATGCCAGCATGATGACGCGCTTGAAATCGTCCACCGTGGCGCTGTGGGGCAGGTTGACCGTCTTGGAGATGGCGCCCGAAACGAGCGGGGTGAGCGCCGCCACCATGAGCACGTGCCCGACGGGATCGATATAGCGCTCCCCGGTACCGCAGGTATTGGCGGTGTCGAAAACCGGCAGATCCGACGGATCGAGATGCGGGGCACCCTCGATCTTGCCGTCGACGATCATACCGGCGTCGTCGGTGGCCTGGACATAGGCGATGATATCCTCGATATCCTGCTCGCTGTACCCCAGGTGGCGCAACGCATCGCCGATCACGGGATTTGCGATGGTCATGAAGCCGCCGCCCGAGAGCTTCTTGTATATCATGTGGCTGAAGAACGGCTCGATGGAAGTGGCAGCACAATCCATGGCGAATGAGATGGTGCCCGTGGGCGCCATAACGCTCACTTGGGCGTTGCGGTAGCCATAGCGTTCGCCCAGCTCCTCGGCGAACGTCCAGCTCTCGATGAGCGCTTGGGCGAGCTTTTGCTCGCCCGCCGCCTCGAGAAGATCGAAATCGACCACAGGCGGCTCCACCGAAAGCTCCTCGAAGTCATCGGTGCGTGCGCCCGCCACGCGGGCATGGTTGCGAATCACGCGCATCATATGGCGCTTGTTGATCTCGAAGCAGTCAAACGGGCCGATCGCGCGCGCCATGATGGCCGACGTCGCATAGCTGCGCCCGGTGAGCACGCCCACCAGCGCCGAGGCGAGCGCGCGGGCCTCGGGCGAGTTGTAGGGCATGCCTTTGGCCATGAGCAGGCTCGCAAGGTTGGATATCCCCAAACCCGTCGCACGGAACCGGTAGGTCTTGCGCGCGATATCGCGCGTGGGGAACTGCCCCCACGCAATCGACGCCTCGAGCGCAAGCTGTACGAGGTCGATGGTGTGCTCGTACCCTTCGACATCGAAGGTGTCGGTTGCCGGATCGTAGTAGCGATACACGTTGATGGATGCCAAGTTGCAGCTGGAATCGTCGAGGAAGGCGTACTCCCCGCACGGATTGGTGGAGTTGAGGCGATTATAGACCGCGCCGACCACGCCGTCCTCGCCGCCCGGGCAGGTATGCCACTCGTTGAAGGTGTCCGAGAACTGCGGTGCGGGGTCGGCGCAGCGCCAGGCGCTCTCGTTGAACATGTCCCAGATACGGGCAACCGAGACATCGCGATCGAGGTTCTCGTCGACGCGGCCCCGGAGCCGATAGGTCGCATCCGGATCCTCGTCGAGCGCGGCGACCTTCGCCATGAACTCGTTGTCGATGCGCAGGGAATTGTTAGAGTTCTGCCCCGAAACGGTGGAGTACGCCTCGCCGTTGATATCGCCGTCGTAGCCCATCTTCATGAGGGCAAGCGCCTTGTCCTCCTCCTTGGCCTTCCACGTGATGAACTTCTCGATATCGGGATGATCGATATCGAGACATACCATCTTGGCGGCACGGCGCGTGGTGCCACCGCTCTTGATAGCATCTGCGTTGCGATCGAGGCCGCGCAGGAAGCTCATAACGCCACTCGAGACGCCGCCGCCCGAAAGCCGCTCGCCCTCGGCCCGCAGGGCCGAGAAATTCGATCCGGTGCCCGAACCACCCTTGAAGAGCTTGGTCTCGGTGACAAACTCATCGGAGATGGAGTGATCTCCCAGAAGCTTGTCCTCCACGCTCACGATGAAGCACGCGCTTGCCTGGGTGCGCGTGTATTGATCGATGGACTCGACAACCTCGCCGGTATCGGGATCGACGTAGAACATGCCCTGCGGCTCGCCGGAAATACCATACGCGCGCTTGAGGCCGGTGTTGAACCACTGGGGCGAATTGGGCGCGAAGCGCTGATCGAGCAGCATGTAGGCAAGTTCGTCGTAGAGCACCTGGGCCTCATCGCCCTCGGTCACGAGCCCCTCTTCAACAAGCGCGGCGACCCAGAAATCGACCATGCGGTGAACAACCTGCTTGAGCGACACCTCGTGCCCGGTCTCGGGAACGCCGGCGCGGCGAAAGTACTTGGACGCGATGATGTCCACCGCGTTTTGCGTGTAGTGCTCCGGGAACTCGAGATCGTGCATCTCGCACAACGTCTTGCCGGTCTTGTAGTCGGTGAGCAGCACGTCGCGTTTCGCCCAGGTGAACAGGTCGTAGACGGTCTTGCCCGCGTTCTCGGGCGCTGCAAGCGCGGCGGTAAAGCGCCGACGGATGAGCTCGCTGATTGTGGTGGCCATGACATCCTCGCTTTCTATCGCTTCAAACAGCATCCCATATCGCGCGGACATGAAAACGCAGCGCCACGGGCAGCCGACTTCGATTCTAACAAGCGAGATGCCGCAAGATATTGTGTTTTCCGCAGACGTTTTACACAAGATGTCGTACTGTGCCGCTATCCAGTGGAAACAGGAATGCGACACCGTTCATCGATTTTCCGTTGTAAATTGTAAGTTGCATGATACGGCGCGCGAACGCTATCGTAAGATGCCTTGGACGCACCGAACACCCATCAAGGAGACGCCATGGCACTCACCGGACGCCAAATCCGCCAGCTGCGCAGCCTTGCGCACCATCTGAATCCCGTCATCATCATTGGCAAGGCCGATATCAACGACGGCACCGTTGAGCAGACGAACGAGAGCCTCGAGGCCCACGAACTCATCAAGTGCTCCGTCCTCGACACCTCCTCGCTCGAGGTGCGCGAGGCGGCAAACGAGCTTGCCGCGCGCTGCCATGCCGAGGTTGTCCAAGTGATCGGGCGCAAGTTCTCGCTGTACCGCGCCACGAGCCGCACCGATGTGAAGCGCATCGAGCTCGTCTAGACGCCTTATCCGTGCATGATGCCCACGCGCCGTGAACTCGCGATGAGCTCGGCATAGAGCTGTCGCGTCTCGGGCTCGGGCATCACCTGCGCCTGCTGTTCGAGCAGATGCAGATGCCCCTGGTAGATGTCGACCACCTCGCGGCGCCGGCCCGATGCATGGTAGACGCGCATCGCCGCGCGTATCACGTCCTCGCGTGCAGGAGCCTGCCTGAGTGCCGCCTCGACCAGCCATGATGCCGATGTGAGGTCGTCTTCTGCCAGAGCGACCTCCACCCCGCGCATCATGCAATCGACGAATTTCCCCTCCAGCATGCGCCGCATGCGCATGAAGAACACCGGGTTTCCCGTATCGGGCACGTACAGCGGCCCCACATAGAGTTGCTCCATGGTCAGACATGCATCGATTACCTGGTCGGGCGCGGTGCTGGCACGCCTGACCAAAATCCTCCGTGCGAGCATGTCGAACGCCATCACATCGGAGACCACGTACTCGGGGTTCACCGCAATGCCCTCCCCTTGCGTGATGATGTACTGCGGTCCGCCCTTGCACTGCCCCATCACGCGCCGCAGATCCGACAACGTGGTATAAAGGCTCGAGCGACCGCGCTTGTACTCGCATGTTGGCCAGAACTCCTCGATGAGCACGCTGCGGCTCACGAGCGCCCCGAGCGCGAGCGCCAACCGCGCTGCCAAGGCACTCGTCTTCTTGCGCCGCCAGAGCGTTTCGGTGAGCACATGGCCGTTGCGCTCCACGCGCATGCCGCCGAACAGGCGAATGTCGATCTGCCCGATATCGGCCCGTACCACAGACAGCTCAGCGGGAGTCTCGACGGCGCGCCGCAGGTGCTCGCCCGGCTCGGCGGCCGTCGTCCCTACAAGATATGTCTGCAGGTATCCTGGCAGCAGATGCAGCAGCGAGGAAGCGCGTTCGCCGAGCACCTGACATGCGAGTCGCGCGATAGGGCGATACGCCCGGTCAAGCAGCTGCTCTTTATGCAGTGAATACCATGCAGCAAGTTCGGCGTCGAACCGCGCTGCGGAAAGGCTGAGCGCCACCCGCCATGCCTTCAGCACCGAAACCGAGCCCGGAGCCAAATCTATAAGCTCCGCCTCCTCGTTCAATGCGAACCGCGAAGCGTGCCTCAGGTGCGCGACGTGCTCAAGCATGCTGCCCCAGGCAACGAGGCAATCGTCTTCATCCGCTGCCAAGCGCACCACCTGCTGCCCGCGAAACTGCGCCGTAGCCAGCTGCCCCACTGTAAGCGCTTGCCATCCCTCGAGCACCATGCTCAACAGCTGCAAGGGCTGATGGGACAGGCGAATCGCGTACGTCCCGCCATCGACAAACGCCCGCTCGTCGACAACAGGCCTGCCCGCCACGAGTCGTCGCAACGACACCGCGGTGCGCACCGCCATGAGGACGGGGATGAGGCGCCGCGCCCTGAGCTCCGATACACATGCCTCAAGCGCCTCGTCGCGCGCATCCGGTTCCTCGAAGACACCCAGCAGCACCTCGACAATCATGTTGACCGCATGGGCCAGCAGCAGCGGCACATCGATGCGACGCGCCGCCGCATCCGGCTCGGGCACCTGCGCCAACTCGTCGGGCAGCACGACGCGCCCCTCGTCGAACATGCGCGCGCAACCTTCGAGCAGCTTCGCCCGCTCAGACAGCTTACCCTCGGCATAGTCCGCCGGCATCTGGGGCAGACAGATGCCGGTGCTGTGCATGCATGCCGCCGTGAAGGCGCGGGCGAGCTCCCATTCTTGCGGATCGATCTCCCGCGGCACGGCCTCAGCGCAGGCCCTAAGGCGTATCATGGCAGGCCGCGCCCGTTTGATGTCTCCCGTACTTACCGCAAGCATATAGGCAGCGAGCGCCAATCCCGTGTCGGGCTTCCATGCCGCATCGTTGCGCTCAACCTGCTCGAGCGCGTGCTCGACCAAGTCGGTATGGCCAGCCATGACAAACGAGGAAGGGTACTGCGCAACCAGCGGTATTTCAAGATCGCCAGCAGACGTGCTCGCGAGCAGGAGCGTCACGGTATCAACGCGTCCCAACCGCATCAACGTTCGCGCCGCACGCGCTGCGAGTACCGGATGACCGCGCACGATCTCCTCCCGCAACGCTGCGCGTGCGCCCCCGTCTTCGCCCAGACACCGAAATCGCTGCGTCGAGGGGTCGATTCCAAACAGGGGATACTCATGCAGCAGCGAGAGCATTACGTCGGGAGTGGCGAGGTGCCCGGCGCGATCGAGTTCGGCTCGCGTCCCCTCGCCAAACAACAGCATCGTGCAGGCAGCGCGGTAGAGCTGCTCGTCGCAGGCGCGCATATCGGCAAGCGCCGCGCGATAGACCTTCAGCACGGCCGATTCGAGCAGATCGTTCATGGTGTCGGGAGTATGCGTTGCGGCATGCAGCGCGGCGACGAGCTCAGGGACGCCCTGTGTGAGAGCGTATACATCGAGATCGTTGCTGATGGCGAACGTCCGCACCCAATCGGCATATTCCTTCGGCTTCACCTTGAGCGCCTGGGCCCCGATCTTCACGGAATCCCCCATGAGGCGCAGCAACTGCTGGTGCGCGGGCGTGCATGCCAGGACAATCTCGCAGCCAGCATGCCTCAGCTCACGCAAGTGCCCAGTAAAGCGCTCGAGATCGTTCGCATCGAACGATGGGATGGTATCGATGGCGAGCAGCGGCCGTGCAGCCTTCGGCATGCCCGATGCCGCTTGGTCGATGCGACTCAGCAGCTCGTCCATCGGCAGCCCCTCGGCATCGATGAGCTTCGCCGATCCGCGTGCCGGATCGCTCAGAATCTCCTCGACATACTGCAGTAGCAGCGCCGTCTTACCAAAACCGGTGGGAGCGCGCACCAGCAGCATGCCCGCTTCTGCGCCACGCACCAACATCTCACGCAGCAGCTCGGTGCGTCGTACGGTAAAGCTCGGGCCCAAGGGCGGCATGACCGGTACGCTACGCTCGTCACCCACCGCATCGGGAGACCCCATTCCCCAGGATGACTCCTGACCGCATATGGCGGCTTCGTGCACGGCATGCGTCGCGTCAACATGATCGTTCATCTGTACCCGCCTTCCCCTCAGCTGAATTGCAACCTTACGAGAAATGGCGTGGTATCGAGCTACATTTCCGCGAACGGAATCGGTCTTGTTAGATTTCTGATAGAGGGGACATTTTTCTTGTTAGACCTTTTCTCTCCAGCATCCATCCCGTACGACGTGCATGTTTATGTATCCCCCACGACGTTAGTATAAAATGCTATCTTTGCTATAGCGTTTCGCGACCCACTGGGCGACAATGCACAACCGTTCCCCGATTCGACACGCCCCGGGCACGCGCCGGGGAGACACATGGAACCGAGTGCAACGGCCACGCGTGTTAGATGTCGCGATCATATTCGTTTGGCACTGCCCGCACGCAGGACCTCATACACAAAAAACGAGGCGCCGGGAATATCCGACGCCTCGCATCATCTCACGATTGCGCGTAAACCGCGCTGTTTGAACGCTAGCACTCCGGGCAGAGCGAGAGCGCCTCCTCATCGGCAACAACGACCACATTGGTGTGCAGCTGCAGAATGGACGCGGGGCAAGACGGCGTCACAGGGCCGAAGCACATGTCATGGACAGCCTGCGCCTTGTTCTCGCCGTTCGCAACGACCAGAATCATGCGCGCGTTCATGATGGTCTGGACGCCCATGGTATACGCCTGACGGGGGACATCCTCTTCACGCTCGAAGAGACGGGAGTTCGCCTCGATGGTGCTCGGCGTGAGATCGACGCAATGCGTGCCCTTGGAGAAGACGTCATCGGGCTCGTTGAAGCCGATATGACCGTTGCGGCCGATGCCCAGCAGCTGGAGGTCGCAGAAGCCGGCCTCCTCGACCATCTTATCGTAGGCAGCGCAAGCGGCCTCGGCATCGTTGTTGGCGCCATCGGGCACATGCACGTTCGCCTGATCGATGTTGATGTGATTGAAGAACTTATCGTTCATGAAGAAATGATAGCTCTGGGGATCGTCGTGCGAGATGCCGCGATACTCGTCGAGGTTGTAGCTGCGAACCTCGGAGAAGTCGATATCGCCCTTGTTGTACCAATCGATGAGCTGCTCGTAGGTGCCGATAGGCGTGGTGCCCGTCGCCAGACCGAGCACGCAATCCGGCTTGAGGATGACCTGCGCGGAGATGATATTCGCGGCCTTCCGGCTCATATCATCGTAGTCGCGTGCACGGATGATCTTGATCATGGTTTTGCCCCTTTCGCTGGAAGCGATTATCCAAAAGCACCTGCACCGATGTGCAGACGCGTCCCCCACCATGTATGCTAGCGCTCTCGCGCCGTGATGAGCTGCTCGAGCTCGCTCACGGTGTTGCCGACTTTGCCCTTGATGCTCGAGAACTCGACCGAGTTGCAGATGAGGATGGGCGCGGTGATGTCGTACCCCTCGGCCGTGATCGCATCGCGATCGAACTCGATGAGGACATCGCCCTTCTTCACCTCATCGCCCACCGAGGCGCACACCTTGAAATGACGTCCCCCGAGCTTGTAGGTATCGAGCCCCACATGAATCAAGACATCGAGGCCCTCATTGGTATGCAGCGCCACCGCATGACCCGTGGGAAAAATCGCGTTCACCTTGGAATCTGCGGGTGCAACCACCTTCGAGCCGCTCGGCTCGATGGCTACGCCCTCGCCAAGCGAACCGGATGCGAATGTCGTATCGTTCACATCCGCCAACGGGATGACCTTCCCCGCCAGCGGAGACAGCAAAACGCTAGACTTACCGCGAATGCCAAACGACCTAAGAATCTGGTCGAACATGATCCCCCAAGATCATCTGAGCGGACGAGCCGCGACGTTGAACATACTCATATACACATATATCCTAGCGCAAATGGAGCATCTAGGGCCCCAGAAGACGCAGTGCCCCGGTGCGCCGCCGGGCGCTCCACCCCACACAGCCCACAGGGCTGGCGGCCGCCTCGATATGATACCGCAACGAGATAGAAAAGAACCTGCCGCAAAGCGACAGGTTCTTGCTGCAACGATTTTTGTAAGCAACCGTTAGCGCTTGGAGAACTGCGGTGCACGACGGGCCTTCTTGAGACCGTACTTCTTGCGCTCGACCACACGGGCGTCACGCGTGAGGTATCCGGCCTTCTTGAGGTCGGCACGGTAGTCGCCAGCGTTCAGCAGCGCACGGGCGATGCCGAGACGCAGCGCGCCGGCCTGACCGGAGATGCCGCCGCCATCGCACAGCGCGATCACGTCGAAGGCACCCGTGGTATCGGTGACCTTGAAGGGCGCGAGTGCGCCGTCGAGCAGCTGCTGGCGGCCGAAATACTCGGCAGCATCGCGCTTGTTGACGGTCACCTTGCCGGTGCCGGGAACAAGGCGGACACGGGCAACGGCGTTCTTACGACGCCCGGTGCCCTGGTAGACAACGGTGTTCTCAGCCATGGTTTACGCCTCCAGCTCGATCTTGACGGGATTCTGCGCAGCATGCGGATGCTCAGGACCAGCATAGATCTTGAGCTTGGTGAGCTGCTGGCGACCCAGGGTGGTCTTGGGGAGCATGCCGCGGACGGCGTGCTCGATGACGCGCTCGGGGTGCTTCTCCATCGCCATACGGAAGCTCTCGGCCTTGAGGCCGCCGTTGTAACCGCTGTGGCGATAGTAGGTCTTGTGGGCAGCCTTGTTGCCGGTAAGCTGGACCTTATCGGCGTTGATGACCACCACGAAGTCGCCGCAGTCGGAATTGGGGGTGAACTGAGGCTTGGTCTTGCCGCGCAGGATCATGGCGATCTGGGTAGCAAGACGGCCCAGCACAGCACCCTCGGCATCGATGAGAACCCAGTTGCGCTGGACCTCACCCTGCTTGGCGTAGTGAGTCGACTTTGAAATCACTTGGACTCCTCCAACAGTTGTGTCTTGACAGAGATTCACGGGGCTCTGAAAAGTAACTGCACGAGTATACCGCGCCCATAGCGAACGTCAACTGCCATCTTGGCGCACACGATGGGTTTTTCGCAGAGTCTCCGCAAGCCGCGCCATCGACGCGGTCCCTACCCGCGCGACACGAAGGTGCGCATGCGATCCAGACAGCGAAGGGCCTCGCGGCGTCCTTGGATATAGAGCTCGAGGAGTTTCGACGCGTCGTGCTCGACATGGCCGACCTCGACGGGGCGCGGCGGCGCGATAACCAGCGCGCGACCCTGGCGTTCGTACTCCCAGATATGCTCGCGTTGCTCGTTATAGCGCACATGGCGCGTTTCGAGCGCGTCGAGGAAATACGGGTACTCGCCATAACGCGCGTGCGCCGCCGCCATCATGTCGTACGGCCCCTTCGCATAGCTGCGATCCTGTGTGAGCACCACGATCGCGCGGTCATACCCCTCATCTTCGAGCACATGCTCCACCGGCACCGAATCGGCGATGCCGCCATCGAGATACCGGTGGCCACCCAGCTCGACCGGCGGTGTGAGAAGCGGCATCGACGTCGACGCGCGAATCATATCGAGGTCGAGAATCGCATCTTTGACCTCGAGGTAATCTGCCGTACCGAATACGATATCGGTTGCAGCGGCAACGAGCCGCATGGGATTCGCGCGGTACGTCTCGTTGTCGAACGGATCGATCCGGTCCTGAATGTCGTTGAAGAGGAAGTCGTAGCCGATGAAGCACCCGGTGGTGGCCAGCAGCTTGGGGCTCATGTAGCGCTCGTCGTTGCAGAAGGCCAGGTTCACGCGGTTCACGCGCCCGATCTGCCGCGACTTGAACGAGAGCCCGCTCATGGCACCCGCTGATACACCAAAGCAGGCATCCACCTCGATGCCCTGCTCCAGCAGCACGTCGATCACGCCCGCCGTGAACTGGCAGCGCATGCTGCCGCCCTCGAAGACCGCGGCGACCTTGCCCGCATCCCGCACCTGCTCGTTTCCCGCCTGCTCCATCATGTTCCTCCTCATGCGCCTGCGCTGTTTGAGCTCGCCCGCCATCCGATACTTCAATAGCGATGCTTATACCCATTTCGACGCGACGCACCCGGCGGACGCGGCGCAAGCAAACGACATGTATATGCAACCTACCTGCGTGGTAGAATACATAATCCCCCGGAGCGATGATGCCCCGTAGCACCTTGACAGGTCGAGCGCCGCCGGCAGGGGTCCGGCAGCCGCCGCCGTCCCATACATGGGGCCGACTGGTTTCGACACGATAGCTCTGAGAGAGGAAGCAGGCCGTGGTCTCCTCGCCACGTTAAACAGGGGTACTGTCAAAATGAATTGACAAGAATTCTTCTTACGAGCCCCAGCTGGCTCTTGC
>CALUFC010000022.1 GCA_944319885.1 uncultured Coriobacteriaceae bacterium
AGCGTCATGTGGTAGTCGTATACGATACCGCCGTCGGAGCACACCGGCACATAGATACCGGTCTCCTCGAAGTACTCGTCGCGCGCACGGCACACGTCGATGAGCGCCGTCGCCTGACCGCGGCCGATGCCCTTGGTCTCACGGGTGATGCAGATCGAGCCGCCGCCGATGCCCACCTTGACGAAGTCGGCGCCGCAATCGGCCAGGAAACGGAAGCCCTCGGCATCGACCACGTTGCCGGCGCCCACCTTGACGGAATCGCCATAGTGCTCGCGAATCCATTCGAGCGTGAGCTTCTGCCACTCGCTGTAGCCCTCGGAGGAGTCGATGCACAGGCAATCGGCACCGGCCTCGACGAGCAGCGGCACGCGCTCGGCATAGTCACGCGTGTTGATGCCGGCGCCCACCATGTAGCGCTTGTTGGCATCGAGCATCTCGTTGGGATTGGACTTATGGCTGTCGTAGTCCTTGCGGAACACGATGCCGATGAGGTGGTCGTCATCATCGACAACGGGAAGCGCGTTCAGCTTGTTGTCCCAGATGACGTCGTTGGCGCGCTTGAGCGTGATATCCTTGTCGCCCACGATGAGCTTCTCGCGCGGCGTCATGAAAGACGACACAAGCGACGCGGGGTCGTCACGGCTCGGGCGATAGTCGCGGCTGGTCACGATACCCAACAGCTTGCCGTGGGCGGAGCCATCGTCGGTAACGGGCATCGTGGAGTGCCCCGTCTGCTCCTTGAGGTCCATGACCTGCGCCATCGTCATGTCAGGCGTGAGGGTGGAATCCGAGACCACGAAACCCGCCTTGTAATCCTTGACAGCCTTCACCATGGCGGCCTCGGCCTCGGGCGTCTGCGAGCCGTAGATGAAGCTCATGCCGCCCTCGGTCGCCAGCGCCACGGCCATGCGGTCGCCGGAGACGGACTGCATGATCGCCGACACCATGGGAATATTGAGCGAGATCGCCGGCTCCTCGCCGCGCTTGAAGCGCGTGAGCGGGGTTTTCAGCGAGACGCTCGCGGGCACGCACGCAGACGAAGAATACCCAGGCACCAGCAGGTACTCGGAAAACGTGTGGGACTCACCGGGAAAGAACATCGCCATAAGTATCCTCCTTGTTGTTGGGTGCGATCTCGCATCGGGCGCAGCGGCACCAAGGCGATCCGCACGGCTGCGTGGTAAAACCGCATGGCGGGCGGTTCTGCTGAGCTATTGTAGCTCACGGGCAGCTGGTACAATACGGCTGTTTGCAAGAACACACGGGCTTCGCGAACGCGCATCATCCCGCGCGGTGCACCGCCCAAGCCCAGAAAGCGAGCAGCGCCCTATCATGAGCATCGTCGCAACCGCACGCCTCACCTTCAAAGGTACCGACCGCACCCTTCCCGGTGCATTCGGCGCCGGTTGCGCAGAGCTTCTTGAAGGCGTGGCGGAGGAGCACTCGCTCAATCGCGCGGCGAAGCGCATCGGTATGGCCTATTCCAAGGCGTGGCGCATCATCAAGGAAGCCGAGGAGCAGCTGGGTTGCGAACTCTTAGCGCGCAACGGCGCGCGCGGCTCGTCACTTACCGACGATGGCGAGCGCGTGCTTGCGGCGTACCGCCAGCTCGAACGAGAGCTTGGAGACCTGCTCGATCGACGCCTTCCCGAGCTCTTGGGGTAACAGGCACCCGCTATGTGCGGGCATTACGACAACAGGGCGCGCACGCCGATGATGATGAGCACGATGCCTCCTGCCACCTCGGCGCGCGGACCGAAATGAGCGCCGAGCCGCCTGCCCGCAACCAACATGGCAACACAGCATGCAAAGGTCATGATGCCGATGGAGGCGCCGTACAGCACGATGTTGGCGCCGCTCGCAGCGAGCGAGACACCCACGATGAACGCATCGATCGAGGTCGCGATGGCTTCGAAGAAGATCGTCGGGTAGGTAAGGCGCGCAGCAGGGCACGTCTCGGGCTCGCGTAACTCACGCAACGCCTCGACGATCATCTTGCCGCCAACAAACCCGAGAATGACGAACGACACGATCCCGGCATACGCCTCGATGAGCGGCGCGATGAGCGTGCCGCCGAAAAACCCTGCGATGGGCATGGCCATCTGGAACAACGCGAACATCACCGGCATGGCGAACTTCTTGCCGCGCGGCATATCAGGTTCGCATAGCGCGTTGGAGAGCGTGACCGCCATCGCATCCATCGCGAGCGCGACACCGAGCATCGCAGCCTCGATGAGACTGCCCATATCGAACGATCCCATGCCCTGCACCTCAGGCACGCGACTCGGAAGGCGAGCAGATGCGACGCAGGGCCCGATCGAGACCATCCGCCACCGCGAGCGGATCGTCGGTTCCCACAAAGATGCGCACGTACGCCGCATCGTTGCACGTGACAACGGACATGCGCGTCTTGCTTCCGCCCGCCGGGGCGTCGCGGTTGGCGCACGCGCAATCGGCGACAAATCGACGCGCGGCGTCTGCAGGCGATTCTCTGCACGTACCGAGCAATGAGAAATCGATTGCCGGCCCAAAGCCGTGCATCAGGACACGCGGCGCATGCGCGGCGTCCGCATGCGAGCGCAATCCGGGGTAAAACACGTGCGCCACCCGCGGATGGCACGATAGGAACTCGGCGATGGCGCGCGCATGGTCGTTGTGCATCTGCATGCGATACGCAAGGGAATCGAGGCCCCATGCCACGGCGGAGAGGTCGTCGGGCGACAGCATACCGAACGAAGAGGGATCATCGGGATCACCGAGACCGAAGGCGATAAGACGGTACGCGTCTTCCGACTCGGGATGAACGATGCGGCGACGGCCCCTCCCGCTCACGGCAGGAGCAACGATCACCGCGACCGCCTTGCGCTCGAGCATGCCGGCAGCAACGCGGTCGAGCGCCTCGAGGCAGATATGGGCACCCAGCTCGATCGGATGACAGCCGAACACCGATGCGACGGTGTTGTCGACGATCAGCAGCGCGCCGACGCGCGCCGCGGCGTGCGCCAGCTCACGGATGTCCGGCACGCGCAGACAGGTGCACCCGATGGTGGAAACGAACCAGAACGTACGCGAGGCATGTACCCCCGCGGGATAGGCATATGAAGCGGGAGAGCCTTCGGCAACGAGGCGGTCGTCACCCGATCCAAATGGCACGTCAGAACCAGCAGACCCCCAGCCGGAGGCGGTGAGGAAGGCGTCTGGGGTGGGCTCCGCCACAAACGAGCATCTCCCCCATCGAAAATGCCGCTCGAATGAAGCCGAGAAATCATCCGCGCACACAATCAGATGATCCTCAGGAGCCACGATGCCAATCTTCGCGAGCATATCGCACGCGTTCTCCGCATAGGAAAACCAAGCGGCTCGACCACCCTGGGCGCGAGCGTACGCCTCTGCAAGTTCAGCCTGAGAGCGCGTCAGCGTCATGCAGCATCATCCTTCCATCGTCGCTGCGCACCAGTATACCTGTTTCTCATCTCGAATCAGCTACGCGGTGCATCACCCAACCCCAAGATGAGGACCGAGACGCACATCAAAAGAAAAAGGATGGCAGACGCAGGCCCACCATCCTTTGCACACCATGTGATGCGCGCGCCTACGAACGGCGCTCGCGGATCTCCTCGCACACATCGGAGATGAAGGCATCGAGGTCGCGCGAGACGGTCTCGTTCGAACGGTCGCGCACGGAGATGGTACCCGCCTCAACCTCCTTCTCGCCGATGATGAGCATATAGGGCGGGCGGTCGATGCTGCGCGCCTCGCGGATCTTGTAGCCGATCTTCTCATCGCGCTCATCGAGCACAGCGCGGATGCCAGCGGCTTCGAGCTGCTCGGTGACGCTGCGCGCGTAGTCACGGCTCTTCTCGGAAACGGGCAGCACCTTCACCTGGCACGGCGCGAGCCACGTGGGGAACTTGCCGGCATAGTGCTCGATCAGGATGCCGATGAAGCGCTCGATCGAGCCGAAGCACACGCGGTGCAGCATGATGGGACGCTTCTTTGAACCGTCGGCGTCGGTGTACTCCAGATCGAAGTTGAGCGGCATCTGGAAATCAAGCTGCACGGTACCGCACTGCCACGTGCGGCCGAGCGAGTCCTCCAGATGGAAGTCGATCTTGGGGCCGTAGAAGGCGCCATCGCCCTCGTTGACGACGTAATCCTTACCCAAGCGCGCGAGCGCCTCGCGCAGGCCCGCCTCGGCCGCGGCCCAGTCCTCATCGGAGCCCATAGAATCCTCGGGGCGCGTGGAGAGCTCGAGATGGTAGGTGAAGCCGAACTTCTGGTACACCGAGTCGATCAGGTTCACTACGCCGACGATCTCATCGGTGAGCTGGTCGGGCCGCACGAACAGGTGCGCATCGTCCTGGTTGAAGCAGCGCACGCGGAAAAGACCATGCAGCGCGCCGCGCAGCTCGTGACGGTGCACGAGGCCGATCTCGCCGGCGCGGATGGGCAGCTCTCGGTAGCTATGCGGACGGCTCTTGTACACGAGCACGCCGCCCGGGCAGTTCATCGGCTTGATGCAGTACTCCTCATCGTCGATGATCGTAGAGTACATGTTGTCCTTGTAGTGATCCCAGTGCCCGGAGGTCTCCCACAGGTGCTTGCTCATGATCTGCGGCGTGGAGATCTCGACGTAACCTGCCTTATGGTGGATCTCGCGCCAATAGCTCAGCAGCTCGTTCTTCAAGATCATGCCGTTCGGCAGGAAGAACGGGAAGCCCGGGGCCTCGTCGCGCATCATGAAGAGATCCATCTCGCGGCCGATCTTGCGGTGGTCGCGCTTCTTGGCCTCTTCAAGCATGTGCAGATGCTCATCGAGCTCCGCCTTGGTGGCAAACGCCGTGCCGTTTACTCGCGTGAGCATCTTGTTCGCCTTATCGGCCTTCCAATAGGCACCCGAGACGCCCGTGAGCTTGAATGCTTTGAGCGCCTTGGTGTAGGTGATATGCGGACCCACGCACATATCGATGTACTCGCCCTGCTGGAAGAAGGTGATGCGAGCGTCATCGGCCAGGTCGCCGATGTGCTCGACCTTGTACTTCTCGCCGCGCTCCTCCATGAGCGCGATGGCCTCCTCGCGCGGCAGCTCGAAGACGGAGAACTTGAGGTTCTCCTTCACGATCTTCTTCATCTCGTCTTCGATCGCGGGCAGATCGTCTTCGGAGAGCGTCTTATCGCCCAGATCGACATCGTAGTAGAAGCCGTTATCCGTAGCGGGGCCATAAGCGAAGTCGGCCTCCGGGTAGAGGCGCTTGATAGCCTGCGCCATGATGTGCGCGGCGGAATGCCGCACGACATGCGTGACCTCCTCTGCGGGAAGATCTGCCACATGCCCATCGTTATACAGTGCTTTCATAGTGTTCCTCGTTTCATGTTCTCACAACGCGATGCTCACATAAAACGCCCACACGCCACCTGCGGTGACGGCGAGCGTGATGCGGCGCCTGCCTGAGGCCTGCCGGCCGATGAAGGGCAGACGCCTAGATAGTCTGCGTTCGAGCGATGTGCGCTAAGGGCAATACCATGAGATGCCTTTCAGAAGCAGCAAAAACAGCGCTACTGGATGTGGGTGCGGCAGTACGGGCACACCTTCCAGTGCGCGTCGAGCGGACGGCGGCAAGACGGGCAGACGTTGCGCACCTGGGTGTTGCAGACGGGGCAGACGATGAAGTCCTTCTCGATGGGCGACCCGCACTGCGGGCAGGTGCCATACTGGGCAAGCTGACGCTCGCGCAGCGCCATGTCGAGCTCCTGCTCCTCGCGATCGGCGAGATAGGAGTTGGGACGGAGCGCCAGGTACGCAAGGAAACCGGCGAACGGGATGAGGGCCACCAGGCCCCAGATCCAAAACGCCGCGACCCCGCGACGGCGCGCATCGATGAACACGTAGGCAACCGAAAGCGCGTAGAGCGCGATGATGAAGCCGATGAAGAGATAGAGCGCCATCATGAGCTGAGGCGATGCGAGCTCCTGGATGAGTTCAGACATACCGGAGATACCTTCCCGTCGAAATGCTTCCACGTCAATCTAGTTGACCTATTGTATACCGTACCCCATGTGATGCGCACGCGAACACGCCAACGACATAGAAGCGTTAACGCATAAGGGCCGCGACCTCGCCCGCAAGCGTGATGGTACCGGCAGCGACGACCGGCTCGTCCGCGCGCGTCAACCCCTCGAGCGCCTCGGCCACCGTGGGATAGACGGCAACCAGGTCATCCGCCGGCCTCCCCTCGCGCTGGAGCTGCTGCGCCACGAGCGCTGCAAGCTCGCGTGCAGGCATGGCGCGCGCAGACGAGGCCGCCGTCACCGCGACGCGGGGAAACGCAGGAATGAGCTCCCGCACGATTCCGGTGACGTCCTTATCGGTGAGCGCAGCGACCAGCAGCAGCGGACGCTCGTCGCGCCGGGGCGCAATCTCGGCCATGGCGCTCACGAACGCCGCGCACGACTGGGGGTTGTGGCAGGCGTCGATGAGCACGAGCGGGTGCGCGCGGACCACATCGAACCTGCCGGGCGTGGGGCAGCCCATGAGGCTGCGCTCAAGCGCACCCTCATCGAGCGGCCGATCAAGATAGTCTTCCGCAAGCTGGATGGCGCAGGCGGCGTTCTGGGCTTGATAGGCCGGCTTCAGAAGGCGCGTCTCATAGACCGCGCGCCGCGTGACGCACGAAACCGCAAGCGCATCGCCGAGATGCGCAGGCTGCTTCATCACGACATGGTTGGAAAGCGCCGGAACGACGCCGCACGCACGGCAGCGATCGAGCATGACGCGGCGCACCGAGGGCTCCGCGGTCCCCTCACCCAGCACCACGCTCCTCCCGGCCTTGATGACCGCTGCCTTCTCTCCCGCGATCTGATCGAGGGTGTCGCCCAAGATCCGCATGTGATCGACACCGATGCCGGTGATGGCAACGCACACAGGGTCGGTGGCGCTCGTGGCATCCCACCGGCCGCCCATGCCCACCTCGAGCACGGCGACCTCGACGCGGGCCTCGGCAAACAGCACGAGCGCGGCAACCGTCAGCAGGTCGAACGGCGTGATGGTATATGCCGCCTCGCCCGCCTGGCGACGACGATCGTTCACGCGGCGGCCCGCCTCGCAGGCTGCCGAGACACCATGGGCGAACGCCTCATCAGATACCACGCGGCCCGCGATCTCCATACGCTCGGGATAGCGCACGAGCTGCGGGGAGGTATACAGCGCGCAGCGCCGCCCCTCGCCGCACAGGATGGCGGCGGTAAACCGCGCGGTCGAGGTCTTGCCGTTCGTGCCGGCTACCTGGATGCAATCGAAGTGCGCATCGGGGCGGTCGAGCTCGTCGAGCATGTCGACCACCGTTTCAAGCAATGGGCCCGCATCCCCGGAAATGGTCCCGGTATCCGCTGCAAGGCGCACCGCTTCATCGAACGCGAGCTCATGGACGGCAAACGGGATATGATATCCGGCAGTTCTCGTATCGTTCACACCAAGCCTCCGAACTTGAGGGCGAGCAATCCATATAGGGCGCTTGCCATGGTAGCATGCCACCATCGGCCGCTCAGACCTCACGAGCGCCGAAGCACGCCGCGCTCCGTGACCACGATATCGACCGGACGATCATGCGACTCGAGCGCGCCTTCGCGAGCAAGCGATGCAACCAGCGCCTCGGCGCGGCACAACCCGATCGCGCAGCCCCGAAAACCCGCGAGAAACCGATCGTAATATCCGCCGCCATATCCCAGGCGAAAACCAGCCGCATCGAACGCTAACCCCGGCACGATCGCAACGAGCCCGTCGCCCACAGCTGGGTCCATCCGCGTCGCAGGGACCTCGGGTGGCTCCATGATGCCGAACGGGCCCGGCTCCAAGCCGGCGAGGGAGTCAACCGTATGCCACCAAAGCGTGCGGGCTCCCTCGCCGTCAACGCCGCATCGCGGCAAGGCCACCGAAACGCCCCGATCCGCCAACGCCTCGATCAAGACATGCGTGTCCACTTCGCTTTGAAACGAGCAGTAGCACAACAAGGTCCTGCACGCCGCAACCTCGGGCAAGCGAAGCACCCGGTCTGTGATGGTGCGGTCGATGCGAACGCGATCAGCGAGCGCCAGGGCATCGCGCTTCGCGCTGAGCGCGGTGCGAAGCCGTTGCTTCATGTCGAGCGCCTTGCGCATCTGCCCTCAATCATTTGTTGAACATGGTGGTAGGAGCACACATTTCGCTGTGCTCACTCTATAGTACTAAGGCTGTCGGATTATCCGGCAAAGATAACGATAACGACATGTTGGGGAGAAGAGACGCAGTGAAACTATCACGCAGGGAGTTTGCAAAGCTCGCATGCGCGTGAGCGACGCTGCCAGCAGCCGTCCTGCTCGGCGGCTGCACGGAAGGCAGCTTCGGGCAGGCGGGCAGCACCGCCGCAGACCAGAAGGTTGGAGAGGGATCCCTCCGCGCCGGTGTGCGCACCGACGTCATGGGATTTGGCAATCTCAACGAGCAGACCGGGAACTATTACGGCCTCGAGATCGACATCGTGCATGATCTTGCCGAGCGCTTGGGCTACCAAGACGTCGAATTTGTGACCGTCCTGCCCGAGAACCGCAAGGAGATGCTGCTCGACGGCGAGATCGACCTCATCGCGGCGTGCTACTCGATCGCCGATACCCGCAAAGAGAACTTCGACTTCTCGCCGGCATACTACGATGACAAGGTTATCGCCGTGGTGCAGAACACCTCGATGATCACGACGGTCGAGGACATGAAGGGCCGTACCTTCGGCACGATGGCAGGTGCCAACGCCGCCCCGCTGCTCTCGATCAAGCTCTTTGACATCGGTTTCACGAATGGCGAAGCCAGCTACCTCGGAGCAGATAACTCCGATGTCCAGTTCGACACCTGGCACCTGCTGCAGTTCCCCTCCTATCAGGAGCTCTCGGACGCGCTCGAGGAGGGTGTCGTCGATGCCATGGTGCTCGATGGCGCCATCGCCAAAACCTACATGGATGACAAGCGCACCTACATCGAGGACTTCGTGGTGGCCGAGCAGTCGTTCGGCATCGCGACGCAGAAGGGTTCCGCGCTTTCCGAGCCGGTTGCGAACGCCATCCAGGACATGCTCGACGATAGGACTATCGCCGAGCTCACCGACAAGTGGGATTAGGAGGCAACGATGCAGATGTCCCGTAGACTCAAGCGCAAGATCGTCCTGCTCGTTGCCGTCGTCGCGGCAAGCATGGCGATCATGGGCGTATTGCTCTCCGGCATGCAGGAGAACCTCACGCTCGCCAACTACATCTCCGAGATGGAGATGGAGACCGAACAGCTCCACACCTTGCTCGAGGAGGCCGAGGCGGAAAACGCCCAGAATAAGGAGACCTTCGACGCCATCTACCAGTCGAAGGCGCAGTCCGTCTCGTTCATGGCAGCGAACAACGTTGGCTTCGAGCAGACCGACGCCAAGATGGCCGAGCTCCAGCAGCTGCTCGAGATCGACAACATCATGGTGGTCAAAGCCGATGGCACCATCGTTGCGAAGGCGGCTGCCACCGAGGCGAACTTCTCCTACGCGCGCTTCAACTACCTGCGCGAATGCCTCGCTACTGGCGAGCCCTCCCGCGCCGTCGAGATCGAGCTTCCCGATCGCGATTGGCTGAAGCGCTATTACGCCGCCCGCATCGACGCCGATACCATGATCGTGATTGAGCAGAGCCCCGCCGAGCTCCGCGAGCTCGTGGAGACCACCGGCTCGACCGCCAGCGTGCTCCAGAACGTCTCGATCGGCCAGAGATGCAGGAGCTCGCCGACGCCTGCAGATCGTGAACGTGTACCTGTTCGATATCAACGGCGACATGATCGCCTCGAACGCGCCCCACGAGCACTTCTCGATCTCTGATGATCCTGAAGACCAATCATATGAGTTCCGCCAGCTGCTGCAGGGCGTCGATGAGTTTATCCAGGATCCGCAGCACGACGACACCTCGGGTGCGCTGCGTCAGTACATCGGCATCGCAACTTATGACGAGAACGGCTTCGTCGACGGCTTCGTGCAGATCGGCATCCGCTCGAGCCGCCTTGAAACCCTGCTCGAGAGCGTGCAGATCGACCGCGTGCTCGATGGCGTGAAAGCCGGTACGAGCGGTTTCGCGTTCGCGGTGAACAAGGACGATGGCACGCTCGCCTACTATCCCGACGCCATGGCGCAGGGCAAGGATGCCACGAAGATCGGTCTCACCGGGGACCAGCTCACCGGCGGTTACAACGACTACCTCACCCTTGAGGGCCAGACCTACTACGCCGCCTCCGTCGAGACGGGTTATTACTACGTCTATGTCGCCGGCCCCGAGGGCGAGCTCATCAGCCAGCGCATTCCGCTCACCATCACGACCGGCATCATCGCACTCGCCTGCATGGCGCTCGTCTACGCCCTGCTCACGCTTGAGCCCGCTTCGGGATCGGTGGCCGCGCGCATCATCTCCGGCGACAAGGGCGATGGCCGCATTTTCGATGTCGAGACCCCGTCGGGCCGCATGGCCAAAACCGAATCGGCGGCAAGCCGCTGGCTCAATCGCTCGTTCGATTGGGACACGATGTCGTCCGAGCAGAAACTCGGCTATGTCCTGCGCATCTTCATGGGTATCGCCGTCGTCATGATCTTCATCTCGGTGCTCTTCCGTGACAAGATCTTCGGAAGCAATTCCGTCTTCGGCTACATCCTCGGCGGCGGCTGGTCGAACGGTCTCAACATCTTCGCGATCACGGCAAGCATCATGACCGCATGCGTCATCTTCACCGTCTCGTTCGTCATCCAGAAGGTGCTGCACATGCTCTCGACCGTGCTCTCGGCACGCGGCGAGACGGTCTATCGCCTGCTCATCAGCCTCACGAAGTATGGCGCCATCCTGGGCACGCTGTACTGGTGCCTCGCCACCATCGGCGTTGACACCGCAACGCTGCTCGCCAGCGCGGGCCTGCTCACCCTCGCGATCAGCTTCGGCGCGAAGGACCTCGTCACCGACCTGCTCTGCGACCTCTTCATCATCTTCGAAGGCGAGTTCCGCGTGGGCGACACGATCTCGGTGGGCGCCAAACGATGGCAGCGGCAACGTGATCGTCCTGCGCAACAGCGCCATCTCCAACGTGATCAATCGCACCAAGCTCGACTCCTTCGCCAACATCGACGTGAACATCAACGTCGGCGAGGACCTCACGCGCCCTGAGAACATCCTGCAGATCGAGCTGCCCATCATCGCGCAGCGCCAGCCCATGATCCTCGACGACCCGTTCTATCGCGGCATCGTCAACCTCACGGAGTCTGCCATGACCATCCGTATCGTGGCGCGTTGCAGCGAGAAGAACCGCGGCGCCGTCGAACGGAACCTCAAGCGCGAGATGCGCCTCCTACTCACGCGCTATAACATCGCTCCGTACACGCTGCAGTTCCCGCACGTGGACGACCAGGTTACCAAGGAGGACGCAAAGGCCAAGGCCGAGCTCGAGAAGGCCGATGAGTTCCTTGAGAGCCAGGATGAATCCATGAGCAAGCTCAAGGGCGACGACAAGGAGTAGCCTGTCGGAAAGTGCCCACACCGCTCAAACGATTCGCCCCCGCGAAGTGCGCGCTTCGCGGGGGCGATTGCTCTCTATCGAGATCGCTGAGATGCACGACGCTCGGGCGTTAACGAGCTTCCTTACGGGCGTACGCAAACCAATAGATCGCTGCGATAGCTACACCGCCGACGATATTGCCGAGGGTCACGAAGACGAGATTCGATGCGATGCCCCCAAAAGAGATGGCGGAACCTATCTCGACGGCACCACCAGCTGCCTGCACGAGGTAGCCATACGGCAAGAAGAACCAGTTGGCGATGCTGTGCTCGAATCCAAGCGCAACGAACGCCATCACGGGTAGCAGGGCGCACGCGAGCTTGTCGACAACCGTACGAGCAGCAAATCCCATCCAGACTGCGAGGCATACGAGGATGTTGCACATGATGCCGCGCGCAAACGCAACGCCCGGGGCGAGCGACGCCTTCGAGAGCGCGACCGAGCATGCGGCGGCACCAAACGCCCCCGACGCGGCGCTCGCGGCATCGCAGCACATCATCAGGAGCGCAACCGCCATGGCGCCCACCGCGTTGCCCGCATAGACGACGAGCCAGTTTCTCGCGATGCGCGACCATCCGTATCGACCGGACAGGGCACCTGCTGCCATGAGGCAGTTGCCGGTGAACAGCTCAGCGCCGGCCACGAATACGAGAAAGAGGCCGAGGCAAAAGACGAACCCGCCAAGCACCTGCGTGATGGCGAACGGCAGCGAGCTATCGGCACGAACCACGAGCATGAACGATCCACCGAGCGCGATGAAGGCGCCGGCGAGCACAGCGAGCACGAACATGCGCCCAATCGGCATCCTTGCCTTGATTTCGCCGGCGTCCTCAGCTCGTGGCTCGATGTCCGGAGGCGATGGCAGCGGTTGCATCATCGATTCTGACATAGCGCGTCACTCCCCTTCGCGATGCCGAGACGTCACCACGGCATCGATGTTGCTGTATACATGCGCATTACAGCCCCAGCAGGCGCAGGGCCTCCTCGCGCGTCTTGATATCGGTGCGGAAGGCGCCGCGAACGGCAGACGTCATCGTGAGCGCGCCGGCGCTTTTCACGCCGCGCATCGTCATGCACATATGCTCGGCCTCAAGCACCACGAGCACGCCGAGTGGGCTGAGCTCGTCCATCATCGCGTCGGCGATCTGCGCGGTAAGGCGCTCTTGGAGTTGGAGCCGATGCGCGAAACCGTTCACGCACCGACCGATCTTCGAGAGCCCCGTTATGCGGCCGTTGCGCGGGATATAGGCCACGTGCGCGCGCCCGGTAAACGGCAGAATATGATGCTCGCACAACGAGGAGAACGGGATATCGCGGACGATGACCATCTCCTCGTTATCGCTTTCCTGAAATTGCTTGCGCAGATGATGCGCCGGGTTCTCGTCATAGCCGCCGAGCAGCTCGGTTGCGGCGCGCGCCACGCGATCGGGCGTCTCGACGAGACCGGCACGATCTGGATCCTCTCCCACCGCGAGCAACAACTCGCGTATCGCCGCACGGGCGCGCTCTTGATCTACTGCCATTGGTGCTCCTTATTCGTGCGCGGCGCGCTCCGCCGCATCGACAACATGCTTCATCAAAATGGAGGTGGTCACCGCGCCGATACCGCCCGGCACCGGCGTGATGTTCGCAACCACCGGTTCAACCTCCTCGAAGGCGACATCGCCCACGAGCTTCCCCGCAGCCTCATCCCAGTTGATGCCGACGTCGATCACGGTCTGTCCTGCTCGGACGCACGATCCGTCCAGCAAACGTGGCACGCCCGCCGCTACCACGATGATATCGGCTTCACGGCATCGTGTAGGCAGGTCGCGGGTGCGGGTGTGGCACATGGTCACCGTCGCGTGGCGCGCCTGCAACATGAGCGAAACCGGCTTGCCGATCACCAGCGATCTGCCGATCACGCACACGTTGGCGCCAGCGAGCTCGATATGCGAGCGCTCGATGAGCTCGAGTGCCGCCTCGGCGGTGCAGGGCGGATACCCCACACGTCTCCCGGCAAAGACGCCAAAGAGCGACCCCGCGGTCATGCCGTCGACATCTTTGGCGGGATAAAGCGCCGCGGCCACCGCGTCTTCATCGATCGATGCCGGCAGCGGACGGAAGACGAGGCAGCCATGCACCTTCTTGTTGGCATTGATGTCCTCGATGACGGCGATCACATCCTCCTGCGAGCTCGAGGCCGGCAATGCGCAGCACTGAACGGCCACGCCGACCTTCTCGGCACGCTTGAGCGCTGCCCGTTCGTAGGAAAGGTCATCGGGACGCTCGCCGACGCGCACGATGGCGAGCGTTGGCACCACGCCGTGCCGCGAGAGCATCTCGACACGGCGCGCCAGCTCCTCGGTAAGCACCTGCGCCACCGGAGCGCCGCGCAACAGGCTTGCCATGGCTCACGCATCCTTTCGAATACGATCGGTCACGCGTGACACAATCGCCTCGGCGCGCGGAATGTAGCTGGTAAGGATGCGATCGACCTCGGTATCGAGCTCTGCTGCATGTTCGCGGTTGGCAAGAGCACGGGTATTCACGTATACGTTCAGACTCGCGCTCGTGAGCGCAGATGCGCACAGCGCCGCGCCGCACCCGACATCCGAGATGAGCAATCGGCTCGCCATCGACTCCATGCGCTCAAGCAGCTCGACCGCGCGCGCGACCTGCCGCATCGTCTCGATGGGCACAAACGCCGCCTGCGTGGTAGCCGCTTCGAGGATCTGGCGTCGCAACGGATCGGTTTTAGGGAACGCATGCGCATGAGAGAACGCCGCGAAGGCATCCGCATCGGCATCGATCAGATCGATGAGCTTGCCGCGGATATCTTCCGCCTCCTCCAGGACCTCGTTGAGCTCGTCTTCAAAGGCGGCCGCAAACGGTTTACCCACCGCAAAGTTGCCGGCCATCGAACACAAGGCCATCCCGAGCGCACCGACGAGCGCCGAGGCACCGCCACCGCCCGGCGTCGATGTCCGCGCCGCAAGCTCCGCACAAAACGCCTCGCACGAATGTCCTGCCAACGTATTGACCTTCTCTGACACAAACATCCCTTCAAGTACGGTCCCCGCAGCAGATCAATCTTTACCGCCTGGGACCTCTGATATAGCTTCGTAGCCCCGCCCCTGTACGCTGAAAGCATTCTACGAAGCACATGCTTGAAGCGTACAGGAGCGGGGCCCATGGAGCCTAGAACAGGCCCGTGATCTTGCCGTCTGCCGTCACGTCGATATTGAGCGCAGCGGGTTGCTTGGGCAGCCCGGGCATGGTCATGATATCGCCCGTGAGCGCCACCACGAAGCCGGCGCCGGCGGAAACCTTGAGGTTGCGGACGGTGATGCGGAAGCCCTCGGGGGCGCCCAGCAGGTGCTGGTTATCGGTGAATGAATACTGGGTCTTCGCCACGCAGACCGGCAGGTTGCCGAAACCGTCACGACGCAGCTGCGTGAGCTGCTTCTTCGCGCCAGGCGTGAGATCCACGCCATCGGCATGGTAGATGCGCGTCGCGATCTGGGTGAGCGCCTCCTCGATATCGGTACCCGTCTCGTAGGAGTAATGGAACTCATGCGGCTGTTCGCACAGGCGCACGACCTCCTCGGCGAGCGCAACGCCGCCCGCGCCGCCCTTGGCCCACACCTCGGACAGCGCGACGTTCACGCCAAGCTCGCGGCACTTCTCCTCCACGAGCGCGAGCTCGGCGGCGGTATCGGTGGGGAACGCGTTGATGGCGACCACGCAGGGCAGTCCGTACACGTCCTGAATGTTCGAGACATGGCGCAGCAAATTGGGCAGGCCTGCCTCGAGCGCCTCGAGATTCTCCTCATTGAGATCGGCGCGCGCGACGCCGCCGTTGTACTTGAGGGCGCGCACGGTGGCCACCACCACCACGGCATCGGGGTCGAGCCCCGCCATGCGGCACTTGATATCAAGGAACTTCTCGGCCCCCAGGTCGGCGCCGAAGCCCGCCTCGGTCACCACGTAATCACCGAGCTTCATGGCCGTTTTGGTCGCTTGCACGGAGTTGCAGCCGTGGGCGATGTTTGCAAAGGGCCCGCCGTGCACGAACGCCGGTGTATGCTCGAGCGTCTGCACGAGGTTCGGTTTGATGGCGTCCTTCAACAGCGCCGTCATCGCCCCCTCGGCACCAAGATCGTGCGCCGTCACGGGAGCGCCAGCGTATGTGTAGCCCACAACCATGCGGCCCAAGCGCACCTTGAGATCCATGAGATCCGTAGCCAGACAGAACGCCGCCATAACCTCGGATGCCACGGTGATATCGAAACCGTCTTCACGCGGGACGCCCTGCATCTTGCCGCCCAATCCATCCACGATATGACGGAGCTGACGATCGTTCATATCGACGGCGCGCTTCCATGTGATGGATTTCGGATCGATACCCAGCTCGTTTCCCTGCTGGATATGATTGTCGAGCAGGGCCGCAAGCAGGTTGTTGGCAGCACCGATCGCATGGAAATCGCCGGTGAAGTGCAGGTTGATATCCTCCATGGGAACCACCTGGGCATATCCGCCGCCCGCGGCACCGCCCTTGATGCCGAAAACGGGGCCGAGCGAGGGCTCGCGCAGCGCGAGCACCGCCTTTTTACCCATGAGGTTCAGCGCATCGCCAAGGCCAACCGAGGTGGTCGTCTTGCCCTCGCCCGCAGGCGTGGGATTGATGGCAGTCACGAGCACGAGCTTTGCTCGAGCGGGCTCATTGGCGAGCGCATGGATGTCGACCTTCGCCTTGTACGTGCCGTAGTACTCGAGCTGATCCTCGGTGAGACCAACCTGCTCGGCAACCCGCTTGATGGGCCACATCTCGGCCGCCTGCGCAATCTCGATGTCGGATTTATATGCTGCCATGCGCATCCCCTCACTTATACGCAATCTCTTCGGCTCACGCCGACGTGCACGTTCCAGTATGACCCCTCATGGGATCCGCGTCGAGAAGATCCGCCCTGATTTAGCCGAAAGGCTATAAGTTTATCGAGCACTCGCCGAAACCAGCGCAAACGCGGCATCGCTATCCTGCGCGCTCCCCTCTTCCATGAGGCGCACGATCTCCGGCGTATCCGGCCAGTTGCGCCGCCCGTAGGGAGCATGCCCCTCGAGCCAGAGCGCTTCGGTGCCCAGCACGTTCTCGGCATGCTCCATCGCGTGCGGAAGCTCGGCGATATACGCGTCCATCCACGCCTCCAGCAGCTGCCACTCGCGCTCATTGCCCGCCGCGAGCGCTTCATCAAAGGGAAGCTTGCCAAGCGAGCCCGCCTCATAGGCATCATCGCGCTTGACGAGATCGCCGTCGAGCACCTCGATCGCCGCGTGTTCCTGACGCGTGATGAGCGCTTCGAGCTTCTCGCGCGGCGAGCGATAGGGCTCAAGCAGCGCAGCGAGGCGGGCCGCACGTTGCTCACCCAGCTCTTTGAGCTCGCGCGCCCGCAGCTCGATCTTGGCCTCGATTTCGGCAATCTTCTGATCGAGCACATGATTGCCCTCGTTGATGCGGTGCCGACGCCACGGTGCCATACCGCCCTTAGGGGGCAACGGCATCAGCAGCACACTGAGCAGCGCGACAACCGATACGCACAGCGCGATGACGCCGCGGTAATCCGGAACGCACGCCCATGCCGCCAGGCCGGCTACGATGACGAGCACAGACGCCGCAATGCGAACGCGCGTCCAACCGCGCCCCGAACCATCTTCATCGGCGGCCTGCCGATGCTCTGGATCGCTGCGGAGCGCCTGGCACTCGGCAAGAGCAGCACGGTCCTCGGCATCCGCAGCCGTATAGGCATCGATCGTCGAGATGAGCTCGGCATAGGCCTCATCTGCCGCAACAACCGCATTCGCCTCGTCGCAAAACGCCGCATGAGCCGCACGCGTCGCGTCAAGTGCCTCGAGCGAGCGCCGCAGCTCATCGATCGCCTGCCATTCTGCATCTTCAAGCCACCAGCCCCACGAGGAGCCAGACCCCGCAGGCGGATCCATGCGCACCGCAGATGCAGCGATCGCATCAGAAAGGGCCTCGGTGTGGCACGTATAGCTGCTTGGCTCAAGATACATGCATCGTGTACGGTCTTCACCCTGGATGCTCGCGCAATCGACGGGCTGGCGGGTGCACAGCTTCTGCAGCTCCTGTTCGTCCGCCTGATATGCCTGCCAATGAGCAAGCACGTCGCGCATCGTGTTCAGATCTGCCATGGTCTCCCCCATCGCATATCGTGACGTCATAAGGTCGTTTGAGGTTCTCGGTCGTGGTTCCATACTAGTCTGAACAACGCACCGCGCCAATGCCGCAACGGCGATCAGCAGAATATACGAAGACGAGCGTCGCGCAAGCCGCGCCATGCACGCGACCGCCGCCACCCGAAGGCAACGACGGTCGCACAGACGTCGGGAAATCCTGCTACCGGTATGCTGCAGGAAGGTTGATATGGGCTATATCGTCGTTACGCGAAATCCTTGAGCTGCGCCTGCAACGCGGTGATCTCGGCGCGAAGCTCCTCGGCGCGCTCGCGCTTCTTCGCCACGACCTCAGGGGCCGCCTTCGCGATGAATCCCTCGTTCGCAAGGGTTTTCTCGGCGCCGGCAAGCTCCTTCTCCGCCTTGGCAACCGCCTTCTCGATGCGCGCGCGTTCGGCGGCGAAGTCCACGAGATCGCCCACGACCACATACGCATCGAAATCCGGACCAGCCAACGCGATGGCGCCCTCCGGTTTGACGAAGTCGGCGTCCGGCGTGAAGTCGATCGCCTCGAGGTTTGCAAGGCTGCAGATGAAAGCACCCATGCTGTCCTGAAGCGTCAGGACCTCGTTGGAGTGCGCCGCGATAGATACCTGTAGGAGCTCCTTGGGGCTGATGCGATAGCGGGCGCGTGTGGAACGCACATCGCCTACGATGGCGCGCACGAGCTCGAAGGCGCGCTCGGCGGGTTCGTCGATCCAGCACTCGTAGTCGGCCGGCTCCGGCCAACGTGCGATCATGAGCGACGAGGCGCGCTCGCCATCTGCATCAAGCACGCTCGCGGGCATCCGCTCCCAGATGGCCTCGGTCACGAACGGCATGAACGGATGCATGAGGCGCAGACTTGTATCGAGCACGAAGATGAGGTTGCGTTGCGCCTGTACGCGATCGGCTTCGCTCCCGTGGAGGCGCGCCTTGGTGACCTCAACATACCAGTCGCACACCTCGTTCCAGAAGAAGGTCTGCACACCGCGAACGGTCTCTCCGAAGGCATACGACTCGATACCCTCGGTGACCGCCTTGACCTGCTTGGCCAGACGGCTGAACATCCACGCGTCGGCAGCGGTCTGGGCATCCGGCGCGCCGGGCGTATAGCCCTCCATGTTCATCAGAAGGAAGCGGCTCGCGTTCCAGATCTTGGTGACAAACGCCTTCGCCTGCTCGGTGCGAGGGCTGCCCAAAAACTCATGCGTCTTCTTATCGATATCGGCATCGAACTTGACGTCCTGGTTATTCGTGAAAAGCGACAGCAAGTTGAAGCGCATGGCATCGGCGCCATAGCGGTCGATGAGCACCATGGGGTCAACACCGTTGCCCTTCGACTTGGACATCCGGCTGCCATCCTTGGCAAGAATCGTCGGATAGATGACCACGTCGTGGAAGGGCTCTTCATGGAGGAAGTACTCGGAGCTCATGATCATGCGCGCCACCCAGAGCGCGATGATGTCGCGCGCGGTGACGAGCGCCGTCGTGGGATGGTGGCCTTCGAGCTGCTCCGGGCGCTGCGGCCAGCCCTGCGTCGCGAAGGTCCACAGCTGCGAGCTGAACCAGGTATCGAGCACGTTCTCATCTTGGTGAACGTGACGGCTACCGCATACGGGGCAGATATCGACGTCCTCCATGAGGGCGTCCTCCCACCCGCAGTCCTCGCAATAGAACACGGGGATGCGGTGACCCCACCAGAGCTGACGCGAGATACACCAATCCTTCAGGTTCTCCATCCAGGTGAGATAGGACTGCTTCCAGCGCTCAGCGTTGAAGCGCACGCGCCCGCTCTCCACCGCCTCGATGGCAGAGCCTTTGAGCTTGTCGACCGCGACGAACCACTGCTCTGAGAGCCAGGGCTCGAGCGTGGTGTCGCAGCGGTAGCAGTGCATGACGGAGTGCTCGTGATCCTCGACGTGGTCGAGCAGGCCGTGCTTCTCGAACCAGGCGACCACGGCCTCGCGGCACTCGTCGCGCGTCATACCGGAGAACGCGCCGTAGCCGTCGACAACCACCGCATGCTCGTCGAAGATATTGATCTTCTCAAGGCCGTGCGCCTCGCCCATTGCGTAATCGTTGGGGTCGTGCGCAGGCGTCACCTTCACAAAGCCCGAACCGAAGCCCGCATCGACATGCCAATCCTCGAAAATGGGGATCTCGCGGTTCACGATCGGCAGCACCACGGTCTTGCCCACGAAGGCGGCCTTCTCGGGATCTTTCGGCGAGACCGCGACACCCGTGTCGCCGAGCATGGTCTCGGGGCGCGTGGTGGCAACCACGATGTAGTCCTGGCCGTTCACGGGCTCGGTGAGCGGATAGCGGAGATGCCACAGGTGGCCCTGCTCGGTCTTGTACTCCGCCTCATCGTCGGAGATGGCCGTCGTGCAGCTCGGGCACCAGTTTACGATGCGCTTGCCGCGGTAGATGAGGCCAGCATGGTACCAGTCGCAGAACACCTTGCGAACTGCCTCGGCATAGTCCGCGTCCATCGTAAAGCGCTCGTGCTCAAAGTCGACCGAGCAGCCCATGCGCTTGATCTGCTCTTTGATGGTGCCACCGTACTCGTGCGTCCAATCCCAGCACGCATCGATGAAAGCATCGCGGCCCATCTCGAGACGGTTCTTGCCTTCCGCTTTCAGCTTTTTATCAACCTTGGTCTGCGTGGCAATGCCCGCATGGTCGGTGCCCAGGATCCACTGCGTCGAACGACCACGCATGCGCGCTTCGCGCACAATGGCATCCTGAATGGAATCGTCGAGCGCATGGCCCATGTGCAGCACGCCCGTGACGTTGGGCGGCGGAATGGTGACCGTGCAGTCACCCACGCCGGGACGACGCTGGTAGTAGCCACCCTGAAGCCACTTCTCGAGCATTTTGGGCTCGGTGGCAGCAGGGTCATACGTCTTGGGCATCTCTTCTATCGGTTCAGACATCGTTCGCGTCCTTTCGTTTCGCGTAATTGCAAAGGATATCACACGAGCGACCTCGCACGATGCTGAGCCAGCTGGTCATAAAGCAGTTAACGGATCAGGCAGCGCATGCAATCGCCCCTCGGTGCGAAAGCCATCCAAAGCGCCCGCGAAATCGAACCGCGAGCACCGTAGCTGAGGCGTCATGTCTATAACGCCCGACTGCGTGGTCACGAGACCGCACCTATGGGCGACACAGCAATAACAGAACCGCTCCGTTGGTCACGAAACGGGACCTATGGGCGATCCCCCTGCAGGAACGCCTCCCTTGTGGTCACAAGGAGGCACGTATGGGCGAACGACGCGTTGGATAAAGCCCTCTCTGAGCGTTACAACGCCCATACGTATCGCGCCGTGACCAGCGTAGACGAAATCCCGCATGGATTTCGCCCACAGGTGCCATCCCGTGACCGTGAGATGGCGGATGTCGCAGCCTTTTCACCCATAGGTCCCGCCCAATGACCACCGGGACCACTACGTCACGCACCGAGTGCCCATAACCCCTGAGATTTGACCAACAGAGCGGAAAACCAGAAAAGATAATAACGGCAAGAAATAACAAGACCGGGGCGCCGTATGACGTCCCGGTCGCATCAGCGCTAGATTACGTCCCCGTAAGACAGAAAGAAGGTGACGCGCGCTTACGCACGCTCGCGACGCGGTTGCTCCTCGCCACGCACCGCCTCGGGCGTAACGACAACCTTCTTGACGCCCTCCTCGCTCGGAAGATCGAACATCGTCTGCTGCAGCAGCTGCTCGCAGATGGAGCGCAGGCCGCGGGCGCCCGTTTTGCGCGCAAGCGCCATCTGAGCGATCGCACGCAACGCCTCGGGCTCGAACTCGAGGTCGCACCCCTCGAGCTGGAACATGCGCCGATACTGCTTCACGATGGCGTTCTTGGGCTCGGTGAGAATCGAGACCAGATCGTCCTCGGTAAGCGCGCAGGTCTGCGTGATAACCGGCGTACGGCCAATGAACTCGGGAATCATGCCGAAGGCATTGAGGTCCTGCGGAAGCACCTGGCGCAGCAGATCGTTCTCGTCGGTCGAGGTGGGGCCGGCGATCTCGGAATTGAAGCCGACGCCCTTATTACCCACGCGGTCGGCGATGATCTTGTCGAGCCCCACGAACGCGCCGCCGCAGATGAACAGGATGTTCGTGGTATCGATCTGCAGAAGCTCCTGCTGAGGGTGCTTGCGCCCGCCCTGTGGCGGAACGCTTGCAACCGTACCCTCAAGAATCTTCAACAGCGCCTGCTGCACGCCCTCGCCGGACACGTCGCGCGTGATCGAGAGGTTCTCAGCTTTGCGCGCGATCTTATCGATCTCATCGATGTAGATGATGCCCACCTGCGCGCGCTCGATATCGCCATCGGCGGCGGTGATGAGCTTCAGGAGGATGTTCTCGACGTCCTCGCCCACGTAGCCCGCCTCGGTGAGCGCCGTCGCATCGGCGATGGCAAACGGCACCTCGAGGATGCGCGCCAGCGTCTGGGCAAGCAGGGTCTTGCCCGTGCCCGTGGGTCCGAGCAGCAGGATATTCGACTTGGCGAGCTCTACATCAGCAAGATCGTCGGTGCCGGCAGCATGCTTGCCGATAGGCTCCTCGGCTGCCCTGCCCGAGCTCTCATCGCGAGCACCCTCGGCAGCGCCGCCCTCGATCACGCGGCGGTAGTGGTTGTACACCGCCACCGACATGGCGCGCTTGGCGTCCTCCTGCCCCATCACGTACTGGGAGAGCTCATCGTAGATCTCATGCGGCGTGGGAACGCGACGGATGACCTGCTTAGCCGCCTCGGGCGCAACCGGCTCCGCTTCGACCTCAGGCTCGGCATCAGCACCATCGAAGGCGCCCTGATACCCCGGATTCGCCGCGAGAAAATCCTGAGCGAGCGACTCCTCGAGAATCTCGGCACACGCTGCCACGCACTCGTCGCAGATAAAGATGTCCGTAGGCCCCTTAACGAGCTTGCGAACCTGACCCTGCTCCTTCCCGCAGAACGAGCACCGAATGGGCCCCGTGGGGAACTGGCCGGTCGTTGTGTCACGCGCCATTATTCTGCACCTTTCGCAGCATCGCTTCGAGACGAGATGATGCGATCGACCAGGCCGTACTCGAGCGCCGCCTGGGCGCGCATGTAATGATCGCGCTCGGTGTCCTCGGAAACCTTCTCGATGGGCTGGCCGGTGGCATCGGCAAGAATCTGGTTGAGGTTGCGCCTCGTCTCCTTGATTTCCTGCGCCACAATCTCGATCTCGGTCTGCTGTCCCTGGGCACCGCCGCTCGGCTGGTGGATCATCACCATCGAGTTAGGCAGGCAGAAGCGCTTGCCCTTCGCACCGTTCGCGAGCAGCACCGCAGCCATCGAGGCGGCCATGCCCACGCAGATGGTGGACACATCGGGCTTGATGAAGTTCATCGTGTCGAGAATCGCAAGACCGGAGTAGACCTCGCCTCCCGGCGAGTTGATGTAGAGCGAGATATCCTTCTCGGCATCCTGGCTTTCCAGATGCAGCAACTGCGCGATAACCAGGTTCGCGGTCACCGAGTTAATCTCCTCGCCCAAAAAGACGATGCGGTCGTTCAGCAGGCGCGAATAGATGTCGTAGCTGCGCTCGCCACGCGGCGTCTGCTCGATGACGTAGGGAACCAGCGCCGAATCGATACGCGATAGCATGCGGTCTCCTTCCTATATGCTTTCAAAAAGAGGTACGGTGCCCGACATCCGCTCGCGCGGTATCGCACACCGTACGCAAAACCGGTTGACCGGTATTGTACTGTACCCTGAACCGCTCGGGTTCACACGTAAGGCGAACGCCTACTCCGCAGCCTCATCCTTGGCGGCGGCAGCCTCGTCGACCTCGGTGACCTGAGCGTTCTCCACGAGCCAGTCGCACGCCTTGGAGCGGCGGATGGAATCGCGGACGGCGGGCATGCGACCCTCAGCGGCGAACTGAGCGCGGGAGGCCTCGACATCCTCGACGCCGGCGCGCTCGAACTCTGCCGTCACGTCCTCATCGGTGACCTCGATCTTGAGCTCGCGGGCAAGCGCGTCGAGCGCGAGAGACTCGCGGGCAACGTCATCGGCCTGGTGATGCAGGTCGGCGATGAACTGCTCGGAGCTCAGATGGTTGGCCTGCAGCCAGGCATCGAGCGAAAGGCCGCGCGCCGAGAGGCTCGAGAGGAAGTTCTGGCCGAGCTCGGCGAAGACGGACTGCTCGTAATCCTTGTCCATCTCGTCGAGCTGGAGGCGCTCGGCGAGCTTGGCGACGCAGCGGTTCTCCTTGAGCTGGGGAAGCTGGGCGTTCTTGTCCTGCTCGATCTCGATCTTCACGGCGTCGCGCATGGCGGCGATGTCATCGAAGCCGAACGAGGTCTTCACGAACTCATCGGTGAGCTCGGGGAGCTTGCGCGCCTTGATGCCGTTGACGGTGACCTCGACCGCAGCCTCCTCGGCACCCTCGACCTCAGGCGTCCAGGAAATCTCCTTGGTCTCACCGATCTTCATGCCCTTGATGCCCTCGTCGATGGCCTCGGGCAGGTTACCGGAACCCACGGCGATCATGCGGGAGTCGCCCTCAAGCGCCTCGGCGTTCTTCACGTTCTTGACAGCGCAGGTCACGAAATCGGACTCCTCGACCGCGCGGTCCTCGACATCCTCGAAGGTTGCGTGATAGCCGCGGAGCATCTCAACCTGGGCGTCGATCTCGGCCTCGGTGACCTCCGCGGGAGGCATCTCGATCTCAACCGGATCATATGAGGAGAGCGGGGCGGCGGGACGCAGCGTGAACTCAACGGAGTAGGTGTAGTCCTCGTGATCCTTCGCGAGGTCGATATCCTTGTACTCACCGTCCTTCACCGGGACGATGTCAAGCTCGTCGAGCACGGAGGCCTCGTTGGCACCGATGAGGTCATTGGTGGCCTGAGCGAGCGTGGCCTCCTTGCCAAGCATGTTATCGATGACGGGACGCGGGGCATGGCCGGCGCGGAAGCCCGGGAAGCGATACTTCTTCGCAGCGTCCTTGTAGGCCTTCTTGATGGCAGCGTCCACATCGGCCGCCGGGATGGTGACCGTGGCGGTGAGCTTGGAGTCCTTCACCTCAGAAGCAGTGATGTTCAACGTTCCTCCTCAAACTGTCCGGCATTTCCTTGGGTGCCGAATCCCTTTGTTGACGATACGACAGGCGCGGCGAGCGCCGCGTGCGCGCAGGCGAGCCTGGTGCGGGCGAAAGGACTCGAACCTTCACGGGAATCCCACTGGAACCTAAATCCAGCGCGTCTACCAATTCCGCCACGCCCGCAATTTCGCGCACAGTTTTAGCATGATAGCAGATGATACCCGCCATGGGGCAAGAAAGCTCGGGCGCACGAGGCCCCCACATAGCACGCGGCCGCCACGGATATCCGCAGCGGCCGCGCGTCGATTCCATGTTATGGCGGCGCGCATCCGCGCCAGTCCGCCACGAGGCTAGCAGACCCCCTGCGCCATCATGGCGTCGGCGACCTTCATGAAGCCGGCGATGTTGGCACCCATCACGAAGTTGCCCTCGTGACCGTAGGCGCGGGCGGTGTCGTCCACGTTGTGGAACATGCCGCGCATGAGGCTCTCGAGCTTGCCGTCGACCTCCTCGAAGGTCCAGGAGAGGTGCTCGGCGTTCTGGCTCATCTCGAGGCCCGAGACGAGCACGCCGCCGGCGTTGGCCGCCTTGCCGGGCATGAAGGCAACGCCCTGCTCCTGGAGGTAAAGCGTGGCATCCGGCGTGGTGGGCATGTTCGCGCCCTCGCCGACGACCTTGCAGCCACCTGCCACGAGCGCCTGCGCATCCTCGAGCGTGAGTGTGTTCTCGCGAGCGCACGGCAGCGCAACGTCGCAGGGCAGCTGCCACACGCCGCGACCGTCGCCCTCGTGCCAGACGGCATGGGGGCGCTCGTCCACGTACATCGCCAGGCTCACGCCCTGGTCGTGACCGGAGCGCTTCTTGTTGTAGATGTGCTCGAGGACCTGGTAGTCGATGCCCTCGACGTCCTCGACCCAACCCTTGGTGTCGGAGCACGCAATGACGGTACCGCCGAGCTGCGCGACCTTCTGGATGGCGTAGATCGCCACGTTACCGGAGCCGTGCACGACGACCTTCTTGCCCTCGAAGGAGTCGCCGCAGCTCTTGAGGTACTCATCGACAAAGTACACGAGACCGTAGCCCGTGGCCTCGGTGCGCGCGAGCGAACCGCCGTAGGTGAGGCCCTTGCCGGTGAGCACGCCCGACCACTCGTTGCGCAGGCGCTTGTACTGGCCAAACATATAACCGATCTCACGACCGCCCACACCCAGGTCGCCGGCGGGCACATCGGTGTTGGGGCCGATGTGGCGG
>CALUFC010000023.1 GCA_944319885.1 uncultured Coriobacteriaceae bacterium
GCCTGCACGCTCGCGCCGATGCCGAAGGACGCGAGGAAGCCGAAGGCGGCGAACAGCATCGCGAGCCAGGTCTTGCCGAGGCCGCGGGAGATGTAGTACATGGGGCCGCCCACGATCTCGCCGCGCTCGTTGCGCGTGCGGTAGGCCACCGAGAGCGTGACCTCGCAGAACTTGATGACCATGCCGGCCAGCGCGGAGAGCCACAGCCAGAAGATCGACCCCGGGCCGCCCGTGGCCACCGCGAGCGCCACGCCCACGATGTTGCCGGTGCCGAGCGTGGCCGCGAGCGCGGTGCACACCGCCTGGAAGGGCGAGATGGTACCCTCTCCCGCATCGCGCGGGTCGTGGCGCTGGAAGAGCGTCTTGGTGGTGTAGCGCATCACCACGTTGAAACGCGTGAACACGACGCCTTTGGTGACGATGAGCAGAAATAGACCGGTGCCAAGCATCAGCACAACCATGGGGATGCCCCACAGCACGTTGGTGTTCAGCGCAGCGATAACAGACATGAAAAAGTCGAACATGAAAGACCCCTCGATTGGCGCCCAGGCGGCGTCGGATAATCGAGGGTCTACTTTATAGTCTCCATGTTTCCATCTCGTGACGGGCCGCGCGGACGACCAGACACCTCCAGCCTGGCGTCCCCATCACAGAGATTATGCTCCGCGAAGCTATGGTACGGCGCGCAATTCCGTGCGCCTCGGAACATGAAGGCGGGCCCGTGTGGACCCGCCCTGAGGCAGCCATGCGGCAGCAACGCTTCTCAGCAGCTGAGACGCGCTAATGCAGCAGGTAGGCGTAGCTATCGCGCACCGTTGCGATGACTTGCGCGAGGTCCTCCGGAATGCCGCAGGCGGCCGGATCGCTCACGTCGGCCGTTGTGGTCGCACCCTGATAGCGCACACGGAACGTGCCGTCCTCGAGCAAGAGGAACCCGTCGTTGTCGCTCGCGTCCATGTCGGCGGCGGTCCAGAACACAGTGAGCTTGTTCTTGTACGGACGACCCTCGTAAGGGCAGAACACGGCGCAGTTGCCGCACTCGTTGCACATGCCGTCTACGTGCAGGATCTGCTTGCGCTTGAAGCCCGGCACGTCGATGGTCACGTTGGCGCGATTGGGGCACACGGTCTCGCACACCTTGCAGCCCAAGCAATCGAGCAGCGGCAGCTGGGCCGAGAGCTGGCGCTTGGCCTGACCGTGTTCCGGACGGCGGTACAGATCGCCGGCAACGGCGCCCTCGTCAAGCGCCACGGCGCGCGGCACATCCACGGCGCGCTCGCCCGTGCCCGCGACCTCGCCGACGGCATCCGCCATGCGCCCAAAGCGCTCGTAGCCGCAGGGACGCAGCAGCGACGTAGCCACGGTGACCGGCCACACGCCCGCATGATACAGATCGGCAATGTTGCGCTCGTCGGCACCGGCAGAGAACGAGATGTGAATCTTGCCGTCAAACTCCTCGGCAATGCGGCGCACCACGGCGATGGCCAGCGGGAACAGCGCGACGCCCGACATATACATCTGATCGGCCGGCAGCTCGTGGAAGAGCACTTTCACCGGCAGCGTGTTGCATACCTTGACGCCGAAGTTCTTGCCGCAGGCGCGCCCGCGCTCCATGAGGCGGTGCAGCATGCCCACTGCATCGTCCCACTGCAGATCATGCTCAAAGCTCTCAGGATCGAGCGCCAGCGCCTCGTAGCCCAGCATATCCAGACGCTCGCGCACGAAGTCGTAACCAGTCAGCGTGGGATTGAGCTTCACGCAGGTGTTGAGGCCCTTCTCCTCCAGCAGGTACGCCACGATGCTCTCGATCTCGGCAGCCGGGCACCCGTGCATGGTGGAGAGCGTCATCGAGGTGCTCACCACCGGCGAGATCCCCTCGACAAAGGCGCGGTCCACATGCTCAAAGCGGTCGAGGTTTGCAAGCGCCCATGCGCGGCACTCGGCCCACGCGGCGGTGCCGCTTGCATCCTTCATGCCCTCGATGAACGCATCGACCTTGGGGCTCTGGATGCCCTTCAGATCATAGCCCACGCTCATGTTGAAGATGAAGCCGTCCTCGGCGCCCAGCTCGAGCTCGCGCGAGAGCAGCTTGCAGGCAAACCAGCCCTTCACATACTCGCCGAGGGCCTGCTCGCAGGTGAGCTCGGTCGACCATTCGCAGTTGTAGCACACGTCCCCCGGGGCGATGCACGGCTTGGGAATACAGGCGGTCATCTCCTCGCCGTCCATGATCTGCACGGTCTTGAGCTCGAAGAAGCGACCGCCCGCCACGTAGCCCGCCACCAGGTTCTGGGCGAGCTGCGTGTTGGGGCCTGCGGCCGGACCGAAGGGCATCTCGATGCGCTCATCGTTGAGTGCGATGCCGCTGCCCGGCGCGAAGCGCTGGATCTTTTTCACGCCAAAGACGCTGCCGCGCTCGGTATACTCCGTCAGCGCCCAATCCATGAGCTGCGCAAACGGCATGGGTTTCATAATATCGCTCATGTCTCTCTATCTCCCCTCATGAAGCGCGCGGCATGCCCGCACGCGTCTTGCTTCGCAAACCTCAACTAGTACGCGCGCTCGTTGAGCGTGCCCCAGAGCTTCTTGGACTGCTCGAGCGTCCAGGCGTTGATGCGCTCCTCGTCAAAGGCCACGAACTCGCGGTCGCGGTAGAGCACCCGTCCGTTGACGATCGTGGTGCGGCAGTTCTTGCCCATCATGCCGAAGAGCATGTGGCCGTCGACGTTCTCGTCCGAGAAGGGCGTGAAGACCGGGTAGTCCATCACGATGACATCGGCCGCGGCGCCAGGCTTGAGCACGCCGATCTCGCGCCCGAAGTAGGCGCTCGCCATGGCGGGATTGTTCTGGAAGAGCATCTCCATGGCCTCGCTCCAACCCACGTTGGGCATGGCCGCGTTGTGGCGCTGGATGATGAGGAAGACCTTCAAGCTCTCGAGCATGTCGTGCGTGTAGGCGTCCGTGCCCATGTGCACCGGGATGCCGCGGCGCATGAACTCAAGCACCGGCGCGCAGCCCACGGCGTTGCCCATGTTGGACTCGGGGTTGTTCACGATGTGGGTGCCGGTCTCGCGGATGATATCCATCTCGGCGGGCGTAACGTGGATGCAGTGGCCGAGCATCGTACGTGGCCCCAGGAGACCGTGCTGCAGCAGGCGCTCCACCGGCGGGATGCCGCCGCGGTTGAGACGCGAGTCCCAGACGTCGTTCATGCCCTCGCACACATGGATGTGGAAGCCGGTGAGGCCGTCGTTGGCCTCGGCCATCTTGTCCATCGTCTCGTCGGAGAGCGTGAAGGTGGCATGCCCGCCGAACATCGCAGCGATCATGCCGGAGTCCTGCGTGGCAGCCCACTGCGCGAACTCGGCGTTCTCGGCGATCGACTGGTCGCGCTTGGCATCGCCGCGGCGGTCGGAGGTCTCGTAGCACAGGCACGCGCGGATGCCCGTTTCCTCGCAGACGTCCTTGATGGCGAAGAGCGATCCCGGGATCTCGCAGAAGCTCGCATGATGATCGAAGATCGTGGTCACGCCGTCGCGCAGGCTGTCCAGCACGGTGGCGTAGGCGCTTGCACGGGTACCGTCGAGCGTGAGGTTGTCATCGATCTTCCACCACTGCTGCTCGAGGTTCTCAAGAAAGTTCGTGGGGTTGCAGCCCTTGATAGCAAGACCGCGCGCGAGACCTGAATAGATGTGGGTGTGACAGTTCACCAAGCCCGGCATGATGACGCCGCCGTGGGCGTCTACGTACTCGGCGCCGGCGTAGCGCTCGGCAAGCTCGCGCTCCTCGCCCACCGCAACAATCGAGTCGCCATCGATCACCACGGCACCGTGCTCAACATAGGGCTGCTCGGCATGGCGCGTGATCACGCGGCCGTTTCCTACCAACAGCATGGGAGACCTCCTATCGCTGCTAGCGCGCGGCGAGCGGTCGTGCAACCGTCCACCGCGCGTGCAAACCTCTCTACTCCTCCGCGATGTCCGGTTCCTGCTTGGCCGCCTCTGCCTCGGCGATCGCCTCGGCATCCTTGGGCAGCACGAGGTTCAGGATGATCGCGCAGATCGCCGAGATCACCAGCTCGGAGGCACCGAAGATGCTCCCCACCCACTCAGGCATGCCGGGGCCGGCAAGGCAGCCGGATACATGGTAGATACCCAGGCCGAGCGCGATGGAGGTGCCCACGATGAGCTTCTTGCGATCGGTGAAGCCGCCCTCGATGATGAGCTCGAGACCCGAGACGGTGATGGTGGCGAACACGCCGATGACCGCGCCACCAATGACGGGCTGCGGAATGCAGGTGAGCAGCGCCGCCAGCTTGGGCAGGAAGCCCGAGACGATGAAGACGAGGCAGGCGAAGGTGAACACGAGGCGGTTCTTGACGCCGTTGGAGATGATGATGCCGGTATTCTGCTCGTAGGTGGACTGCGGGATCGCGCCGATGAACGCGCCGAGGATGGACATGATGCCCAGGCTCACGATGCCGCCCGTGTACTCACGGCTCGAGGGGATGCGGTGGTCGACCGCGTTGGTGGTCATGGCCACGCCGCCCATGTTCTGCAGACAGTTCACCACGTATACGATCGCCGCGGTGGCCATGGCAGCCGGTGCGAAGTTGAGCTCGAAGTGCAGCACGCCGGGAACCGCGAACCAGCCGGCATCCACCAGGTTGGTGAGGTCGAGCATGCCAAACGGAATGGATACGATGGTGCCCACGATAATGCCGAACAAGAGCGAACCCTGGCTCAAGATGCCCTTGCAGAAGTTCGTGAAGATGAACGTGACCACGAGCGTGATGATGGCGAGCAACCAGTTGATGGGGCTGCCGAACATCGCGGTGCCCTCGCCGCCGGCCATCCAGCGCACGGCGATGGGATAGAGCGACAAGCCGATGGTGAAGATCACCGTGCCGGTCACCACCGCGGGGAATAGATGCTTGATGTACTTGATGAAGAGGCCCACGATGATGGCCACGATACCGCCGACGATCTCGGCACCCAGAATCGTGCCGATGCCGAAGTCGGCGCCGATGGTCTGGAAGACCGGCACGTAGGCAAACGCGGCGCCCATGATGATGGGCAGCCCCGTGCCGATGCGCCCGAACAGCGGGAACAGCTGGATGAGCGAGGCGATGCCCGTCATGATGAGCGATGCCTGGATGAGCAGCGTCTCATCGGCCGCCGAAAGGTCGCACACGCCGGCGATGATCATGGCCGGGGCCACGACGCCCATAGCCGATGCCAACACGTGCTGCAGGCCGAGCGGCACGATCTGCACAAGCGATGGCTTTCCCTTCCAGGTGTACAGCGGATCGGTTGCGGTAGCCGCACCCGCCGTGGTCGCTTCCCTATCGTTTCCCATATCCCGTGCTCCCTTCTTATATGGCTGCCGTGGCGCCTCGTGTCCTGTGGCGATATCTCCCCGGCGAGCCGTTCGTCCCTGCGGACATTCCAAACAAAATGACTTGCAACAAAACCTTTTGTTAGCTTCATAGTAGGGACGCGATTGGGTCGATGCAATAAAAGTTTCTTATACGATAATTTCTTTTCGCCGAACGGTCGGTTCGCAAAGACAAACGGAATCGCTGCAGGTATATCCTTCGATTCGCGAGGCATCCCGAGACAGGCAACCCCTTGACCCATCATGCGGGTATGATAAATTATTATCAGATTGAGGTATCAGTCTGAGTCGTTTCATCGTGTCAGCCGAAAGGAGCAGCCGTGAACGCCGCGGTCGAACGCTATGTTCCCCTGGTCGAGTTCTTGGGCGCCGCGCTGGGCAGCAACACCGAGATCGCCCTCCACGACTTCACCGATTTAGAGCATTCCATCGTTGCCATCGCGAACGGGCATGTCTCCAACCGCGAGATCGGCGCGCCGGCAACGGACTTCGCGCTCAAGATCGTGAACGACTACGCACCGGAACGCGGCGACATCGTCTCGGGCTATACGAGCCACAGCACCGACAATCGCCCGTTGCGTTCGGCATCCTATATCATCCGCGACGGCGGACGCACGGTGGGCATGCTCTGCATCAACGTCGATCTTTCCAAGTTCGAACAGCTCGAACGGCTCTCGCGCGACCTGCTCGCCAGCTACACCCCCGCCGTCGCCACCCGCGAGGACCACGCCAACGCCACCGAACGCTTGACCCCCTCGACCGACGACCTCGTCCAAGCAACGGTCACCACACACGCGTCCGAGCTTGGCAAGCCAATCGAGCGGCTCACCCAAGACGAGCGCATCGAGATCGTACGCAAACTGAACGACAACGGCGTATTCCTGCTGAAAGGAGCCGTTGCGCAGACCGCGCAGGCAATGGGCATCTCGGAACCCAGCGTATACCGCTACCTGCAAAAGGTACGGCGCGCCTCATAGCGCCCACACCGTCCGCTCGCACGGGCACCCCCGCCATTCGGGTATCAGCCGTCGGCAATCCCGCCGACCGATAGCAATAGGAGGAATTCATGGACAAGCACGTCATCGCATCCGAGCAGGCACCCGCGGCCCTCGGCCCCTACTCCGCCGGTATTGCCACCGGCAACCTCGCCTTCCTTTCCGGTCAACTGGGTCTCGACCCGGTGACCGGCGAGCTGGCAGACGGCGTGGTCGCGCAGGCCGAACAGGCGCTCAAGAACGTCGAGGCCCTGCTCACCGCCGCTGGCGCCACCCTCGACAACGTGGTGAAGACCACCGTCTTCCTCGCAGACATCGCCGATTTCAACGCAGTGAACGAGGTCTACGGCAGCCGCTTCACCGAGCCCTACCCCGCCCGCAGCGCCGTGCAGGTGGGCGCGCTTCCCAAGGGCGCCCTCGTCGAGATCGAGTGCATCGTCGCCCTCTAACGCAACGAAGTCGCAGGCAGGGGGCAAACCCCTGCCCGTCACGTTCTGACCACACGGGACGCGCCCCATCCTCCTCGCGGGATGGGGTGCGTCCTTTTGTCACAGCACGCTGTCGAGACGGACGAAGGCTTCCTCGACCCGGGCTCTCGGCAATGCGAGGTTCATGCGGATATGGCACGGCCCGTAAAACGGTCGGCCATCCTGCCAGCCCACGCCCACACGCCATCCGGCGCGCAGCACCTCGTCGAGCGTCATGCCGTGATCGGCGCACCAGCGCGTGCAATCCAAGAAGAGCATGTAGGTTCCCTGGGGCCGCATGAGACATATGCCCGGATACCGCTCGGCGATATGCGCGCACGCCCAGGCGATATTCCCGTCGAGCACCTCGCACAGCTCATCCACCCACACGCGCCCCTCGGCACCGTAGGCTGCGATGGCGGCATGCATCGACAGCACGTTCATCGCGTTGTAGTGCGACTTCGATGCCTGCGACCGCACGCGGTCGCGGAGATATTCGTCGGCGATGATGTGGTAGCTCCCCACGAGGCCCGCCAGGTTGAAGGTCTTGCTGGGAGCATAGAGCGCCACCGTCCGCCGGCGGGCATCCTCGGATACCGATAGCGTGGGCACGTGCCGGTGCCCCGGCATGATGATGTCCGACCAAATCTCATCTGAGACCACGACGCACCGGCCCGCACGGTATACCTCCATTGCTTGCTCGATCTCGGCACGCTCCCACACGCGTCCGCTCGGATTATGCGGCGAGCAGAACACTGCCACATGGATGCCGTGCTCGGCGATCTTGCGCGCCATGTCCTCATAGTCCATGCGCCAGATGCCCGCGGCATCCTGCACGAGCGGTGTGTGCACGATGCGGTAGCCGGCGTTTTCTAGGCTATGGGTAAATCCGATGTAGGTGGGGCTGTGCACAAGCACCGCGTCACCCGGTGCGGCGAACGCCTGCACGCACGAGATGAGCCCGCCCAGCACGCCGTTTTCATAGCCAATGGCCGCGCGGTCGATGCCTTCCAGCCCATGCCGGTCATGCTGCCACGCGACGATGCGGTCGAAGTACTCGTCCCTCGGCGCAAAGTATCCGAAATGCGGCTCGCGCACACGGGCGATGAGCGCATCTTGGATGGCCGGCAGCACCGGGAAGTTCATATCGGCCACCCACATGGGAATGGCGTCGAAACCCGCAGCTGGCGCCTCGGGCGCGTTGCCACCGCTGCCCAGTGCGTCGAGCGCCAGCGCATCCTTGCCGCGGCGGTCGAGAATCGTGGTGAAATCGTAGGTCATGCCGTCTCCCTTCATGCGCTTACTATACTAATGCCTGCTATGACTCACGAGATATCACATATTGCACGCCGCGCACCCGAGCTGCTGGCACCCGCCGGCGGCCCCGAGCCCTTCGCCGCCGCGCTTGCCGCGGGCGCCGATGCCATCTACCTCGGCATGGGCTCGTTCAACGCGCGGCGCAAGGCAGACAACTTCGACGATACATCGTTCGAGCAGGCATGCCAGCTGGCGCATCTCGCTGGCGCGCGCGTATATGTGACGGTGAACATCGTTATCAAGCAGCGCGAGATGGGAGATGCACTCGAACTCGTGCGCCGCTGCGCCATGCTGGGTGCCGATGCGTTCATCATCCAAGACTGGGGCCTCTTTGCCGAGATTCGCCGGCGTATGCCGAGCATTGAGACGCATATCTCCACGCAGGCGAATATCCACGATGCACGCGGCACCGCCTGGTGCCGCGCACGGGGAGCCGACCGCGTCACGCTGTCGCGTGAACTCTCCATCCCCGAGATCGCACGCATCCACGAGGCGGTCGACATCGACCTCGAGGTCTTCGCCCATGGCTCCATCTGCTTCAGCTATTCCGGCGTGTGCCTGCTCTCGAGCTTTGCCTGTGCGGGCCGCTCGGCCAACCGCGGCATGTGCGCGCAACCATGCCGTCTTCCCTACGAGCTTATCGATGAGACGGGTCGTGTGCTCTCTTCGCCCGATCGCGCCCGAGCGCTCTGTCCGCGCGACACGAACACAACCTCCTTGTTACCCCAGCTCATCGAGGCCGGTGCCGGCGCGCTCAAACTTGAGGGCCGCATGAAGGCACCCGACTACGTCTACGCCGTCACCGACATCTATCGCCGCGAGCTCGATGACATCCTCGCGGGCCATAAGAGCACTGCCGAGGAGCAAGCGCGGCGCGCCCGCCAGCTGAAGCGCTGCTTCAATCGCGATTTCACCTGCGCCTACCAGCTTGGCACCTCGGGCGACGAGATGATGAGCTACGAGCGCTCGAACAACCGCGGGCAGATCGTAGGCGAGGTCGTCGGCTTCAACGCGCGCCGCGCCCCCACGAAGGGCCAGGCTATGCGCGATGCCGCCCGCGGTGCCAAGGGGACTGCGCTCATTCACCTTACCGAACCAGTCGGTGCGGGTGACTTGCTCGAGCTTCGTCACGATCACGAGCCCGATCGCTTCCTCACGGGCATCGCTCGCAACGCCGCCGCAGCCGGTGAAACGATCGGCATCGAGGTCGCCCGGCCGATGCCCGCTGGCTGTACCGTACGGCTCATTCGCAGCCAACGCGCCCTTGATGTTGCCGCCGAGGCCATCTCGCGCGCCTATCCGCGCAAGCGAGCGGTCGACGTGCATGTGGTCGCGCGGCTCGGCGAGCCATTTACCGTCACACTCACCTGCACGGACAACCCTTCACTTACCGCGCATGCAGAAGGCTTCGTTGTCGAGGCGGCACGCACGCGCCCCGTCACCCGCGATGATCTTGTCAAGCACGTTGGCCGCATGGGGTCGAGCCCCTTCGAGGCAGCTTCGTTTGCCGTTGAGCTCGACGAGGGCTGCGGCATGGCGTTCTCGACCGTTCATAAGGTGCGCACTGCAGCATGCGACGCACTTGAAGCGATTATCCTTACCCCGTATCGCAGGCACGCACGTGAGCTTGGTGAGATTGAGTTCGCGCCCCGCCTTGACGCGGAGCTCTCGCATGCAGACGTCCCTTCCACCGCCACGGAGCAGCGCCCCTGCATCTGCGCGATCGCCACCTCGCTTGAAGCATACGAGGCCGCGCGCGACGCTCAGGCGGACCGTATCTACATGTCTACGGACCATCTTGTTCAGGCGGATATCAATCTCGGTCGCTCGGTCGAGCTCGGTATCATTCCCCTCCTCGACGAGGTATGCCGCGCAGACGACCACGACCACCTCGACGCATGGATCACATCCGGCCTTACCATTGCTGTTGGCAACATCTCTGAGCTTGCGCTCGCCGCCGAGCGTGGGTGCTCAGCCGAGATTCGCTCGTGCATCCCCGTGCACAATGCAGCCTGTCTGCGCTTTCTCGAAGCGCACGGCGCACAGGGGTTCTGGCTTTCTCCCGAACTCACGCTCGACGAGATGGAAGCATTCGTTCCCGCAGCGACAGCACCTGTGGGCATCATGGTCTACGGACGTTCACGCGTTATGACGAGCGAGCACTGCATGCTCCAAGTCCTTGACGCCTGTATCCACGATTGCACGCGCTGTACGCTCCGCACACGCGAGCTCTCGCTGCGCAATATCGACGGTAAGGTATTCCCCGTCCGCACGGATATCCATGGACGGTCACGGTTGTACACCGCGCAACCCATCGATATCATGCCGCAGATTCCGCAGCTGCTTGGCGCCGGTGTGAGCCGCTTCCTCGTTGACGGAACGCTGCTTGAGCCCGAGGAACTGCGCCGTCAGGTTCTTCGCGCCCGTCGCGCACTCGATGCCGCGCTTGCTGGGCGCGCGCCCGTCGCGCGCCAACGCGGATGCACCTCCGGTTGCCTGTTTGTGGGAGTCGACTAGTTCAGCCCGTCTGCCGCGGCCATAATCACTGCACGTTCTTTTGCGCCGCACCGCCCGCCTCCCAGCTGGTCGCGAGCTGACACCTATGGGTGCCGAGCGCGCAGCACTCTGCCTCCTGTGGTCACGAAGCGACACCTATGGGTGACGGAGGTGCAGCACCCTCAGCCCCATGGTCATCTTTCGACACCTATGGGCGAGCCGCACGTTGCATTGAACGCCTGAGAGAGCCTTATACGGCTTCTCAGGCGCCTGCATGGTCATGACGGGACAGATATGGGTAACTTGGTCGTATTTCACAGGCTCGCGCTACCCATAACTCCCCTGCGATGACCATCGCGCCCGTCATCCCACGTGCTTGCAACCCATACTCCTCGCTTCGTGACCATCGGAGGCGCAACCCTAGGCCCATTCCACCCATAACCCTCGCTTCATGACCATCTCTAACCGGTAAGTACCCGCGGGTCCCCGTCAAGGGACTCGTAAAGTGTCCCGCGGCGGGCGTGATCATAACGCGCACCAAGACTGAGCGCGCCTATAGCCCCTATGGGCTATAGGCGCTGTATGGTTGCGAAAAGCGTCCGTGCAGCAATCAAGATCGCTACAGAGAAGGCCCCGGGAACGTATCCCGGGGCCTTCGCATGCGTTTACGCTCATTGCGAGCGATGTATCGCCAGAGCTCTTAGAACTCGGCGCCGCACTTCTTGCAGACGCGAACGCGGGTCTTGTGACCGTCGATCTCGCCCTGCTTGTGGTTCACGCGGGTGGCAGCACCGCACTTGGGGCACACGAGCATTGCGTTGGAGGCATCGATCTTGGCCTCCTTGTGCTCGAAGCCACCAGCCTGGTTCTGCTGGTTGGGGCGCACGGCCTTGGTGACCACAGCGACGCCCTCGACCTTGATCTTGCCCTCAGCAGGATACGCGCGGAGGACAGTGCCCTGCTTGCCGCGATCCTTGCCGGAGAGAATCTTGACGGTATCGCCCTTCTTGATGGACATAGCCATAGGTGCTCTCTCCTTTCCTTACAGGGTCTCGGGAGCAAGCGAGACGATCTTCATGTACTTCTTGTCACGCAGCTCACGCGCCACAGGCCCGAAGATACGGGTGCCCACGGGCGAGCCGTCGTTGTTGATGACGACGCAAGCGTTGTCGTCGAAGCGGATGTAGGAACCGTCCTTGCGGCGGATCTCCTTGACGGTGCGCACGACGACGCACTTCACAACATCCTTCTTCTTCACGTTCGCGCCAGGCGTAGCCTCCTGGACGGCGGCCACGATCACGTCACCGATTCCCGCATAACGGCGCTTGGAGCCACCGAGCACCTTGATGCAGCGAACCTTGCGCGCACCGGAGTTATCGGCGACGTTCAGCATGGTTTGCATTTGAATCATGGTAGTTCCTCCGAACCTAGGCCGGTGAGAGGTGCACGCGCACAAACCCTCGCGCACATCACCGGCGTGTACTGGTCAAGCAGCTTACTTGGCGCGCTCGATGATCTCGACGAGACGCCAACGCTTCATCTTGGACAGGGGACGGGTCTCCATGAGGCGAACCTTGTCGCCGATACCTGCCGTGCACTCCTCATCGTGTGCATGAAGCTTCTTGGTGGTGGTCATCATCTTGCCGTACTTAGGATGACGCTTGCGCTCCTCGGTCTGGACAACGATGGTCTTGTTGCCCGAGATGGAGACAACGACACCCGTGCGGACTTTACGCTGGTTGCGCGTAGTATCGCTCATGTTCTCTCCTCGAGATCTACTTCGCCGCAGCGGCCTTCTCCGCTGCGATCTCACGGGCGCGCTGCTCGGTCAGGATGCGCGCGATGTCCTTCTTCACGGTCTTAACGCGAGCCGTGTTGTCCAGCTGGCTGGTAGCCATCTGGAAACGAAGGTTGAAAAGCTCGGCGCGACCTTCCTTCAGCTTCTCAGCGAGCTGCTCGTCGGAGAGCTCACGAATCTCTGCGGGCTTCATTACTTATCCTCCTCGGCCTCAGCGGCGGCAGCCTCGGGATGCTTCGCAGCCCACTCGGCCTCGCGTTTCTCCTCAGCCTCGATCTCGGCCTCGGCACGCTCCTCGGCATCCTTGGCAACGACGATCTTGGTCTTGATCGGAAGCTTGTGCTGCGCCAGACGCAGGGCCTCGCGCGCGACGGGCTCAGTCACACCAGAAATCTCGAACATGATGCGACCGGGCTTGACAACGGCCACCCACTCCTCCGGGTTACCCTTACCAGAACCCATGCGGGTCTCCGCAGGCTTCTTGGTGATGGGCTTGTCGGGGAAGATGGTGATGAACACGCGGCCGCCACGCTTCATGTAACGGGTCATGGCGACACGGGCCGCCTCGATCTGGCGGTTGGTGATCCAATGGGCCTCGAGGGCCTTGATGCCATACTCACCGAAATGCAGCTCGGTGTTACCCTTGGCCTGGCCCTTCATGGAGCCACGCTGCACCTTACGGTGAAGAACACGCTTAGGGGCAAGCACTACTGACCCCTCCTCTCGGAGTTACGGCGACGGGGGCGGCTGGAGCCCTCGAGCGCGGGGTTGGGAACAGGCTGGCCGGGGAGCTTCTCGCCCAGGTAGATCCAGACCTTCACGCCGCAGGCACCCATGGTGGTGCGGGCGGTGGCGGTGCCATAATCGATCTTGGCACGCAGGGTGTGCAGCGGCACGCGACCCTCGCGATACCACTCGCGACGACCCATCTCGGCGCCGCCGAGACGACCGGAGCACTGGATACGGATGCCCTTGGCGCCGGCCTTGGAAGCGGACTGGACCGCCTTGCGCATGGCGCGACGGAAGGCCACACGGCCCTCGAGCTGCTCGGCGATGGACTGAGCAACGAGGGTGGCGTCGAGCTCGGGACGCTTGATCTCGATGACGTCGACGGAGAGCTGGCCCTTGGACACGCCAACGACCTTCTCGAGCTCGCCGCGCAGGGCGTCGATCTCGGAACCCTTCTTGCCGATGACGATGCCGGGACGGGCGGTGTAGATGATGATCTTCACCTTGTCGCCAGCGCGCTCGATCTCCACGCGGGACACGGCAGCGCGACGGAGGCGCTTCGCGAGGTACTTGCGAATCTCGAGATCGTTACCGAGGGTCTTGGCGTAATCCTTGTCGGCGAACCAACGGGAGCGCCAGTTCTCGGTGATGCCGAGACGGAAACCGGTGGGGTAGACTTTCTGACCCATGACGCTTTAAGCCTCCTTTCGAGGAGCGACGACAACGGTGATGTGGCTCATGCGCTTCAGGATGCGGGAAGCGGAGCCCTTAGCGCGAGGACGGATGCGCTTGAGCGTCGGGCCCTCGTCAACATAGGCAGCGGCGACCACGAGGTCATCGGCACGCATGTTGAAGTTGTGCTCGGCGTTGGCCACGGCGGAGCGGAGAACCTTCTCCACGTCCACGGCGACGGCGCGCTCGCAGAAATGCAGGATGTCGAAAGCCTGCGCAACAGACTTGCGACGGATGAGATCGACCACGAGGCGAGCCTTGGACGGAGAGACGCGCACGTACTTGGCGACGGCGCGAACCTCGCGGGTCTCGGTATCGGTAGCTTTAGTTGCCATTTACGTGAAACCCCCTACTTGGCCTTGTGGCCACGGAACGTACGGGTGGGCGCGAACTCACCAAGCTTGTGACCAACCATGGACTCGGTGATGTACACGGGAACGTGTTTGCGGCCATCGTGGACGGCGATCGTGTGGCCAACCATCTCAGGGAAGATGGTGGACGCACGGGACCAGGTCTTCACGACGTCCTTCTTGCCGGCCTCGTTCATCGCGATGATACGCGAGAGCAGGCGAGCTTCCACGAACGGCCCTTTTTTGAGACTTCTGCTCATAGGTGCTTATCTCCTAATTCTCGGTATCGACTACTTGCGACGACGACGGATGATGAGGCTGTTCGAAGCCTTCTTCTTCTTGCGCGTACGATAGCCCTTCGTAGGCTTGCCCCAAGGCGTGACGGACGGGCGACCAGAGGTGTGGTTCTTGCCCTCGCCGCCGCCGTGCGGGTGGTCGACCGGGTTCATGACGGTACCGCGGACGGTCGGACGCACGTTCATGTGGCGCTTACGACCGGCCTTGCCGATCACGATGTTGGAGTGGTCGGCGTTGCCAACCTCACCCACCGTGGCGCGGCAGGTGATGAGGATGCGGCGCATCTCGGAAGAGGGCATACGCACGATGGCGTACTTGCCCTCCTTACCCATGAGCTGGCAGGCGGTGCCGGCGGAACGGGCGATCGCGGCACCCTTGCCAGGCTGGAACTCGATCGCGTGGATGAGCGTACCCACGGGAATCTCGGAGAGGGGCATCGCGTTACCGGGCTTGATGTCGACGCCGGTGCCGGAGATGACCTCGTCACCAACCGTGAGGCCCTTGGGCGCGAGGATGTAGCGCTTCTCACCATCGACATAGTGGAGCAGCGCGATGCGCGCAGAGCGGTTGGGGTCGTACTCGATGGTCGCAACCTTAGCGGGCACGCCGTCCTTGTTGCGCTTGAAATCGATGCGACGATAACGACGCTTCACGCCGCCGCCCTGATGGCGGACGGTGATGCGACCGTTGTTGTTGCGGCCGGCCTTCTTGGGCAGCGGCTCGAGAAGCGACTTCTCGGGCGTGGTGCAGGTGATGTCGGAGAAGTCCGAGATCGTCTGCCAGCGGCGGCCCGCGCTGGTCGGCTTAAGGTGCTTTACAGCCATTACCTATCCCTTTCAATCTCTATCCGCTCGCCGCCGCAAGCAGGGATTCGAGGCTCTCACCTCGGGGTGCGGCGACACCGGATAACCACGGTACCGGGCGGCTCTATGTTTATGCCCGATACATCCCTTCGCTCGCCTCCCTTGCGGGAGGCGAGGCACGCGTCAGGCCGTTAGGCCTGAGCGCCGAAGATCTCGATGGACTCGCCCTCGGCGAGCGTCACGACGGCCTTCTTCCACTGACGCGTCTTGCCGGCGATGTAGCGAACGCGCTTCGTCTTCGGCTTGACGTTGATGGTGTTAACGCGCGTGACGTGCACGGAGAAGAGCTCCTCCACGGCATCCTTGATCTGGTACTTGTTCGCGTTGCGGGCAACCTCGAACGTGTACTTGTTCTCCTCCATCAGAGCGTAGCTACGCTCGGAGACGATGGGGCGAATGATGATCTCATGGGCGGTCATTTATGCGAGCACCTCCCCGAAGTGAGCGGCAACATCGGCGGGCATCAGAAGGGCGCCGTTGTTGAGGAGGTCATAGGTGTTGGCCTCGTCCGGCGTGATGATGAACGTCTTGGGGATGTTGCGGAACGACAGGAACGCGTTGATGTCGTCATCGCGCACGATGATGGTGAGACGCTTGCCCTCGAGGCCGAGCGCCTTGAGCATGGCGACGGCGGCCTTGGTGGACGGCTTCTCGAAGCCGTAGTCGTCCACGAGCACGAGCTCGTTGTCGCGCACCTTGGAGGAAAGCGCGGAGCGCATCGCGAGCTTGACCTCTTTGTTGTTCATACGCTTGGCGTAGGAGCGGGGCTTCGGAGCGAAGACCACGCCGCCGTGACGCCACTGCGCGGCACGGATCGAACCCTGACGGGCGTGACCGGTGCCCTTCTGACGCCACGGCTTCTTGCCGCCGCCGGAGACCTCGGAACGGCCCTTGGCGGACTGGGTGCCACGGCGCCAGCAGGCCTGCTGGCACTTGACGATGTGATGCATGATGTGGGTGTTCGGCTCGATGCCGTACACCTCAGCGGCGAGCTCGGCCTCAGAGACCTTAGCGCCCTCGCTGTTCTTTACTTCAAACTTAGCCATGTGTGTGTTCTCCTTGGTATGACGTGGATTGACGATGTGGCAACATTACGCCATACGGATGGCGACCAGAGCGTTCTTGCCGCCAGGGACAGCGCCCTTGACAAGCATGAGGTTCTGCTCGGCATCGATGCGAACAACGGACAGGTTCTTCACGGTCACGCGCTCATTACCCATGTGGCCTGCCATCTTGACGCCCTTGAGAACGCGCGCAGGATAGGCGCACTGGCCGATGGAGCCGGGATGACGCTTGAAGTGGGAACCGTGAGTCATAGGACCGCGGCGCTGACCCCAGCGCTTAATGCGACCCTGGAAGCCCTTACCCTTGGAGGTACCGATGACGTCGACCTTGGCAACGTCGGCAAAGTCGGCGACAGTGACGGTCTCGCCAACCTTGTGGTCCTCGCCGTTCTCCACGCGGACCTCGCGGAGATAACGGACGGGCTCGACACCGGCCTTGGCGAAGTGACCAGCCATGGGCTTGTTCACGTTCTTAGCCTTGATGTCGCCGAACCCGATCTGGACGGCGTCGTAGCCGTCGGTCGCCTGAGTTTTAACCTGCGAGACGGCGCAGGGGCCTGCCTGGATGACGGTGACGGGGACGATGTTATCGTCGTCATCCCACACCTGGGTCATCCCGATCTTGCGGCCGAGAATCATGCTGATCATTCAATGATCCTAACCCTCGGTGGTCTTGGGACACTGCAGGCACCCCTTGTGCCTGCCCCCAGCGGACCACTACTGACGAATGCATCACCATAGTTTGCGGTTCCGCCCTCGCATGCTCGCCCGCGCAACCCATTTAAGCAGGCGGTTTGTTCAGACAGAATCCTCCCTATGAAGACACGATTGATTAGTATACACGCCTCCGGGCGTGTTCATAAAGGCTGCACATTCGTTTTTGCAGGTCAGCATGCGTGTCAAAGCCTTTGGACTTCGATTGCCGCTCTGAGCGACACGCGGTGGGGTACATTCACGTCAGCAACGTCGGCTGACATCTTCGACGAGCACCGCCCCAGCGGCTTCAACACACGGGAGGCACCTATGGAGATTGGCACCATCATCAGATCGCTCCGCACATCATATGGCCTCACGCAGCAAGAGCTTGCGCATCAGATGTACGTGAGCCGTCAGACCATCGTCAATTGGGAGCTCAACAAGACCACGCCCGATGCGCAGTCCCTCGTGATGCTGGCCGCGCTGTTTCGCGTCCCCGCCGATACGCTGTTATCAGGCGACCCCTCGTCGCTGCAGACCATGCTTCACCAGCAGCGCGCCACCGCGCAGCGGGTGCGCGTCCTCCTCATCGCGCTTGCAATCATCGTCTGCCTGCTCGCCACCGTTCTTGCAGCGCGCTCCGCCTCCATCGCATCGGTCTGCTTGCTGCTCGGCATACTTGCCGCCTGCGCTCTCCTGCTGGTGGGCGCCCTTCATGCCGCAGCGCACCATCTCGCTGCGACCGATATCTTGCGCGATGCATTCGCCACCCCGCAAGATCTCACGCTTATGGTCCCCGAAGGCACATCTGCCCTTGCGGCCGATGCGCTCGATGTCGTCGATAGCGAGCAGCGCTCCATCTTCATGATTACCAACACGGCGCGCTACTGGCGCGGCAAGCGGTGGAAAATCGCAAGCTGCGCGACCGGAAGAACCGTGGCAAAGGTGGCGCTCAAGCAGATCACCGCCGGTGTTCAGCTTCCCGCGCTGCAAGCGCGCGTTCCCGGTATGGGGACCATCTGCCTGATCAATACGCTCAAGACGGGAGCAGGGCTGGAACGCGTCTGGCACCTGGAAGGTCTCGGCATGTCCCTTGAAGGCGCCTGGCTTGGTGACGAGCTCACGCTGCTCAAGAACAACGAGATCGCAGCCCAACTATCGATTACGCATCTCTCCAACGGCTCTGCTGTTTACCGGCTTCACGTGCAAAACCCCATGCAGCTCGACGCGGCACTTGCACTCACCTTTCTCCTGTGCCTGCTGAGAGCATGCGAGCAGCACGTAGATCCACCGATGGATGCATAGAGAACCGCCCATGAAGGGTACAGCTTCCTTAGAGCCACGTATCCATCCCTCGAAAGGAGCCACCATGTCCGCAACCTACGAGCTGTACATCATGCCATCCTGCCCCTATTGCCACAAGGTGCTGCGCTACATGAATCAGCACAATATTGAGCTTCCCCTGCGCGACATCACAGCGGAGCCGGAGGTGCGCGCAACCCTCGAGCGCGTGGGTGGCAAGGTTCAGGTGCCGTGCTTGTTCATCGACGGCAACCCGATGTACGAATCGGACGACATCATCGCGTATCTGCAGCAGGCATTCGCCTAGGGCATCACACAGCGCAACCGACAGTTCCTTCGAATCGCAAATTATGCCGAATTGACCTCTAAGGGCACCAAATCGGATGCCTTAGAGGTCAATTCGGCATAATTCAGCAATTAGGACAGCGGCTACGGGCTGTTCGAGCAGATATGCGCAATACAAACGGCCCCTCCAAGATGGAGGGGCCGTACCAGCTACAAGCTATCGCAGAATGCGCTTAGAGCTTGATCTCGATGTCGACGCCGGCGGGAAGGTCGAGACGCATGAGCGAATCGACGGTGCCCGAAGTGGGGTCGAGGATGTCGATGAGACGCTTGTGCGTGCGCATCTCGAACTGCTCACGGGAGTCCTTATCCTTGTGCGGCGAGCGGATAACCGTGTAGACGTTGCGCTCGGTGGGCAGCGGGATAGGACCGGAAACACGGGCACCGGTCTTCTGGGCGGTGTCCACGATGAGCTTCGCAGACTGATCCACGACCTCGTGATCATAGCCCTTGAGGCGGATCCTGATCTTCTGGCTAGCCAATTGAAGTACCTCCAATAGATGCGCGAGTGACCTCGCGAGATTTACCTGACTGTTCGCGTGGTCTCTTACGCGTTGCCGCCAGCCTTAGCGACGACCTCATCGGTGATCGACTTCGGCGCGGGCTCGTAGCAGTCGAACTGCATGGTGTAGGACGCGCGGCCCTGGGTCTGGGAGCGGAGGTCGGTAGCGTAGCCGAACATCTCGCCCAGCGGCACCTTGGCGCGGATGACCTTATTGCCGGAGCGGTCGTCCATGCCCTCGATCTTGCCGCGGCGACCGGAGAGGTTGCCCATGACGTCGCCCATGTACTGCTCGGGGGTCTCGACCTCGACGGCCATGACCGGCTCGAGCAGGATCGGGTCGGACTTCTTGAGGGCGTCCTTGATGGCCATGGAACCGGCGATCTTGAACGCAGCCTCGGAGGAGTCGACCTCGTGGTAGGAGCCGTCGAAGAGGGTCACCTTGACGTCGACCACGGGGTAGCCCGCGATGACGCCGGTGTTGAGCGCCTCCTGGATGCCCTTGTCGATCGAGGGGATGTACTCCTTCGGCACGACGCCGCCCACGATGGCGTTGACGAACTCGTAACCGAAGCCCTCCTCCATCTTCTCGAGCTTGATGACGGCGTGACCGTACTGGCCGCGACCGCCGGACTGGCGCACGAACTTGCCCTCGGCGCGCTCGACGTCGTGACCCGGAGCCTCACGGTAGGCAACCTGCGGCTTACCAACGTTCGCCTCGACCTTGAACTCGCGAAGCAGGCGGTCGACGATAATCTCGAGGTGCAGCTCGCCCATGCCGGCGATGATGGTCTGGCCGGTCTCGTGGTCGGTGCGCACGGTGAAGGTCGGGTCCTCCTCGGCGAGCTTGGCGAGCGCGAGGCTCATCTTGTCCTGCTCGGCCTTGGTCTTGGGCTCCACGGCAACGTCGATAACGGGATCGGGGAACTCCATGGACTCGAGGATGATCTCGTGGCCCTCCTCGCAGAGGGTGTCACCGGTGGTGGTGTTCTTGAGGCCCACGGCGGCGAGGATGTCGCCGGTGGAGGCGCCGTCAACGTCGATACGATCGTTGGCGTTCATCTCGAGGATGCGGCCGAAGCGCTCGCGCTGGCCGTTCGTGGCGTTCACCACGTAGGAGCCGGCGTCCACATGACCGGAGTACACGCGGAAGAACGTGAGCTTACCCACGAACGGGTCGGTCGCGATCTTGAAGGCGAGCGCCGAGAAGGGCTCGGAATCGTCGGCCTTGCGGGTGTCGGTGGCGCCAGTGTCGGGGTTGGTGCCCTCCACGGGCGGAACGTCGAGCGGGCTGGGGAGGTAATCGACAACGGCGTCGAGCAGCTCCTGCACGCCCTTGTTCTTATAGGCGGAGCCCACGAGGACGGGGTTGAGCTCGTTGGCGAGCACGCCGGCGCGAATGGCGCTCTTGAGCTTCTCGACGGGGATCTCCTCCTCTTCGAGAATCATCTCCATGAGCTCGTCGTCGTAGTTGGCGGCGGCGTCGAGGAGCTCCTCGCGCTTCTCAGCGGCAATGTCGACGAACTCGGCCGGAATCTCGTCCATGGGCTCGGGGTAGGTCATGCCCTTGTCATCGGCCTTGAAGTCCCACGCGGTCATGGTGACGAGGTCGATGATGCCCCAGAACTGATCCTCAGCGCCCATCGGGACCTGGATGGCCACGGCGTTGGCGTTGAGGCGCTCCTTCATGGTGTCGATAGCGTGGAAAAAGTCGGCGCCCACGCGGTCGTACTTGTTGATGAAGGCGATGCGCGGAACGTTGAAGTTGCGGGCCTGACGCCACACGGTCTCAGACTGCGGCTGCACGCCGGCAACGGCGTCGAACACGGCCACAGCGCCGTCGAGCACGCGGAGCGAACGCTCGACCTCGGCGGTGAAGTCAACGTGGCCCGGGGTGTCAATGATCTGGATGCGGTAGGCGGGGCCGTTCTTCACGTCGCCGCCCTTGTGCCAGAAGCACGTGGTGGCGGCGGAGGTGATGGTCACGCCGCGCTCCTGCTCCTGGACCATCCAGTCCATGGTGGCAGCGCCCTCGTGCACCTCACCGATCTTGTGGGTCTTGCCGGTGTAGTAGAGGATGCGCTCGGTCGTGGTGGTCTTACCGGCATCGATGTGGGCCATGATGCCGATGTTGCGGGTCTCGGACAGCTTGTACTTAGCCTTAGCCATGAGTGTCTACCCTTTCCCTTACCAGCGATAGTGCGAGAACGCGCGGTTGGCCTCGGTCATCTTGAAGACGTCCTC
>CALUFC010000024.1 GCA_944319885.1 uncultured Coriobacteriaceae bacterium
CAAGGTCTGCCCGAAGGGCGCCCTCACCATGGTCCCGCAGGAGCAGGAGGCTGCCGAGCAGGCCGTCTTCGATTACTGCGTCGAGCATGTCGAGCCCAAGCCGGTCCTCGAGACCAACAACCTCAAGGGCAGCCAGTTCAAGCAGCCGCTGCTTGAGTTCTCCGGCTCCTGCGCCGGCTGCGCCGAGACCGCGTACGCGCGTCTCGTCACGCAGGTCTGCGGCGAGCGTATGTACATCGCCAACGCCACCGGCTGCTCCTCCATTTGGGGCAACCCCGCGGCCCGCAGCCCCTACACCGTCAACAAGGACGGCCATGGTCCTGCGTGGAACAACAGCCTCTTCGAGGACAACGCCGAGCATGGTCTTGGTATGGCTCTTGGTTACGAGGCCGTCCAGAACAAGCTCGTTGCTGAGACCGAGGCGCTCATCGCTGCCGACGGCACGTCTGATGCCGTGAAGGCTTCCGGCCAGGCTTGGCTCGATGCCCGCAACGACACCGAGGCTTCTAAGACCACGGCTGCTGCTTACGTCGAGGCTCTCGAGGCCTGTGGCTGCGATGCGGCTAAGTCGATCCTCGCCGACAAGGCGTTCCTCACCAAGAAGTCCTTCTGGATCTTCGGTGGCGACGGCTGGGCGTACGACATCGGCTTCGGCGGTCTTGATCACGTGCTCGCCTCTGGCCACAACGTCAACGTCTTCGTCTTCGACACCGAGGTGTACTCCAACACCGGCGGCCAGGCTTCCAAGGCTTCGAACCTCGGACAGGTTGCCCAGTTCGCTGCTGCTGGTAAGCACACCAAGAAGAAGAGCCTCGCCGAGATCGCGATGAGCTACGGGTATGTGTACGTGGCGCAGGTCGCCATGGGCGCCAACCCCGCTCAGACGCTCAAGGCCATCCAGGAGGCCGAGGCCTACGACGGCCCGTCCATCATCATCGGCTATGCTCCCTGCGAGATGCACTCCATCAAGAAGGGCGGCATGCAGAACTGCCAGGCCGAGATGAAGAAGGCCGTGGACTGCGGTTACTGGAACCTCTTCCGCTTCAACCCCGCCGCGGAGGTGGGCAAGAAGTTCACGCTCGACTCGCGTGAGCCCAAGGGTGGTTACCAGGAGTTCCTGATGAACGAGGCCCGTTACACGTCGCTGGCCCGTGTCCTCCCGCAGGACGAGGTCGACGCGCTGTTCAAGGCCAACGAGGACGCTGCGATGGCTCGCTATCAGCACCTCCTCAAGCTCAAGGACGTCTACGCAGAGGTCTAAGAGCTAAGGGTTAACTCCCATCGGGAGGCCCCTGCAGGCGTTCCCGCGCGAACGTCCTCGCTGCTTCGCAGCTGCGGATGATTCGCGTCGGGAAGCCCCTGCAGGGGCCTTCCTGCGTTAAACCCGTTCGATAACCTTGTATATGGGTGTCGGAAATACAAGGTTGTTGGATAACCTTGTATTTCCATGCTCGAAAAAACCAGGTTATTCAACAACTTGGGTTCAAAATCAGGTAGGCAAAAGTGCTATCAAATTAGAAACATATGCGAAGTGTGGATGAATTGCTGGGTCGTCATTGGCAGCAAATACTCGAGCCGTATTTGCAAGCCTTGTACCTGCGTTAATGTCAGATAGAAATAGCGCCATGAGGCTCGTGCGGTAAAAACATCCACACTTCGCATATGTTATATATGAGATAGCATTTCGTACCGCGCAATTCACGGTGCGTATGAGGGCGCGGACGCGTGCTAGCGTTGCGTGGTGAGCTCGAGCGTCCCGGATGTTTCGTCGATGTGATAGGTGCAGTCTATGAGTTCGGCGAAGAGGGCGACATCAATGTAGGTGAACACCGTGCCGGTGTGGGCGCCGCTGTCGTTGTCGAGTTCGTGCGTATCGCCGTTCGCTTCGAGCATGAAGTGCGGATTGTCATTGGGACCGTCGCCATGTATGCTGCCGCGTGCGTTGCCGATCGTCCAACTGCATGAGGTGGCGCCCGCCAAATAGGTTCCAGCGGCAAGCTCGCTGATGTGCTGGATCAGCCAGGAATCGGGCATAAAGATGCGCCCGTCCTCCTCTAAACCCTCCCATTCGGCTTCTTCAAGCCGGCCCAGATCGAGATAAACTTCATACGAACCCGTCTCATCATTCCATCGTGCTGCACAAGGGCTGCCGCTTGAAATGTATTCGCGCTGGTACAGGTTGCACTCGCGGTAGGAAAGGCCTTCGTCTACCTCATCGAAGCCAAATGGAACCTCGATGCCGTCTATGGTGATGTGCGAGAGCACCCTGCGATGCAGTCCGTCGAAGTAGCGGGCAGGGAGCGTAGCGTCTGTAGGGATCGCGCCGTCCACAATGAGCTGCGCATAGCTGCCGGCGAGCTTATCGAGCTGCGGCGCGGGACTAAACGCGCCGCTTAGGCCGAAGGTGCCGCCAACGTTTTCCCAGGAATCATGCGTTGCGAGCGATGCATCATCGGGGGCCCAGCCCACATGAACGCCAATCGAAGCGTGCTCGCGAATCCAGTCGGCGGGGTTATAGACAAGCTCGCGCTCGTATACCGCATCGGCATGCTTCGCCGCCTCGACGATCGCTTCAATATCTTCGTAGGAGCGAAAGAGCGTCATGCCATTGGACTCGTTATATGAGGTGGTGTCGGGGCGCAGCCGGGCGAGCTCGGCGCGGTACGCCGCAAGCGCCTCGTCGCTATAGAGATCGTATACCTGCTCGGCGTAGTCGCACGTAACGAGGGGATATGGAGCGGTGGGAAACTTGGGGTCGGGATCGGGGTCGACAATTTCGCTCGTCGCAGTAAAGGAGAGCTGGCGCTCGGTCGAGGTGAAGCGATAAATCACCTTTTGCGGCAGCTCGTTGACCTCTTCAACCGATACGAGCTCGTACGGTTCGTTGGGACAGACCTCCTCGACATGCGCAAGCACCTCGTCTTTGCCAGGAGCGGGCGAGTCGAGTGGCACGCCGCAACCCGCAATGAGCGCGACAAACAGCGCGAGCACGAAGCACGCGACAACGGCGATTGCCCGGCGACGGCAACCGGGGCAACGATGCATGGGGTCGAGGCGAGGCATGGCGGGCCTTTCTGTGCGGATTATCTCGATTATAAGGATGCTTCTATGCCGAGATGGGACGGTTTGGAAGCCATAGGGCGCTCAAGAGACGTTTGCAAGCGATGTATCGGTGAACGGTCGAATGCGGCCCATCGGCGTTGGCAAAACGGGGAGCATTTTGGATCGAGCGAAACCAGGCAAAAGGCAAACCGAATATAAACCAACATAATCCTGCGGTTTCATGGCGCGCGGGGTGCAAGGGCGGTACAACGTAGATGTGGCGCACGGTCGCAGCGGCTGTGCGCGTGGTCTTTTACGCCTTGCGAGATAGAAGGGATCAAGCTATGTCCAAGCCTTACGGAAAGCCTGACCGCATCGTCGTCGCGCTGGGTGGCAACGCCCTCGGCGACACCCCAACCGAGCAGATCGAGCGCGTGAACAACGCTGCCCATGCCCTGCTCGGTCTGATCGAGCAAGGCAACGAGATCATCATCACCCACGGCAACGGCCCGCAGGTTGGCATGATCCAGAACGCCTTCGCTGCCGCGCACGACGCCATCGGTACGCCCTCGATGGATCTGCCCGAGTGCGGCGCCATGAGCCAGGGCTACATTGGCTATCACTTGCAGCAGGGCATCGGCCGCGAGATGCATCGCCGCTATAAGCGTTGGCACGTGGCCACCGTTGTCACCCAGATCGAGTGCGATCCGGACGACCCCGCGTTCCAGAACCCCACCAAGCCCATCGGCCCGTTCTATACCGAGGAGCAGGCCAAGGAGCTCATGGCCGAGAATCCCGAGATGACCTTCGTTGAGGATTCCGGTCGCGGATGGCGCCGTGTGGTGGCGAGCCCCGAGCCCAAGAAGATCGTCGAGGCCACCTCGATCCTAAATCTGCTTGACAACGAGTTCATCGTCATCGCCTGCGGTGGCGGCGGCATCCCCGTGGTGCGCGACTACAACGACAAGGGCTGCTATAAGGGCGTTGCGGCCGTTATCGACAAGGACATGGGCGGTGAGCTCCTCGCTGAGGATTGCGACGCTCAGGTGCTGTTCCTGCTCACTGCGGTTGAGCACGTTGCCATCAACTTCGGCAAGCCCAATCAGGAGAACCTCACTGAGATCTCTGCCGACGAGGCCGAAAAGCTTGCTGACGAGGGCCAGTTCGGCAAGGGCTCCATGGAACCCAAGGTCCGCGCTGCCATCAAGTTCGCTCGCAGCCGCAAGGGCCGCGTGTGCATCATCGGAGCACTTGAGAAAGCCGCCGAGACCATGGCTGGCCTCTCCGGCACCCGCATCTACGCGTAAGGTGCGAGCGGGTCGGCTACGTGTCGGCCAGCAATCGAAGCCCCCCCCTCTGTGACCCCGGCGAACCTGCATGCAGGCTCGCCGGGACCTTTGTTGTAACGAGCGGCCCCGCTGTGCTCTCGCGAACGTCCTCGCCGCTGCGCGGCTGCGGATGGTTCGCTCCGAGCACTGCGGGGTCTTTGCATAGTCTGGACCTGCGCCGCTGCGGTTCTAATCCATCGTGAGGCACGTGCGGGCTCGCACGCCTACGCGCTGAATGCCCATGCGGCCTTCATCTGGTGGAGCAGCTCGACAATGCCCCACTTACGCGCGCTGCGTGCGCTGCTATTGGGATCATGCACGGTGACCATACCGTTTTCATCGATGCCGGAGAGCACGATAAAGTGGCCGAGCACGGTGAAATCGCCAGGCGCCATGCTGCAGATAACCGGTTTGCCCTCCTCGAGCGCCTGCGTGATGGCGCTGCGTGAGAGGCTCACCTGCTTGCCGGTGATGCCAAGGCTCGCGGCACCCTCGGTCATGAAGCGCCACTCGGTGGCGCCGGTGGGGCAGTAGCCGCCGGCATCCGAGAATGCGCTCATGCTGCCGGGGTCGTAAGCGGTGCTGCCGGTCAGGTAGACGTAGACCATGGTCATGCAGGTGGTGGCGCACCCGTTGTCGCGCACGGTGCCGCCGCCATAGGGCTTGAGCGACCACGCCGGATCAATCTGATAGAGATACGGCATCTCGCCCTGCATCCAGCTCGACCGCGGGGTGGAGGCGGGGAGCTGCGCCGCGTCGCGAGTGGGCATATCGAGCATGGGGATTTCGATCTCGGGGCTGATGCCCGCGGCGGGCACGAAGAAGACCGCGCTCGCCATGATAACGGCGGCAAGGGCGCCGGCGAGCTTGGGGAACGAGATGACGCCTTGGATACCGGGAATTGCTGCGGCGGCAGCCGGACGGCCCTGTGCGCCGCGCGGCGCCCGTGCGGCGTAGGGACCTGCTTGCTGCCGGCGAGGATCGTTGCCGAGGCGCTGCGGAGCCGCGTGATCGCGCGAACGAGGGTTCGTTGCGGCGCGGTTTTGGTAGCGCTGCACAAGATTGCCGATGCCGGAGCCAATGAGCGCAACGAGAGCGCTGAGCAAACCGATGAGCGCGGTAATACCCTTTGAGGCAACCTCAAGCACCTGCTGCAGGATGCTGGCCCCGGGAGCAGTGCGCGGGCCATTGTGGGGGCGCGACGCCGTGCGGGTGGTGTCGGCGGTGCGCGCATGTGCGGCGCGACGCCGCGCGGGCGCACTCGCGGGAGAGCCGGCGGAGCGCGTGGGCCTGGCTGCGGTGTGCGAGCGGCTTGCAGATGTGCGTCGGGCAGATGCCAGCCGCGGCGCGGAGGTGCTACGGCTGCGCGGCGTGGGCCGCTGTGCGCCCGATGACCCGTTGACCGGCATGCTCGACTCCCTCCGCTCCACTCTATTCCATACTACTCGAATCGAGGCGTGGTGCGCGTGTGTTTGGGTGCGTCATGCCGCCGAGCGTGCGGATGGAGGAGGCGGCAACGGGGCATAATCTTGAGCGTCGTCTCGAGACGCCGCACGGGCAGATCGCTTGCTGCGGCGTGAACGGAGGAGCCCGCTTATGCCTGCACTCATTACGCATCGCCTCTTCGGCGAGGAAAGCATGGACCGTCTACCGGAGGGAATCGTATCCACGGAAGACGAGCGCCTGGCGTTTTTGCTGGGCAACCAAGGGCCCGATCCGTATTTCTTCCGCGTGCGCACCCCCGAGATGAGCGCTTGCACCGAGTTCGGCCGACGCATGCACCGCTGCCGCATGACGCGCCAGTTCACAACGCTGCGGGACGGCGTGGGTCATCTGGTGCCGACCGACGCCGGCGTGGGCCGCGCCTACGTGCTTGGCCTGCTCTCGCACTACGTGCTCGACCGCACGGCGCACCCGTTTGTCTACGCCCAGCAGTGGGGCGTCCAGAAGGTCGATCCCGGCCTCGAGGCGGCGGCTTCGCAAGTGCACGCCATCATCGAGAGCGATCTCGATGTGCTCATGCTCCAGTGCAAGCGCGATGGCGCAACGGTTGAGGACTGCCCGCCGGTGGCGGAGCTTGTAACCAACGAGCGCATCAACAAGGTCGCGGGCGCGCTCATGAGCTTCACGGCGCGCTCGGTCTACGAGCTCAAGGTGGGCGCGAACCAATTCGGCGGTGCGGTTGCCGATATGCAGCTGGCGTATCGCCTCATCGAGCCGGCAGATTCGGCCGCGGCCAACATGATCGGGAAGCTGGAAGGGCTGGTGCGCGGCTACTCGCTTCTAGGCTCGCTGGCCCACCGCGTTTCGCACGTGCCGCCTGCGGCTGCGGGCAACCTTGCGAACAAACCGTGGGAGGACCCGTTCACCGGCACGGTATCGCATGAGAGCTTCCCCGAGGTGTTTGACCGCGCGCTTGCCGATTACGCGATCGTGGCGGCGTGTTTCATCGACCAGGGCGATATCGTGCGTGTGACCGAGCACATCAACTACTCAGGCAGGCCGCTCGACGAGAGCGAGGAGTTCGACCGAGAGGAGTAGCTGGCAGGGCGGCATTGCGCAGCCTGCCTTCCTTACCAATTCATGACGCGCGTTCGGCGCGTGGTGGCGTAGCATAGTGCGTGATTGCAACGCGGCGGCGGAATGGAAGGCGGCACATGCGATACACCAAACTCGAGCGCAACTGGGTCATGTACGACGTCGGCAACTCGGCGCTCGTGCTGTTCAACACCTCGGTCGTGCCCATCTACTTCGACGCCATCAACACGGGCGCGAGCGCGGCCGAGCTCGTCGCGGCGTGGGCAAATGCCCAAACGGTGGCCTCGCTCGTCGTGGCGCTGCTCATGCCCATCTTGGGGTCGCTGGCCGATTTCGCGGGCAACAAGATCAAGTTCTTCCTGGGCTTTTTCCTTACAGGCCTCGTGCTCTGCTTTGCCCAGGCCATCCCTATGAGCGCGACGGCGTTTCTGATGGTCTACGTGCTCTGCACCATCGGGCTTAACTCGTCCATGACGTTCTACGATGCGATGCTGCCCGATGTGACAACCGACGAGCGCATGGATTCCGTCTCGTCCTCTGGCTATGCCTGGGGCTACATCGGCTCGTGCGTGCCGTTCATCGTGTGCATCGCGCTCATCTTGGGCGGTCCGGCGGCCCTCGGCCTCGACATGCTGCTGTGCGTGCGCATCTCCTTCGTTATCACCGGTATCTGGTGGCTCGCGTTCACCGTGCCGCTCGTGCGCACCTATCGCCAGCGCTTTGCCAAGGAGCTCGCGCCGGGCGAGACGTTTGCGAGCGAGGTACGCCGCACCGTCACCGGCCTCGGTACCACCATGCGCCGCATCGCCAGCGACAAGGCCATCCTCATCTACATGGTCGCGTTCTTCTTCTACATCGACGGCGTGCACACGGTCATCTCGATGGCAACCACGTACGGCACGGCCCTCGGGCTCGATTCCACCTCGCTCATCCTGGCCCTGCTCGTGACGCAGTTCGTGGCATTCCCCTCGGCCATTGCGTACGGGCGCCTTGCCAAGACCCAGGGCACGCTCAAGATGATCATCATCGCCGTTGCCGCGTACGTGGCGATCGTGCTCTTCGCGGCGTTCTTCCTGAAGTCCGAGGTCGAGTTCTGGATCCTTGCCGTGGCGGTGGGCCTATTCCAAGGCGGCATCCAGGCGCTTTCGCGCAGCTACTTCGGCAAGCTCATCCCCAAGGAGCGCGCGAACGAGTACTACGGATTCTTCGATATCTTCGGACGTTATGCGAGCGTGATGGGAACTCTGCTAGTATCTGTCGTGACATCGCTCACGGGGGATGCTTCTTTAGGAGTGCTTTCCATCGGGATCCTGTTGATCGTGGGCCTTGTCATGCTCGTGAAGCTGTCTCGCATACGGGGTATGGCCTAGCGCTCAGCGCGGCCCGCTCTAGATAGGCGCAGTCTGGAGAGATCCGCCTGCGGGGGTTTCACGGCATCAGTAAAGCCCTCCATGTACAGAAGGTGATCTCTCATGAAATCGAACGATCTTGCCCGCGTGGGTGCCATTGCTGCCGTGTATGCGGCGTGCACCCTCATGACCATGCTCTTTTTGGGCAGCCTTGCCTGGGGACCGGTGCAGTTCCGCGTCTCCGAGGCGCTCTGCGTGCTGGCGCTCTTCACGCCGGCGGCCGTGCCGGGGCTTACGCTGGGATGCGCCATCGCCAACATCGCCAACATCGTGCTTTCGGGCGCCGGCATGCTCGGCATGCTCGATGTGGTGTTTGGATCGCTGGCAACCTGCGCCGGGGCGCTCTTCACCTGGAAGCTGCGCGCGCACCCGCTTGTGGCGCTTGCCGGCCCCGTGCTTGCCAACGCCCTCATCGTGCCGGCGTATCTGCCGCTGCTGCTGCAGGCGACGGGCTTCTACACCATCCCCTTCACCTCGATCTCGCTCGATGGTGCCTGGCCGTTCATGTATCTGTTCGGTCTGGTGAGCACGGGCGTGGGAGAAGCGGTTATCATGTATGTGCTGGGGTACCCCCTCGGGCGCTCTCTTGCACGCTCCGCGTACTTCAAGGATTGCTCGCCGTTTGATACCGGCGCTGCCCCGCGCGCAGGCGCGGCGCGGTAGCTATCGGGCGGTGCGCTCGCGGCAGGAGAGCACAGGTGGGCGCAACGGTGCATCGTTGCGCCGCAGAGGTTCTAAGGCGTGATACTGCCATGGATGCCGCGATCGTCATCCCGACATACTGGGCCGAGAGGCATGTGAGCGCCCATGCGCCGGGCGCTTACGACCATGCAACAGACCTTGCCAGTGATACCCCGGAGCTCGAGCGCTGCCTATCGTCGCTCGATCAGGTGCGCCATCTACCGCGCGTCATCCTGCTCGCCGTATGCCCTCAAGCCGCCACGGCCGACGTCGCCCTGCGCGTGCGCCGCATCGCGGCAGCGCATCCCGCGCTCAACATCACCGTGGTTACCAATATCGAGGCTGCGCGCGTTGCCGACCGCGTGGCCGAGCTCGCACCCAGCGGAACGGGGGAGTGCGTCTCGCTGCGCGGGTACGGAGCCATTCGCAACATGGGGCTTGCTGCCGCGGCGATTTTTGGTCACGACGCCGTGGTCTTCGTGGACGATGACGAGGTGATCTTGAGCCCCGACTTCATGGACCGCGCGCTTTACGCGCTGGGCCAGCAGACGCGCCAGGGCTTGCCGATTCTTGCCAAGAGCGGCTTTTTCTACGATGAGAAGGGCTCGCCGTTTGCCGCCGAGACGAAAGCCGATCTGAGCCATCGCTGGTGGACCAAGCGACCCGAGTTCAATAAATGGATGAAGCGCGCCATGGCGGGCACGCGCATCTCGCGTTCCAACTACGTGTGCGGCGGCTGCTTCGCCGTGCACGCACGCGCCTATGCCCAGGTGGCATTCGATCCGTTCATCACGCGCGGCGAGGACCTCGATTACCTCTTCAACCTGCGCCTCTATGGATTCGACGTCTGGTTTGACAACGAGTGGGCGGTGCGGCATCTGCCACCGAAGACCGAGCGCCGCGCGCCGCGCTTCATGCAAGATGTCTATCGCTGGTATTATGAACGGGCCAAGCTCGCTTATGCCAACAGCCAAAACGATCTCAACCCGGTGACGGCGGCGTCGCTCATGCCGTATCCGGGCCTGTGGATATCCGACGAGCTCGATGCCCGTGTGCGCATGACCGCGTTCGCGCGCTTCATGCTTTCGGGCGAGCGCGCCGGGTACGGGCACATCTGGCGGCACGGCAGGGAGGAGGCGCAGCGCTACGCCAACGACTACGCCGGCGCCTACTTCAAGTTGCAGAGCTTCTGGCCGTCCATCATAGACGGGCTGTGGCGTGATGCCGCGCTCGCGCAACTCCTGGAGGGTGCATGAGACCTATCAACACCTATATTCGCGGCGAGCACCGGCCCACCCTGCTCGTTGCGCTGTGGTTGGTCGCGCTGGTGTGCAGCATCGCGCTCGTGCTCTTTATCGTGAGCCTGTTGCTCGAGGGCGATCATACGCCCGCGGGCACCGTGGCGCTTGCCGCGCTGTTGGTGCTGCTCGGTCTCACCACCTACCTGTGGTTCAATCCCGACCTGCTGCGTTCCCGCTATACCGAGGAGACGCTCTCGGTGGCCTCGTCCATGCTCTCCGATCTGCATGAGGGCTTGAACGAGAAAAGCGCCAGCGCCATCTGCCAGAAGCTCTTGCCCGAGACGCATGCCAGCACCATCGCCATCACCGATACCGCGAAGGTGCTCGCCTGCGTGGGCGACATGGTGGACGATTTCCCGCCGGGCTCGCCCATCCATACGCCCGCCACGCACTACGCCATCGAGCACGGAATCATGCAGTCGTTCACGCATAGCGTCTATGTGCACGGCGAGACGGGCAACCAGCGCATGATCCCCGCCGGCATCGTGGCGCCGCTCAAGGTGCGCGATGCCACCATCGGCACCCTCAAGTTCTACTTCTCGTCTTCGCGCGATGTCAACCGCACGCAGTACGCCCTCGTGACGGGCTTTGCCGAGCTGCTTTCCACGCAGCTCGCCATTCACGAGCTCGAGCTGCAAGAAGAGCTCACAGCCCGTGCCGAGGTGCGCGCGCTGCAGGCGCAGATCAACCCACATTTCCTGTTCAACACCCTGAATACCATCGCGTCGTTCACGCGCACCGATCCCGTTCGCGCGCGCGAGCTGCTGCGCGAGTTCTCCTCGTTCTACCGTTCCACGCTCGATAACTCGGGCTCGCTCATTCCCGTTACGCGTGAGATCGCGCAGACCCGCCGCTATCTCACGTTCGAGCTGGCGCGCTTCGGCGAGGATCGCATCAAGGCGACGTTCACCATCGAGCCGGGTCTTGAGGGCACGCTCGTGCCCGCCTTCATCATCCAGCCGCTCGTGGAGAACGCCGTGCGCCATGCCATGCGCGACGAAGGGACGCTCCACATCACGGTAACGGTTGCCTCGTGCGATGACGGCGCTGTTTCCATCGAGGTCGCCGATGACGGCGTGGGCATGAGCGAGGACACCGCGCGCCGCCTGTTTGGCGCGATGGGCGCGGTGCCCGATGCCTCGGCTCCGCAGGGCAGCGGCGCCGGCGTGGCCACGCATAACATCTCCGAGCGCATCAAGCTCTTCTATGGTCCGCATTCGTTCGCGCGGGTTTCCTCGACGCCCGGCGAGGGTACTACGGTTACGTTGCATCTTGATTTGCTGGAGAGTATCTTCGTTGAGGGGTAAAATAGATGCGCGCTTTGCGCGACCGTTTTGGCATGCGAAGGGAATTAGTGGTTTATGCTGCGTGCGATGATCGTAGATGATGAGGCCCCCGCTCGTTCCGAGCTGCGTTTTCTGCTCGAGCAGACGGGCAAGATGAGCTCTATCACCGAGGCATCGAGTGTGCGCTCCGCCATCGAGACCCTCATGGATGGCCGGGTCGACGTGGTGTTCCTCGACATCTCGATGCCCGGGGCATCGGGGCTCCAGCTGGCAGAGGCGCTCCATAAGCTCAAGAACCCGCCCGCCGTGGTGTTTGTGACCGCCTATAGCGATCATGCGGTCGATGCCTTCGATGTCGACGCCGTCGACTATCTGCTCAAACCGGTTGAAGAGGAGCGCCTTGATCGAGCCATCAGCAAGGTGCTTGCGCGCGTGAAGCCGCAAAACGACAGCAAAGTCACTATCGAGCGCATCCCGGTGGAAAAAGGTGGCCGCAAGGTGCTCATCCCGGTCGACCAGATTCGCTACATTATGGCGAAGGACGACTACTCGTGCATCTTTACCAATGACGATCGGTTCCTTTCCACCACCTCCTTGGCACAGTTTGAAACGAAGCTGGGCGATTTCGGATTCTTCCGGGTGCACCGGCGCTATATCGTCAACCTTGCCTGCGTTGAGGATGTCGAGACGGTTCCCAGCGGTGCCATCCAGTTGGGTATCGCCGGGGTCGAGGAGCGCGTGCCCGTTTCGCGCCGCCGTGTGGTGCCGCTCAAGAAAGCGCTGAGTTTGTAGGTTCGGCGCGGTAAGGCAGGAATCGTGGACGTTCACAACGCCAAGCGCATCGACATCGTGTCCGATACGCACGGTCGGCTCTCGAGCCGTCTCGTTGCAGAGCTTGAGGGTGCCGACCTCATCGTGCACGCGGGCGATATCACCTCCGAGAGCGATTGGGCGCACCTGTGCGTGATCGCACCCATCAAGGCGGTACTGGGCAACAACGATTTCTATCGTGATTACGGTCCCGAGGTGGGGCGGCTCAATCAGTTCACCTATGAGGGGCTGCGCTTTGCCGTGGCGCACTATCGCGAGGATCTTCCCGTGGGCGCGGTGGATGTGGCCATCTGCGGCCATACGCATCGCTCCATCATCGCCGAGGTGGGCGATTGCCTGGTTATCAATCCCGGATCCCCCACGTTTCCGCGCGGGCGCCGCGGTGCCACCATGGCGCGCATGTGGGTGCGGGCAGGGGAGATTCTCTCGGCCGACATCATCGATCTCGAATAGGAGCCGTCGCTGGATTCCGCAGCGTTTTGGCAGGTAGCGGGCTATGGTATGTCTGCTTGACCGAGGCCTGCGGAACGTGCGTACCCGATGCGCGAGATTTTTTAAGAAAAGTACTTGCACCGTTTCGAGTCTTCTGTGTATACTATCCATCGCAGCATTTGCTGAGGGGAGTTAGCTCAGTTTGGTTAGAGCGCCGGCCTGTCACGTCGGAGGTCGCGGGTTCGAGCCCCGTACTTCCCGCC
>CALUFC010000025.1 GCA_944319885.1 uncultured Coriobacteriaceae bacterium
TCGCGCGCCACGAGCCAGATGCAGACGTACGGGCCGAAGCTCACGAGCATCGAGACGGCCGAGAGCGCGCAGCCCAGGTACGTGAGCGCGCGCCGTGGGCCGGCGAAGGCGAGCAAGCGGCTCACAGCGCCCTTGCCGCGGGCGTCGCTCGCCTTGGTTGCTTGCGATTCAGACATCGAAACCTCCCTTATCGTTTGGAGTCTTGCGTGGATATCTTCCGCACCGTATCATGTGATGACGGTATTGTTAGTTCTGGTTAACTCATTTGATACAAATCGGCAAGTACTAAGGACGCTTCTTCAAAATGGCAAGCACGAGCAGCATTCCCCGCGAACTCGCCGCGCTTTTCGAACCTCAGGTGGAACAGCTTGGTATCCGGCTTGAGCAACGCGGAGCGGTGTGGGCAGGCGAAGCATCGAACAGCAGGGCAAAGGGCTCGATGTGGCTTTGCGCGCTGTCCCCGAGCTGCCTCGTGCTCTGCCATGACCTCGAGCCGCTCGAGGACATGCCGCTGTTCGAGGGCTCGCTGGGGCCGTACGCGTGCGCCTGCACCATGGGAGACGATGCCGTGGCTTGCTCTCAAGGCTGCGGCCTCCCCCTCAGGTTCATCGAGTCCGCCCACGACGGACGGCGCACGAGGGACGAGGTCGCCACGTTTGTCGAACAAGGGCCGCGCACCCTGTCGAGCAACCTGCTGGCGCATCATGTCTACCGTTCCCGCTCCTTCATCATGCTGCCGGAATTCTTCGATGAGCTTGACCGACGCTATCCGGGGGAATTCCGAGGGCTTTTCCCGGCATTCAGCGAACCCTGGAATCGCCAGAGCCAGCGAGCGATTGCGCGCGCACTGAGCGCCATCCCCACGAGCTCCCCGCTTCGCCCGTGCGAGGAGCTCGGCCTGCTCTCGAATGTCACCTCACTCATGGCTTCGCTCGCAATGGATGCGGCGCGTGGGCCGCGCGAAGACTCCTCGTCTCAGAGCCTTGCCGACCAAGCAAAGGAGCGCATACGCGCCGCTATCGACTTGAATGAAGCCCCTCCGACCGTGGACGCCCTGGCTCGAGAGCTTTACGTGAGCCGATCGCATCTCTGCGCTGCGTTCAAACGCGAGACGGGACTGGCCGTAGGCACCTACGCCCGCCATGCGCGGATGGAGCGTGCGTATCGGCTCCTTGAGGATGACGCGCTGTCTGTTGCAGAAATCGCCGAGGCGCTCGGCTACCCAAGCTCCTCGGCCTTTTGCCATGCCTTTGCAAGTGCCGCCGGTGTCTCCCCCAGGGCGTGGCGCGAGTCGTGAACCAAGGAAAGGCTAGCCCCGTTGATTCCGCTACAAGTCAATCACCGCACGTCCTACTGGCAAATTAACGCAACCGGTTGAATCGGTCTTGAACGCTCCGGCGAGACATCACAAATAAGTTAGACATAGCTATCTTTTTCTAAAATAGGCTTATACTGAAATTAGTTAACCTAGGTTACCTTTGGAGGATAGCATGCACAGAAGCCTTCATCTGCGCTTATCGGGAACCACCGCGTGCGCCGTTGGCATCACAGCCGTCGCCTGCGGCGCCCTTGCGGGAGCGCGGCTCGCAGCAGGCGCTGACATCACCCTTACCTTCGGCGGCATCATGCTCATCGTCCTCGGTGCCATTCTTATCCACCTCGGAAGAGATCGATAATACGTCGCGCTGTTTTTTGAGGAGACTTCCATGCCGCTCTCTCTTGTGCTCACCACCCTCGGCCTCATCGGCTCGATCCTCATGTTCGCCGGCGATATGTTGCTTTACTTCACCCCGGGCACCTACGACATGGACGGCACGCTCAAACCGTACATGCGCATCATGCGCGACGTGCCCGCCGCCCGCGTGCGTGCGGGTGGGGCGTTGGGACCTATCGCTGCCTTCCTCTACGTTCTCGGTTTTCTGGCGCTTCCCCTCATGGCGCACGGCGACCTCGCGTGGCTCGTCTGGCTTGCTGCGGCGTTCCTCGCCTTCGCGCTCATCTGCGGTGGTGCCTACCACGCGCAGTACCCCTACCTCTCCATCATCGCCAAGGCGGGGCACGAGGACCTCTACGAGGAGGTGTCCGCCAACATCATGCTTATCATGCGTCTGGCGACGACCCCCATGTACATCGGCTTCATCCTGCTCGCCATCGCCATCGTGCTCGGGCAGACCGTCTTCCCCGCCTGGTTCGTCGTCTTCACGCCCATCGTGACGAGCTTTCTGGGCCTCGTGTGGATGCGCGCACCGCAGCCGGCGCGCTGCATCCTCTTCGGCGGGTGGAGCAGCCTCGTGTTCACAATCATGTTCGCCGCGATGCTCGTTTACCTGCTAACAGGCATTGCCTAGTCAGTGCGCTAAGACGTGCCGCGCCTGAATCCCTCAGTGACGGTCACCCGCGATCCGCCCCTCCACCCACGAGAACAACCCCGAGGCGATGCCGCGCGCGTCGGCACGAGCGATAAGGTAGAAGACCGCACGGGCACCGTCGTCCACGATGGGCACGACTGCTCGCCCGGGAACGGGGTCGCTCTGGAACGGCGCGTCCGAGATGAACGTGCAATGGGGAGTCGAGTATGAGAGCTGCGTGAACACCATTCGATCGCGCTGTTCGATATGGGTCGCACCGGGAATCTCGCGGTCGACGACCTCACGCCAAAAACCGATATCAGTGAAGATGAGGAACGTCTCGCCGGCAAGGTCGGCGAACGTCACCTGACGCCGGGCAGCGAGCGGATGGTTGGGCGGCAACGTCACCGAGAGGCTCTCGCGCATGAGCTCGCACGACATGAGCCCGGGCACGTGGAACGACTCGGTCACGATGCCCAGGTCATATACACCTTCCGCGACGCCGCGCATCACCGCATGCTCGTCAACGAGCTCCGAGGTGAGGGTCTCCGACGGAAAGCGCTCCACCATAAGGCCCGTGAGGCGCCACAACGGAGCTGGTGCCACCGAGGCCACGCGAAGGGCACGCGCGCGCTGGACAACGGCAGCGATCTCCTCGCGCATGAGCCTCTCGTCGCGCAGAAGCTCGCGTGCCCAGTCGACGGCGACGGCCCCTGCTTCGTTCAGGCCCACGCGGCGACCGACGCGATCGAACAGCGCGCAGCCGAGCTCGGCTTCGAGTCGCTGGATGGAGCGGCTGAGCGCTGGCTGAGAGATGTGCAGCTCATCGGCCGCAGCAGACATCGTGCCCGTGCGCGCGATGGCATCGATCTGTCGCATCTGCTCGAGCTCCATGCATTCTCCTTATGCACTAGATGCATATATACAACCTCGATATGCATTATACATGCTTGCATTTTTGCATGACACTATATGTAAACGCTTTCCATGCAACAGAAAGGTCATGACATGAACGCATCGATTCCCAACTTTACGCTCGCGAACGGACAGAAAATTCCCGCCATGGGCTATGGCGTCTATATGATGAGCTCCGAGGAGGTTCGCGAGCATCTACCGCAGGCGCTCGAACTCGGTTATCGGCATATCGACACCGCTAACGCCTACTTCAACGAGGTCGCCGTGGGCGAGGTCGTCCGCAGCTGCGGCATCCCGCGCGAGGAGCTCTTCGTGACCACGAAGCTCTTCCCGCAAAGCTATCCGTACGAACGCTGCGCCGCCGATATCGACGCCACCCTTTCGCGCCTGGGGCTCGACTACGTCGACCTGCTGCTGTTCCATCAGCCCTATGGCGACTACGTCGACGGCTGGCGCGCCATGGAAGAAGCCGTGACCTCAGGTAAGGCTCGCGCGATAGGCCTCTCGAACTTCCCCGTTCACAAGATTGACGAAATCCTCGAGGTCGCCGTAATCAAGCCCGCCGTCCTGCAGGTGGAGATCAACCCCTACTGGAACCAGCGCGAACTCAAGCATGCCCTTGCCGAGCGCGGCCTGGATGACATGGTCTTCGAAGGCTGGTACCCGCTCGGCCACGGCGACGCTGGACTGCTTGCAGAACCCGTCTTCTCCCAAATCGCCGCGGCGCACGGCAAGACGCCCGCTCAGGTAATCCTGCGTTGGCACTATCAGGAGGGCAATGTCGTCTTTCCCAAGACGCTCAATCCCGGGCACATGGCCGACAACATCGATATCTTCGACTTCGAGATCACGGACGATGAGATGGCGCGCATCGCCGAGCTGCCGCAGCATCCCTTCTACCAGGTACCTGAGGAACCCCCTGCGTTCGTGCTCGTCGAAAACGACTATGCGCAACAGGCAACGTCCGGTCCTCGCTCTCCCATGCGACCGAACGGCGAATAACGGCAGGACAGCGCAGCCAACGGAAGGAACAAGCATGAAACAACGCAAGCTAGACAATATCGTCGTCTCGGCAATCGGCATGGGCTGCATGGGTTTCTCACATGGTTATGGCGACATACCCGACCATGACTACGCCGTCGACGCCATCCGCGCCGCACATGATGCGGGCTGTACGCTCTTCGATACCGCCGAGGCCTACGCGCCTAACCTCGACCCAACGCTGCGGGGCCACAACGAGCGCATCGTCGGAGAGGCCGTAGCCCCTTTTCGCGACGATATCGTCATAGCCACGAAGCTCCATCTTGACACCGACGAGGCCGGGCGCCGGGAGCTCTACGAGTCCACCCGCGCCCATCTTGAGGCCTCGCTCGAGCGGCTCCAGACGAGCTTTGTTGATCTTTACTATCTGCACCGCGTGAACCGCTCTGTCCCCGTCGAGGATATCGCAGTGGTCATGGGACGCCTCATCGACGAGGGCCTTATTTGAGGCTGGGGGCTTTCACAGGTCGATGTGGAAACCATCGACCCCGCCCACCGGGTGACGCCCGTATCCGCTATGCAGAACATCTACTCCATGGTGGAGCGCGGCGTGGAGGAGCGCGTCATCCCCTACTGCCTGGAGCACGGCATCGGGGTTGTGCCGTTCAGTCCCATTGCAAGCGGCCTGCTTTCAGGAAAGCTTGATGCACAGGCCAACTTCTCTCACCATGACGACGTGCGCAAATTCGTGCCGCAGCTCTCGATGGAGAACATCGGCGCAAATCAACCCATCGTGGATCTTCTGCGTGACGTCGCCGCACGTAAGAGCGCCACGCCCGCGCAGATCTCACTCGCATGGATGCTGCACAAGTATCCAAACGTCGTGCCCATCCCCGGATCCAAAAACCGTGAGCGCATCCTAGAGAATCTCGGCGCAGCTGCCGTCAAGCTGAGCGATGAGGAGTTTGCGCAGCTGGAAACCGCTCTCGACGCCCTTCCTGTCCATGGTCATCGCGGCTTCGTGCAGTTCGAGGGCGAGCCCCTGAGCGGCTGGAACTCCGGCGGGTAAGGCGCAGGACGAAACCGCTACACACCCATCGCGCCGCAGAAAGGGCCCGTCACGCTCAACAGGACCCTGAACAATGACATCTTCTCGAACGAGGTGCTCACCCGCATCGCGGCCAAATACGACAAGACGCCTGTGCAGGTCATCCTACGTTCGCTGTTGCAGCAAGATATCGTCGTCATCCCCAAGACGGTACACCGGGAGCGCATGTTGGAGAACCTCGACGTCTTCGATTGTCACCTCGATCTGCGACCATGTCCTCTCGCCGTCGGGTCCGGAACCCGAGCACGATTTCAGCGAGCGTCGATCAAGCGAGGCGCTCGTCGAGCATACGCTTCTCCACCTGCGCCAACGCGAATCGGGCATTCGTCGTGAAGTTCCTAGCGGGCAGCTTTCTCTATACCGCCTTACGCTGGGCACGCGATGGATTCGTCGAAGACCCTGCGCGTGTTGCCGAGCAGTACCTGCTGGCGGTACGGCCCATGTTCCAAGACTGACGAATGTAAAATAACCCCTAGGGTAAATTTACATCTTACTAAAGCAGGCGCCCTATCTCCGCCCACGCAACAAGCTCCCCCATCCGCGTAGAGAGGCATTCCGCACCGCCATACACCACCGCCTGCTGCGCGGCATTGAGCCCCAAACGTTCCTCGGCGATGGAGTTATTATGCCGACACTCGCACGGTTTTATGGCATCGTCATCTGAATGTACTTCTTGGGTTCCGAGCACAACCCTCCCCACATCCATGCCATCTACGGTGAGGACACCGCTGCGATCGACATCAAAACCGGACAGATACTCGACGGGCATTTACCCAACAGAGCCTTGAGCATGGTCCGAGAATGGATTTCGCTTCACCAAGATGAGCTGCTCACTATGTGGGAAACCCAAGAGTTCAAAAAGCTTGCCTCACTGGAATAGGAGCTGCTATGTTTCACAAGGTACATGACATCACGCCCATCCCTCCTACGGAGCTCATGGTTAAATTCGCCAACGGCGTGACGAAGCTCTACGATATACAGCACCTTTTCTCGCGGTTTCCCGCGTTTCAAGCGCTTTCAAACGAAACTCTCTTTTCTGATGTCCATGTAGACACGGGAGGGTACGGCATCATCTGGAACGATGACCTCGACCTTTCATGCGACGAGCTTTGGGAACATGGCCGTGTTGTTAAGACGCCGTTTGATGGCCTCATGTCGTTCGCCGACGCATGTGAGCTTTGGGGCCTCAGCGAGTCGACGCTAAGAAAAGCCGTTGCTTATGGCAAACTCGTCCCCGGCATTGACACGCGTAAGTTCGGCAAACAATGGATAGTCACTCGCCGAGCCATGAATCGAGAGTACGGCCAGCCTGTTCAGTAAGGTGTGAGAATCCGACATCTGGTACCGGATTCTTATGCTTGGCAATGACCCGTGGGGATCCAATGCCTGGCACCTGATCCCCCACGCCATCTTACCCATCGGTAAGATTCGAGTAGCTTGAGAAGAAATCCTACCTATCGGTAAATAATCGGGAGGGGCTCCTTCCATCGGAGCTCATGATGAGAAGGCGACCCAGCCGTTACGAATGGAACAAATCGGTGCAGCGCACCTGTGAAATACCTTGTTTGATGCTCGAGCAATGGTCACAATAAGACAGGCCGCCCTTACCCAGGCATCACGCATCCCAGCCGGGGCCGGGGATGCCACGGCGGGCAACCGCGTGGAGCGCACCGAGGCCCGCGAGTGTGCAGACTATCGGAGCAGCGAGGTTGAACGCAGCCGACGCTACCGCCCCCAGGCTGCCAGCTGCCACCGTCGAAAGGAACCCGAAACCGAGCGAGGCAAGCGCCCCACCGAGCGCTCCCACGGTCATGGGCAGCCCGCGCTTGACGACCTCGGCCGGGGTGGTCCAGGCGAAGTTGGGGCGCGCGGCGTCGATGGCGAGCGCGAGCGCCGCAAAGCCGGTGAGCATGCCGGCAGCCGTCACGGCGCACTGGAGCACCAGGAACGGGGCGGTACCGCCCGCCAGCAGCGCGATGGCGGAAACCGCAATCGCTGCCCCGCCGAGCATAAGATTGGCGAGGAGCTTGGAGCCGAGCATCGTCCCCGCGCCCACCGGTGCCGTGAGCATGAACCAGCTCGCGCGCGCTTCAAGCGAGACCGAGGGCGCCGCGGTGAGCGACATCGCACCGCAAAAGCCGAAGACCCACGGCAGTGCCGCATCGATCTGACCGCGCAGGGCCGCGACAGTCTGCGCATCGAGCTGCACGCCGTTGATGATTCCCGAGGTGAGGAGCGCATCCGCGCCGAAGAAGGCGATCGCTCCCGCGGCCACGACCATGAGGATGAGCCCCACGCAACAGTTCATCGCGTAGAAGGGCATGGAGCCAATTCGGCGAAGCTCCTTGATCGCGAGAGCGCGCAGCGGGCTCGCAGCCGAACGAGATGCCGCGGCCGCATGCGCACGGCGGTGCGGCCCGGAGGTCGCCGCGGCGTTCGCGTGCGGATAGCACGCCGCGAGGACTCCCGTGACAAGCGCCGGAAGCGAAAGCGAAAGCGCCACGAAGGCGGCAAAGCCCGCAACCGAACCCTCGCCCACCGCCGAGGCAGCCCACGCTGCCGGCGGGTAGGCAGAGGCCACGGCTGTGGAGAGCACGCCCGCGATGTCGCCCATCGCTGCAAGAGTAGCGGCATCATCTGCCCTCGAAGAGGTGCCGCCGAGTACAAATGAGCCGACAACGAGGCTCGTCACCACGAGCACCGAGAGCACGAGCTGCACCGCCCCCGCATGCCGGAACCGCACCGCGACCGACGTGAGCGCAAGCGAAACGAGGGTCGCAAGCGCCGCCGGCGCGAGCGGGGCGCACACGGAACAAGCCGCGGCAGCCACAACGGCAAGCGGATCCACGGGCACCGCCAAGAAGTACGCCGCGTAAAGCGGGGCGGACAACAGCACGGAAAGCGCGACACCGAAGCCGTACAGCGGTGCCGTCCGCGCGAGCACCACGGCACGCACGCTCACCGGCAGCGCCGCCACGAAGTCGTAGTCGCGGCAACCGAAGACCGTGCCCGGAGCCTTCACAAACACGAGCGCCACCGCGGCCAGCGAGCCTGCAAGCGCGGCGAGCGCCGGGATCGCAGCGGCCGCACCCACGGCGACCATACTGCTCCCCAGCAGCCACATATAAGCCACCGCCATGCCGGCAAGTAGAACGATGAGCGCCACAGCGCCGAGCAGTCGCGCACGACCCCTCCCGCCTCGAAAGCCCAGACCGTAGAGGAGCGAGCGCGCCTGCAGCGAAAGCAGCGGGCAGAGTGCGCAACCAGATCGAAGAGCGAGCATCGCCATCACCTCATCCCCACGGGGCGCGACGGGGCGGCGGCGTCCTTCTCGTCCACAAGCTCGAGGAACACGTCCTCGAGCGAGGCCGAGCCGCGCACCTCGTCGGTCGGACCGAAGGCGACGAGCTCGCCACGGCGAATCACGGCCACGGTGTCGCAGAGCTTCTCCACCACCTCGAGCACGTGGGACGAGAAGAACACCGCGCCACCCGCTGCCGCGCGCTCGCGCAGGATGACTTTGAGCTCATGGGAGGCGCTCGGATCGAGCCCTACGAAGGGCTCGTCCAGCACCAAAAGCGTCGGGTTGTGCAGAAGCGCGCCCACGAGCACGAGCTTCTGGCGCATGCCGTGGGAGTAGGCGGAGACCGGCTCGCCGAGGGCGCCCGTAAGCTCCAGGCGCGCCGTGAGCTCGTTCACGCGCTGGCGACGCTTCGTCGCATCCACGCCGAACACGTCGGCAACGAGGTCCAGGTACTGCATGCCCGTGAGGAAGTCGTACACATCCGGGTTATCCGGCACGTAGGCCATGAGGCGCTTTGCCGCCACGGGCTCGCGCCACACGTCGTGGCCGCACACGCGAATCGTGCCCGACGTGGGCGGCTGAGCGCCCACCACCGAGCGGATGAGCGTGGTCTTGCCGGCGCCGTTGTGACCGATGAAGCCGCAGATTTCACCGGGTGCCACCGCGAGCGAAAGGTCACGCACGGCGACTTTGCCCCGGTATTCTTTGCGATAGTGGTTCACATCGAGGACGGGTGTTTCCATAGTTCCTCCTGACGTTCCTTTTGTTAGTTCTGCTATAGCTCAACTATAACAGTTGGCGGCATACTACCACTCATCTGCTCCATTTGCTATAGTTCATATAGAACAATTTTCGGAAACGGTCACGCTATGGTCATCACCGTCGACAAGCTATCGGATACCCCGCTCTACCTGCAGCTACGTGATGCTGTCATCGCAGGTATCGCCTCAGGCGAGCTACGCCCCGGCGACGCCCTGCCCTCTGTGCGTTCACTCGCCGAGGACCTGGGCATCAACCTGCACACCGTCAACAAAGCCTACGCGACGCTCCGCGACGAGGGCTATGTCATCATGCTCGGCCGACGCGGCGCCTACGTGGCGGACGTTCCCGCCAACCCCGCCGCCGGCATGGACGAAGCCGCGCTCGAAGCGGCGCTCGGCAAGCTCGCCACCGAATTCAAGGCGTCCGGCGGCACGCGGCGCGCCTTTCTCGCGGCTGCAGAACATGCCGCCCAGAACCTGGACTAAGGAACGCACATGTCCCCTGACCTCATAGCACTCATCACCAACGCGTCGATGGCGCTCATCACCTTCCTCTCCGGCTGCCTCATCGCCGCAACGCCCTGGCTCACCCGCGGGCGCGAGGCCTTCGCGGTGAGCGTGCCGGAAACAGCGCAGGCAGATCCCCGCATCCAGCGCATGCGGTGGATCTTTCTCGCCAGCGTCCTCGCCATCTCGGCCGCATCCGCCGTCGCCACGCTGGCGCTTTCCTCCACGTTCCCGCTCGCGATGGCGGCAGTGGTGTGCGTGCCCGTTGCAACGGGATTCGTACTCATGCTCGTCTTCCGCGCCCGCGTGCAGGCCATCAAGCGTGCGGAAGGCTGGGAGACACACGCAGCCCGGCTTTCCGCTGTCGTCGGCGCTGCCGAGGCGAACGCGCCCCGTCCGCTTCCGCTTACGTGGGATCTCCTCTATGTGCCCGTGATCTTGGCAACGCTCGCCCTCTCGCTCGTGCTCTATCCCGCCATGCCCGACCCCGTGCCCGTGCACTTCAACACTGCGGGCATCGCCGACGACTACATGGCAAAGGGCTGGCAGGTCATCGCCATGCCGCTCGCCATCCAGGCGTTCATGGCGCTCTGCCTCACCATGTCGCATTGGCAAATCCTAAGGAGCCGCCGGCCGACCTCACCCGAACAGCCCGTCGTCTCTGCCATCGCGTACGGCATGTTTGCCCGTGCCCAGAGTGCAACGCTCCTTATCACGGGCATCGTCATAACCGCGTCAATTGCGATCATGCCACTCGCCTTCGCCGGCGTGATCAGCTCGGACCAGTCCATCGTGGCGCTCGTCGTGATCATCATCGGCGCAATACTCCCCAACCTCGTCGTCTCACTCGTTTACGGACAATCCGGCTCACGACTCTTGCGGCACATGACCGCATCGAACGCGCTCGACTACGATGACGACGAACGCTGGCACCTCGGCCTTTTCTACGTTAATCGCGAGGACCCCTCTGTTGTGGTGCCCCGACGTTTTGGCATCGGCTGGGCTATGAACTGGGGCAACCCCAAAGCATGGGGACTCACCGCGCTCTTCGTGGCTGCAATCGTGGCGTTCATCTTGGTCATCGAGATGCTGTTCAGGTAGGGCAAGCTGCGCGGCCAACGCGGTCTCACCGCGGCATAGCAGGTGCGTAGCAAGCACGTTACACGCGTCATGACGCGTACCGGCTACTGAGCAACAGCCCTAGAATGGTCGCGATTCGGCAGGCGGCAACGACGCTGGTTTCATCGATCCCAAACGATGGGAGGCAACCAGATGAAGAGCACAGGCTGGAGAACGCTCCAGATCGTTCAGCTCATCGTATTCCTCGGCATGAGCGCCTTCCTGTTCATCAGGACGGTCGATGGCCACGGAGCCGTGCAAACCACAGAGGTAAAGCTCATCAGTTTTGGCATATGGGCCCTGTTCTATCTCGGCCTCCCGGCCGTAGAGTGGCTCATCTACGCAATCGTGCACCATTCGAAACAGTAACGCCCATCGCCTCGTATGCCAATGCGCAGGCTGCGCCTCGCCTCACGATGAGCTGGCTGCTGTACCTCACCGTCCGGTCGGTTGCCCAGGGCAATCCATGGGCCATCGAGCGCGGTGTCGCCGGGCTCGACATCACAGTTATGCCAAGCCTTGGACTCCTTGTCGCCGCGGTGCTGGGTGCCGTTGCAATTGGGCTTTCCCTATATGGCAAGCATGCGCAGCGACGCGAGGCCTCGGGCCCTGGAGACCAATGTTAGTCGCTACAGGGCAATGCGAGTGAAATCGGAAGCCATATGGCGCACGCGGTATATCAGCACCATCCCGCGCTCCTCGTCCGTTCGATAGAAGGCCTTGTATCGACCGTGGTTCGCGCTCCGATACTCATGTACCGGCCGGTAGCCTTCGGGAAACTGGTAGATAGCATGCGCATAAGGATTGCAGCAGATCTCATCAAAGAGTTTCTCGAGGTTATCGAGAAGGGTGTCGGCGTGTTCTCCGTCTCCGCTGTATGAGTGCACGTAATCCCAGATGTCTTCCAGGTCGTTCGCCGCGTCCTCGGTGATCTCCCAGCGCCACATCCTCATCGCTCCGCACGCCGCTGCGCCCGTCGCGCGCGCCATTCATCTGCCGAAAGGGCATGCAGTTCGCCCGCAGCCTCGCGAGCCTCCGTCTCAAGGATCGATCGCGCGATCATGCGCTCCTGCTCACGAGCCGACGCGTTCCATTCGTCGTAATCGACCATCGCCCAACGGGGGCGACCGTTCTGCGTGAGCACCACCACCTCGCCGCAGTCCGTGTACTTGGCAACGCTCTTCACGTCAGCGCGGAAATCGCTCACTGGGACAATCTGAGGCATGAGCACCTCCCAATGGAAGAAATTTCTTCTAAGTATACCCCGTGTTTTCCAATTAGTTGCGTCCTCTGACAAAGTGGTCCGCTAGTGTCCCCGGCGCTTCCGCTTCGCCTTCTCCCGCCTCTGCTCGAAGCGCTGGCGCTTCTCCTCTTCTCTGTGTTCCTTATTGCGTGCAGCGGACTCCTGCGCTATGGCCTCGCGTTGCTCGGCAAGCGCGATCTGGGCCTTCGTCGAGGGGCCGCGCTGCTTCAGCTCACGGGCAGCCTGGCGCTGGCAGCGCTTTGGGTTTCTCGCCATCGCCCGCTCCTCACAGGCAACGGCGAGGCCGAGGGGAAGCCTCACCCACTCCCTGAGCACGAAGTCAAGAACCTCCTCGTTCGAGGGCTCGGCGCCGAACACGACGCGACACGAGCTCAGCGCGCCGTCCTCGACGCGCTCCACGATCCCCACCCAGAACTGGCCGTCGAAGTACACGACAAGGGTGGAGGACACGGTTGTCTTCCGCATGGCGAATTCCTCCTTTATGTGAGAGCCACGCGGAGAAGGGACAACCAAGGAGGC
>CALUFC010000026.1 GCA_944319885.1 uncultured Coriobacteriaceae bacterium
GGCTACAACTACGAGGACGCCATCGTGGTGTCCGAGCGTGTGGTTGCCGAGGACCTGCTCACCACCATCAACATCTCCCGCCACGAGATCGACGCGCGCGACACCAAGCTCGGTCCCGAGGAGATCACCCGCGAGGTCCCGAACCTCTCGGAGGACATGCTCGCCAACCTCGACGAGGACGGCATCATTCGCATCGGCGCCGAGGTGGGCCCGGGCGACATCCTCGTGGGCAAGGTCACGCCGAAGGGCGAGAGCACCCAGACTGCCGAGGAGCGCCTGCTCAAGGCCATCTTCGGTGCGAAGGCCCACGATGTCCGCGACACCTCGCTCAAGATGCCGCACGGCGCCTACGGCCGCGTGATCGACGTGGTGCGCTTCAGCCGCGAGAACGGCGACGACCTCGCGCCCGGCGTGAACGAGCAGGTGCGCGTCTACGTGGCGCAGCGCCGCAAGATCCAGCAGGGCGACAAGATCGCCGGCCGCCACGGCAACAAGGGTGTCATCTCCGAGATCCTTCCCGTCGAGGACATGCCCTACATGGCCGACGGTACGCCGGTCGACGTCATCCTGAACCCGCTGGGCGTGCCTTCGCGTATGAACGTGGGCCAGCTGCTCGAGTGCCACCTCGGCTGGGCGGCAGCCTGCGGTTGGGATACCGAGAACGCCGATTCCGATCAGTACGTGCCCGGTCCGTTCTTCGTGTCCACGCCCGTCTTCGACGGCGCCAAGGAGGACGAGATCGCCGAGGTCATCGAGCGCGCCAATAAGAACATGATCAACCTTGCGAAGGAGCGCTACGGCGAGCATATGCGTCCCGAGTTCGTGACGCAGCTCGACCACGCCGGCAAGACCACGCTCTACGACGGCCGCTCCGGTGAGGAGTTCCGCGAGCCCATCACCGTGGGCACGTCCTACATCCTGAAACTCGGCCACATGGTCGACGACAAGATCCACGCGCGTTCGACGGGCCCCTACAGCCTCGTGACCCAGCAGCCGCTGGGCGGCAAGGCGCAGTTCGGCGGCCAGCGCTTCGGCGAGATGGAGGTTTGGGCGCTCTACGCGTACGGCGCCTCCAACGTGCTGCAGGAGATCCTCACGGTCAAGTCCGACGACACCGTGGGCCGCGTCAAGACCTACGAGTCCATCGTCAAGGGCGAGAACATCCCTAGCGCAGGCCTGCCCGAGTCGTTCAAGGTGCTTGTCAAGGAGATCCGCTCGCTCGCGCTCGACATCGAGCCGCTGCACGACGCAGATCCTGCTGCCGCCACGGCGGCCGCTGACGAGCTCGAAGCCGACGACGAGCTCATCGACCTCGATCTCACCGACGATGCCGAGGAGGCTGCCGTGCCTGCCTCCGACGACCTCGTCGCGACCACCACTGATAAGGAGTAGTTGACTGTGGCAGATTTCGAAACTACTGATTTTGATGCGGTAAAGATCTCGCTTGCCAGCGCCGACCAGATTCGCTCTTGGTCCCACGGCGAGGTGAAGAAGCCCGAGACCATCAACTACCGTACCCTGAAGCCCGAGAAGGACGGTCTGTTCTGCGAGAAGATCTTCGGTCCCGCCAAAGACTGGGAGTGCTCTTGCGGCAAGTACAAGGGCATCCGCTTCAAGGGCATCGTCTGCGAGCGCTGCGGCGTCGAGGTGACCACGGCCAAGGTGCGCCGCGAGCGCATGGGCCACATCGAGCTCGCCGCGCCGGTCTCGCACATCTGGTACTTCAAGAGCCCCACGAGCTTCCCCATGAGCCGTCTTCTGGACATCAAGTCCAAGGACCTCGAGAAGGTGCTCTACTTCGCGAGCTACATCATCACACACGTCGACTACGAGGCCCGCGAGGCCGACGCTGACGATCTGCGCGAGGAGCTTGCGGCCGACCTCGAGGAGCTCGACGCCGAGTGCGCGCGCCAGATCGAGAGCTTGAAAGAGCAGGGCGATCCTGAGAACTTCGACGAGTTCTCCGACGAGGAGCCCCTCACGCCCGAGGAGATCGCCGCCGGCATCGTGGACATCCAGGAGGAGACCGCCGACGAGAAGCAGCTTCGCTCCGATGCCTTCCAGGCGTTCATGAAGCTCCAGGAGCGCGACCTCATCTCCGATGAGCCGCTGTTCCGCGAGATGAAGCGCTATTACTCGATGTACTTCTCCGGCGACATGGGCGCCGAGGCCATTCGCGACCTGCTCTCCGCCATCGACCTCGAGGCCGAGGCCGAGAAGCTCAAGGCCATCATCGCCGACGAGGACGGCCAGAAGCAGCGCCGCGAGAAGGCCGTGAAGCGCCTCGAGGTGGTTGACGCCTTCCTCAAGGGCCACAACGACCCCGCCAACATGATCCTCGACGTCATTCCGGTCATTCCGCCCGATCTGCGCCCGATGGTGCAGCTCGACGGCGGCCGCTTTGCCGCGTCCGACCTGAACGACCTCTATCGTCGTGTCATCAACCGCAACAACCGCCTGAAGCGCCTGCTCGACCTCGACGCGCCTGCGATCATCGTGAACAACGAGAAGCGCATGCTGCAGGAGGCCGTGGACGCGCTCTTTGACAACGGTCGCCGTGGGCGCCCGGTGTCCGGCCGTGGCGGTCGCCCGCTCAAGTCGCTCGCCGAGGCCCTCAAGGGCAAGCAGGGCCGCTTCCGCCAGAACCTGCTGGGCAAGCGCGTCGACTATTCCGGACGTTCGGTTATCGTTACCGACCCCAAGCTCAAGCTGCATCAGTGCGGCCTGCCCAAGACCATGGCGCTCGAGCTCTTCAAGCCCTTCGTCATGAAGCGCCTGGTGGAGCTCGGCAAGGTCGAGAACATCAAGGGCGCCAAGCGCGCCATCGAGCGCGGCGCCAGCTTCGTCTGGGACATCCTCGAAGAGGTCATCGACGGCCGTCTCGTGCTGCTCAACCGCGCCCCGACCCTGCACCGCCTCTCGATCCAGGCATTCGAGCCCGTGCTTGTCGAGGGCAAGGCCATCCACCTGCACCCGCTCGTCTGCGAGCCTTTCAACGCCGACTTCGACGGCGACCAGATGTCGGTGCATGTGCCGCTGTCGCTCCAGGCCCAGGCCGAGGCGCGCGTGCTCATGCTCTCGAGCAACAACCTGCGCTCGCCTGCATCCGGCAAGCCCGTGAACACCCCGCGTCAGGACATGATCATCGGCGTGTACTACCTCACGCAGATGCGCGAGGGCCTGACCGGCGAGGGCCACGTCTTCGCCAGCTTCGACGATGCGCTCAATGCCTACGACGCCCGTGCCGAGATCGACCTCCAGGCCAAGATCCAGGTGCGCGTGTCCGCTCAGCAGGCCAACGTGGTGAACGAGGACGGCACCCGTCTCTTCCGCGTGAACAACGGTGGCGGCGACGTGGTGGACTACGACGTGACCGGCACCAAGACCGCGCGCTTCGAGACCTCGATCGGCCGCATCATCTTCAACGAGCAGTGCCTGCCCGACGATTACGAGTTCATCAACTACAAGATGAACTCCGGCGACGTGAAGCGCCTCACGGCCGATTGCTGCGATCGCTATCCGCAGGCCGAGGTCGCGCCGATCCTCGACGCCATCAAGTTCACCGGTTTCCACTACGCCACCCGCGCCGGCCTCACCATCTCGTTGTGGGACGCCCTCATCCCGGATGAGAAGCCCGAGATCCTGGCCAAGACGCAGGCCGATGTCGACCAGATCAACGAGTACTTCGAGGACGGCTTCATCAACGAGCAGGAGCGTCACACCGAGGTCGTTAACGCCTGGACGGCGGCAACCGATAAGGTCTCCGAGCTCATGCTCCAGATGTTCGACGACGAGAACCCGCTCTACATGATGGCCGACTCCGGCGCCCGTGGTTCCAAGACCCAGCTGCGCCAGCTCGGCGGCATGCGCGGCCTCATGGCGGACATGTCCGGTGAGACGATCGACCTTCCCATTAAGGCGAACTTCCGCGAGGGTCTGCTCCCGCTCGAGTACTTCATCTCCACCTACGGCGCCCGTAAGGGCCTGGTGGATACCGCGAGCCACACCTCCGACTCCGGTTACCTCACCCGTCGTCTCGTCGACGTGGCGCAGGACGTCATTGTGCGCGAGGAGGACTGCGGCACCACCGAGGGCGTGACCTACAAGCTCACGCTGCCCGAGACCGGCGAGATCAACGCCGACCTCGTGGGCCGTTGCTTCATCGAGGATGTCACGGCGCCCGACGGCACCGTGCTCTTCCACGCCGACGAGTACATCGAGAGCACGGCCGACATCCAGAAGATGCTCGACGCCGGTCTCACGAAGGTTACGCTGAGGGCGCTGCTCACCTGCCGTTCCAAGTACGGTGTGTGCCAGAAGTGCTACGGCTGGGACCTCTCGACGCGTCGCCCGGTTGCCATCGGCACCGCGGTGGGCATCATCGCCGCGCAGTCGATCGGCGAGCCCGGCACCCAGCTCACGATGCGTACCATTCACTCCGGTGGCGTCGCGGGCGTCGACGACATTACCCAGGGTCTGCCGACGGTTGGCCGTATGTTCGACGTCGTGGGCAACGTGAACGAGAAGATCCTCGGTCGTGAGGCCGATCTCGCGCCGCACTCGGGCATGCTCTCCATCAAGCCAGAGAAGAGCGAATACGTGCTCACCATCAACGATACCGAGAACCCCGGTCGCATCATCGACGAGATTCGCGTCCCGGCGTCCGTGCGCTTCATGCCCGGTATCGAGGATGGTTGCGAGGTTCGCGCCGGCGATCAGATCACCAAGGGCTTCGTGAACTTCCGCAACCTGCGCAAGCTCACCGACATAGAGTACACCATGCACACGTTCGTCGAGAGCGTGAAGGACGTCTACACGAGCCAGGGCGTCGACCTGAACGACAAGCACATCGAGGTCATCGCGCGCCAGATGCTGCGCCGCGTCCAGATCACCAACCCCGGTGACTCCAAGTACCTACTTGGCCAGTACGTCGACCGCTACGAGTTCGCCGACGAGGTCGAGCGCGTGGCGCGCGAGGGCGGTACCGCCCCTGCGGCCGAGCCGGTCATCCTGGGTACGCTCAAGGTTGCCTCCTCCATCGACTCTTGGCTCTCCAGCGCGTCGTTCATCCGCACCGCGGGCGTCCTCACCGAGGCCGCCATCGAGGGCAAGGTCGACCATCTGCTCGACCTCAAGTCAAACGTCATCGTGGGCAAGAAGATCCCCGCGGGCACCGGTCTCAAGCCCTATGCCGCGGCACAGCTCACCTATCGCACGGCCGATGGCTACCAGCCCATCGACGGTCCCACCTCCGCCAACGCCAAGTCGCTGCCGGATTGGGCGCCCGAGGAGCTCAAGGACCTCGACGAGAAGCTGCCGCAGCAGCTCGATTGGCCCGACTACGACGAGATGGGCGGCGGCGACGGCTCGTTCACCCGCAACGGTCGCACCGTGACGGCCGAGGAGGCCAAGCTCTACCTCTTCGATGACCTCGGCGTGAGCCAGCGTTGGACCAACAAGTTCAGCGAGGTGGGCATCGAGACCGTGGGCGACCTCGTGGGCAAGAGCGAGGAGGACCTGCTGCGCATCGACGGCATCGGCCACAAGGCGCTCGAGGAGCTGCGCGACGGCCTGGAGGCCCGCAACCTGCTCTACATCCTCGACAACAACTCCGATAAGGCGGATGCCGAGGAGCTCTCGCAGCTGCTGCAGATGGTCTTCAGCCCCGACGGCCCCGATGACATCCTGCTCGGCACCTCCGCGCCGCGCCATCACTTCGATACGGAGGAGGAGATGCTCGGCGCACCTGCCGAGAGCGCAAGCTCGTCAAGCTCCGATTCCGGTGTCATCAACGAGGATATGGCCTCGCTCGACGCGCTGCTCAACCAGCTCGTCGACTCCGACGACGATACGGACGAGGAGTAGCTCCCGGCGTGTAGCGACCATGCCCGGCCAGCTATAGCCCCATGTGACAGAGCCCGTCTCGCAAGAGGCGGGCTCTGTTTTGTTGAGCGTCCAGCGGGGTAGAATCTGCACGATATGGCATGCGAAGGAGGTAGCATGGATTCGACGCAGCCGACGGGCAGCAGATGGCGCAATATATGTGCGGCACTCGGCGTGCTCGCGTACATGATTGCCTCGAGCATCATCGCCGTGATCGTGCTGTTGCTCATCGTTTCGATTTGGGCGGTCGCCACGGGTGGTTACACCGCGCTCGATTCGATGCTTGCGCACGTGGACGGCAATCCGAACCTGCTTTCCATCGTGATCTATGTGCTCATGGGCGTACCGGTGGCATTGCTGCTCCATGCGCACCTCCATCCACGAGCGCGCGCCCGCGACCTCACGCCGGTATGGGATTCTGACTATGCGCGCATGGCAGCGGGGGATGCCGCTTCAGGCGGGGTCGCGCCAAATCCCGGAAACGCGGCTGGCGCGCATCCCACGCATGTGATTGCCAGCACGTCTGCGACTGCCACGATGCTCCCGCGTGTCTCGTTCTCATGCATTGGTTTTTCGGTCAAGTCGCTCGCGCTGATCGTATTGCTCGTGATCGGCGTGCAATATCTCACCGACCTCGTTTTCGTGCTGTACGATCTGTTTGCACCGAGCGTGATCGAGGAGTACACCGATCTGCTCGAGGGCTCGGGGCTCACCAACTACGGCGTCCTGTGGTTCATCGCGACCATCGTGCTGCCACCGCTTGTGGAGGAAGCTGGTTTCCGCGGTCTGGCGCTTACCTATTTCCGCCGTGCCGGCGTTCCCTTCGTGGTGGCAAACATCGCCCAGGCCCTTGCATTCGGCCTCTTCCATATGAATCTCCTGCAGGGGACCTATACCTTTTTTGCCGGTCTGCTGCTGGGATTTGTCGCGTACCGCTATCGCTCGCTCGTTCCCGCGATCATCATGCATGCACTCTATAACCTTTGGGGCACGTTTGGCTCCGAGATGATAAACGCGCTGCTGCCAAATCTATCCATCGTGGTCACTATTGCGTTCGGTGCCGTGGTGACCGTCGTCGCGCTCGTACTCATCGCGCGCGACACCCCCGCCACGAAACCCCTGCAAGGCGCATAGCAACGTGCATCCCCCACCAGCCGTCTGCAACCGCCAATGGTCACGAAGCGGCACCTATGGGCGACGCAGTCGCAGCAATGCCCCTCCCGTGGTCACGGGGCGACACCTATGGGTAATGATGCGCCGGTCGATATGGGTTCGTGGTCACGGCGGGGGAGATATGGGCTGGCGTGTAGTGGGATTGCGTCGTGGCGCAATCGAATCGAACGTATCACCCCTTGTTTTATGGGATGATACGTTCTCATGCAATAGAAAGTCGCTCGCCGTAACGCGACGCCAACCCATACCCCTCAAGAAATGACCACGAACCCCGTGTTTCTACGGATGAACCACCCATAGGTGTCGCCTCGTGACTACGGGAGTGGCGCCGCCAGCGCTCCACAACCCATACGTCCTCAATCGTGACCATCGTGTTGTGTACAAGGGGGGGGCGTTGCTTTTACGTTGCAGATATGCATGCAAGACAGTGAACGTGCTGCAAGGTAGCGCCGGGTAGTTCCTTATGGAACAACCCGGCGCACGCTCATGAGATAGTAATATGAAGCGGCGATGTTTAGCTGTGCGTTATGCGGCGTAGCCGTTCGCGCCGCTGATGAGGAAGAGGCCCTCGATGAAGCCGTCCCAGCTGTCGGCATCAACGTATACGCTGCCGGTGTCGGAGTCGATGTGGAAGTCGACGTGGTTGTACTCGGTGGGGCCCGTCGCTCCCAGCTCGTCGATGGCAAATTGCATGCCCATATAGAACGTTCCATTGGTGAGGTGGTTCTTCGCTTCGTCGATCGTTGAGGTGCCGGCTGCCTCGCAGGAATCCTGCCAGAACTTATTGCCGGCGGCAGCGATGTCAAACGAAGGCGAGATGGTGTAATAGAGCGTGCCGGTGCAGGTCGCGGGGTCATAGGTCACGTCGTTGCAGTCGAACGAAAAGCCCTGCTGCAAAAAGAGCCGCGCAATCTCGCTGTTGGGGTAGCAGAGCTCATCGACACCCATAAGGGCGAAGTTCTCCCAATACCAAGCGATGTTGTCGATCGTCTCCTGCGAGATGATGGAGGTATCGCCCTGGGAGAGGCGGTTGAACAGCGCCTCGACATGCCCTTGGATCATATGCAGCGCGCTGTTTACGCTCGTCGAGCTTGAGGCGTCTGTCACGCTGCCGGCAACAAGGTAGCTCGGATTAGCTGTTGTCTGTGCCGACGCGCTGCTGCTCTCAGTTTGGCTGTTCAGGTATTCCAGGGCAACTGAGTCGTTGTTGGTGTTGGGGAGATTGGGATACTGGTAGGCGCTGTAGTCACTGTTCGTGGTTGCGGGCATATCCGTGTCATCATCGACGGCGTCCTCGTTGTCGAACCGAATGATGGGCTCGTCTGCAGCATAGCTTGCGGCATGGATCGAAGAGCCGGTGTCATGCGTCGATGCGGTTGATGCCGTGGATCCGCTATCAAGGGCGGACGAGGAGGAAGCGGGTGCGCTCGCGTCCGTGGATGCGCAGCCGCCCTGGCTCAACACAAGCGCCGCACCCATGGCTGCCACGAGCGCGAAGGCGCCCCAACGATGCGTGCGTTGTTTGCGGGTGGGTGCAGGTGAGGTTGCGTTGAACGTGGGATACATACGAATCGACATGGTGCCCTCTTTCTCTCGATGCGTTGCGGAGACATCCTCCGCGTGTCGAGGCAACCATAGCAACGGTTCAAAAACGTCCTTGCGCAAGCGCGCGGGCGGGGGAGGGTGCAGGCCGCTTATGAAGATTCTGCGCAAATTGGCCCATATTGAGATACGCCCGGCTCCGTGGTGTGTTGACGCAGCGCGTACACGCGCGTAAAGTTTCGGTTTGCGTGTTTCGAAGGTGGATGCTGACGCCTCGATTCAAGCCGTTGCACCCTATATAGCTGGAATCATCAATAGAAGGAGTACGCTTTGCCTACAATTAACCAGCTGGTCCTCAAGGGCCGCAAGTCCAAGCCCGCGAAGTCCAAGAACGCGGCTCTCCAGCACAACCCGCAGAAGCGCGGCGTGTGCACCCGCGTGTTCACCACCTCGCCCAAGAAGCCGAACTCGGCCCTTCGTAAGGTCGCCCGTGTTCGCTTGGTCAACGGCATCGAGGTCACGGCCTACATCCCCGGTGAGGGTCATAACCTGCAGGAGCACTCCATCGTGCTCATCCGCGGCGGCCGCGTGCGCGACCTGCCTGGTGTGCGTTACAAGATCATCCGCGGCGCCTACGACTGCGCTCCGGTCAACAACCGCATGCAGTCCCGCTCCCGCTATGGTGCCAAGCGCCCCAAGAAATAACGTCACACCCACGCATCGCTTGAGCGCGCGTGAATTCGCGCTCGCGAGCTAACTCATAAGGAGATTCACTATGCCGCGTCGTGCAGCAGCAAACCGTCGCGAGATTATGCCGGATGCCGTGTATAACAACCGTCTCGTGACCCAGCTCATCAACAAGGTTCTTCTCGACGGCAAGAAGTCCGTCGCCGAGCGCGTCGTCTACGGCGCCTTCGACATCGTCGCGAAGAAGTCCGATTCCGATCCGCTGGCCGTCTTCAAGAAGGCCATGGAGAACGTCAAGCCCACGCTCGAGGTCAAGCCCAAGCGTGTTGGCGGCGCTACCTACCAGGTGCCTATGGAGGTCAGCTCCCGTCGTTCGACCCAGCTCGCTATCCGCTGGATCGTCAACTTCTCGCGTGCTCGCAAGGAGAAGACCATGGCCGAGCGCCTCGCGAACGAGATCCTCGACGCCTCCAACGGCGTTGGCGCGTCCGTGAAGAAGCGTGAGGACGTCTTCAAGATGGCTGAGGCCAACCGTGCCTTCTCGCACTATCGCTGGTAATTCTGGGAGGAATTGAAGTGGCTAAAAAGTCCAAGTACAAGCTCTCCGACACTCGTAACATCGGCATCATGGCTCACATCGATGCTGGTAAGACGACGACCACCGAGCGCATCCTGTTCTACACC
>CALUFC010000027.1 GCA_944319885.1 uncultured Coriobacteriaceae bacterium
ATCGAGAACATGGGCGCCCAGCTGGTGAAGGAGGTCGCCACCAAGACCAACGACACCGTGGGTGACGGCACCACCACCGCAACGCTGCTTGCGCAGGTCATCGTGAACGACGGCCTTAAGAACGTCGCCGCCGGCGCCAACCCGCTGGCCATTCGCCGCGGTATCGACAAGGCCGTGCGCGCCGCTGTCGATTCCATGAAGGAGCAGGCGCAGCCCGTCGAGACCAAGGAGCAGATTGCTTCTGTGGGCACCATCTCCGCTGGCGACCCCAACGTGGGCAACAAGATCTCCGACGCCATGGATGTTGTGGGCAAGGACGGTGTTATCACCGTCGAGGACGGTCAGACCTTCGATATCGAGATCGACACCGTCGAGGGCATGCAGTTCGACAAGGGCTATGTCTCCGCGTACTTCGTGACCGACAACGACCGCATGGAGTGCTCGCTCAAGGATCCGTACATCCTCATCACCGATCAGAAGATCTCCAATGTTCAGGACATCATGCCCGTGCTTGAGGCTGTTTCCCGCGCCGGCAAGAGCCTGCTCATCATTGCCGAGGACATCGAGGGCGAGGCGCTGCCCACGCTCGTGCTCAACAAGATCCGCGGTGCGCTCTCCGTCTGCGCCGTGAAGGCCCCCGGCTACGGTGACCGTCGCAAGCGCATGCTCGAGGATATCGCCGTGCTTACCGGCGGCCAGGCTGCGCTCGACGAGCTCGGTATCAAGATCGCCGACATCACCGCCGACATGCTCGGTACTGCTAAGACCGTGACCGTCACGAAGGACAACACCACCATCGTTGGTGGTGCCGGCTCCAAGGACGCCATCGAGAACCGTGTTGCCCAGATCAAGGCCGAGCTCGAGCACACCGACTCCGAGTTCGATCGCGAGAAGCTCCAGGAGCGTCTGGCCAAGCTTTCCGGCGGCGTTGCCGTTATCAAGGTTGGCGCTGCAACCGAGACTGAGCTCAAGGAGATCAAGCACCGCGTTGAGGACGCGCTGCAGGCAACCCGCGCCGCGGTCGAGGAGGGTATCGTCGCCGGTGGCGGCGTGGCCTTCATGGATGCCGCGCCTGCGCTCGAGGGCATCGCGGTTGACGATCCGGAGGAGCAGATCGGTATCGATATCGTCAAGAAGGCGCTGACCGCTCCTGTTGCCACCATCGCCAAGAACGCTGGTTATGAGGGCGCCGTTGTGGTCGACAAGGTTGCCGGCCTGCCTGCGGGCGAGGGCCTCAACTCTGCGAACGGCGAGTGGGGCAACATGATCGAGATGGGCGTGCTCGATCCGGTCAAGGTTACCCGCACCACGCTCCAGAATGCTGCCTCCGTGGCATCGCTCATCCTCATCACCGAGGCCACCGTTACCGATGTGCCCAAGAACACCCAGCTTGAGGATGCCATCGCTGCGGCAACTGCCAACGCTCAGGGCGGCGGCATGTACTAAGCCCTAACGGCTAAGGTTCCTAGCGGAAGGCTCCAGAGGGTTCCTCGCACACATCCTTGGCGCTTCGCGCCTGCGGATGTGTGCTCCGGAATTCCTCCGGAGCCTTTCTGTGTTTGTCGAGTCTGAGCCCAGATTCGGTATGTTTATGCAATTTGAATCGCGCGAACAGCTTCCATTGTGTCGATAGTGACAGCTGAGCATGCAAAATATGTGCAAAATTGACGGTAGTGCACGAGCTGATTTCAATTCTCGCTTTTGAACCGCTGTGATGCGGCTCAAACCAGGGGAAATGTATGCATAGAATTAGATACAAAATGCATAGCGCAAATCAGGCGTGCACAACCGCAAATCTTGCACATGTTGCGGCGTTTCGCCGGACGCTTGGTTGCTGAATGGCAGCAAGGCCGCATTGTGGCGCGGCGCGGGTGCGCATGGCGTACAATAGGTCGCATTGTAGCGCGCAGCGTACCGCGCGCCGTGTCGCGCGGCGCGGGCGTTGAGGAGGGATGCCGCATATGGCGCAGAAGCACGATCTGTTCGATGACATTATCGATATCAGTAAGAGCCTCGATACGCTTAAAGACCCGGTGGGTAGCCTTACCGATGCGTTTTTGGGCGCCACTGATCCCGAGGCTCCGGTGTGGAACCCGGCGGACTATAAAGAGCGTCCTCGCATCAACACAGTGCCTTGCCTCGCATGCCGCTCGGAGAAGAGTTCATGCAGGTTGTGCGCCGAGATCTGCCCGGTGGATGCGATCGACATCGATGAGGGAGAGGTCGAAATTCATGACAACTGCCGAAAGTGCGGCTTGTGCGTAGCGGTGTGCCCCACCGAGGCGTTCATCTCTCCGCGGCTCAAGCCAAAGAAGCTCTATGATGCCGTCGCCACCGCGGCGACAGCGCACACGACCGCGTACGTCACCTGCACACGCGCGCTCAAACGCGTGCCGCGCGAAAACGAAGTGGTTGTTGCCTGCGTGGGCGACATTACGCGTGAGACGTGGTTTGCCATTCTTTCCGACTTCCCCAATGTGAGCGTGTACCTGCCGCTTGGCATATGCGACAAATGTCGCACCAAAGGTGGCGAGGACGCGCTGGGAGAGGCGATCGCGGGCGCAGAAGAATGGGCCGGCACAGGTATGGGCCTCGAGGTCGAGCAGCGCGCGCTTGTCTGTGAGAAGCGCCGCGAGTATGAGCGCAAAGAGTTCATGGATAACATCATGCGCACCACCGGCCTCACGGTTTCCAAGCTCAACCCCGCTGCCGCCGCCGTGGCAACCGTGACGCAGCGTCTCAAGGAGCACAACAAGAAGCTTTCGGCACTGGAGCGCACGCTGGCCCAGGCCACCGGCACCACGAGCCAAAAGCGCCGCCGCATCCTCACGCAGAGTCGCCAGTTGGTGCTCTCGACACTGCAATCGAAGCCAAAGCTCGCCGAGAACGTGCGCGTGAGCATCCCTGAATGTGACTTCTCCAAATGCACCATGTGCGGCGATTGCGTACGCGCGTGCCCCACGTATGCGTGCGATCTGGTGGGCGCGGGCCGTTTCGCGCTCGAGCCCGCGTACTGCGTGGGATGCAATCTCTGTGCCGAGGTATGCCCCGAGCACGCGCTTACGATGGTCGAGCACGACGGCAGCGAGCTGGTGGTGCCCGATCCCGAGGCGGAGAAGAAGGCTGCACAGGCGGCACAGGCAAAACGCGACGCCGAGAAGATGAAGGCCGAGGCGAAGAAAAAGCTCAACGCCGCCCTCGACAAGGTGGAGAAGCTCGCCGACTAGCAACCGTTCTCGTACAATAGATACGATTACCAGCACCGCATATCTGAGAGGAAACATACCGTGGCTCTTTCCATAGGCATCGTGGGCCTGCCCAACGTGGGCAAGTCGACGCTGTTTACCGCGCTCACCAAGAAAGGCGGACTTGCCGCCAACTACCCCTTTGCGACGATCGATCCCAACATCGGCATCGTGAACGTGCCCGATGATCGCCTGCAGAAGTTGGCGGACATCGTGAATCCGGGGCGCATCGTACCGGCGACCGTTGAATTTGTAGATATCGCTGGCTTGGTGAAAGGCGCAAACGAGGGCGAGGGCCTGGGCAACCAGTTCTTGGCGAATATTCGTGAGACAGACGCTATCTGCGAGGTCGTACGTTACTTCAAAGATCCCAACGTCATGCGCGAGGTGGGTCGAACGGCTGATTTCGTGGATCCCGCTGGCGATGCCGAGACCATCATGACCGAGCTCATCTTGGCCGACCTGCAAACGCTCGAGAAGCAGCTGCCCAAGCTCGAAAAGGAGGCCAAGCGCGATCGCGAGCTCGCGCCCAAGCTGGCAATCGCCCAGCGTCTGATTGCCTGGCTGAACGAGGGCAACCGTGCCGCGTCGCTCGACATGACCGATGAGGAGCGCGCAGCGGCTAAAAGCCTCTTCTTGCTCACCATGAAGCCCATATTGTATGTAGCGAATGTCGATGAGGACATGCTGGGCGAGACGTTCGAGCCCATCGATGGCGTGACGCCTATCCCCATCTGCGCAAAGGTCGAAGCCGAGCTCTCAGAGCTCGACCCGGAGGATGCCGCGGAGTACCTCGAATCGCTGGGCCTCGAGCGGCCCGGCCTCGACGTGCTCGCACAGGCTGCATACAAGCTGCTGGGGTTGCAGAGCTTCTTTACTGCCGGCGAGATGGAGGTCAAGGCCTGGACGGTGCGCCAGGGTGCGACCGCGCCGCAGGCCGCCGGCGTCATCCACTCCGATTTCGAGCGCGGCTTTATCAAGGCCGAGGTCATTGGCTACGACGACTATATCGAGCTCGGTGGGGAGCAGGGCGCCCGTGCTGCCGGCAAGCTGCGCATGGAGGGCAAGGACTACGTCATGGCCGATGGCGATGTCGTCCACTTCCGCTTCAACGTGTAAGGAGAGCTACGATGTTTCGATATGGAAAGAAGTGCGGGTACATGTCGATCGCGCTCATCGTACTCGGCGTTGCGCCGCTCGTTGCCACGCTGATCTGCATGCCGCAGATGGCCGATACCGTAGCGACGCGCTTCTCGTCAACCGGCGAGGTTACGCGTTGGGCAAGCAAGTACGAGATGTTTGTCGTGCCCGCGCTGTGCGTGCTGCTGAGCCTGGCTACCTTCTTGAGCGCACGTCGCCAGGCGGCGCTTGTGGACGATTCCGCAGCGATCGCAGCGCTTACGTGCGAACGGTATCTGCGAAACGGTCTGGTGAGCGCCGTGGTGCTTGCGGTTGCCGGTTTCTACCTGCTGTATGCCGCGATGACGGGGACGGGGCTTCCCATCTAGCATCTCGGTGTTGGCGAACGCGTGAACGCGGTCTTATGCGCCCGGCAGCCTGCGTTGCAGGAGCCGGGCGCATTGTTGTATGCCGCCGGCGTGGCGAGCAAGGACGTGCGCGTCCGCAAGCGCAAGGCACGCGGGTCCGGCATCGGCTACCGCGAGCACGAGCCCTGCCTCCAGGGCAAGGGGCACGTCATGCGGTGAGGTGGCGATCACGGCGGTGTTGGCCAAGAAGATGCCGAGTTTTCGGCAGAGGCGGGCGAGCGCATCGGCGCGATCGAGGTGTGCGGCGCCATGTTCGCGGGCATCGCTCATCACATGGATGCGTGCGGGGGCGTGCAGGTTCGCGAGTGCCTTGTGCGCTGTAGCGAGCGGGCTTGCGGTTGCAACGGCAAGGGCAACGTCGTGCGCTGCGAGCTCGTGCAGCGCGTTCAGCTCGGAGGGAGCGGCTTCGATTGATCCACGCGGCGTGTCAAGGTCGATGACGACGAGCTCGATGCCCGACGTGGGCGCTGGGAACGCGGCTGTGTTGCGGCAGGCGGCATGATGCATGGGCGATCTTTCCACATGCGCCAGGCGGTGGTTTGCCTGTGCGCTTTGCCTGAAACGTAAACTATAGTTTACGCTACGCGGGCGATTTTTCCGCACACTCGCCTTATGAGTGAGCGCATTGAACAAGTTATCGGCAGACGCGTGCAGATGCTGCGGGAACGCCAGCATCTGTCGAAGATTGAGTTTTGCCTGATGACCGATGTGAGCCGGCCGTATCTCAACCGCATCGAGTCCGGCGAGGCAAATATCACGGTGAGGCAGCTCGCGCGTTTGGCAGCGGCACTCAACGTTGAACCTGCTGCGCTTATCACGCCCGACGCGCAGGATGAGCGCGCGTAACGCTGCCTGCTACTCCGCCGTCAGGCGATCATGATGAATGAGTTGATAGAAAAGGCTCTGTATCGTTGAGGGGTCGCGCGATTGTCCGAGCGCCCACATGGTCTTGGCGACGAGCGCTTCAGTGGTCATGTCGTCGCCGCGAAGGATGCCCGGGTGTTCGGCGTAGGCGCGTCCAACCTCGTAGACGCCCAGATCGAGTCCTTCTTCGGGGACCTGCGTGGTCATGACGAGCGTGCGCCCGGAATCGACCCAATCGAAGATGGCGTCTTTGAACGAGGGGCCGTCTGCGTATTCGGGAATGCCGCCGAGACCGAATGTCTCGAGGATGATGCCGTCGTAATCGGGCTTTAGGAGCTCGAACACGTGCGGCGTAAGGCCAGGCGTGAGCTTCAAGACCGTAACACGGCTATCGAGCTGATCGTAGAAACGCGGCGTGCGCTGAACGGGCGGCAGGCTCGTCATCGTGCCGCTACGCACGATGCGGTCGTTGCGGATGTAGGCGAGCGGCGGATAGTTCACGCTGATGAACGCGTTGGCGCTCATGGTGCGCTGCTTGCGGGCGCGCGTGCCGGCGATGGCGAGGCCGCCGAAGACGATGGCGACATCATGCGCGCGGTCATCGACCGCCCACAACAGGCTCTGATAGAGATTGAGCTTGGCGTCGGTGAAGGGGTTCGTCATGGGGCGCTGCGAGCCGGTGAGGACGATGGGCTTGGGGCTGTCCTGGATGAGGTAGGAGAGCGCGGCGGCGGTGTAGGCCATGGTGTCGGTGCCGTGAAGGATGAGGAAGCCATCGTGGTCGTCGTAACCTTCGACGATCACATCGCGTATGCGCATCCAGTCGCTCGGGCGCATATTTGTGCTGTCGATGTTCATGGGCTGCACGACGTCGAGGTGGCACAGGCCCTCGATTTCGGGAACGCATGCGGCGAGCTCTTCGCCCGAGAGCTCGGGGGAGAGCCCGTGGCCGTCTTCGGTGGATGCAATGGTGCCGCCGGTGGCGATGAGGAGGATGTTCTTCATGCTGCGTTCCGTATCTCTCGAGTTGCTCGGCGCTGCGCGGCTCGTTGCCGCCCACTTATTGTACGGCATGCGCAGGAACGCTGCCGGTCCGTGTGCTGAAGCTCTCGTGCATATGGCTGCTTGCCGCTGCGTTACGCAAGACCAGTGTGTATGATAGACGGGTTATCAACGCGTTGCCTTCGCCAAGGGAGGAACTCATGCCGCAGAACACCGCTGCAAGCAAGGTGCTCGTTTTCGATTTTGGTGCGCAGTACGGCCAGCTCATCGCTCGCCGCGTGCGCGACCTGCATGTCTATTCCGAGATTGTCCCGTGCGACATCACCGCCGATGAGGTTCGTGCGATGGAGCCGGCGGCGCTCATTCTCTCGGGCGGCCCGGCGAGCGTGTATGCCGAGGATGCGCCTACCATCGATCCCGAGGTGCTCAAGCTTGGCATTCCCGTGCTCGGCTTTTGCTACGGGCACCAGACCATGGCGGTGGCACTCGGTGGCGAGGTGGCGCATTCCGAGGTGGGCGAGTACGGTCCGGCTACGATCGAGCGTGATCGCGAGAGCGCGCTCTTTAATGCCACGCCCATCGAGCAGACCGTATGGATGAGCCATCGCGATGCGGTGAGCCGCGTGCCCGAGGGCTTCGTGGTGACCTCGGCGACGAACGTGTGCCCGGTGGCCTCCATGGAGTGCCCCGAGCGCAAGCTGTATTCTACGCAGTTCCATCCCGAGGTGCGCCACACCGAATACGGCCAGCAGATCCTCTCGAACTTCCTCTTCGATATCTGCGGTATCGAGCCCACGTGGACCATGGACAACCTGGTGGAGCAGAAGATCGCCGAGATTCGCGACCAGGTGGGCGATGCTCGCGTGATCCTGGCGCTTTCGGGCGGTGTGGACTCGAGCGTGGTGGCCGCGCTCGGCGCTCGTGCCATCGGCCGTCAGATGACCTGTGTGTTCATCAACCACGGGCTTCTGCGCAAGGGCGAGCCCGAGCAGGTGGAGGAGGTCTTCACCAAGCAGTTCGACGTCGACTTCATCCACGTGCATGCGGAGGACCGCTATGCAGAGCTGCTCGCGGGCGTGACCGAGCCGGAGGAGAAGCGCCGCATCATTGGCACGCAGTTCTGGAAGGAGTTCTTCGCCGTTGCGCAGCAGCTGGAGGAGGACGGCCGTCCGGTGCAGTTCTTGGCACAGGGCACCATCTACCCCGACATCATCGAGAGCGGCGCGCGCAAGACCGGCGGCAAGGCCTCGACCATCAAGAGTCACCACAATCTGATTCCGTTCCCCGAAGGCGTGCATTTCGACCTCATCGAGCCGCTCGATCACTTCTTCAAGGACGAGGTTCGCGAGCTCGGTTTGGCGCTGGGGCTGCCCGAGCACATCGTGTACCGCCAGCCGTTCCCGGGTCCGGGCCTGGCGATTCGCATTATCGGTGCCGTGAGCCCCGAGAAGCTTGAGATCCTGAAGAACGCCGACGCCATCGTGCGCGAAGAGCTCGATGCGTACAACCAGCGCCTCTTCGAGGCAACGGGCGAGCGCAACTCCGAGCACAGCTGCTGGCAGTATTTCGCCGTGCTGCCCGACATCAAGAGCGTGGGCGTGATGGGCGACGAGCGCACCTACGCGCGTCCCGTGATCCTGCGCGCCGTGGAGTCGAGCGATGCCATGACGGCGGACTGGGCGAAGCTGCCCTACGAGGTGCTCGCGCGCATCTCCGGCCGCATCGTGGCCGAGGTGCCGGGAGTGAATCGCGTGGCATATGACATAACAAGCAAGCCGCCGGCGACGATCGAGTGGGAGTGATTTTCGGGGTCTGACGCTTCGCAACACCATCTTCCATATTCCAACGTTTTCGCAGGTCAACAAAGGGTTTCGTTCAACTTGGGCGAAACCCTTTGCCACACTCCAAGACGCTTGAAACAGGATTGTTTGTGGCAGTTTTTGTGGCACCCGTGGCACCGGCAGGGGGCTGCAAAGGGGATTGCGGAAAGAATGGAGACGGCAATGGCAACCGACTGGAAGGCACTCGAGGACGCTGAGGACCACGCCTACTTCATGGCGGAGCTCATGGATATCTCGCCCGAGAGCTTCACCCTCGAGGAGAAGAAGCAGATCCTGCACGACATGATCGCGAGCTCCTCCGCCATCGA
>CALUFC010000028.1 GCA_944319885.1 uncultured Coriobacteriaceae bacterium
GGCGCAACCGTGGATGATGTGGTCGCCGGTGAAGGCGGCGCCGGTCTTGTGCGCCATGGAGTGCACGATGCCGAGCAAACCGCTCGAGAAGGCGATGCCGGCGATGCACTGGGCCTCGTGCATATGCTGGCGCGCCTCATGGTCGCCGGTGTAGCTCTTGGGCAGCCACTCGACGATCTCGCGGATGGCGTGCAGGGCGTTCGCGTCGGTGAACATGGAGCCCGCGGTGGAGACATAGGCCTCGATGGCGTGGGTCAGCGCGTCCATACCGGTGTGCGCGCAAAGCTTCTTGGGCATGGTGTAGGTGAGCTCGGGGTCGACGATGGCCACATCGGGCGTGATGTTGAAGTCGGCGAGCGGGTACTTGATACCCTTCTCGTAATCGGTAATGACCGAGAACGCGGTGACCTCGGTAGCCGTACCGGAGGTCGAGGCGATGGCGCAGAACTTGGCCTTGGTGCGGAGCTCGGGGAAGCTGAACGGCACGATGGCCTCCTCGAAGGTCTCCTCCGGATACTCGTAGAAGAGCCACATCGCCTTAGCGGCGTCGATGGGGCTGCCGCCGCCGATGCCGATGATCCAGTCGGGCTGGAACGCTTCCATGGCCTTCGCGCCGCGCATCACGGTATCGACGGAAGGATCGGACTCGACGCCCTCGAAGATCTCGACCTCAAAACCCGCCTCTTTGAGGTCTGCCTCGACGTCCTGCAAAAAGCCGCCGCGGCGCATGGAGCCGCCGCCGGTGACGATCATGGCCCGGGAACCCTTGAGGTTCTTCACCTCATGGCGGGCGCCCTCACCGAAGTACAGGTCACGCGGATTGGTAAAACGTCCCATATGTGCCTCCAAACGCAAGCCCTCAGACTCGCTATCTCACGGAACCGCCCTCCGGCTCCGTTGGGTCCCACCGGGGAACATGGCGCACGCACAGCAAGCCTGCGCCGGTGAGGCGCGGCGGCACATTGCGCGGCCAGCCCTATTCTACCGCGCAGACGGACCCCCTATACAGCCGCTGCAAATTTCTGCGACGCGCTATGATAATGCGCAGTGCCGCTACCATGAACCCATACACGGCGGCGACATGCGCAAAACAACGAACAGGGAGGCATAGGTGGCGCTCAAGCTGGGAGATCGCGTGCTCATCACGCTCGGCATCGCCGCGCTCATCGTCGGCGGCGTCTGGTTTGCCGTCCAGCATGGCGCCTCGCAGGCGGGCTCGAACACGCAGCAGCTCGTTGTGGTGTGTCAGTCGCGCGATGGCTTCTACCGCGCCGACGCGCTCGCATCCGAGGTCGAGTACACCGTCACCACGACAGAGGTAGACGGCGAGCAGGGTGAAAACGTGGTGCGCATCTCAAACGGCAGCGTTGATGTGGTATCGGCCACATGCGCCAACCAGATCTGCGTGGAACACGACCCCATATCGCAACCGGGCGAGGAGATCGTGTGTCTCCCCCATGGTGTTGTGATCGACGTTGTCGCAGACGAGGCCGATGCCCCCGCGCTCGTCTCGTGATTCGCAGTGCCCGCTTGGGGTATGCTCTTGTGATACGATCTCGTGACCGCAACCGAGAGGAGGGGCCATGGCATTTGATCCCATTCAAGAGGACTGTCTGCGCCTCGTCCTCGAGGCGATGCGCCGCGATCGCATCTACCCGCTTGAAAACGCGGCATATATCGAGCGGCGCATGGAGGACTTCCAAGCTGACCCCGCTCGCCTCATCGTGCACGACCGCGACCGCTCCTTCCATCTCGTCGCCATGGCAACCGAGATCGTCGACTACCGCGTTCCCTTCATCATGGACGATGCCGAAGCAGACGCCGAGGCCGCCAAAGCCGAAGCGCAGCTGCATGAGGCCTGCGAGCTCGATCCTGGCAACTGGGACGCCAAGCGCATGCTCGCCGCGCTGGAAGCCGAGAGCAACGACGCCTATGTCTCCTACCTTCTCGACCACCGTGCAGAGGTCGAGGCGGATCTTGCACGGGTGACAAGCGAGACGCCGACCCCCTATGACCGCGAGTATGCCGGCGACCTCGGCCGGCGACCCTATCTCCGCTGGCTTGCCGCCCTCGCCTCGCGCGCGCTCATCGCCGGGCAATACCGCCTCGCCCTCACAACTGCCCAAGAGAGTCTCGCCTACGCTCCTGCCGACCCCGCCGGCGTCCGGCATACCGCCATGCTCGCCATGGCGAAGCTGGAGTGCCCGCGCGACGAGCTCGATCGCTTTCGCAAACGCTACGGCACCGCCTATGCGTCGCCGCTCCCTCTGGGGCGCCGACATCACGTGGCCGAGAAATCGCCCGATGCCTGGACGCTCATCGCGCAGCTCGCCTGCGCCTATCACGATTTCGATATGGCAGGCGCCACCCGGGTGCTCAAACAGCTCATGCGCACCTATCAGCACGCCGCCGAAGCGCTCTATTATCAGGCTGAGTTCCCCGACGGCGTGTTCTGCCGGGTGAACGTCGAGCCAGGCAGCATCGACGAGCTCATCCTCGCGTTGAGCGAGGCGACACCGCTTCTGCAAGAAGGCCTCGGCAGCCCCTCCAACGCCTGCCTGTCCATGTGGATCGCCTCCCACGAGCTGGTTCAGCGCGAGCTTGACGGCACCCCCGATGCCACGGCCCGCATGCTGCATCCGCCGCACTCGGGAAGCGATGCGTAAACGCCATGGATCCCAGCGTCTACATCCCCCTGTATCTGGAGCGCGAGTACCTCTCCTCGCACCCTAACCTCACAGCGGGCGCACGTGAACTTGTACATGAGGACGTCGCAGCCCGTCCGGAGCGATATGCGACGACCGATCATGCACGCGCCCTCATTGCCTATGCCGAGGTGCACCGGCACCTCCATCAAACGCTCAAGAGCATGGAGGAGCTTCCGGACGAGGAGTTCGAACGCAAACGCTCCCAGCTCTTCGCCGAGACCCGGCTCGCTGCGCATAAGATCGCCGAAACTGACCGGCTCTGCATCGATGCCCATCTGCTTTCGATTCTTCTCGCCGAGGTGAGCCTCGACGCCTGCTTGCATGACCTACTCGTTCTCGAAGGGCATACGCGAGACTTCCTCGAAGGCGGAACAAGCGGATTTGATGCCGAAGCGGAGCATCTCTTCACGCCCGCAGCGCTTTCTGACGGGCGCGACGCAGCCGAGCTCACCGCTACCAATCCCGTCGTAGTGGGCTGGCTCCATACGATCGAGGCCATCTCGCAGCTGAGCCTCGCCAGCGCTCGGTATCGCGCTGCAATGCAGTACGCGCGCATCGTCATGCGTGCTGAGGGGTATCCCAACCGCGCCGAGGGCACGGTGCTGCTCGCGCTGGCGCGTCTCGAAGATGAGGAGGGCTTCTTCGCCTTCGCCCGCGAGGTGGATCAGCGCGAGCGGGAGGCGCACGCGCAGCCCGCGTGGATGATTCCGCACGAGCCCGTGGACGATTCTCCTTGGTACCTCTTGGCGCGCACGTTGCTCCTTTACAAGCTGGGGCGTCGCCGCGCGGCGCGGCGCGCGCTGCGCGATTTTGCCAACCGCTGCGACGGCGGTGCGTTCTTCCTGCTCAACCCCACCTATCTCACGCCCTATCTCCCCGCGCGCCCTACTCCCCAGGCAAGCTGGAGCACCGCCCATCAGGCGGTTTGGGAGGCAGACGGCATCATCGCCGACACACCCGATTTCGTTGTCTGGGCAGAATCGGTGGAAGGCGTTGTCTACGCCTCGGAGGCCTTCGCCGATCGAAACGGCTTCTAGCCGCCACGTCACCCACGACCTCGCCGATCGTGTTCCTCCCCCACGCGCGAAACACCCCTGTCGGCACCCATTCCCTGTGTTGCGCTATAGTAGGCACTCGATAGCGCATGCAAAGGTGGCTGCAAACCGCCAGTCCATACCCTTAAGGAGGGTCCGTGGCAGACTTCTCGCTCAAGCACAAGGTAACCGTGCACTATACCGGCAGTTTCGAAGATGGCGAGGTGTTCGACACCACCGACGGCAGGGCGCCGCTCACCTATATCGAGGGCAATCACGAAGTAGTTCCCGGGTTCGAGCGCGCCGTGCTCGGCATGAAACCGGGTGAGAAGAAGCGCGTGCGCATCGAGCCTAAGGAGGCGTACGGCGAGCGCAACCCCGCGCTGCTCTATTCCATGCCCACCATGCAGATTCCCAACTACGATGAACTCGTAGCGGGTCAGATGATCTACCTCATGAACGGCGAGGGCTATCAGCAGCTCGCGCGTGTCGTACGCATCCAAGATGATGGCGACACGGTGTTCGATTTCAACCATCCCATGGCCGGCCATACGCTTACCTTTGAACTCGAACTTCTCTCACGCGAACCTCTCGAGAACAACGAGGCTGAACATGCGTAAACCCGAACTTGGCATCTCATGCCCTGGATGTCCTCATCGCGCAGCATATGTCGTGGTAAAAGATGCTGTCGGCCGTGGTCGGGGACGCGTATTCTGCGGCGATGCCGGCTGCCGCGCCGTAGGCGCCATGCATCCCGCGGCGACCACCTGCCCCGGAGGAGAGGAGGCGCTGCTTCCCCGTTATCGGCAGGCGATACCTGATGGGACCACGCCCGTAGCGAAGGTCTGTGCGCATTTTATTCCCGCAGAGGAACTGCTTGCTCCGAGCGCACCAGACGCATTTTCGCAGCTTGCGCTCGAGGGAGAGACCGTGCTGCTCTGTGCGCTCGCTTCGAGTGCACGCTTCCTGGATAAAGAGGCGATCGAACATCTCGAGAGCTGTGCCCGCAACTTGGATGTTCGCAGCACGACGGTGCTCGACCCCTTTGACACACTCGCCTCTACCGAGTTTATTCGCAGCCTACCTGAGCGGGGCGGCGCACACACGCTCATCTTCGCATCACCGTGCGCCCAGCTCCTCCAGACGCACTCCCCCGAGCCCGTGGAAATCGATCGCTTGGGCTGTCAGGGATGCCACCGCTGCAAGCAGCTCACCGGCTGTCCCGCGCTTGTATTTGCACCGCCCGCCTACACCGTCGATACCGAAGCATGCGCCGGCTGCGATCTTTGCACCGACTACTGCCGCACGCGCGTGATCATGACGCCGCGGGCACGCATGACGCCCGCCGAACGTCGGGAGCTGCGCGTATGCATCGCCCAAAGCTCACGCTAGGAGCCTCTGACCCACCTCGCCGTGCTCCCACATCGAGCATGCGTTCCAGCATATTCTTGACAGCCGACCGCAACATCCCACTAGGACGAATGCGAGCGGTCTGCTATACTATCTTCTCGCTGTCCCCATCGTCTAGCGGTTAGGACATCGCCCTTTCAAGGCGGTAACACGGGTTCGAGTCCCGTTGGGGGCACCATCTCGACCAATGCGAGCCCGCGAGACCGTATGTCTCGCGGGCTCGTTGCGTTTGCATCCCCTCTATGTCCGCACGTCGTCGCGACTATCCTGCAGGCGTGTTTACTCCTCTTGCAAGCGGGTTGTAACCCTCAACATGGACGCGCACATCTGACTTTTTTGATAATTCGACGCGATTGCTGTCATTTAGTTCAGATTCCGGAGTCATGGTGACGCTATAACAAGTTAGTCATATATAACATATATGCATTCATCTATTATATATAGATGGATGCATATATGTTTGCGACCAGCAACCGGTCCGTACCGACCTACGGAGCAACAAGGCAGTTCCTTTGAGCCTCAAGAGCTCCGGAATCTGAACTAAATGCCAAAATACGGTCCGTTATAGCAAAAAACTTCAAGTCACGTGCGTTCCATAGCGGCTCGGACCGCGTCCACCACCCGTGCCAGGGCAGTGCGCGGGTGAATTGCCGCCGTCTTCGTCCTTTCACCAAAACGAACGTCGCAACTATCGCAATGGATAGCGTGATTTCTCACCATTATGAAGTCCCAGCGGGGCGACATGCAGCAGGGATTCACTGACTGGTTTCTAAAAAGCGCCCGAGCAAAATGCTCGGGCGCTTGACGTTGGATTGAGATTAAAACAACAGCAGGCCTACACGTAGAACAGAATGTCGTCGTAGGTGGGAACCGGCCAGTAATCGGCAGCGACGATCTCTTCCATCGCGTCGACCGCCGTGCGCAGGCGCTGCATCGCGGGCGCAACCTCATGGGCGTAGCAATTCGCCTGCTCCTGCGAGTCGATAAGCGCCTCGGCCTTCACGTGCACCTCGTCCAGCGCCTTGATCGCCTCATTGATCTCGGTGATGCCGGCACACAGCTTGTTGAGCGTGTTCTTCTCGCACTGCATGGCGGCCTCGGCACCAGCAGCGTGGATGATCTCGAGACCCTTGGCAACCTTGGTGGCATACGCCGTGATTTGCGGGCGATAGGTACGACGCGCCTCGCGAATCATCGTAGTCGCCTCGATGTTCATGAGCTTGTTGTACTTCTCAAGCTTCACCTCGTAGCGGCTAAACGCCTCGGTCTCGGAGAGCACGCCCATGTTCTCCCAAAGCTCGATGTTCTTGGGCGCCACCATGGCGGGCAGCGCGTCGGCAGTGGTGCGGAGATTGGCGAGCCCGCGGCGCTCTGCCTCGGCCTGCCACTCATCGGAGTAACCATCGCCCGAGAACAGGATGCGTCGATGGTCGTTGAGCGTCTTCTTGCAGTATTCGAGCGCGGCGGTCTGGAACTCGTCCTCGGGCGTACCCTCGAGCGCGTCGGCGAACTCCTTGAGCGCCTCGGCGACGGCGGTGTCGAGCACGAGGTTGCAGTCGGACGGGTTGGCCTCGGAACCCACGGCGCGGAACTCGAACTTGTTGCCCGTGAAGGCGAACGGCGAGGTGCGGTTGCGGTCGGTGTTGTCCTGCTCGAGGTTGGGCAGCACGTCGGCACC
>CALUFC010000029.1 GCA_944319885.1 uncultured Coriobacteriaceae bacterium
CCGCAGAGGATGAGCGAGAGGTGCGAGCGGTCGCGATGCTCGTCGAGAAGAACCTGGAGGATGCTGTCCATTCCCTTCACGACGTCGCGGAGGTAGGGGTACTCGTCGATGGCGAGCACGATCTTCTCGCTTGCCGCCCGCTCGAAGACAAAGTGCAAGGCGGCCTCGACGTCGGAGAAGGCGAGCGGAGGCATCTCAAAGGCCTCCGCGATGACCTCGGAGAGGTTTCTTGTGTTGTTCTCGGCGGTGGTTTGGCGGCACTCGTAGTAGATGGTACGAACGTCGCTTGCCTGACGCATGGCATGGAGGATAAGCTCGCTCTTGCCGACGCGACGTCTGCCATAGACGAGCGTTGCGCTCTGGGTAGGGGAGGAGAATTGGGCGAGGATGCTCTCCTGCTCTCTCTTGCGTCCGATGAATTGCATCTTTACTCACCTCATTTTACTCAAAAAAATTGAGTCAAAATTATTGAGTAAAAGTATACAACATCGCCCCTGGATGATGAGGCGGACAGTCATGATTCGGCGAGGATGACGGATCGCTCACCGCTGCATGAGTCCAATCGCTCTACAGAAGCGCTATCTTTGTAAATGTTCGGATCTGACCGGCTGCGATGATGGCACTCGACCCGCGAAGGGCGGATGGCAATGGGAGACGTACGCACATATCCAAACCGGGCCTCAGCGCAGATCGCCGAGCCGACTGACGACGAGAAAGCCGCGGCAAAGGCTGCCTGGACGTTCGGTCGCTCCTTCGCGCATGACAGCACGGCGCTCGGGGTGGTCGCCTTTGCCGGGGTCTCTCTTCTCGTTTTCATCATTGTTGTTGCGACCTTCGTCAGCGGCATGGTGCGCGGCGAGTACGGGGGGCGGGACATTACGTGGTTCATCGTGATCGGCGGCTCTGCGTTCGTCGTGTTTGCCGTGCTTGCGGCCGTGTCGGTTCTTGTCGCGCGTCGCCACTACCTGCACCCGGACAAGAGCGACGTGTTTGCGGCCGACGGACGCCTGTTCCGCACATCGTTCATGCGGGACAAGAAGAAGTACAGGGACGACCGAGGGATTGTGCGCATCCACGTCGTCGGCATCGCGGAGTGCGCTGGGTTCCACAACAGGAAGGACAGAACAGTCTGGATTCTTCCGAACTCCGACGCGCGCATCTATGACGTGTGGCGGCGCGGCAAGCGGTGGGAGGACGAGCGCGAGCTGTGCCTCGCCCTTCTGGAGAAGGGGATTCCGAGCAGTGCGGACACGGACCCGTTCTTTGGCGTGGGCGAGCAGTACCGGGGATTCCTCGAGCGAATCGGCGTGCGGATAGAGGAGACGACCGAGCCCGTCGACTTCCTGGCTGGGACGTGGTCGCCGGCGGGCGACCGGTTCTAGGTGCTGCCGCATCACCATAAACCTCGCGTAGCAACCCCATATTCGCCTGTCAAGCTCGGCGCGTTCGCCGAGTGACGTCGCACCTTATGTCGAGCGCCCCTGCAGCCCCGCGTTCCTCTTGTCGCTCGCTGGGTAGGGTAGAGGAATCTCACGTTCGACTTCGACGAAAGGACCACCATGCTACTCAAGGGAAAGACCGCCGTGGTAACCGGAGGGTCGCGCGGCATCGGCCTCGCCATCGTCAAGCGTTTTCTGCAGGAGGGCGCCAACGTGGCGCTGTGCGGCAGCCGCGAGGAGACCGCGCAGAAGGCCCTCGACGGCATTCTCGCCGAGCATCCAGAAGCTCCCGTGATGGCAATTTGGCCGGATGTCACGAGCGAGGCGGATCTCGAGGCAGCCTTCCGTCAGGTGGCAGAGCACTTTGGCGGCCTCGATATCGTGTGCAACAACGCCGGCATCTCGCAGTCCACACCGCTCGACGACTACACGCCCGATGAGTTCAGCAAGATCATCGACGTCAACATCAAGGGCGTGCTCAACGGCTGCCAGGCGGCGTCGCGCGTGCTCGGCGAGGGCGGCGTCATCATCAACACGAGCTCGATGGTGAGTAAGATGGGTCAGCCGTCTGGCGTTGCCTACCCCATGTCCAAGTTCGCGGTGAACGGCGTCACCATCTCGCTCGCGCGCGAGCTGGGGCCGCGCGGTATCCGTGTAAACGCCGTGGCGCCGGGCGTTACGGCCACAGATATGGTGGCGAGCCTGCCCGAGGAGATGATCGCCCCCATCGCGGCGGGCATTCCGCTCAGGCGCGTGGGCCAGCCCGAGGATGTGGCCAACGCCTTCGTGTTCCTCGCGAGCGACCTCGCGTCGTATGTGACGGGCGAGGTCTTGGCGGTCGACGGCGGCATGACGGTGTAGGCTTTTGCCTATAGCGCGTACGGGCCCGGGAGCTGCTCCCGGGCCTTTTTGCTACAGATTGAGGCGACATTGAGCGATATGTCCCGATGGCTACCTGCGCATCGCGAGCTCGGCATTTATCAATATGCTATACTGCTATACAGACATAGGGGAAATGATGCATATGGCAGAGGCAGTCATGGTGCCCAGGGGTCGACAAACGCAGATGAACACGCGCATCGATAGTGGTCTTAAAGAGGCTGGAGACGCGGTGTTGGCGCGATTGGGCTATACGCCATCTGCGGCGATACGCGGCTTTTGGCAATATGCCGTCGATCACCGGGATGATGCTGCTTCTATCAGATCGATCGTTGATTCCGATGCTGCTTCGATGATTTCTGATGAGGCGGCGCGCAAGATGTCCGCCACTGCCGAGCTGCGCTCCTTGTACGCGCATACGGCGGATATCTTGGGAATTGCAGATACGCGTACCGAGGAGATTCCCTCGTGGGACGAGCTTCGCGATGCTTGGTATGACGAGCGCCTGGGCAGGGTGGGCTAGATGGCGCTTCCTTCTAGCGTGCTGCTCGACACCAATGTTTGGCTCGATGCGTTTGACGGTGCGCGGCGGTGCTCACGCGAGGCTTGCGAACTAATCGACGTCTGCGAGCGAATGGGAATCGAGCTGCTTTACGCGGCAGGATCGGCAAAAGACGTGTACTACCTGATCGGGGCGTCGCTCAAGCGCCAAGCGCGGGCGGAGAAGGGCGAACTTTCAGAAGGGCAGGCACGTGCGATCGCTACGTACGCTACCGCCTGCGTTGCCAACATGGCCGATATCGCTACGGCGGTGGGAATGGATGCGTCTGATATTTGGCTCGCGCGGAAATACCAGCGAATCCATCCCGATTTCGAGGACTGCCTCGTTCTCGCTGCAGCGCATCGCGCTCACGCCGATTACCTTGCTACCAATGACAAAGCGCTCATGCGGCACGCTACCGTCGCCGCGCTCTCGGTGGAAGATTGCCTTGCGCTGATACGGGAGTTCGCTGCAGGCAATACGGCACGTCAAACGGGCTGAATAGCGTTACCGCCCGTTTGATGTCGGCCCGGCGCTCATGGGGTCATGCGTTCTACTCGCCGTCTTCAGCCTTTGCCTCGTTAAGGTAGGCGTAGAACGAGTACTTGGAGATGCCGAAGAACTCGCAGGCGCGTTCGCTCGATTTGCTGATGAGAAACGCGCCGCGACGGTCCAGGTACCCGATGGCGCGCACGCGCTCCTCTTTCGTCATGAGCGATGCCGGTTTGCCCACCACCTGCTCGCTTTCTTTGAGCAGATCTTCCAGCAGGTCGCCAATGTTGCGCGTGATGGGCTCGGGCTCGCTGGGGGCGTTTTGGTCGGTAGCGGTGAACAAGGCAAGCACGGTCTCGAACGCGCTCATGAGCGTGATGTCGTAGTTGATGGCGAGGACGCCCACCGCGCGGCCCGCGTCGTCGCGGATGAAGATCGTGGTCGATTTGAGTAGCTTGCCGTCGGTGGTCTTGGTGAGATAGGGTGCGCGGTCGTGCAGCGCGGCGGGGTCGGTGTGGATTGCCTCGAGCACGATGTGCGAGGCACCGTCGCCCAGCGCGCGGCCGCTCACATGCCCGTTTTCAATCGCCACGATGGAATGGTCGAGATTCTCGGCTTCAAGGTCATGCACCACAACCTCGCAGTTGGGGCCAAACTGCAGGGCAAGCCCGTGGGCGAGGCTGCGGTAGAACTCGATCTGCTGCGCGTTCACGGTGTACCTCCTGGATGCTGAGCGCCGGTGCGCTCGCCATACCTAACAAACTTTTTGTCTGGTTCATCCTGCCATATCGCGGCAATCTCAACAATACTGCAGGGTAATATGCCGTTTACCGACAAAAACAAACCGTTTGCGCTACCTAACAAAAAGTCTGTACGAACCTGCGCCTCCTATGGTACAACCATAGTGTCAAACAAAAAGTCTGCTTTCCAAACAAATCTTTTGGTTCTGGAGTAGCAGGCAAGATCGGGCTTGCCAGCCGCCGGTCGTGAAGCCAAGGAGGTCACCGTGGGATCTATTCAGTGGGTTGCCAACGCGATGGAGAAAAGCGACGACAAGCACCTCTCTATCATGTCGCTCGAGCACGTCCGCGCAGCGCGCGCCTTCCACGAGAGCTTCCCGCAGTACAGCGTGACTCCTTTGGCCAAACTCGACGGCATGGCCGCGCGCTTGGGTCTCGGCGGCCTCTTCGTCAAGGACGAGTCCTACCGTTTCGGCCTCAATGCCTTCAAGGTCCTGGGCGGCTCCTTCGCCATGGCTCGCTACATCGCGCAGGAGATGGGCCGCGACGTCTCCGAGATGACCTATAACTACCTTACCTCCGAGCAGTTTCGCGAGGATTTCGGCCAGGCCACCTTCTTCACCGCCACGGACGGCAACCACGGCCGCGGCGTGGCCTGGGCCGCCAACAAGCTCGGCCAGAGGGCCGTCGTGCACATGCCCAAGGGTAGCGTGAAGAGCCGCTTCGACAACATCGCCGCCGAGGGCGCCGAGGTCACGATCGAGGACGTCAACTACGACGAGTGCGTCCGCATGGCCGCCGCGGAGGCCGCCCGGACCGAGCACGGCGTCGTAGTGCAGGATACCGCCTGGGAGGGCTACGAGGAGATCCCGTCCTGGATCATGCAGGGCTACGGCACCATGGCCGCGGAGGCTGCAGAGCAGCTGCGCGCCGTCGAGGTAAACCGCCCGACGCACGTCTTCATCCAGGCCGGCGTGGGTTCGCTCGCGAGTGCGATGGTGGGCTACTTCGCCAATCTCTTCCCCACGTGCCCGCCCAAGTTCGTGATCATGGAGGCCGGCGCTGCCGACTGCCTCTATCAGGGTGCTCTTGCCGCGGACGGCGACCCGCGCATCGTGGGCGGCGACCTTCAGACCATCATGGCCGGCCTTGCGTGCGGCGAGCCCAACACGCTCGGCTGGGACATTCTGCGCAATCACGCTGACGCCTTCGTCTCCTGCCCGGACTGGGTGGCTGCCAACGGCATGCGTCGCCTGGCTGCGCCCGTCAAGGGCGATCCCGCCGTCACCTCCGGCGAGTCCGGCGCCGTGGGCATGGGCGTCATCGATGCCATCATGACCGACCCAGACTACGCTGAGCTGCGCGATGAGCTGGGCCTCGACAAGAACAGCCAGGTGCTGCTCTTCTCCACCGAGGGCGACACCGACCCGGTGAACTACCGCAGGGTCGTCTGGGACGGGGCCTACCCGGCGGAGTAGCCGCCTCGGGGGCGCCTGGCGCATCGCCCCCTGCTCGAGCAGTCCTCGCGAGCTTCGCTCGCTGCGGAACTCGCGATGGACGATGCGCCAGACGCCTGAAGTGGCTTTCCGTCGTGTTCGACAAGAAAGATAAGGCGGTAGCGGAGGGGCATAGTCCTCCGCGCGCAGTTCCGCAGCGAGCGAAACTCGCGAGGATCTGTCTGAGCACGGAGGGCTATGCCCCTCCGCATCCGTAAGGGTTTCAATGTGTAAGAGAGAGGATAGGAACCATGGCTAAGGAATTGGATTTCGATGCGATCAAGAGCGCGGCGGCGGCGTATGGCCCCGACATGACGGCGTTTCTCCGCGCGATGATCTCGCACCCGTCTGAGTCCTGCGAGGAGGGCGAGGTCGTCGCCTGCATCAAGGCCGAGATGGAGAAGCTGGGCTTCGACAAGGTCGAGGTCGACGGTCTGGGCAACGTCATCGGCTGGATGGGCGAGGGCGACAAGATCATCGCCATCGACTCCCACATCGACACCGTGGGCATCGGCAACCGCGACAACTGGGAGGCCGATCCCTACGAGGGCTACGAGACCGACGATATCATTTACGGTCGCGGCGGCTCAGACCAGGAGGGCGGCATGGCCAGCGCTACCTACGCCGCGAAGATGATGAAGGACATGGGCCTCATCCCCGAAGGCTACAAGATCATGGTCGTGGGCTCCGTCCAGGAAGAGGACTGCGACGGCATGTGCTGGCAGTACATCGTCAACAA